>JBGUHI010000082.1:0-34214 GCA_045111995.1 Candidatus Limimorpha sp. | reverse complement strand
TACGCGATACGCTACGAGGCCGAGGGCAAGCCCGTGGTGAAGATCGGCATGGCGTTCTCGCGCGAGACGCGGACGCTGAGCGAGTGGGTGGTGGCGTAATGGCATGAGGGTTTGGGTCGTTCCACCCTTTCGGGGCGGTGGAATCTTCAAGTTTTTTGGTGAAAAAACGACTTATAGGTCATTTCTTGATGGTAAAGCCGCACCCTGAGGAAGGATGCGGCTCCAAACGTGCCGTCATGTCGCACAGCCTATTCCTCACGAGGTTGCTCCCCAGCAGAGGGCTTGTTGTTTTAATCCCCCGCCCTGCGGGAATCCCCTTGGAAGTGGGAGGCGCAAAGCGACGAGGCAAGGGTGGAAAAGAGACTCACTCCTTCTTCGCGCCAAACTCCATCAGCCAAGCCTTCAGGAACTCGTCGATGTTGCCGTCCATAACACCTTGCACGTCAGAAGTCTGGTAGTTGGTGCGGTGGTCTTTCACGCGGCGGTCGTCGAAGACGTAGGAGCGGATTTGGCTGCCCCATTCGATTTTCATCTTGCCCGCCTCGATCTTGTTCTGTTCCTCCATGCGGTGGCGCATCTCACGGTCGTAGAGTTGCGACTTCAGGAGGCGCAGGGCGTTCTCCTTGTTCTTGGGCTGGTCGCGGGTTTCGGTGTTCTCGATGAGGATTTCCTCCTCTTCGCCGGTGTAGGGGTCTTTGTATTGGTAACGCAAGCGCACGCCCGACTCCACCTTGTTCACGTTCTGACCGCCCGCGCCGCCACTGCGGAAGGTGTCCCACGACAATCTTGACTGCTCGACGACGATTTCCACCGTGTCGTCGATGAGCGGCGTGACGAACACCGAAGCAAACGAGGTCATGCGCTTGCCTTGGGCGTTGTAGGGGCTGACGCGCACCAAGCGGTGCACACCGTTTTCGCCTTTCAGGTAGCCGTAGGCATAGTCGCCTTCGAGCTTCATCGTCACCTGCTTAATGCCGGCGTCGTCGGCTTCGAGCAAGTTGGAAATGGTGAGTTTGTAATTGTGGTTCTCGGCGTAGCGCATATACATTCGCATGAGCATCTGCGCCCAGTCTTGGGCCTCGGTGCCGCCTGCGCCCGCGTTGATTTTCAGCACTGCGCTCATCGGGTCGGCTTCCTCGCGCAGCATGTTCTTGAACTCCAATGCTTCCACGATTTGGATGGCCGCGTTGTATTGTTCGTCCACTTCCTCCTCGGTGGCTTCGCCTTCCTTGGCGAAGTCGAAGAGCACGGCGAGGTCGTTGTAGGCGTCCTCGGCTTCCTTGTAGCCGTTGAGCCAGCCTTTCACCTCGCGCACCTTCTTCATGGTGGCTTCGGCGGCTTTCGGGTCGCTCCAGAAAGCCGGGTCCTGAGTCTTTTCGTCTAATTCTTGGGCTTCGATGGTACGACGATCCACGTCAAAGATACCTCCTCAAGGCATCAATCCTCTTACATAAATCTTTAAGTTGGTCAGCAGTAATCATATTTATTAAGGTGTTTGTTTTGTGGCTGCAAAATTACGGAAAATTCGTTTATGCCTCTTCAAGTATTTCAAAGGATACCGATGAATGATTTCTTTTGGATTCGCATTGTTCCCCTAAAACATTATTATCTTCGACAAAAAGTGAGATGGTCATTGTTTGTTGCTCTACTTTTTTCTTCACATAATCGCCCATAGGCTTGCTGCCGTTTTTGAACCGGTTGACCACGGTAGCAATGGTTTCTTCACCTATGTCGATTCCGATCCATTGTCTTCCAAGTTCTTCCGCTGCAATGAGGGTGGTTCCCGAACCTGAAAAGCAATCCATTACAAGGTCGCCTTTCAGCGAGGAAGTTTCGATGATGCGTTTTAGCATATCAAGGTTTTTCTCAGTCGGATAGCCTGTAATGAGCGTGTTTTGGTTGTTGGAGTCAAGATAATCGAGCCAAATGTCTTGCACGGGAATACCGTTGCTTTGGTCAAGATAAACCTTTCGGCGGGGATTGCCGTTTGACGACCAATAAATCTCACCTTTGGCATCCAATTCGTCTAATTTTTCGGGGGCAAACTGCCAATGCTTGCCTTCTGGAGGCATCATACCACGCCAAGGCATACCTGTTGCCCCATTTCGGGTGCCAGGAGCGTGAATCGGCACTTTTTTGTATCTTCTCCCTGTATCTTCCTCAATATAAGGATATTCCTTCAGAATCTTTTCGTCATCCCATTCCTCGTATGGACGGTTCCAAACGGGATTGTCGGTTTTTGAGTGAAAAAGGATGTAATCGGAAACGTTGCCGTATGTTTTCCGTGTGAAATTCTTTGGCTTGCACTTCTTTCTGGTAATCATTCCCTTGAAGTTTTGCATCCCGAAAATATCGTCCATCATCACTTTCACATGAAACACCATATTGCTGTCGAGATGAACATAGATTGAGCCTTTGTCAGACAGCAATTTGTGCATCAGTTCAAGCCTTTTTCGCATGAGGTCAATATTTCAACAACCATTTTTCTTTCAATCGCTCATTGAACATCCGAAGTGTAATGACTAACAGCCTATTAGGGTTCATTGCTTCCAACTTGGCGTAATCATCCCACATAGAGCCGAGAAGTAGTCCTAGGCCATCGTTCACATAAATCACCTTCAATCCACGGCGGCGCAAGGTGTCGTATTCGAGGATTTATCAATTGACCGAACAAGACGAGTACGGGCTTGTACAATTCACAGGCGTCGGTCAGAATGTCCGGATAGAACTCGCCATTGGTCATCGTAATCCAATTGGGTGCAGTTTGCTTATATTCCGCGAAAGACTTCATATTTTTGTTTTTCAGGCGGCAAAGGTAAATAATTTTGCGCAATTCCCGTGGGTTTTGTGTTTTTATCCTTCTGAATAAACATTTTCAAGTCGCCATAAAACGAAATGTTTGGAAGTCAGTCATGTTGCCACAATTCCCAATATAGTGAATAAACCGCACGGGGTTTTTATCGATGCAGTAATTTGTTTTCGCTGATAATCAAAGCAATACTAATAATATCAAAAAAAAGTTTGAAAAATAGTATAGTTTATATTATAAACTTGTTTATTTTTGCAGCATCAAACGACATAAACACTAACATCTTAACCTAAACTTTAATCATCATGGAAAAAAGTAATGAACAAAACAAGGAAATGACAGCTCAAGAGAGCCTCGACCTGATCAGTGAAATGTTGAACAACAATCGTCGTTGCATTCTTCAAAACAGTGCAAAACATTTCATCCTGTGGGGAGCGTTGCTTTTGGTGTTCTCCATCGTCATTTACGAGTTGCTGCACGTCACAAGAGACCTCCGTTGGAATCTGTTGTGGTTTGCGATGCCTGTCTTGGGCTTCCCTTTGGCGCGACTTCTCGGAAAAAAGGGAACCGTCGTTCCGCAAAACGTCATCAGCAGCCAACTCCATTATATTTGGCTCGCTTACTGTGCTTTTGCGGTGGTCATCAGCATCGTTGCGATGTTTGAGATGCCGTCGTGCATCACGCTCCTCCTCGTCGCCCTTCTCGGCTTTGCAGAATGTTCGTCGGGATTTTTGCTGAAAAGCTGGCCTATTATCATAGGTGGGTTCATCCTTGGCGTGGGCGGTGCTGTCGTGGCGATGTTGGTTAGGTCTGAAGCGCAGTTGCTTGTCTTTGCCGCAGGCGGACTTATCCTCGCCGCTACTGGTCTGATTATCAAACACCAATACCAATAACTATGTTCCCGAAACTCGATCCGATTCTCCATTCGGAGTTAAGATTGGCGGTGATGTCCATCCTGATAGGAGTAGATGAAGCCGATTTTACCTACCTCAAGAAACAGACTGGTGCCACGTCAGGAAACCTCAGTGTGCAGATTGACAAACTTATGGCTGCCGGATACATCACGGTGGAAAAAGGCTTCAAAGGAAAGATACCTCGCACTACCTGCAAGATTACCACGGCAGGTCAGGATGCTTTCAACAAATATGTAGAATCGCTGAAAGAGTACCTTTCGGCAAGTAAATAATCGAAAAAATGAAAAAGATAGTCACAACCATTTTATGGAGCGTACTTGTGCTTCTTTTCGGAGCAAGCGCAAGGGCACAAGTCGACCCGCTTGAACAGGGTGCGATGTCCGTTAGGAAACTTGACGACGGACTGTATTATATGGAATATAAAGGAGATGACGGCTTCGCTGGACTGATGAAGAACGGCGGCGGACGCAGTGCCAATGAACTGTCCGAATACGTTATGCGTTTTCTCTCAAAGGGTTTTTATCAACCGAAGGAAGGAAAACCCTCACCGGCGAAATACGGTTGCTCTGCCTTGACGGTACGAACGCCAGAAGGCGGTGTCTTGATGGGTCGTAACTTTGAGTCTTCTCCGGCAACAGGTATTGTTCTTCACACGATTCCCGAGCAGGGTTATGAGACCTACACCACCTTCAACCTCGACTACCTCGGTTTCGGGGAAGGGTGGCTCCCGGAAGGTTTCAAGAATCAGTATATGGCACTCTCCGTACTGTTTTTCGCTTTGGACGGCATCAACGAAAAAGGACTGGCCGTCGCAGACTTGATGGCAGGTGACAACGCTCAAACTCATCAAGATAGCGGAAAGCCTGCCCTAACCACCACATCGGCCATTTGCTACCTTCTTAAAAATGCCGCCACAGTGGATGATGCTTTGGATTTGCTTCGGGGAATTGATATGAACTCGGACATCGGTGCCGCACATCATTATGCTATTTCCGATGCATCGGGCCGGAGTGTCGTGGTCGAATATGTAGAAAACCAGATGGAGGTTGTTGAATCAGTCGCCGTAGCCAATCACTATCTGTGTGCGTCCAAACTGAACGTTGGCCTGAAAGAAGGAGACCGGCGATATGAATTCCTTTGCAGCCAGTTTGATGCCGCCGAAGGCGTAATGGACAGGCAGCAACTCACCCAAGCAATGGCTTCCGTTTCTTTGCCGCCAATGGAGGGCAAGCCTATAGGCACAGCCTGGACTCTTGTAATGGACCTGAAGAACCCATCCATAACCTATTATTCCCGTCGCCATTTCGACAAGCCGTTCCACTTTGAATTTGTTCGCAAGAGCGAAAGGTAATCCATCCTTACAGCCTGATTATCCGTCCATTCACTACACGATAGGGCAAACATCTCTTCCGTGTAAATAGTGGACGGATTATTCATAAGGTAGCCGATAATCCCAAATGGCTGGGGGAGAAGGATTTGATGTGACAGTTGGCACACTCGTGAGGTTCAAAGCATTTTGATGGTAAAGATTGATATTCGACCCTTCCAAATCTACCGATAGGAACTAAATTCGGCGTAAATTTTGGACTTAAATGTCTAAATTTGGCGTAAATTTTGGACTAATCGGGAAAAATTCGGCGTAAATTTTGGTACTATATCAAAATTGTTCGTATTTTTGCCGTCGAAATGAAAAAAGAAAAGTTATGGGTAAGAAGCGACAAATGACCGCCGAAGTCCTGAAAAGGAAAGACCGCAAAAGCGGCAGAATCATGGTGTTTACGGGTGCGCGTCAAGTGGGGAAAACCACCCTCGTGCGGCAAGTGCTTGATGATTATGTCTATCTCTCGATAGAAGACCCCGTGGCAAGTCCGGCCTTCCTTCGGCTCACGGCGGGGCAATGGCGCGAATTATACCCCCAAGCCATCCTTGACGAAGTGCAGAAACTGCCTGAATTGGTGGAAAGCATCAAGTCAGCCTACGACCAATTCCCAGATGTGCGCTATGTCTTGCTCGGCTCCAGCCAATTGCTGTTGTTGCAGAAAGTGAAGGAAAGCCTTGCGGGGCGCTGCACCATTTTCAACCTGTATCCTTTGGTGCTTCCTGAACTTTTGACCGAAAGTTGGGACGATGAAATTCGACTTTCGCCTTGGCAGCAACTGTTGCAGCAGCCCAATGCCATGCCCGCGTTTTGGCCTTCCTTTGCCCTCGACCCGACCATGCCAAAGAAGCAAAAGGCTTGGGCGCATTACCTGAAGTTTGGCGGCTATCCCGCCTTGGTGGACGAGGAAATGACCGACGAAGAACGCTACTTGTGGCTAAAGGACTATGTGCGCACCTACCTTGAACGCGATGTGCGCGACTTGGCCTCCTTCCGCGACCTCGAACCCTACGTCAAACTGCAAAAGGCATTGGCCTTGCAGACGGCGCAAACCGTGAATGTGTCGGCATTGGCCACTGCATTGGGGATGTCGTCGAAGACGGTCAGCCGGTATATGGAATACCTGCGGCTGAGTTACCAAACCCTTATGTTGCCGCCCTGGGAACGCAATGCGAACAAGCGTTTGGCGAAAATGCCCAAGGTGCATTATTTAGACCACGGCGTGTTGCAGGCCGTGTTGCAAAAACGCGGCGGCATGACTGGAGCCGAGTTTGAAAGTCTCGTCGTTTCGGAACTTTACAAGCAAGCGCAAAATGTGTTCTCCGATGCCTCATTCTACCATTTGCGCACCCACGACGGCAAGGAAATTGACCTCCTCGTTGAGTTGCAAGACGGCTATTTCGCTTTCGAGATGAAAATGGCGGAGCATGTGGCCAAGACCGATGCAAGGCACCTCCGCGACTTGGAAACCATCCTCGACAAGCCGGTGATTCACTCCTTTGTGCTTTCCAATGATATGGAAACCAAGCAATTCGATACCAACATCATCGCCGTGAATGTGGCGGCATTTTTGGGGTAAAAGGAAAAACGAGGTTTCCTTGTGGGCATTTCTAAATTGACAGCAATTTTTGTCTTAAATTTAATAAAATTCAAATAATCAACAAAATAGAAAATCTCAAATTAACTACGTTGAAATCTTGGATTCGGCGTACGCCAATCTTCGATTTCTCAAATTCTTGATAATTAGAAATCCCCCGATATTTGAATTTTCCGAACCTGCCGATTCAGACGAATGAGATTCCACCACTTTTTTCGCAAACATTTTCAAATTATTTTGAAGTATAGTTTCAAATAATTTCATATTTTTGCAAAATATAATTCAAAATATTGCAATGAAAAAAAATGTCGTCAAAGCTATTATCAAGGAAAAGCAACAGGAAATCAGTCGATTGAAGTTGATTCGCCGCCCTTTTTCTTACGAAGACAATATGTGCTATGTGAATGTTGGCATCCGTAGGGCGGGCAAGTCCTATTTGTTGTATCAGGACATTCAAGAAAGGATTTCAGCAGGTCAAATCACCATTGGGGATTGTCTGTTCATCAATTTTGAGGACGAGCGACTTGCCGAAATCAAGGCTGATGAATTGAACATGCTCATTGAGTGCTATCAGGAGCTGTTCGGGCCAAAGAAGCCTTGGGTGTATTTGGATGAGATTCAGAGCATTGAGGGATGGGAAAAATTCGTTAGGCGGCTTGCTGATTCCAAATACCGCGTTATGGTGACGGGCAGCAACGCCAAAATGCTCAGCAGCCAGATTGCCACGACCTTGGGCGGTCGGTTTGTCATCCGCGAGGTGTTTCCGTTCTCATGGCGCGAATACCTATCCTATCATGGTATTTTCCCAGGCCAAAACTGGGAATTCGACCCTGAAATGCGGTTGCAGGTCCGCCGCCTATTCGACGATTACTTTTATTTTGGAGGCTTTTCGGAAACATTTGATTTGGTGGGCAAACGCGAGTGGATCAACAGCCTCTATCAGAAAATCCTGATGGGAGACATCATTACCCGCAACAGCATCCGCAACGAGCGCCAACTTCGCCTGCTGACCCGAAAAGTGGCCGACAATGTGATGCAAGCCACTGCCATTTCGCGTTTCGGCAACATCATCAAATCGACGGGCGAAAACATAAGTACACCCACCATCAAAGACTATTTGCAATATATGGAGGAGAGCTACCTCATTTTTTCGTTTCCGAACTATGCCTCGCCGGTCTCTGAGCAAGAAACACTTCGAAAACGCTATTTTTTGGACAATGGCCTTTTGAATCTTTTTATGTTTGAAGGCGAAACCAAACTGCTTGAGAATCTTGTTGCGCTCCATTTGCGAAGGAAATATTGGAATCCCGACGAGCCAATGTTGTTCTACTACAAGCACGGCAACGTGGATTTGGATTTCTACATTCCCGAAGCCAAATTGGCCGTCCAAGCGTCATACAGCATCGAAGATGACGAGACGCGCACGCGCGAAGTGAATGCTTTGGTGGACTTCAACAAAGTCTTCAAGTTGAAAAAGGCCGTCATCGTGACCTACGACGAGGAAGAAACCATCGAAAAGGATGGTCTGACAATTGAAGTGATTCCCGTTTGGAAGTGGATGTTGCGGTGACTTTTCCCAAAAACATCCTAATTCCTTGTAATATTTCCCTACTTTCGCTGTCTAACCTAATGAACGTTGCAACGAAAACGCATTATGAACAACGACAAGGAACATCAGTTTGAACTTTTGGTGCGGCAGCACAAGCGGACCATCTACACGGTGTGCTATATGTTCTCGCGCAACAAGGCCGAAATCGACGACCTGTTTCAGGAAATCCTCATCAGGCTTTGGAACGGCTTCGACAACTACGAGGGACGCAGCACCGCGCAGACTTGGATCTATCGCGTCGCGCTCAACACGGCCATCAACCAAGACAAGAAGGAACGCCGTCGCATAGAGACGGTGCCGTTGACGGTGGACATCGACCCTTACGAGGCCGACGACCCCTCGACGCAGCAAATCCGTGACCTCTACGACCGCATCTCGCGTCTCGACCTCATCGACCGAAGCCTCATCCTGCTTTGGCTCGAAGGCATCAGTTATGATGAAATCGGGGCCATCATCGGCATCACGCCGAACAACGTGGGGGTGAGGCTGGCTCGCATCAAGGAAAAACTGGTGAAAATGTCGAAAAACGAATGAAAGGGAATCATCATGGAAAACAACGAAAACAATAATTTGAACGAACTCGACCAACTGAAAGCGCAATACGAGGCGCTGAAACAGCAGTTCGACCAACAGGAAATCGTCAATGATAGGCTGATGAAGTCGTCTATCAAGAGCAATGTGGATTTCTATATGCGTTACCGTTGGAAACAATACATACTCTATCCGCTGGCAATTCTCGTTGGGCTACTGATCACCAAATGGGAATTTGGCAACAACCTTTCGTTGAGGCTGTTTTGGATAGCCTATTGTTTGGTGGGTTTTGCCGTCGAGATTTGGATGCTGAGAAAACTGCACGTCAAAACCATAGAGAACAACGATTTGCTGACCCTCTCCAACCAAGCTCGAAGCTTCAAGTTATTCTATACGTTATTTACGATCCTAAGCGCTGTTTCCATTTTAATCCTGTCTGTGGGCTTGTTTGCTCATGCCGGATACGATCACTTTCCGAGCTTTGGCAGATTCCTCGCTGTGCTTTGTTTTACACTGGTGTGGTTTGTGGGAGTTGGAGTGATTGGGATTCGCCATGTGACAAGGCCTTGCGATGAGATTATCGGGCAGATAGAAGCTTCTGAGGCTACAGAAAACAAAAAAACCGGTTTCGACAAGAAGCAAAAATGGTTCTGCGTTGTCATGTTTGCCGCTTTCCTCTGCCTTGATGTTTGGGCTTACATGATTGTGGCTTCGCATCTGAAACTGCCGCCGATGTGGCGCACCGTGGAATATGTACGTGCGGAAAATGATTTTTCGACGGAAGGGAAACTGGAGTTTTGGGAAGTCTTTACGGATACGGTAGTTTCCGAAGCGTATGCCCCAACGTTGCTGAAACAATGGCAACAAAATGATTCCTTAGTCGCTATGGTGGCGAAAGAAAAGCCCACGACCTTTGGCCTTGACGAGACCTCCATCCACGAATGGAAAGAGGTAGAAAAAGACCAAGCAAGGGTGTATAGGCTGAAAAAGAGCATACTCGATGGACCGGCCATCAGTTCCGCCATCATGGAAGGCAAACCCCTTATACAAAAGGTGGAAGTAACCCGACCTTACAAATATCCATGTACCGAATCCGTGCCGATGATTGTGTATCTGACTCCCGAGGCGAGCCAGCTTTGGTATCAATTTACCTCTGAGATAACAGGCCGTAGAGCGGTACTTGTCATGAATGGTGTCGTCATTCAGGACTGGAAGGTGATGTGTGGTATTGAGAACGGTTCGTTCTTCATTATGGAGGAATGGTCATCGAAGGAGGATTTGGAGGCGTTTTGTGAACGGTTGATTCATCAGTAAGTTCTGGCGAATTTGCAATTCGCCAGCAAGGAGACGGGGATTTCAAATCCCCATACTCGATGCCGCTGGATTGCAAATCCAGCGGAACCACACGGAAAAACCAACTTTTTCAAAAAAAACCAACTTTTTTCTTGACAGTATCAAAAAAAGCCGTACTTTTGAAGTGTAATAACAAACTAATACACTAAACAAGTAAAACAAAATGTCATGGAAAACATCTACAAAAGTCAAGCGAGCGGCAATATTAATAAGGTGTCGCCGTTATCAGAACAAACCATCCAGAACCATCAAAGAGTTATGATTATGAGTAAACGTTTTATTATGCTCTTGGCACTATGCATGTGCCTCATTTTTCCCGCTTTGGCACAAAACAAGATTACCGGAACCATCGTAGAGGAGGCCAACGGCAAGGCGATTCCCTTCGTCAATGTGGGACTGTTTCGGCAGGCCGATAGTGCCTTTGTGAGCGGTGCCGCTTCCGACGACAAAGGCAAGTTTGAACTTTTGGCTCCCAACGGCGACTACCGCCTGCAAGTGTCGGCCATTGGTTTCCAAACCTTTGAGCAGGACTTGACCGTGAAAGGCAACCAAGACTTGGGAAAACTAAAGCTTTCCGAAGGTTCCACCAAACTCGGTGAGGTGGTGATTGCCGAAAAGCGCCCGCTGTTTGCCGTGGAAGGCGAAAAGACCATGTATAACGTGGCCGAAGACCCCAGCATACAAACAGGAACGCTGTCGGATGCCTTGCAGAACGCGCCCGGCGTGGAAGTCGATGTGGAGGGCAACATCACCCTGCGCGGCACTTCGAGCGTGGAGGTGTGGATCAACGACAAACCCTCGCACATGACCGCCGAAAACCTGAAAACCTACATCCAAACCCTGCCCGCCAACAGCCTCGACCGCGTGGAAGTCATCACCAACCCCTCGGCGCGCTACGGCTCCAAGGCCGACGGCATCATCAACATCGTCACGAACGCCAAAATCCAAAAGAACGAGTTTTTCAGCTTCGGCGTGAATGCTTCGACGCAGCCTTACATTGGCCCGTGGGCATCCTACGTCTGGTCGAACGACAAGCTGACCGTCAATGCCTACATCAACGGCGGCTTTTCCAACTGGAAGGGCTACAGCAACGTCGAGCAGTCCTTGTTCACCGAGAGCGGACAACTCGCCAGCCATGAAATCGATTCGTCGAATTTCAGCAACAAGGGTTACAACGCGGGCGGTTTCTTCAGTCTTGATTATGAGATAGATACCGCCAACAGCATCAACCTTTGGTTCAGCACATGGCCGCATTGGGGCAACAATGTGAACAATTCTTTCATGTTCAGGGAGGAGTTCTTACCCGATTCTCTTGTCGCCGCTTTTTCGGAAAGCAGCAGCGCCCCGAGCCGCAACTTTTTCGCCAACGGCGGCCTGTATTACATGCACAAGTTCGACAACAAGGGCCACAACCTCTCCGTCAGCGTGAACGGCATGGGTTGGGGTGGCTCCAACGGCGGCGAGATCAAGAGGGTGTTCACCTCGCCTTATGAATACACCCGTGTGATGCACCAGAACGGCAAATACGGCTCGATGGGTGCGGAGGCCGAAATCGTCTATAACCGCCCCTATTCCGAGAACGGCGAGGTTTCGGTGGGCTACACGGTGGGCTACGACCCCGAAACGCGCACCCTCGTCACCGACACGATGGCCAACGGCGAATGGGTGAACGATGTCTATCGCAGCTATGACGCCAAGTTCACCAACCTGAACAACGAGGCCTTCATCACCGTGCAGCACAAGTTTGGCGGCCTCACCGTGAAGCCCGGCATACGTTTCGTCAGTGAGTTGGTCACGGGTGAATATCCCTACACCTTCCCCGGCGACACGACCAATTATGATTTCCGCAAGCCTTTCTTCAGTGTCAGGCCTTCGCTGCACCTGTCGTACAGGACCAAGTCGATGCACAACTTCAAGCTGAGCTACACGCGCCGCATTGCCGCGCCCGAGGCGGAACAGTTGAGCAAGTTCCCCCTGTATCATGTGGACAGCTATAGCACGGGCAACCCTGACTTGGAGCGCGTCTATACCAACTCCTTCGAGGCGGGCTGGACCAAGTATTGGAACAGCTTCGGCTCCATCGGCTTGTCGGCCTACTATCGCGGCAAGTCGAATGAAGTGAACACAATCCAACTCTCTCAGTATCATTGGCTTTACGACCGCATTGTGCAGTATTCCTATCCCGTCAACGTGGGCAAGAGCTACACTACGGGCTTGGAGTACAACATGATGTATCGCCCAAGCGGCTTCTTCAATTTGCGCTTCTATGCCAACCTCTACGATTCCTACATTTATACCGAATACAACGGCCAGCCCTATGAGTTCGACAAGTGGTCGTACAGTTTCCGCATGAATCTATGGGCCAAACTTTGGAACAAACTCGAAGTGACGGCCTCGGGCTATTACAGTTCCCCGACGCAATCGCTGTTCAGCGAGCGTAAAGGCTGGTGCGGCATCAACGCCGGCCTTCGCGCCGACTTCTTCGACCGCAAGATGTCGGTCTATGTCAATGCCAACGACATCTTCAACTGGAACAGCTGGGGTCAGTCGAACAACAGCCCGTATGTGGTTTCCACGTCCAATTCCAAGTTCAACAGCCGCAGCGTTTCGGTCGGCCTGACCTTCCGTTTCGGCAAGATGGAACTGGAGCAGCGCGCCCGTCAAGGCGAAGGCGAGTCGGGCGGTTCGCCGCAAGGCATGGGTGGGATGTAAAGTTGAAGTCCCTAAGCCTGTCGAAGGGTTTGTATAAATCAATGAATTACAATCTTTTGCGTCCGAATGGCGTTGCCAGTATTGAGGCGCAAGACATAGAGACCAGGTGTAATCCCGTTTGTAGAGACGTTGCGCGCAACGTCTCTACTGATTATTATCCGCCCCGTCATATCCACAATCTGTAGGGACGCGCCATGGCACGTCTCTACATCGTTTATGATGATGTGCCCGTCCGCAAAATAGGCAAAAGTCCCTGAGCCTGTAAGGTCTTGTTCTTCCACGCCATAGTGAGGGTCGAAGACCAATTTGAAGCGAGAGGCGTAGTCCGAGGTTGTAGCATTGAAGGTGTAATCGGGAGAGGCTATAAGGTCGATGTTGGCTCCGGTTATGTTGTCGATGAGATGCAAGAAATTGAGGTTCAATCTTTTTTGCTCAAAATGGAGGGTGTAGGAGCCGTTCTTGTCGGCTTTGAATTTTAGGGGTTGGACATCCAAACTGTCAATGCTGAGGATGGACAAATCCTGGCTGTCTTTGGAGAAAAAGACTTTGGGTGAGTCCTCAAACAGGGAGAATTTGGACAAATCGTCGCCTTCGTTGAAACTAAGGATGGCCTGGTCAAGCACCGAAGAGGGCGTATCGTTTTTTGCCACAGTGATTTCTATATATCCTTGAGTTCCAAGATTTTGGAAGAAAGGCATGTGGCTAAACCAAAGGTTGGAGTCCTCCTGACCATTTGAATTGACGATGATACCTGAGCATGGCGCAATGCTTTTGGTTTCAGAATTGGCCACTGCAATCAAAGAGTTGCCTTTTTCGCTTAGGACATAGTAACTTCTGTTCAGGAATGCGTCGCAAGGCAAAGGGTTGCCTACAAAGTTGCACCCAGCAAACGCTCCATTCTCGGGATGGTATGAAAGATTGCATTCGGCTGAGTAGCCAATCGTTCTCCCCTCAAATAGTAGAACGGTGTCTAAAGCGTTGGCATACAGGTAACTCTTTCCGTGTTCTATTGCGAATGGAGTCTCTTTGAAGTTAATCCAATCCGTTGTGTTTGCATCGAAAGAATACAGCGCGTAGCCTGTCTCCTGTTCGGTGAGAAAACCATTTTCCGTAGAGGGCATAACGTCTTCGCGCACGGGTGAGGCGATGAGGTCCCAAAGATGGGTGTCTTCGTCGTAGGCGTTGATGTTCTTTTTTGCTTTCACACGAATGGGATGGCCATGGACCAATTGGGCGTTGTCTTCAAGGATAAAATCGTTCTCACCCCAATTGATGGTTGAATTCACGCTCAGTCTCTTGCCTGCAAGGATGGAGAGGGTGTAATTGCCTGCATTATTCAGCGTTCCGATGCTCACGTCCTCGTCAACGATGACGTCGGCGGAGATGGTTGCCTCGGAGAACATTCCATTGGGCTTCAATCCGTCAAGCCAGTTGTTGGGGTTCGACCAGAGTCCGTTGTCCGCCGATCCTAAGAAAGTCTGGGACAGGGATGCAAGTGTTGTCGATAGGAGAAAAGCCACCATAGTGATGCGGCAGAAAACGTAGAAACGGTTGTTATTCATATCGGAGTTGTTTTGTTTGTCCAAAAAACAGTTCTTTTTTCGACCCCAAAAATACATAAAATCGACATAATGCCTCATCATCCCCCCGATTTTCGCCACATTTTTCGCCGATTTTCGCCACAAATAGGCGATTTTCGCCACATTTCGCCCGTTTTGGACACATTTTCCGCACGGCATGACACGATACTGTACTTTTGCAACGTTTTAATCAACGCGAGTCGGCGTTTCGACAAACTCAACGGCCTAAAGAATCCTGAGCCAGTCGAAGCTCCCGAATCGAAAAGAGAAATTTTAATTGAAAACGAAATGAAAATAATTGGAACAGGAAGCGCATTGCCGTCTCTAACCGTTACTAACGACGACTTGGCGACTTTCTTAGACACGAACGATGCTTGGATTTCAACCCGCACGGGTATCAAAGCGCGTCATTTGTTATCGACCGAAACTTTGTATGACTTAGCCGTGGATGCTTCCAACAAAGCCATCAAGTCCGCCGGCCTCACCCCCGACCAAATCGATTTCCTTTTGGTCTCGAATGTGGCCAACCAGCATATCACTCCGGGGCTCAGTTGCATCATCCAGAACCGCATTGGCGTGACTTGCGCCGGATTGGACATCAACGTGGCTTGCGCTGGATTTGTCAACGCGCTGATGCTCGCCGACGGCATGATGAAGGCGGGGCGCGCAAAGAACATATTAATAGTGTGCGCCGAAGAACCCACCAAATACTGCGACTGGCACGAGCGCGACTGTAGCGTCTTGTTTGGCGACGGTGCCGGTGCCGTGGTGCTTGCCCCGGGCGAGGCCTTCAAGGACGTGAAACTCACCATGATCTCCGACCGCGATGTGCTTTATTATGAAAGAGGTATGGAAACCACGCCTTTCGAGCAGAAATACACCAAAGGACAGCCGTTGGTGATGAAAGGCAAGGAATTGTTCCGCACCGCTGTCTCGGAGTCGGCGAAAGACATTATCGCCATTCTGCAACGCAACAACCTGAAGCATGAGGATATAGACTTCTTCCTGCTGCATCAGGCCAACAAGCGCATTATCGAGGGCATCCGCAACATCGTGGGCGGCCCCGAAGAGAAGTATCCCACCGTTATCGAGAAATACGGCAACACCTCGTCGGCCAGTATCCCGATCATGCTCGACGAGATGATTGCCGACGGAAAAATCAAGGCTGGCGACAAGATTGTCATGAGTGCCTTCGGCGCGGGATTCGTCTCCGCCGCCTGCCTCTGGGAATGGGAGGTTTGATCAGTTGACAGTTAACAGTTAACAGTTGATAGTTGATAGTTGACAGTTGTAGGGCTGTCACATTGTGGCAGCCGCATAATAAATTTGAGTAGAAGAAAAAAACAACAAATATGAATAACAGAAGAGTAGTAATCACTGGCATGGGTGCCGTTTCGCCCATCGGCAACGACCTGCCGACGATATGGAAAAACCTCATGGAAGGCTATTGTGGCATCGACTTCATCAAGTCGTTCGACACCACCGACCTTCCCGTGAAGATTGCCGCCGAGCTGAAGGACTTCGACCCCGAGGCTTGCGGCGTGGACAAGGGCTTCGTCAAACGCAACGACCGTTTTGCGGTTTATACTTTGGCTGCTGCCCATCAGGCCATGAAAGACAATGAAGACCTGCAAATGGATCCGTCGCGCTTGGGCGTGTATGTCGGGTCGGGCATCGGCGGCTTCGACACCATCATGAACGGTGTCCTGAAGTTTAAAGACGAAGGCCCGCGCTGGATTTCACCCCTCATGATACCCACCATGATTGGCAACATGGCTTCGGGCAGCGTGGCCATCCGCTACAACGCACAAGGCCCTTGCGTGCCCATCGTGACGGCTTGCGCCACTGGAACACACAGCATCGGCGAGGCCTACCGCGCCATCAAGCATGGCTACGCCGACGCCATCATCACCGGAGGCTCGGAGGCGGGCATCAACCCCGTTGCCATCGCCGGCTTCGCCAACGCCAAAGCCCTCACCAAGGCCGAAGACCCGAAATATGCCTCGCTGCCGTTCAACAAGAACAGAGGTGGCTTCGTCATCGCTGAAGGCTCTGGCATCGTCCTCCTTGAGGAATACGAACACGCCAAACAGCGCGGCGCAACCATCTACGCCGAATTGTGCGGCTACGGCAACTCGTGCGATGCCTACCACAGCACCGCCCCGCGCCCCGACGGCACCACACAGAGCCTGGCCATCAGGCAAGCCCTTGAAGAAGCCCAGTTCAAGGCAGGGGAGAGGCTCTACATCAACGCGCATGGCACGGGAACGCCCATGAACGATAGCGGCGAAACCAAGGCTATCAAGATTGCGATGGGTGAGGAGGAAGCCCGCAAGGCTCACATCAGCTCCACCAAGTCCGAAATGGGACACGCCCTCGGTGCCGCTGGTGCCATCGAACTCATTATCAGTGTTATGGCATTGAACAACGGCATTGTCCCGCCCACCATCAACTTGGACGAGCCCGACCCCGAATGCGACCTCAACTACACGCCCAACACGCCCGTCAAGGCAGATTTGGACATCGCCATCTCCAACTCGCTTGGCTTCGGCGGACATAATGGTTGCTTGGCGATTAGGAAAGTGAAATGAAGCTATCAGCTATCAGCCATCAGCCATCAGCTATCAGCTATCAGCTATCAGCAGTCAGTCATTAGCTGTTGGCTTGGTGGAACCGAGGCTGAGAGCTGATTGCTGAAATCGAAGATTCAACGAAGTTAAAGCTGAAAGCCAATCTTGAAATTAGAAATCTTGAAATAATCAAAACATGAACAGAGACGAAATCAAACAGTATCTCCCACACCGCGAGCCTATGCTCCTCGTGGACGAGATGAATTTAGACGAAAACCATGTGGCCCACTCCAAATACCACGTGACGGGCGAGGAATTCTTCCTGCAAGGCCACTTCCCGGGCGAACCCGTCGTGCCGGGTGTCATCCTTTGCGAAATCATGGCCCAGAGTTGCGCCCTGCTGATGAAGGACGACCTCATCGGCAAGCTGACTTTCTACACTGGCATCGACAAGGTGCGCTTCAAGAACAGCGTCAAGCCAGGCGACACCGTCGAGGTGGAAGCCACACTGACCTACCATCGTGCCAACATCTACATCTGCTCCGCCGTGCTCAGCGTCGGGGGCAAGATGTGCGTCAAGGGCGAACTCTCCTTTGCCCTGCTCCCCGACACCCGAAACAAGCAATAAATCCAAAATCTTGAATTTGAAATTTGAAATCTGAAATCTGAAATTTGAAATCTGAAATTCGTTATGGCAACAATCCAAGACAAGACAAAGGCTCTGATTTCCTCGAAATTGAAGGTCGCCGAGAGCGAAATCACCGAGGAAAAGCACCTTTTCAACGATTTGGGTGCCGATTCGCTCGATTTTGTGGAACTTTCCGTGCTTCTTGAGCGAGAGTTCAACCTGAGGTTTACTGAGGAGGACACCGCCAAGCTCAAGACGGTCGGAGATATTTATGCACTGATTGAAAAATACACAAAGAAATCCTGAAATTTTAAATCTTGAATCTTAAATCTGAAATAATAAATCTGAAACACAATGGGACTTTTAGACAATAAAGTGGCTCTGATTACGGGAGCCGGACGTGGCATAGGCAAGGCCATCGCCATGCGTTTTGCGCAGGAAGGCTGCAACATCGCCTTCACCGACATTGCTATGAACGATGTCGTTTTGGAAACCGAAAAGGAACTGAAGGCGTTGGGCGTTGAAGTCAAGGCCTACGCCTCCAATGCCGCCAACTTCGAGGAAACACACCAAGTTGTTGACCAAATCGTCAAGGATTTTGGCCGCATAGACATCCTCGTCAATAATGCGGGTATCACCAAGGACACCGCCCTCAAGCGCATGACCGAGGAGCAGTGGGATGCCGTCATCAACGTAAACCTCAAGTCGGTGTTCAACTTCACCAAGGCCGTGCAACCCGTCATGTGGAAGCAGGCTGGCGGCAGCGTCATCAACATGAGCTCAGTGGTGGGCGTTTCGGGCAATGCCAACCAGTGCAACTACAGCGCCTCGAAGGCTGGTATCATCGGCTTCACCAAGAGTGCGGCCAAGGAGATGGGCGTGCGCGGCATCCGCCACAACGCCATCGCTCCCGGCTTCATCATCACCGCCATGACCGACGCTTTGCCGGACGATGTCCGCAAGGCATGGGAGAGCCTCATTCCGCTGCGTCGCGGCGGCACGCCCGAAGACGTGGCCAACGTGGCCCTCTTCCTCGCCTCCGACCTCTCCTCGTATGTCACGGGACAGGTCATCCACTGCTGTGGGGGAATGAATTGTTAAGAAAATGATTTTGAAAACGATAGCAGAAGAAAATGTCCCAACGATTAGTGGGGCATTTTCTGGTTTATAATCTGCTCAATTTGGTAAAAAAAACCTAAATTGAGCAGATTTTACTTCTTGTTAAACGCCTCCAAAACCTTCGCCGAATAGGTCTTTGAAACCGGCACCGAATCCAATCCCTCACGTTCAAAGTCGATGACGAAACCATCGGCCTCATTGTGCAATACGCTCACTTTCTTGATGTTAATGATGTAGGAACGGTGGCAACGCATCAAACTGCTGGAATCCACGCAGTTGTCGGCGATGGTTTGCATCTTGCAGCGCAGCATGTAACTCGCGATGGCACCGCTACGCTGGTAAAAGACATTGATGTAGTTGTCCTCCGCCTTGATGTAATAGAGGTTGTCTAATTTGACGGACAGTTTCAGGTTGCCGTTGTTGTCCATCAGGTTGATGATTTCGGTGTGTTCGGGCATCACCTCATCGTCCGACTCCACCGTGTCGCTCTTGGTGAGCATCAGTTTTTGTCGCGTGTCGTGCAGAAGCAAAAGCAGGTCGGTGATGGTATAGGGCGTCGCCAAGGCGATGAAAGTGATAAGCAGGCTCTTGGCGAAGATATAAGCCAAACTGTATTCTGTGACCTTGATTTGGAAAAAGGAAATGCTGGTGTGATATGCGGCGATGAGGAGGATCTCGGCGAACAGCCAAAAGATATACAGCCATGTCGGGAAATGCCGCATCTTCCTGACGGCAAAGGTCATCAGCACGCGACTGCAGGCGAGGAAGAAAGTGCCTGTCCCGACGAAGGCCACCGTGTTCATGAAATGGTGGTTGGATCCAAGTTGGAACCATGAGGTGTCGGAAAAAGGCGTATAGGCTGTGAGGAACACCAAAGCAAACAAGGTCGAGATAATCACATTCAGCGTCTGACCGACGTTATCGGTCAGACACTCTGGGGTTTGTGTGATTAGCCTTTTTGGAATCTTCATCGGTTCTCGTTGAAATTTGCGGCAAAGATACAAAAACTTACTCAAAATCCAATTCCTTCACGACCTCCCAAACCAAACCGCCCTCAAAGCCTTTTTGCATGGCGTAGGTGGCCAGTTTGCGCTTTTTCTCGAAGTCGGAGGCTGCTTTCACGGTCTTGGATTTGACCTTCAGAATGTCAATTAGTTTTTGTCGATAGACTTCCTCGTCGGTCTGCCCCAAGGCTTCGTCGATAGTGTCTTTGTCGATGCCTTTTGAGATGAGGTGGAATCGGATCTTGTTCACTCCCCAACCGCTTTGGTTGACTTTGCCACGGACAAAGCTTTGGGCAAAACGCTCGTCGTTGACGAAACGGTTATCCAACAGATAGTCAAGGATCTTGTCGCGTTCTTCTTGGAGGATGTCATAGGTTTTCAGTTTGTCCCTCACGTCCTTCACGCAACGTTCCTGATAGGCGCAATACTTGGCCATCTTGTCCAACACTTGGTCGGACGTGAGCGGTTTGTCGGACTTCTGAGGCATCAGCAGTCGATTTTGAGGTCGCCTTCGCGAATCCAGCCTATCTTACGGAAAATCAACCCCCAAGTCCATGTCAGTATGGCGGGAAGGACGAAGCAGACCAAGCCCATTCCCATCCACATGTTCATTCCGCCTTCGGGCATGGCAGTATAGATGCCGATAGGCCCGACGAGGCCGCAGGTGCCCATGCCGGAGCCGATGGGAATGTTCTCCAAATGGAAAACGCAAGTCGAAATCGGGCCGGTGATGGCGGCAGTGAGCAAAACGGGAATCCAGATTTTCGGGTTCTTCACGATGTTGCCCATTTGCAGCATCGAAGTGCCAAGACCTTGCGCGATGAGTCCGCCCCAACGGTTTTCCTTGAAACTCAATATGGCGAAGCCGATCATTTGGGCGCAACAGCCGGCTGTGGCTGCCCCGCCCGCCAGTCCGCCCAAGCCGATGGCGAGGCAGATGGCAGCCGAGCTGATGGGCAAAGTCAGTATAACACCAATGACCAAAGATACGACGATGCCCATCAGGAAAGGCTGCATTTGTGTGGCGCTCTCGATGAAGGTGCCGAGGGCTGTCATCACCCGTTGGATGGGTGCGCCCACGGCGTAGGCCACCAAAACGCCGCTGATAATCACCACGGCAGGCGTGACCAAAATATCCACTTGGGTCTCCTTATAGACCATCTTTCCCAACTCAATCGCCACGATGACAGCGGCATACGCTCCCATCGGGCCGCCGAGTTCGTTGCCCGCGATGCCCACGGCGATGGCGCTGAACAGCACCAATCCCTCACAACGCAGCTTGTAGGCGATGGCCACCGCAATGGCGGCTCCCGTGGCGGCTTTGGCGTATTTCGCAATGGTGACAAAAGCCTCAATGCCCGTCTTGTCGCCCAAGGTTTGGAAAATGGTACCTATTAATAAAGAGGCGAACAAGCCCAAGGCCATGGCACCAAGTGCATCGACAAAATAGGCGCGCCAGGTGAGGTCGATGTTTTTGCGTTTCAGGAAGTTCTTGAAGTTTCCCATGAGTTATTATGCGTCGCTTTGCGTCACTGCGAGGCACGAAGCAGTCCAGAGTTAAAGTTCAATAGTTAGTATTTCTCTGGATTGCTTCGTCGTTCCTCCTCGCAATGACGCGAAGCGTGTCAAATTAGAATTCAATGCCCTTGATGCCGTTCTCTTTCATCAGGTCGGCGAGTTTGGTGTCGTTGTCGTCAACGGCGGCGAGGCAGTTGGTGACGATGCGCACCTTGTTGGCGGGATAGAACGCGATGAGGTCTTTGGCAGTCTCATAAACGCAATAATCGGTGGCGATGCCGCAGATGTCGATGCCCTCAAAGCCGATTTCCTTGATGATGACGCTGAGTTTTTCACCGCTGCGAGCGTTTTGGAAAATGCTGAACTCTTCCTTGTCGGCGAGGTCGCCTTTCTGCATGTAATGGACGTCTGGGATGTTGGGCGTGACGCTAGTTAAAGCCTCTTGAAGAGCGGGATAAACGTTCATGCCTTCGGTGCCTTGCACGCAATGGGGCGGGAACACGCCGCCAATGTGCGCAAACGAGCAGTGGTTCTCGGGGTGTGCGTCTTGTGTGACGATGATCCAACTGTAGTTTTTCCATGCGCCTTCGTTCAGGGCTTTGGCAAGGTAGTCCATGGCGGCGGGACCTTTGGCCGTGGCCAAACTGCCCGTTGTGAAGTCGACTTGCGGGTCGACAATGATGAGCAGCCGGTTGGGCAATTGGGGCTTTTCTGCCTTGGCTTCAGTCTTTTGGACATCTTCCTGTTGCTTCTTTTCCTTTTTCTCGTTGTTGCAGCCCGTCATGGCAAGGGCAGCGATGAGCACGATGGCTCCGATGATGCTTTTCTTCATATTTCTGAGTTTTTGTTGTTTAAATTTGCGGCAAAGGTAGTGTTTTTTTGTTTTTGCGGCAAAAGCATTTGTTTTCCTGCTTTGACATTTACTCGATACCATAGCCAAATCTATCAAAAAACAGATACTTTTGGCTTTACAATCGAAAATACTATGGCCAAATCTATCAAAAAATGGTACTTTTGGCTATAGTATCGGAAGCCAAAACGGCCCTTAAAGTTCCACTTTGGCAAAGAGATCGTTCAAGGTGATTTCAGAATGGACAACATCGGACCATTCGTTTCGTTTCACGCCGTATGTGGTGATAAACACATGCTGGAGTGCCTTTCGAGTTTTGGTGACCTGACGGAAAGTCGCTTCTCGCGACCACAGTTTGCGCTCGTAATCCTCAGTGATGACGTATGGCGATTTGGAGTATTTGATTTCGCAGATGTTGATCACCTCGTCGTTGCGGTCGATGAGCAGGTCGATTTGGCCGCCTTCCCATTCGGTTCCGTCGCTGTCGGTGAAGGTTTTGCACGACCACGAATAAGCGTTGGTCAACACACCGAGAACGCCAAGTTTCGCCTTGATTTGGCGCAGGTGTTGCAGGCAGACTTGCTCAAAAGCATAACCTTTCCAAGCGTTTTGGGCGGGCAGGCCGTGGTTGTTTTGCCAAAATTGCTCGTCTTGATGCGTCGATGAGCCAGCATAACGCAAATAAAACAACGTGAACGGGTCGGAAAGTTGATAGAGTGCGTCCTTGTCCGACTTCCCGATGGCGCTGTATCTCCTGATGAAGTCGCAACTGCACAGTTCATTGAGGATGGTGGTCAACCGGCCTCCGCTCTTCATTTTCAATGCCTTGATGAGCTCCTCGCGGGTCATGCCTTTGGTTTTTTCGGCCAAGATTTCCACCACCTGCCGGTATTGCTCCGAATCCTTGAACAAACTGCGGTAAAGGAACTCAAATTCAGTGCTTAACGGTGCGCCTTCTCGGAAAATCAGGTTGTCGATGCTCTTTGCGAAAGGTTGGTCTTTTTCCAGCATGTCCAAATAATAAGGAATGCCGCCCAAAATCATGTAGGCCTCCGTGATTTGGTAACGGTTCCAGCGTATGCCTTTGGTTTTGACGAGAAATTCCTCCGTCTCGTTCAGCCGGAATGGAGCCAAGTAAATCTGCCGCGTGACTCGTCCGTAAAGGCCGCCTTTGTCGCCGATGATTTTCGACAGCATCCAAGTTGTGGAACTTCCGCAGATGAAAAGTTTCATGCCTTTTTGCGTCGAAGCCCACGTGTTCCAAAAATACCCAAAGGCTTGGATGAAGTGGCTTTTGGGCGTGTCCATCCACGGCAATTCATCAAGAAAGACCACGATTTTCCTCTTGCGAAGTGTGCTCAGGTATTTACGCAAGAGGCTGAAAGCCTCAAACCAAGTCTTGGGCACGGGCGTTGCCTCGCCGGTCTTTTTCTCGATTTCGGCGGCGAATACCGAAAGTTGCACTTGCTTGGGCGTTTCGTAAAGTCCGGTGAAGTAAAAGTCGAATTGCTCGTCGAAAAAGCGTTTCACGAGATAGGTTTTCCCGACCCGTCGTCGCCCGTAGATGGCTACAAGTTCCGCCTTGTCGGAGTGGTACAGTTTCTTGATGAGGGATTGCTCGTAATCTCTTCCGATTATGTTGCGGTTTTTCATGGCATGAATTTTCGTATTTCGCTGGCAAATATAGAGATAAATTCTGAAATAGGATGCAATACCATAGCCAAATCTATCAAAAAACAGATACTTTTGGCTTTACAATCGAAAATACTATGGCCAAATCTATAAAAAAATTGGTACTTTTGGCTATAGTATCGTGAATAAAAACGCGCTTTGATTTTAATGTATCTATTTGAATAACAATCTAATCCAATCCGAATGACCAATGCGCCGCAACGCATTTTTCACCCACTCTCGATTCTCAGGTTTATACCAGAAAAAGAAGCGTTGCTGGGCGAGTTTTTCCTCTTTCGTTTTGGCGCAAAAAACGGGTTCCAAGGTGTATGGGTCGTAGCCGGAATAATAGATTTCGGTGGCCAAGGTCATGGGGGTGGGGGTGAAGTCTTGCACTTGCTCCAGATGATAGCCTAATACCTTGGTTCTCACTGCCAAATCTGCCATATCTTCAAGGTAGCAATCGGGATGCGAGGAGATGAAATAGGGGATAAGTTGCTGGTTCAGATGTTCCTTCTCGTTGATTTGGTCGAACTTCTTTTTCAGTTTCACGAACATGTCGAACTTGGGCTTGCGCATGAGTTTGAGGACGGCATCGGAAGTATGCTCGGGCGCGACTTTCAGTCGTCCACTGACATGCCTCGTCACCAATTGGCGGAAGTATTCATCGTAGTCCATTGCTTTGTTTTCCTCGGGCGTACAATCGTGCAGAAACAAATCATAGCGAATGCCCGAGCCAATGGTGGCTTTCTTGACTTTCGGGTGCGCGTCCACCTCTTTATATATGTCAATCAGCGGGTGGTGGTCGGTGTTGAGGTTTTTGCAGACGGTGGGTTGCAGGCAGGTCGGTCGGGCGCATTTCTCGCAGAGGCGCTCGTCCTTGCCCTTCATGCGGTACATGTTAGCCGACGGACCGCCAAGGTCGCTGATGTAGCCCTTAAAGTCCTCCATTTCAGTGACTTTCTCCACCTCGCGCATGATGGATTCCTTGCTGCGCGAAGCCACAAACTTGCCTTGATGCGCCGAAATGGTGCAGAAAGCACAACCGCCAAAGCAGCCTCGATGCAAATTGACGGAATGCCGAATCATCTCGTAAGCGGGAATGACACCGCGCTTGGCGTATTTTGGGTGCGGCAACCTTGTGTAAGGCAAATCAAAGGAAGCGTCAATTTGCTCAGTGGTGAAAGTCGGCAAAGGTGGATTGATGACAAGCCTTTGGTTGCCAATGCCTTGAATCAGTCTTGCTGCGTGTTTTTTGTTGGATTCTTCTTCGATGTGCCGGAAGTTGGAGGCGTATTTCTTTTTGTCTTTGAGGCAAATCTCGTGCGAAACGAGTTCGATGGTCTTGCCCTCGAAGTCGGGGAGAGACTGTTTCTTGTCTTGCAAAAAGAAGGTCTGCTTGATGTCGGTCAGTTCGCTGACTTTCTTTCCGTTTTGGATGGCCTTGGCGATTTCCACCATGGTGTATTCGCCCATGCCATACACGCCAATGTCGGCCTTGGAATCGACCAAGATGCTGGGTTTCAGGCTGTCCGACCAGTAGTCGTAATGCGTCACGCGCCGCAGCGAGGCTTCGATGCCGCCGATGACGACGGGCACATCGGGGTAGAGTTGTTTCAAAATGTTGCTATAGACCACCGAGGCGTAGTCGGGACGGAAGCCCGCCTCGCCGCCTGGGGTGTAGGCGTCGTTGCTGCGTAGGCGCTTGTTGGCGGTGTAGTGGTTCACCATCGAGTCCATGCAGCCCGCCGACACGCCGAAAAACAGCCTCGGCTTGCCGAATTTCTTGAAGTCGCGCAAGTCGTCCCTCCAGTTGGGTTGTGGAATCAATGCGACACGGAAACCATTGTGTTCCAGTACCCTCCCAATGACCGCCGCTCCAAAAGCCGGATGGTCGACATACGCATCGCCCGTGACGAACACGATGTCCACCTCATCCCAACCGCGCAGGTCGGTTTCTTTTTTCGTTATGGGGAGCCAGTCGAGTAGGGTCATTTGATTGAAATTCAAGTTTATGCAATTACAAGTTCACTGTGGTTTACAGGCACTTCCAAAAGGTTTTCACCCAAAGCAATGGAAATCTTGCAAAGTGTCGCCAAAGTCAGATTATGCGTTCCAGAAAGCCAGCGACTGATTTCCGTTTCGGTTTTCCCCATCAGTCGGGCAAAGTCTTTCTGCGACATTCCTTTCTCCTCGAGAATTTCATAGATGCGGTTGGCGATGGCCACAGACAATTCCATCCGCATCTTCATTTCAGGCGAAATCGTTTCGCGAATCTCATCCATTATTCGGCTCGTTTTCATCTTTTATAATCTGCCGCAAAAATAAACATAAAAGTTGATTTTATGCATCCTTCTGAAAAAAATCTATCACAAACAAGTTTTTTGTCCTGGCTGCGGGGCGAATGTGGAGTTGGGCGATAGTAGAGAGTTTGGTTTTTGTCGTTATTGCGGAGCACAAATTGCTTTGGATAGGGTTATCATCGAGCATCGCGGATATGTCAATGTTAGTGGATTGGCTGATACGAACGCTCTACTTGAAAGAGCCAATATGTACCACATTTAATGAATACTTTTGTGAAAGCAAGTTGTCTCACTCTATTGTTTCATTTTATGCCTGCAAAAAAAAACACTTTTGGTGAAAAAATACTAATTTTGCCAAAAATTTTGGAAATGTCAATCCCTGAAATCCTAAATAAACCCAGCCTCGATAGAGAGGACATCAAAACCTTATTGGCCGCCGAAGGCAACGACAAGAAACTGCTGCTCGACAAGGCTTTACAGACCAAATTGGCGCATTTGGACAACCACGTCCACTTGCGCGGTTTGATTGAATACAGCAACATCTGCACCAAGTCGTGCCTCTATTGCGGCGTGCGCAGCAAGAACCTGAAAGTGAGCCGCTACCAACTTTCTGACGAAGAAGTCATCGAATGCGCGAAGCTGGCGCACGAACTCGGCTACGGCTCCGTGGCCCTGCAAAGCGGCGAGCGCTCCGACAAGGCCTTTACTGACAAAATCACGCATTTGGTCAAGGAAATCAAGCAGATAGGCAATGGGAGTCTTGGCATTACGTTGTCGTTGGGCGAACAAAGCGAGGAGGTCTATCGCGAGTGGTTTGAAGCGGGTGCGCACCGCTATCTGCTCCGCATTGAGGCCTCCAATGAAGACCTATACTATAAGATTCACCCGCGCGACGAAAAGCACGATTTCAAGAAACGCTTGGCCTGCATTGACAGCCTTTTGAAAGTCGGATTCCAAACGGGTTCGGGCGTGATGATTGGCTTGCCTTTCCAAACGCTTGACGACCTCGCAAACGACTTGTTGTTTTTCAAAAAGAAAGACGTGGCGATGGTGGGCATGGGACCTTTTATCCCGCATCCCGACACACCGCTTTGGCAATACAAAGACGAAATCCCGTCTGCCGAGGAACGTATGGACTTGACTTTGAAGATGATAGCCACGCTCCGCCTGATGATGCCCGAAATCAACATGGTGGCGGCCACGGCCACGCAAACCCTCGACCCCAAAGGGCGCGAGAAAGCCATCCTCGCGGGAGCCAACGTCATGATGCCGAACCTCACCCCCAACGAGTTCCGCGAAAACTATCTCATCTATCCCGACAAGGCCAACGTGAAAGACAAGCCTTCGCAAACCCAGTCCAAAATCGACGAAAGCCTTGCCGCCATCGGGCACAAGGTCTTGTACAACGCTTGGGGCGACTCGGTGGCGTTCACGAAGAGGAAATAGTTTTGAAAGTTTTGGCATAATAGCACCTGCGTTTCAGGAAAATCACTATTTTTGCGCCCAAACTAAAGCGCTTTAAAAATGAGAAAACTTTTCATTTCCCTTGCCCTCGTCATGCTTTCCATCGTGACCTTCGGACAGCAATGGGTCGCCGTCAAGAGCAGCACCCCGAGCACCATCCAAACCACTCTGGTATCCTCTTCGGAAACCAGCATCACCGTCAACCTGCAAGTGCCGGGCTTCTACGCCTCTGAGGTGAACACGCCTCGCGGCGCAGCCAACATCATCTCGGTTCCAAAGACCGTCAGCACGGTACAAGCCGGCGAGCCTAACCTGCCGATGATTGCCGTGCCCGTGATGGTTGGCGACAGGCAACACTACAGCATTCGCCTTGTTGATGCGCAATACACTGACTATCAGGTTGAAGTCGCGCCATCGAAAGGCGACTTCCCGCGCAACATCAATCCCGCCGACGTGCCTTACACCTACGGCGAAGCCTATTCACAGGATGCCTTCTTCCCGGCCCAGAACATCGGCCTTTACGAGCCTTACATCCTCCGCGATTTCCGTGGGCAGAACATGGTGATTCATCCTTTCGCCTACAACCCGATTTCCAAGACCTTGCGCGTGTATTACAACATGACCGTCGAGATGTTTGCCGACGGACAGCAGGGCGAAAACATCATCGACCGCCGTTCCAACGAGGTGAAGCTTGACCCCGAATTTGGCGCCATGTACCAAGGCCATTTCATCAACTACAACGATGGCTTGAGCAAATATACGCCCGTCGACGAAACCGGCGAGCTGCTCATCATCTGCCACGATGCCTTCATGGAGGCCATGCAGCCCTTCGTGAATTGGAAGAAACAGATTGGCCGTCCCACGACGATGGTCGGCACCAGCACCTCCGGAAACACCAGCGACGCGCTAAAATCTTATATACAAGCACAATACAACAGCAACCCCAACATCAGCCATATTCTGCTCGTTGGCGACAACGCGCAAATCCAAGGATATTATGCCTACAACGGCGGCTACAGCGGCCGTTCCGACAACTGGTATGGCCAATTGGTCGGAAACGACTACTACAACGATGTCATCGTTGGTCGTTTCTCCGCCGAAACCGTCGCTCACGTTACCACACAAGTGAACAAGGTCATCCACTATGAGCGCGACATCAACGCCTCTGACACATGGCTCAACACCGGCCAAGGCATTGCCAAGTACGAAGGTCCTGGACACAATGGAGAATATGACCATCAGCACATCGACAACATCCGCACCGACCTCCTGAACTACGGCTACAACACAATCCACCGTGATTACCAAAACGTTTCAGGTGTCACCTCCAGTGCTGCCATCATCAGCCAACACATCAACGAAGGCGTGGGCATCATCAACTACTGCAACCACGGCAGCGAAACCAGTTGGCAAGTGTTTAGCTACAGCAACTCGAACGTCAACGCCTTGACCAACATCAACAAGTTGCCTTTCATTTGGTCGGTGGCCTGCCTCAACGGCAAATACGACCACAACCAACCCTGCTTTGCCGAGACATGGCTTCGAGCCACCAACGGCACAGTTGCAAACCCTGATCCCTCACAACCTACAGGTGCCATCGGCGGAATGTTCTCTTACATCTCGCAGCCTTGGGAACCGCCCATGTACGGCCAAGACGAGATGGTGGACGTGCTTGTGGAGAGCTACAACAACAACATCAAGCGCACTTTGGGCGGCTGTTCTTTTGACGGCAACATGAAAATCATCGACCAATACGGCTCCAACAATAGTGCGGGCATTGGTACTTACATGACCTGGATCCTCTACGGCGACCCGACTTTGACAGTGCGCACCGCCGTGCCCACCAACATGAACGTGACCCACGCCTCGTCGATGAGCACCACGGCGACGAGCTTCACCGTGAACGCCCCCAACGGCAACGGTGCCCTCGCCACCCTGACGCGCGACAACGAAATCATGGGTTCGGCCACTATTAATAATGGTACTGCCAACATCACCTTCGCCGCTCCCGGCACCACTGGCACCGCCACTTTGACCGTGTTCGGCTACAACAAGATCACTTACGTTGGCACCGTCAATATCACGAGCGGCGGAACGCAAAGCTACACCGTCAGCGTGTCGGCCAATCCGGAAGAAGGCGGCACCGTTGAGGGCGGCGGCACTTATACCCAAGGCCAAAGCTGCACCGTTACGGCCACGGCCAACGAAGGCTACACTTTCCTCAACTGGAAGGAAGGCAACAACGTGGTCTCGACCAACGCCAGCTACACTTTCAACGTCACTGCCGACCGCACCTTGGTGGCCAACTTCGAGGCACAGCCGCAGAGCTACACCATCTCGGTTTCAGCCAACCCGAGCAATGGCGGCACCGTCACTGGAGGTGGCACATACCAGCAAGGCGCATCATGCACCGTTTCGGCCACGGCCAACACGGGCTACGCTTTCACCAACTGGACTGAAAACGGCAATGTGGTTTCGACCAACGCCAGCTACACCTTCAACGTCACTGCCGACCGCACCTTGGTGGCCAACTTCACGGCGCAAACCTACACCATCACCGCCACAGCCAATCCGGCCAACGGTGGCACCGTCGCGGGCGGAGGCACCTTCAACCATGGCGCAAGCTGCACCCTGACCGCCACGCCTGCCACGGGTTACACTTTCGTCCGTTGGACCAAGAACGGAGCGCAGGTTTCCACCAATGCCAACTACACCTTCACCGTGACCGAATCGGCGGCGTTTGTGGCGCATTTTGAACTGCAAAGCTACACCATCACGGCCACGGCCAACCCAACCAACGGAGGCACCGTCGCGGGTGGCGGCACATACGACCATGGCCAAAGCTGCACCTTGATTGCCACAGCCAACGAAGGTTATGACTTCGTGCGCTGGACCAAGAACGGAACGCAAGTGAGCACCAACGCCAACTACACCTTCACGGTAACAGAATCGGCGGCGTTTGTGGCGCATTTCGAGGCACAAACCTTCACTGTCAGCGCCACCGCCAACCCAACGGAAGGCGGCACCGTCGTAGGCGGCGGGACCTACACCTACGGCTCTCAATGCGCCCTGAAAGCCATTGCCAACGAAGGCTACGACTTCATCAACTGGACCGAAAACGGCAACGTGGTTTCGACGGGAGCCGACTACTCCTTCAACGTCACAAGCAACCGCGTTTTGACGGCCAACTTCGAGCTGCAAAGCATTGAAATCACCGCCGTCGTCGAACCGGAGGAAGGCGGCAGAATCGTCGGCCTGCGAACCTACAACTACGGCGAAGAAGTGACCCTGACCGTTGAAACCAACGAAGACTACGCCTTCCTGAACTGGACCGAGAACGGCGAGGTGGTTTCGGAAGAACAGACCTACACTTTCATCGCGACGAGAAACCGCAACCTCGTGGCCCATCTCCTGTACACCGTGGGCATCGGCGAAAGCAACATTTCCGCCAACATCTACCCCAACCCGACTTCGGGCGAGATCATGGTTGAAAGCCAAGGCTTGGGCCACATCCGCATTATGAACGCCTACGGACAAACGGTTTACAACGCCAAGGCAGAAGGCGACCAAGTCCGCATCGACCTGTCTGACATGGCCAAGGGCATCTACATGATGCACATCGAGGCCGAAGGCGGGCAAACCATGAGGAAGATTGTGGTGGAATAATTTTGGTTTGTAGGGCTGTCACACCGTGGCAGCCGCATAATACGAATTGCGTTATTGATGCGGCTGCCCTAATAGGACAGCCCTACGACGGCTGCCACAATGTGACAGCCCTACAGCGGCTGCCGTGGTACGACAGCCCTACAAATCCGACCCTGAATCCCGCTGGAAACGGCGGGATTTTTTTGTTTTACCATTTAATAAATTGTATTTTACAAAATACAGATTTTATTTGTTTTTGTATTTTATAAGAAACATTTTTCGTTTTGTTTTGTATTACATAAAAAACACTTATTTTTGCGGCGTGAAACAAAACAAACATGTAATACACTATGGATAAGCTATTTGAAAGACATGACGAGTACATTTCCACAGTTTCGACTGATTTCGTACGAGGATTCATCAACAAGATTGATTGGACCATCCGCCTGATTGCCATCAAAGGACCGAAAGGGGTGGGCAAGTCAACCCTGATGCAGCAACACATCAAGCTGAACTTCGCGCCTGACGACAGGCATGTGCTGTATTGCTCGGCCGACACCAACTATTTCACCACACACACGCTTGTCGATACCGCCGACCGCTTTTGCAAGTTGGGTGGCCGTTACCTGTTTATCGATGAAATCCACAAATATGAAAACTGGAGCAGGGAAATCAAGGAAATCTACGACCTGCATCGCGACTTGCACATTGTCATCAGCGGTTCGTCGCTGCTGCAAATCAATGACGGACAAACAGACCTCTCGCGCCGCCTGACAGAATATGTGATGCCCGGTCTTTCATTCCGCGAATATCTCAGCATGGAGGCAGGAATCAACATCGACAGCATTGCACTCGAAGATCTACTTTCGTCACCAAACAGATTCTGCACGGAAGCCAAGAAAGTGTGCCATCCTTTGGAGCATTTCGACGACTATCTGAAAGTGGGCTATTATCCATTCTATTTCGAGAATAAGCGCATCTACCAAAGCCGCATCGAATCCGTAATCAGTTACATCATCGACACCGAGTTGACAAAGTTTCGTGGCCTTGAGGTTGGTAGCAGTCGGAACATCAAGGCGTTATTGCAAGTGCTTTCCCAAATCGTCCCATACGAAGTGGACATTTCCAAGCTATCGCGCACCATCGGCATACAAAGGCCGACCACCCTGAAATACCTGAAGCACTTGGAAGAAGCTGCGCTTATTCGCCGGCTCTTTACCCAACTTGACACCATCAGCGACTTGCAAAAGCCCGACAAGATACTGCTTGACAACAGCAACCTGCTTTACACCCTCAGCGAAACGCCGCCTGAAATCGGGACGGTGCGCGAGACTTTCTTCTGCAACCAACTCCATTCGGCGGAACATCGGGTGGAATACGGAGGCATCAAGACGGGTGATTTCCGCATCGACCGCGACATCATCATCGAAGTGGGCGGCCCCGACAAAAGTTTCAAACAGGTGCAAGGCGAAACAAATGCCTTCCTCGCCATCGACGACATCGACAGCGCCACAGCAAGGCGAATTCCCCTTTGGGCTTTCGGGTTTTTGTATTGATAATTTTCCCGCTGGCGACGGACAAACGGTTTACAACGCCAAGGTGGAAGGCGACCAAGTCCGCATCGACCTGTCTGACATGGCCAAGGGCATCTACATGATGCACATCGAGGCCGAAGGCGGGCAAGCCGTGAGGAAGATTGTGGTGGAATGATTTTGGTTTGTAGGGCTGTCACACCGTGGCAGCCGCCGCGACAAACGGCAACGCGGCTGCCGTGGTACGACAGCCCTACAATCCTCCTGCTGAACAAACGGCAGGAGGATTTTTGTTGCCCGAAAACGCAATAAATTTATTAAATAGGAGTTATTCAACCCAAATACTCACTATTTTTGCACAATTTTTGACGTGAGCATGCGGCGCATCGCGAGTCCCGCGTCCCGAAGTCCCGCGTCAACAATTAAACGATTAAACAATCAACAATTCAACATAACATGATCGAAACTGACATTCGTGAACTGAACGAAAAAATCCAAAGAGAGAGCCAATTCCTCGACCTCATCAACCTCGAAATGAACAAGGTCATCGTCGGACAAAAACACATGACTGAACGCCTATTGATTGGCCTGTTAGCCAACGGCCACATCCTGCTTGAGGGTGTCCCGGGTTTGGCCAAAACCTTGGCCATCAAATCGATGGCCAGTGCCATTGATGCCGACTTCGCCCGTATCCAATTCACCCCAGACCTGCTGCCCGCCGACCTCATCGGCACGCTGATTTACAGCCAGAAGAAGGAGGAATTTGTGGTGCGTCGCGGCCCCATCTTCGCCAACTTCGTCCTCGCCGATGAAATCAACCGTTCGCCCGCCAAGGTGCAGAGTGCGTTGCTCGAAGCCATGCAGGAGCATCAGGTGACCATCGGCGACGAGACCTTCAAGCTGCCGGATCCGTTCCTCGTGATGGCCACCCAAAACCCCATTGAGCAAGAAGGTACTTATCCGTTGCCTGAAGCCCAAGTGGATCGTTTCATGTTGAAGGTGGTCATCAACTATCCCAAGAAGGACGAGGAGAAACTGATTCTGCGTCAGAACATTGCGAGTGCCGGCGCGAAAATCAATGCCGTGGTGAAGCCCGAGGACATCATCCGCGCCCGCGAAGTGTGCCGCGAGATTTATCTCGATGAAAAGATTGAAAACTACATCACCGACATCGTTTTTGCCTCGCGCTATCCTTCCGACTATAAACTGAAGAAGTTCGCCAACATGATCAGTTACGGCGGCTCGCCGCGTGCCACCATCAATTTGGCATTGGCAGCCAAGGCCTACGCCTTCATCAAGCACCGCGGCTACGTCATTCCCGAGGACATCCGCGCCGTGGCTCCCGATGTGATGCGCCACCGTATTGGTCTGACCTACGAGGCTGAGGCTGAGAATATTACCACGGAAGAAATCATCAACGAAATATT
>JBGUHI010000081.1:0-5068 GCA_045111995.1 Candidatus Limimorpha sp. | reverse complement strand
CCCAAAATGACCCCCAAAATGACCCCCAAAATGACAAGCAAGAAGGCTCTTTTGAAACCTTGACAAAACGTCAGAAAAAAATCATTTCAATGATAGAAACAAATGCCGAGATTTCCGTAACAAAAATGACTCAACTTCTAAAGATTACTGAAGCAACTGTCAAGAGAGACCTCCGCAAAATCCGCTCTGTAATGCACTTGGAATGGGTTGGGCCGAGCAAGACCGGACACTGGGAACTGAAAAGATAACACCTTAATGGCATATAACCATTTGTCTAACCAAACCCCTCAAAATGAAACAATAACAAACCAACTTCATAAATAGCAGAAAAGGCGTTTTCGCTTGTCTTTGGTAGGTGGGAATCTGGAAAATTTCAACTTTGTCACCAAGAAAGTGAGAATGCTCACGTGTATATATCGTGGGCTTTCTTGTTGTGATAAAGGGTATTCCAGAACCTCCACCTCAGACAGAAGTTCACGATATAGCTTTATACACGGCGGATGGCAGAGTTTCATGTAGGACATATCATCAAGGCAGTTTTTGACGATCAAGGGCGTACGATAGCCTGGTTCGCCAGAAAGATGCATTGCAGCCGTACCAATGTCTATAAGATTTTCGAGAAACCGCACCTCAATAGTGACATCATTGAGCGAGCCACAAAAGTACTTGAACATGATTTCTTTATTGATATTAGTCGGGCGATGAATGAATAGTGTTGCCATTTTGGGGACATATCTTTCCCAAAACGGGGACGGTAAAACCTTTGCCTGTACGATGGGAGCCATTTGAGTTGAGAGCAGGGAAAGGTTCTAAAAAAACATACGATTGGATTTGTTTGAAGGAGACAAAACCCATCATGATTCACTTCAGCACCGCCAAAACCGTTTCCTTGCCCACGGTGCGGTGGTTCATTTTGACCTTCACTTCGGCATCCAAAGGCAGAAACACGTCCACACGCGAGCCAAAACGGATCATGCCCAACTCCTCACCGGCAACGGCTTCATCTCCCGCTTTGAGGTCGCACACGATGCGCCGCGCAACGAATCCGGCAATCTGTCGGACAAGTACTTCTCGACCTTTCTTGTCTTTCAAAACAATCGTATTGCGCTCATTGTCAGTCGATGACTTGGGATTGATGGCCATAAGGAATTTTCCGGGATGGTACTTGTAATAGGTCACTTCGCCCTCGAAAGGGAAAAAGTTGACATGCACATCATAAATCGACATGAAAATGGAAATCTGACGGCGTTTTTCGTGGAAATACTCGTCTTCAAACACCACTTCGTTGGCGGCCACCACGCCGTCGGCAGGAGACAACACCGCGTCTTCCGCCTCCGTGGTCTTGCGCCAAATCGGCACACGGAAAAAGCGCACAACCAACGCCAACACTACCAACTCGAACCCGTAAAACAAGTAATGCCATACGTTTTGCCGTGGCCAAAACCGATTGACAAGAAACGAAAACACGGCGACAATGGCCAACGTGACAAGGATGGCCTTCGTGCCTTCTTCGTGTAACCTTTTGTGAATCTTCATAGCAGCAAATACAAATAAACGAAAATAAACGGCACGCTGAACATCACCGAGTCGAAACGATCCAAAACACCGCCATGACCCGGAATGAGCTTGCCCGAGTCCTTCACCCCCGCCTGACGTTTCAGCATCGACTCGCACAGGTCGCCCAGAGTGCCGAAAACGACGGCAATCACGCCAAGGCCGATGGCCTGCGAGATGGAGAACCTGCCGGAATAATGGCTGAATATGGCCAACGAGACAAGGGTAAAAAACAGTCCACCAATGCTTCCCTCTATGGTCTTGCCTGGAGAGATGCGTTCAAAGAGCTTGTGTTTCCCGAGAATACGGCCCGTCAGATAGGCAAATATGTCATTGACCCACAAGATGCAGAACACCGTGACGACCAGCCCGGCACCAGCCAAAGAACCGAAACAGTCTTCGCGAAACATGAAGAGCATCAAGGAAGACGGGAGACTCAAAAAGGCAAGTGACGCAAAAAGGTAGGTGAAGACGGGCTTGGCGTCGTGTCGTGTAGAGAACAAGGCATACAAAAACGGCATCATCACGATCAACATCTCGAAGAGCAACCAACGCGGCGCCACGACATCCAACGCCACGAGGGCGGGCAAGACAAAAAAGCCCGTCGCAAGGGTCTCGCCGATAACGATGCCTACGAAAGAATCCACCTTCAGCAGGCGCGACATCTCGAAAGTCCCCACAACGATGACAAACAAGAGCAAGGCTGCCCACGACCAAGGCGAGACAAACACGCAGGTGAGGAGCACGACACCCATCAACAAGCCTGAAACCGAACGGGTCAACAATTCTTTCATGGCAATTGAAATGCGGTTGCAAACTTACACAAAATTCTGGAATTACAAGCCGTATGGACAAAAAACGGCACGAGATTGATGGCGAAAGGGCGTGTCTTCTTGTGAATAGTAAGCAGCCTCCGTTTCCTCTTGGGTGTTTTGCACAAAAAGAGGATGGCCTTGTTCGGGTCATCCTCAATCAATTTAACCTTAATTTTATACACCTTAGTTCTCCAGTGCGCTGCCTTTCAGTGTCGTGTAGGTGATACGGAAGGCACTCACTTTACGGAGTTCTTGTTTCACGTCGGTGACAACACCCATGCGGGTATCCTTGTGCACCTTGAGGGCGGTGGTCATCAGCGGGCGGTCGGCCTCGTTGCGTGAGTCACGTTCCTTTTGGATCCAGTCGGCGATGTCGGTCGGGCGGGCGAAGGCATCGTCAAGTTGGATACGCGATTCGGTACCCAGTTTGTCGTCCTTCGGCGGGCCGATGTAGATGGAGCTCACCAATGACTTGTGCTCGAGTTTTTGGATCTCGGTGGCCTTTGGCATGGCGTTCTTCACCTTCAGTTCCACGTCGCGCATGGTGGTGGTGATCATGAAGAAGAATATCAACATGTAGACGATGTCGGGCAGTGAGGAGGTGCTCACTTGCGGCACTTCCTTTTTACCTTCTTTTCTGAATTTTCCCATATTTTATCCTCCTTTATGTTTTAATACACAACGGGTTCGGCCTCGCTGATACGCACAGGCACGGCCTCGTTGATAGCCTTGGTTTGGTCTTCGGAGAGTTGGTCGAGGTGCTTGTGGAATTTCCTCCAAGCCAGGTCGTCCTTCATTTCGTTGAAGGCGCGGGCCAACTCGTTCTGCACACTGATGTACATAGCATACGACGTGCCGCGGTCGTTCTGTAGGGAGATGACGCCCTTCGACATGAGAACATCGCCCACGAGGTCGAAGGTCTTGGACTCCACTTCAGGAGCGGATTCGTCGTTGGGTCGCGGCGTCATGAAGTGCTTGGCTTCGTCTTTCAGCAGACTGATGTCCATGGGACGGCCATTCACCAACAGACGGTCGCTCTTGTTTACCATCACATTCATCACGTTCCTTTCCTTGACTTTCACGTCCTCGTCGTTTTGCTCGACAGGGGGAGGCAGACGACGGGTGATACCGTAGTCCACGTCCATCGAGGTCGTCATCAGGAAGAAACACAACAGCAAGAATGCTATGTCAGCCTGCGAACTCGAATTGATTTCTGGTGTTTTTCTTGCCATGATGAAATGCTTTACTTTTTAACTGCCTTGTAAATAACTGAGAATAGGATGAAAAGGATGGCTGCTCCAAGAGTGACATAGAAGAAATTGAGGCCGAGTTCTACCAGGCCGTGCGTCTTGGCCGAATAGGAGACCTCGCCTGCTTCGTAAGGAACGGCGAAAGCGCCTTTCGACATAAAGTAAGCTACAACTCCAATGATAGCGAATGCCATGATTGCAATCAGCAAGGTCTTTCCGTTGACGCCTTTGATGGCGGCGGTGAAGAAGACCGAAATCAATGCAATGACAATGCCAAGTAAAATCAAGATGTAGCCCCAATTCAGGAACAAGTCGGCGCGAGGCGTAGGCATACCGTGGTCAAAGTCGGGCTTGATCGTACCTACGACGAGGTAGTACAGAACCGCAATGACGACAGTAACAGCAGCCAGGGCGAGAAGTACCCATTTTGAAATCTTACTGTTCATGATTATTACTTGTTTTATTTGTTGTACTTAGCGAGGATGTCCATGAACGAGATGGAAGCGTCTTCCATGTCGTTGACGATGCTTTCGATCTTAGAAGCGATGAAGTTGAAGAAAATCTGGAGGATGATGGCGGCGATCAGACCGAACACGGTGGTCAACAGAGCGACCTTCATACCGGAGGCCACGACCGTGGGGCTCATGTCGCCAGCAGCGGCGATGTCGTCAAAGGCCTGGATCATACCGATAACGGTACCCATGAAACCGAACATGGGAGCCAAGCTGATGCAGAGGCCGATCCAGCTCAGGCCGCTTTCGAGCTTGCCGCCAGCGACGGAACCGTAGGAGACGATGCTCTTTTCGACTTCTTCGAGCGACTGGCCGTCCTGATAGCGGATGAGACCTTGGGTGAAGATGCTGGCCACGGGGCCGCGGGTGTCCTTGCAAAGTTTTTTGGCGCCTTCAATGTCGCCGTTCTTCATCTTGGCCTCGATGCCAGACAGGAGCTTCTTCGAGTTGGCGGTGGCGAGGGTCAGATAGATGATTCTCTCGATGGAGATGGCCATACCAATGAGCAGGATGACCAACACGATGCCCATGAAACCGGGACCGCCGTCGATGAACTGCTTCTTGATGGACTCACGGAAAGTCTTGGGGGCGTCTGTCGTGGCAGGCGCGACTTCTTCGATGGTCTCGGCCACTTCGGTAACAGCTTCAACCACTTCGGTTTGTTCGGGAGCAACGACTTGTTCGGTCTGCTCGGTTTGCGCTTGCTCGTCTTGAGCAACGACGAGATTGCTGACGCCAAAGGTCATAAGGCCAGCAACCATGAGGAAAGCAATTAATTTTTTCATAGTTTAGTTTGAATGTTTGATTATTACTGTTATGAATTACTTTGTTCTTTCATTGCTTTTCTGCGGAGAGAGCGGGATTCGAACCCGCGGTACCCTTTTGGAGTACACACACTTTCCAGGCGTGCTCCTTAAACCACTCGGACATCTCTCCT
>JBGUHI010000080.1:0-24349 GCA_045111995.1 Candidatus Limimorpha sp. | reverse complement strand
TGCGCAAACCCCATCCCTTCGTCCTTCACTTCCTTTGTTTGCGGGCTGCAAAGGTACGGACTTTCTGCAAATTGGCAAGCGTTTTTTTTATATTTTTTTTCTTAAACTATTTATTTCATTATGAATCAATAGGATAAAAAAACAAAATACGCCAATTGTGCATTGATTTTACACCTTAATTAATAATGTATACTCACCAATGAGGTAAAAACGCGTCCTCAATGTGCTCAATCACTGGCTCGCCGTCCCTAAAGATGATGGAGATGATGTCGAAACGGGTCTCAACATCAAGATGGTTCTTTAAAATATAAGAATTAGCGGCTGAGATAAGAAGTGATTGTTTACGCATCGTCACGGCAATGTCTGGCCCGCCGTATTCGTCAGTCTTACGTGTCTTCACCTCCACGACAACCACAACCTCGCCGTCTTTTGCGATGATGTCGATTTCCTTGTGCCCATTGCGCCAGTTGCGCTCCAATATCACGTACCCCTTCCCCGTCAAATAGTCGACTGCGATCTCCTCGCCCAATTTTCCGAAATCGTTGTGATCTGCCATAATATATTTCATTTTTGCGGCTGCCACGGTGTGACAGCCCTACAACTATCAACTGTCAACTATCAACTAATAATTATACCCCTTCCCCATTTTCATCTTTTCCATCTGATAATGACCAAGATAGACAAGGCCAAGATTGCCGTCGATGGCGATTTTGTCGCCCATTTGGAGTTGGTTTCCGTTCAGTTCGCCGCAATGCTTCTCGTCATATACTTGCAACTCGATACAACTCACCACGCAGACTCTTCCGAGGCGCACCGCTGTGACCGCCGCATGGGAAGTGGCGCCGCCGCGAGCCGTCAAAAGGCCGTCGCAATCGAAGATCATGCCGATGTCGTCGGGTACGGTGTCGGGGCGCACGAGGATGACTTGTGCTTCAGGATGCTTCTCGCGCAAGACCTTGATATCCTGTTCGTTGAAGGCAACAAGACCATTCATCGCGCCTCCGCCGATGCCCATGCCACGCCCGATTTGATTCATCTCGTCAGGGGCTTGCACAAAGGCGTTCATCTCGTCTTCGAGTTTCAGGTCTTGGTCGCGGATTTGCAAGATGTGGAAGTCCTCAGGCTTGTCGGATTCAAAAGTGAACTCCATCTCCTGCGGACTGTAACCCAAGTCCTCAGTCAGTTCCTTAGCGATGGAATAAATCTTCTTATATATCTCAGGCAGAGCGGTTTGCATCGAAAGTCCTTCGAGGTTGGCCGACTTGCGCTGCGTTTCGCCAATGGGCAGAGGTTTGACGAGTCCGCCGACGATGTCCTCGCCCTGACTGCGCATGGTGAAGTCGCCGTAAAGGTGCACGCCGGGCCGTTCGCGGTGCGGGTTCTGCGTGAACACCACGCCCGTGCCCGACACCTCACTCAGGTTGCCAAAAATCATCTGTTGCACGATGACCGCTGTTCCCCAATTCTCGGAAATCCCGAGGTGGCGACGATAGGCCAAAGCACGTTGCGAGTTCCACGACTCGAAGACCATGTTCACGCATTCTATGATTTGTTTGAAAGGATCTTGTTCAAACTCAATTCTATGATTTTCAAGAATTTGCTTGTATGCATATGCCAATTCACGCATCACGGCGGCATTGAACTCGCTCTTTTGCTTCACGCTGTATTTCGATTTGAAACTGTTGATTTCCTCGTCGAAAACGTCGCGGTGTATGCCCTTTGCCATGCCCCAACTTTGCAGCAGGCGGCGGTAGGAATCCCAAATGGCCCAAGCCTTCTCGCTGTCGGTGCCGATGGCTTCAACCAACTCGTCGTTCAAACCCACATTCAAAATGGTATCCATCGCACCTGGCATGGAAATGGCCGTTCCGGAGCGCACCGAAACGAGTAGCGGCGCCTCCGGATTGCCGAATTTTCTTTTGCTAATTCGCTCCAAATCAGCGATATGCTTCCGAATCATGCCGTGGATTTCCGTGCGCAGTTCGGGAATCGTGTTGATGGTTTCGTTGCGACGGAAAGTCTCGGTGGTGATGACGAATCCGGGCGGCACCGGCATACCGTATAAATACAACTTTTTCAGGTTGTTAGCCTTGTTTCCGATGAAAACTTGGTTGTCCATCTTTGGCGTTCTTTCCCAGAACGGGCTTATCAGCATCTCGGAGTTGTAGGTCATGATGTCGCTGATGAGTTTCGGGTCGAGGGTGGCTTCCATCGTGCGCAACGAATTGAGAATCCGACCGATAAAGTTGTCCAAAGGCTGCATCAGGAAGGCATCGGAGAGCAGGTCGCGGTGGAATTCCTCGGACTTCTTGCTGATGAGAGCCGTCGTTTCGCGCTCGTTGAGTTTCTTTTCGGCATCAAAAAGCTGCGGAATGACGATTTTCAGCGGATATTCGTATGACTTCAGGAAATACTTGATGATGATGCGGCGCACATCCTCGGCGATGAACTGGAAGATGTTGATATACTGGCCGAAAGAGAAACTTCGCGAAGTCAAACTGTAGCGCAACATGTCCAGTTTCGAGTTGAAACTTTGGTTGGTGATGCCGTCGAGTTCGAGGCCTTCGCGGAAGTATTCGAGAATCGTATATATCTGATTCAGTGTGCGTTCTGAAATGTATTCGAGATTGATGCTCTGCACCACTTTTTCCATGAGTTGCGTAGCCACGCGTTCCAAACGGAAGGTCAGACCCATGGCCTCAAACTTGTTCTCGCGGTAGGTGCCATACATCGACGGGATGCCGATGGCGATGTGGCGCTTGTGGTAGATGTTTTCCCAACCTTCACTCTGTTCGGGGTTGAAAATCACGCTCTTGAGTTTATCCATGAAGGCGTAAATCATGGTCAGCGACTTGCCAAAATCCTTCTTTTTGTAGGCCTTCTCGAAGGCGTCGATTTCCTCGTCGGGGATGAAGGGAAAACTGCGAAGCGAACTGAAAATATTGACCGACTCGAAACTGTATTTCTCTCTGAGATAAGCATATAGGTCGCGGATATCCATCAAGCGGGCGTGTTCGCGCTGGCTGATGTCGTTGTCCAATTCAAGGCGGCGAGAGGCCGAACCGATGAGGTTTTCAAAGTCGTCGCGCGAAAGCATCAACACATCCTCGGGATTGAGGCAGGAAATTTCGCACATCGTCAGTACGAGGTTGTGAACGTGCACAAACCATGTGCTTTCCTTGTCGATGCTCTCAAAGACGTTGTTCGGCAAGATGGGTTTCAGCATGTCGAGATTGCCGTCACTCCAGAACTTGAACACATCCAAAGTCAAGGCAATCAGTGTGTTATTGCTTTCGGTGTGAACCTGTTTGCGGAGGAAATGTACCAATTTGTCCTGACGGCCAGAAATCTCGTCCATGTTGGTGGTCACGTTGCGGATTTCGCCCTCCGCGCCGATTTCGTTGAAATAGACGGGAAAAATGCGCGTCAGTTGCTTCACCTTTTTATAATAAGGTGTGATGTTCGAGTTCAGCACCTTCGTGATTTCGCGCTGGAACAAATCCGTGTCGCTCAGGAAGATGCCGCCTAATTTCAGGTTCACAATCAAGGCGGAAAGGAGCTTGTCCATCGGTGTGGTGGCGTGCTCGATGAGTTCGAGCCACACGCGGATGTTCTTGATATGGTTCTCATCCACAGAGAGTTGCCAATCCTCGCCGACAAACACGTTGCCCGGCGTAACAAACCCAAAAGCGATGAGTTTCTTCTCGAAATAATTGACGATTTCCTTCATCTCCGTCTGATCCACGTCGATGATTTTCAGGCCCAAAGTGAGTTGGAAATCGAGCACGGCGGACATATAGTCTTCGCGCAGCTCCTCGGCGAGGTCGAAAATCGTGTCGATGAAGGGAATCAGTTCGTCTTGCTGCATCTCGTCGATGGCGTTGCGCATCATGCGGTCCATGTTCCAAATGAGGCGTTCGCGCTGGTTTTCCATGCCCAGCAGGTGGAGCAAGAAAAAAACGTAATGGAACTTGGTGATGAAATGCGGGAAGGCCTTTTCCGACTCGGTGAAACGCTTGGCAACTTGCTCGAAATGAGGCATATTCGCCAGTTTCTCCCAAGTGTCGGCAGCCTCCAAATCGGCATCCAATTGGGCAAAATAAGGTTGGCCAATTTCATCGTAAACAGTTTTGATTTCTTCGTCGGCCAGCAAAGCTTTCTTGTTCTCTACCCAGTTTTCCACCTGCGAGGTCGATTGCCAATAACGGTAGTTTTCCTGCAACATCATGCGCAGCAGACCACAAGCCGAGGCATTGAAACGCTCGTCGTGCGCCACCTTGTCCAAATAACGACCAGCGTGTTTGGTGGCAAGGATGAAGCAATCCTTGTTACCCTCAAAAGAGTCGTTTAAGATATTGAAAACCGTAGCAATAAGGTCATTGCGAGGAACAATGTCGTCTTGATTGACACGCTTTGCGTCATTGCGAGGAACGAAGCAATCCAGAGATGCAGTTTCTTCATTACTGGATTGCTTCGTCGTGCCTCCTCGCAATGACGTGTACACCTTGTCGGCAAACTCCATCAAGGTGATGATGACACTGAGGCGCAGTTTCAGCGCAACTTCGGGTTTCAATAGGCTGTGCATCATCTCCAAGGGAATATGGAGCGCATCGGCGGGGATGTCGTCGCGAGTGTAGAACCAAAAATCGTCCATCAGCATCTTGCGCAACTCTTCGGTAACGAAGGTGTGGTTGGAGAGCGGGTGATGGTATTCGGTGATGCACTCCTTGGCCCGTTTGTTGATGCCGAAGTATTTGGCTGACAGGGCGATAAACTGTTGGTGGTCTTCGGGAATGAAGATATCTTTGTATCTGGTTTGCTCCAGATTGGCCTCAAGGGCTTGCGATTTGAAGGTTTCGGACATGTTCTTCAATTAAAACTAAGTCTCATTTATCTATGAAATGATTCCAATTTACTTTTCTGACTGCTTCTGCAATGGTCGCCTTAACCGTTTCCCAATCCACTTTTTCAAACAATTTTGGATCATCTTGCTTTTCGGCATCCTCAAAATAAATCAAGGACATTCGTACCCTAAACATGGAATACTGAGGATACTTTTGGATGTAGAAACCAAACATTTGTTCCAAGGTATAATGCTGCAAGAGGAAATACAGGTCAAAAAAATCTTTCTTGGAACCTCTTCCCTCTATTGCATTGATTTTCATTGCAGCAATGTCTTTCGGAGAGGCCAACCGCAAACCGTCCTCAACCACAGCATCATCAATCCATGAATAGTGTGAATAATTGACGAAATCGACCTTGATGTTATCAACGACAAAGGTTTTGATGTACTTGGAAGTTTTTTGTCCTTGAACCTTTCCAAAGCCTTCCAAAATTTCCAACAAAGCCTGCCCGTCATCTGGCACATCGCCGAACATGTCCAAGTCCACCGACGAACGGTGACCGTATTGCAAGGCTAACGAAGTGCCACCAACTAAGCGGCAACCCTGCAAATATGGCTCTGCCATCAAATGCTTCAGGAGTTCCAAAGTGTGGGGAACGATTGTGCGAAATGATAACATCTATAGTCCTCCTTTTTTGTGCCTGAAATGAAACAGAGAAACGACAAGGCGACAGGGTCCAAAGTCCTTAGTGTTTGGGCACAGGAAACAATCTTATCAACCCCAAAATGGTCTTCGATAATCATCCAATCCTTCATGGTGCCATATTCAAGCACCCGTTGGATTATCCATGCGGCGTTCCTGTCAATATTGAAGTTTTTGGTGTCAATATCCCAAAACAGACGCTGATTCAGACCGTAAAGATTGGATGATTGTTCCATTGATGTGGTTTTGATTTTGCAAAAATACGCATTTTCCATACAAGGTATTATGGAACCTGAAAAAAACATTTGCCTTCGCGCCATGATTCCCATAAAAATCGTAATTTTGCACTTTAATTTGAGATAAAATCTTCAAAACACAATTACAATGGAAAAGATTAAAGTAGGCATCAATGGTTTCGGCCGCATTGGCCGCAACGTGTTCCGCATCATCTGCGAACGTCCGAATCTGGAAATCGTGGGCGTCAATGACCTGACGAGCACCAAGGTGCTGGCCCACCTGTTGAAATACGACTCCACGCAGGGCAAGTTCCCCGGCACCGTGGAATATGACGAAACAGCGCTGATTGTCAACGGTGTGCGCATCCCTGTCACCGCTGAGCGCTCCCCGCTGAACATCAAGTGGAGCAAGACCCCCGATGTGGTGGTTGAATCGACCGGCGTGTTCCGCTCAAAGGAAAGCAGCAAGGGCGGCTATGGCGACCACCTGAAGAACGGCGCCAAGAAGGTCATCCTTTCGGCTCCTTCGAAAGACGCCATCGACGCCACCGTCGTGGTCGGCGTGAACAACAACGACCTGACCGACGATGTGGAATGTGTGAGCAACGCCTCCTGCACCACCAACTGCTTGGCTCCCGTCGCCAAGGTGTTGAACGACCGCTTCGGCATCGAGCAGGGCTACATCACCACCATCCACAGCTACACCAACGACCAAGTCATCCTCGACGGCCCGCACAGCGACCTTCGCCGCGCCCGTTCGGCTGCCATGTCGCAAATCCCGACTACCACTGGCGCCGCCAAGGCCGTGGGTATCGTCATCCCCGAACTGAATGGCAAACTCGACGGCATCGCCGTCCGCGTTCCTACGCCGACCGGTTCTTTGGTTGACCTCGTCTGCACGCTGAAGACCGAAGCCACGAAGGAAGAAATCAACGCCGCCATGAAGGAAGCCGCCGAAGGCCCAATGAAGGGTGTCCTCGAATACACCGAAGACCCGATCGTGAGCGTCGATGTCATCCACAACCCGCACAGCAGCATCTTCGATGCCCAAAGCACGATGGTGATGGGCAAGATGGTGAAGATCATGTCGTGGTACGACAACGAATGGGGCTATTCCAACCGCATGGTCGACCTTATCGAGATGATGAAATACTAATCGGCGAATTTGCGGTTTTCTAACGGCGAATTGAACGAATTAAACGAATTTTTGTAGGGCTGCCATAATATGACAGCCCTACATTTTTTTATCGAACGATGGTGATGGAACCCTGGAGGCGCAGTTTCTCCTCTCCTGTAGCACCCATGTAGGTGATGTCGCAAACATAGAAATACGTTCCGGGCGGGCAGTCCATTTTGGTTTGTTTGGTCTTGCCGTCCCATCGGATGAACGGGTCGTCGGTGTCGCAAAGGACGTTCCCCCAACGGTTGAAGATGACAGTCTTTGCACTGACAATCAAATCGGCACCCGTCACAATCGGCTCAAAGATGTCGTTGTAGCCGTCGCTGTTGGGCGTAATCACATTGGGCAACACAAAGGAAAAGTCCTCTGTTGGCACCTCGTGTCCGATGCGCACTGTCTTGATGGCGGAATAGTTCACCAAAGGACGCATGATGCCTTCAAGGGTGTAATGCCCGAAGGTGCGGACATAGTAGCGATAGGTTTCATCGCTTTCAACGTCTATGTCAGCATACTCAAACCCAATCACTGATGCGATTCTAACGAAATGATTGTTAACCTCTTTGAAGATTTGGGTGCTGTCGATGAGCCACGGCACGGCTTCCGTCCACGAAAGGCGGGCTTCGCTGCGAGTTCCGTTGGCCGTGAGCATCACCGCCGAGGCCGTTGCGCTCTCGCCCATCGGTTGCTGGTTGGTGTCGCGCATTTGCACCTTATATAATAATGTGGTCGACTCGGCCAAGTCGAGGTTGGTATCAAGGAAGGTCGTGTCGGCACCTTCGTAAACGATGGAAGTTGCGCCATCAAGGATTCGTGTCAAGGAATAGGAAAACGGCGCGACATACTGTCCGTCAATCTCTTTCGGTTTGGTCCAAGCGGTAAAGACATGCCCCGAAACGAGGTCGATGCTGTCGTTGCTGACATGGGTCATCAGCGGGCTATCGTTTTTCAGTTCCACGCAGGCCGCATCGCTGACGATACTCACGGCGCCATCGGGGAATCGTGCCAGGATACGATACTCGTAATCAACGCCTTGCAACAGGTTAGAATCAGGATAGGAAGTTGCTGAAATGTTGTTCAAGGTGGCGATGAGTTGGTAGCCGTCACGGATGCCCGTCTCGCATTCGCTGGGTTGGTAGCCGCCACAACCCGCCTTGCGATAGACGAGAAGAGCCACTGCATTTGAGCAAGGATATGGAAGCCACGACAACGTCACGTCATGGCCGTGCAAATCGGCAACAAAGCCATTCACTTTTGGCCCCATCACATTGATTGTTACGGTCTTGACATTAGTCAAACTCACAGGTGTGTTGTCATCCTTGGCATGAATCACCACCTGATAAGGCGTATTGCGGATGTGCGCATAGTTCGTATTCCATAGGAACTCCATTTGTGGCTGCAAGCCAGAAGCCGACTCGGGGTTGAGGATGGCTGGGCTGACCGCCACCTCAAGAGGCGCACCCGAAGCGGTTAAGGTGACATTGTCGCCGTTAAGGTCAGAGGCAGAGATGATGAAATCGAGTTGTTCGCCTGCCACGAGACAATATTGTTCGTCGCACTGGATTTGAGGCAGTTCGTTGTCGCAATGCGAGATGAGGATTTGCATGTCGCGGACGACGGAACCGATCTTCACGCCATGCCGCCATTCCTCCACCATGATGGCCACATTGTATTCGCCTTGCATGAGCGGTGCATCCCAACGCAATTCACCCGTAATCGGGTCGATGTCAAAGGATTGCGAAGCCTGAGGAAAAGTGTAGCCCGCAATCTCGATGCCATCCTGACCCTTGCAAGTGACCAAACGGTAACTCAAACTGTCGCCGTCAGGGTCGTAAGCCGAGGGGTTGTGAAGATAGAGTTTGCCCACGCAGCCCTTGTCGACAGGCGCGTTGAGGAGTTGCGCCGAGTTGTTGTAGCCCAAGAACGGGTTGATGACCAGTTCCGTCTCAATGTGCATGGGTACCATCACCGAGTTGGGCACGTTGATGACTCCGTAGTTGCGGTTGGCGTCTTCCATACTGATGGTGTAGGTGCCTGATGAGGAGAAATTATGTATCTTCTTGTAAACATTGAGCGTATAATCGTCGCCGAGATTTTGCAGCACCAGGCGGGGGATGTATTCCTCCGTACCATCGCCCCATTGCACGAGCAGCGAGTCGCGTTGCAGGCCTGCCGGACTGGGTGTGTAGGTGTAGCAGGTGAGCGTAAACTCGTATGCGTTGCCGCCGACCCAAGTGTAGGTGATTTCGGCTGCACGCTGGTGTGTCGCCTTGGCGGGAAAGGCCAGGCAAAAAAGGAGCCCCAATATGAGCAACAGTTTACATTTCATCGACAATTGTCATTGAGAGTGCAAATGTACTAATTTTTCAAAAACAAAAAGCATCCGCGTTGACGGATGCTTTTTCATCTAGAATCTAACGAGCGATCATTTGTTCTTCAGCAGGTCGCGGATTTCGGTGAGGAGTTCCTCTTGTGTCGGACCGGCTGGAGCTTCTGGAGCAGGCTCTTCCTTCTTCTTCAGGGAATTCAAGCCTTTCACCACCAAGAAGATGCAGAAGGCGATGACAATGAAGTCGAAGACGACTTGGATGAAGTTACCCCAAGTCAAAGCCAACTCGGGCACTGCTTTGGTAATGACTTCACCATCGGGTCCAAGGACTTCGTCAACGCCTTCCTTGATAACCCACTTCCATTCAGTGAAACTGAGGCCACCAGTGACGGCACCGATGAGCGGCATGATAATGTCGGACACCAACGAAGTGACAATTTTGCCAAAAGCGCCGCCGATAACGACACCAATAGCCATGTCCATCACATTGCCCTTAACGGCAAATTCTTTGAATTCTTTGAATAATCCCATTGCGATGATGTTTAGTTGTTGATTGTTGAATTGATTATCAATGCAAAATTAGAAATAAATCTAACTTGATACAAAAAAAAATCATTTTTTAGAATTCCGACGTGAAATGGAACTCGATGTCGGGATATTTCTCCATCGCCATCTGCAAGGCGTAGGGCGACTCGGCCAGGAAGACGTCGCGGCCTTCCTTGTCCTCGGCCAGATTCAGGGCCTTTCGCATCTTGAAATCAGCGAGTTGCGCTTCGTTTTCGCTGGTAATCCATGCGGTCTTGTAGAGCGAAATCGGCTCGTAGCGGCACGAGGCGTTGTATTCGTGAAGCAGGCGGTACTGGATCACTTCAAACTGCAACTCGCCCACCGTACCAATGATTTTCCTGCCCGTCATCTTGCCTGAGAAAAGTTGTGCCACACCCTCATCGGTGAGTTGTTCCAAGCCCTTGGCCAATTGCTTCGACTTCATCGGGTCGGCGTTCTCCACATAGCGGAACTGCTCGGGCGAGAAACTCGGAATGCCTTTATAGTTCAGGATTTCGCCCTCGGTCAGGGTGTCACCAATCTTGAAGTTGCCGGCATCGTAAAGGCCTACGATGTCGCCGGGAAAGGCCTCGTCAAGGACTGACTTCTTCTGCGCCATGAAAGCCGTTGGATTGGAGAATTTCAACTCGCGGCGTTGGCGCACGTGGAAGTAGTTCTTGTTACGTTCGAATCGGCCCGACACCACGCGCACAAAGGCGATGCGGTCGCGGTGGTTGGGATCCATGTTGGCGTGGATTTTAAAGACAAAGCCCGTAAACTTCTCCTCGGTCGGCTCGATGCGGCGTTCCACCGTATCGCGGCCAATCGGCGTGGGCGCAATCTCGATGAAGCAATCCAGCAGTTCCTTCACGCCGAAATTGTTCAAGGCCGAGCCGAAGAACACGGGGCAAATGTCGCCACTCAGATAGGCTTCGCGGGTGAAGTCGTCGTAAACGCCTTGGACGAGTTCGGTCTCGTTGCGCAAGGTTTCGGCGTCCTCACCCAGCATCGTGTCCAATTCGGGGTTGTTGAGGTCGTCGAAAGCGATACCCTCCGTAATACGCTGTTTGTCAGCGTTGAAGAGATAGAGACTTTTGTCATAGATGCTGTAAACGCCTTTGAATTTCGGTCCGCTGTTGATGGGCCAACTCAATGGCGTGAGGCGGATGTTGAGCTTCTGCTCAATTTCGTCCAAGAGTTCAAAAGGATCCATGCCAGGCCGGTCCATCTTGTTGATAAACACGATGATGGGAGTGTTGCGCATACGGCACACCTCGACGAGTTTCTCCGTTTGCGACTCAACACCCTTGGCGGCGTCGATGACCACGATGACACTGTCGACGGCGGTCAGGGTGCGGAAGGTGTCTTCGGCGAAGTCCTTATGGCCAGGCGTATCCAGGATATTGATTTTGATGTCCTTATATTCAAAACCCATGACGGAAGTAGCCACAGAGATGCCGCGTTGCCGTTCGATTTCCATCCAGTCGGACGTGGCTGTTTTCTTTATCTTGTTCGACTTTACGGCACCTGCCACTTGGATGGCGCCGCCGTAAAGCAGCAGTTTCTCGGTCAATGTAGTCTTACCCGCATCGGGGTGGCTGACGATGGCGAAGGTCCTACGCCTGTTGATTTCATTTACGAATGACATAACCTTATCATTTTCAACAATTTCCTTATAAAACAAAAGCGCAGGTCTTTGGGGACTTGCGCTCTTGCGGTCCGGACGGGACTCGAACCCGCGACCTCCTGCGTGACAGGCAGGCATTCTAACCAAACTGAACTACCGGACCAGCCTGAAAAAGAACTCTATTGCTTTGCTTTGCGGGTGCAAAAGTACAACCTTTTCAGAAACTGGCAAGCGTTTTTTCTCATTTTTTTTGAAGTTTTTTTCTTTGTTTTTATAAAACACTGAATACCAGAGGTTTTTAAAAACCGTTTTTTCTCACTTTTATTCAAAAACTTCAAATGCGCCATCGCCGACATTATAATAAGGCAGTTTTGCCTCAACGGCTTGAGCCTTCCATCTCTCAGCCAAGTAGCGTGGCACCGACCCGTCAATGAGGAGCAACTTGACATCATAACAATTCATAACCGACTGCACGTCAGGATTTTGTTTCCCTGCAACCAACAAATAATCCACAGGTATACGATAAGAAAGGCTGTCAGCAGCGCGGCAATCGTCATTCCAAAGAGCCATCAATTTCTCGTCAAAAGAAACCAGATTCGACTTTTTCCTGAGGCAACAGTTCTCAAAATCCTCCTCAAAACCAATGGTTTGTGGATGAGCCGAAAGATGCCGTTGTGCCCAGATGCCTTTGAGGCTGTAGTCGACCGTGCCCTCATCCGCCATCAAAGCGGAGTCGGCCAATAGCACATGGTCTCCTCCCCTGACGAAGTCGATAGCGGTATGATTGCGCAGGCTGAACACCGTCATTCCCTGTTGGCAATCGGCATGGTACAACCGCACCGTGATCGAGACCATCAGCAGCAACATGGCCGAGAGCATCGGGATGAACAAACGGCGTTTGCGCATGGATACCATCAACAGCAACAACAAAAATGCCAACAACAGCATGGAAAACTCAAACTCACTGACATACAATCCTTTGACAATAGAATATGGCAGGTTTTCCACCTTTTCCACCACCCAATTCATCACATAAATCGCGCCCCAAACCAAATAGCCTACCAATACGTTGACATAAGGAATCCACGACACCAAAAGCAATACCATGCCACTGATGACCACGACAAAAGAGATAGGGGTCATAAAGAGATTGCTGAGCCAAAAATAAGTTGTGAACTGGTTGAAATAGAACAAGGTGAAAGGCATAGTCGCGATTTGTGCTGCAAGTGCAACGGCTGTGATGTTCCAGACCTTGTCAAACAATTTATTCCTGACATACAACAAGTTATAGATAGGTCGTTGCAACACAACGATACCGATGACCGCCGCATACGACAACAGGAAGCCTATTTCAAACAAGTTGTTTGGGTTGATGCAAAGCATGATGAAGGCTGATGCTGCCAAGGAGTTGATGATAAAGCCTTTGCGATTGACAATTTCGCCGACAACGACCAAACTAATCATCATGGACGCACGCAGGATTGAAGGCGAAAGGCCGGCAATGAGGGCATAGAACCATATCAAAACGAGGAGGAGCACCTGTTTCAAGGTCTTCTGCCATTTCTTGCGGTTGAGGAAGCCCAACAGGAAACCCGCCAGCAGATAAATGATGCCCACGTGCATACCCGACACGCAAAGAATGTGCATAGAGCCAGCAGCCACATAGTTCTTGCGCACCTCGTCGGCGAGGTTGTCGTCGTAGCCCAACAAAATGGCTGCCGCCACGCCAAACTCATTGTCGCTCAACCCACTGCGCTGCAAGGAAACCAACAAGACATCGCGAAAACGATAGGAGAAGGCATAGATAGGATGGGCTTTGTTCGTCTGCAAGTCGATCCAGTCGTCGTCTTTCAGGTAAACCTGCCCAGTGATGCCTTTGCGCGCCAGATAAGCCCGATAGTCGAATTCCCCAGGATTTAAGGGCGGCGACAATTCATTGATGGGAGCCGTAATGGCTATGAGATCGCCGTAATGCAAGGCGAAGGCCGAGTCCGACTTAGGAAAGTAGGCCATCACCTTGCCAGCGACGGGACATGAAGGCAGGCTGTCGCCGAACTGGTATTCAAGTTCCAGCACCATGCGGATGGAATTGGGGCGTTCGGTAGGATAATCGCAGACACGCGCCACATAATACTTGGCGTCGTCCTCATAAATGCGAAAGTAATCCCGTCGTGTTTCGGCCTCGTGCACATGTGTCAACGCATGGCCTGCCATGAACAGATAGCACGCCATGATGCCTCCGAAAAGCCATTGGAAACGAAGGCTTTTGGTGAGGATTGAGGTGACAATGGCTAAGGCGAGCGACACCACGCCGATGGACATCGTAAAAGCTGGAGGAAGATGGAGCGGCAGACACACGCAACACCAAATTCCCAACGAGAAAGGAATCAACATCCTGACGAAGGGATATTTGGCGTAGTCGTTCATCGAGAGCAATCAGTTCATTTTCCTTTCTTCATCTGTTGGTCGAAGGTGCAGGCATCCTTAAGACGGTTGCGCAATGGCAGCAGCAAGGTAAGTCGAGCCTCCACGTTCTGCAAGCGGCGCTGGCCCAAGGTCTCGTGCTCAATGTCGCCCCAGCCTTGGAACGAGATTTCTTCGTTCACCTCCTGTTGCGAGAAATTGCTCGGCACGCTCATGCCGTATGAGAGGTCAAACTTCAAGAACAGTCGGGTCTGCTTGATCATCAGGCGACTACAGATGCCCACGCCTGCCACTGCGCTGATGTCGTAAGGCCTTATCGTGGCCTTGTTCAACTCGCTCTCATACACCACGGGCGCATAGCTCTCGTCATCGTAGGTGCGTTCCCAACGCAGATTGCCGTTGAGCCAAAGATCAAAGCGGGGTGCCACATAGACGTATGGCCTGAAAGTCTCGCCATAGCCTAAATATAAGGTGACGGGGACACGCACCTCCACGGCGTTCATCCGCATCGCATAGTCCACGCGGGCAAAGGTAGTGGTGGTATAACTAGAGAGAAACTCCGTGGCGAAGGCCTCGTTTGTGCCGCGCATGGCGTAGGATGCATCAATCCCCACCGACACGCGCTGCATGGTGTTCCACTCAAACGCGAGGCCTGCGGCAGGCGCCAGATAAGGGCTCAACTTGGCTTTCGACACCGATGTATACCACATGTCATTGGCAGCGAAACTGCCCGTGACACCGATGCTAAAAGGACTGGTATTGCGCACAATAAGGCTCTTGTTCTTCAAAGGCTTGGCGAACTGGGCTTGCAGCGAAGCCACCGACAAAATGCTGAATATCAGCAAAAACATTAGTTTCTTCATGGCATCAGTGGTTTTGGGGGGCAACAAGGGAATCGTTATACCACATGCAGGTCTCGGCCATGCCGTCGTGATCCTTGAAGACAAAGATGGTGTTGACGGGATAGACCGTAGGCGGCACGATGGAGTCGTTGTAATTGATGATCTTATAGCCATACATCAGGCCTTTCACTCCCCTACTGGTCAGCGTCCCCGACAACAGCACAGCGTGTTCGGGATGGCCCTCGGTTTGGGGAGACTCATGGTAATAGACCGTGAAGTTGTTGCCGCTTCCCGTCAGGTAGACAGGCGTAATCACCTTGCAGCAGGTCTCCTCTGAACTCATGCTGATGTAGTCAGCGATTTGCAAGTACTGCTGGTTGATCTTATGATAATACGTGATGGGCGACAACTGTCCGGCCTGCGGTGCAAAAGGCGGCTGCAGGTTGGTGGCCACGTATTGGTGCATCGACTTGAACTCCATGTCGACCACTGGCGGCTGGTCGCCGAAATAGACGTGCTCCTCGCCAAACAGGTTGAGCAGGTCCTCGGGGAGATATTCGGTGATAAAGGGGATGTCCTGCGGGTCGTTGACCAGGATCGTCTTGTCGCCCTCTTTGAGGCAGGACGGCAAGGCCAGCACTGCCAAGGCCATCCAAACGAAGCGTTTCATAAAGGCATGTTTCATAGCGCACTCCTTTCTTTATTCCATTAACGGACCACAGTCACTTTTCGTGTGAATGTCCGTCCATTGTTTTTCAGTACAAAAATATACAATCCATTATTATGATCGGGCATCACATAGCCCATTTCTTTGCTAGAACCTAAATCCACGCTGAAGACATCCGTTTTCTGGCCCATACTATTATAGACTTCGGCTTCAGCCTTTCCGCTCATAACGCCAAAACGCAAGACCACGTTACCATCTGTGGGATTGGGTGACACCTCAAAGGCGGAGTTTTCTTCCTCTTCGGGAAGGCCAAAATAAGTGGCGTGGATAGTGAAATCACGCCGAACCGTGTCGCAGCGGTTGATGGCCGTAGCATGAAGACCGACGGGGGCAGTCGTTAAGGTATGAATATACAAGGTGCAGGTCTCGCCGTTCCCATGCGGCTCGATGCGCCAGTTGGGGCAGTCCACTTGCCACAGCACTGTATCAACCCGTGTTCGGACGTCTTCAAAACGGATTGCGTAGTCATAAATGCCAATATGCGTCTCGCTGCCGCCAATGGGGTACGACTCACCCTCAATTTGGAAATCAGGCGAATAACTCATGTCAAGGTGGAGATAATAGGAACTGTCGCAGCCAAAAACGTTGACTCCCAAGCGCTCATAATAGCCCGACTCCGTGTATTCCACGCCATAATAATCAAAGACGTCCTCGTTGCAGAAGGCATGTGTCTCATCATGGATCTCGCCTTCGCCGACATGAATGACAACCGATTTGTCCTCCGACACCGGTTGCTGGTTGAAGGGGTTGGTGCCCTCGATGTGAACCGTCACTTCATAGTCGCCGATTTGTGCATAGGAATGGGACACGACGGGTCCGTGCGCCTGCCCGCTGTCATCGAAGTCCCAGCTGACGCTTCGGATCTCATAATTCGTCTCCTCCTCGAATCTGATCGTGTCGTTCACACAGGCATAATAGCCTCCCTTCAACGACTCGGAAGGAGTATCGTTGACATAGAGTTGGCTCCGCAGGTCGATAATATTGGAGCCCACGCAATAAGCATAGCCTTTCACCTCGCCAAAGCCATAAACATGCGCCATCAGTCCCATGCGGCAACGCAGATGATGCACCCCTGGAGCAATCCATCGCCTTGTGAAATAATACTGGTGATTCCCCGAAACAGGTTGAAACTCCGCCGGATCAAGCAACTGACCGTCAAAATAAACACGACGGATGTCCTTGCGCTCGACCACAATGTTGACATAATGATGCTCAATGGAGGCTGCATAGTGATTGAAGGTACAGAAGGTAATCTCATCGATCTTCAATTCCACAGGAGGAATCCACACCATTGAAGGGTCACCCATATCCCCCGATGAGTCGTCACGGAATGTCGTATTGTAAAGGTACACCATGCTTGGTTCAGAAGCCTCGATATAGCACGAGCCATCCCAACCTGTCAGCTCAAAGGTATAGGATTCGTTCTTGTTCAATGTTGTCAAGGTATGACCGTTTCTCTTGATCTTATTGCTGTCGACCGAAGAGGTGACCTTCACAAAATCGCGTGTACGACCGTTTGAACTGGTCATAACAAAATGCTTGCCCCACGCGAAAGTGGGCAGTGCCTGCTCGAAGATGTGATCCACACCGCCATTAGCGACATTCGGAATCGTCGTCAAGGTGTTGCCGTTGAACACGGCCACCTTCTTTCCATTTGCTGCAACCACTTTGGAGCCCGACAAATCACGCGAGCCATCCCCATAATGCGACCTTACCGAATAGGTCTGCCCGGCATTCAAAGTCACCGAAACTACTTGTCCCGCCTCATGTCCTGTGATGGTTCTAACGGTCGGGGTGATGTCCACCTGGGTATTGTCTTCCGTAGCCACCACCAAAAAGGCGCTGGTATACTGGTCCCTGATCTCTTCGTGAACGACCAAGTCCGACTGCGCATCCGTTTGTATGATATATTCAGAGCCGATACTTTCTATCGGCATGACAAATGTACCGTCAAACGAATTGGTGGCGCAGCTATAGTAATAGAGCGAAACCGTATCGGTGGTCACCACCTTGAGGCCTCTGTTGGCCACGGTTTCGTCAAGGTCGTTGTAGCCTTCTTCCATAGGGACACTCACAAATGTCACGCGAGCCGCTTCCACCGAGAAACTCTCCGACCAGCCTGTGACAGGGTTTGTGATAATGCCCGAACAATTGCGTTTTGCGCTAACCATCACGCCATTATACACCCACTCCGATCCGTTGTTGTATCGGTAGCCATTCATCATGAACGACAGCCAAAATTCCGTGCCTTGGGTGGAGTTTTGAGCGTCTGCCGAGAAACCTGCGAACAGCCACAAGAACAATATGGAGAGTTTCTTCCACATATCGGATTAACGCTGCAACAACAGTTTTCGTATTACCGTCCTTCTCTCGGACTTCATGACAAGATAATAGAGGCCATTGGGCACATCGGGCATCCTATAGTCCACTTCCTTGCCATTTGTTTCGCCCACCGAAAAGGCATCCACCATCTGGCCAAGGGCATTGAAGACTTGTACCTCTGCCATTCCGTCCATACCGTCGAATTGTAGCGTTAACCAGCCTTCGGAAGGATTGGGATAAACGGCAAAAACTTTCTCGTCTTCAAGCTCTTCCGTCCCATAGTAGGAGGTTTGGATGAAGAACTCTTTATGTATGGTGTCGCAGCGATTGATAGTCCAAGCATGCAAAATGACGGGTTCCAGCAGATAGGAATAGATAAACAACGTGCACTCCTTTCCTTTGCTGCCATGCGGCTCCAAATGCCAGTTGGGGCAGTCGATCTGCCAGAGCACCGTGTCGACATGCGTCCGTGGTTCGATGGGGTCAACAGCGTATTCGTTGATACTGATATGCGTCTCGGAGCCGCCGATAGGCCAATGGGTGCCTGCCACCTCAAAATCGGGAGTAAACTCCATGTCGATGGTCAGGATATAGGTGCTGTCGCAGCCATAGATGCTGGTGCCGATACGCTCATAATGGCCCGATTGCATATATTCCACGCCATAGAAATCGAAGGCATCGACATCGCACACCATCGTATCGGCCACGTGATGCTCAGGCGCGCCTACGTGGATGTCCACCGACAGGGTGTCGTAGACTGTCTCCAACGAGAACTCGTTGGTGCCGTTGATGAAGGCCGTCGCCACATAGTCGCCAGCCGACGCATATTGGTGCGTCACCTCAATGCCTTGCCCTGTTTCTCCGTCGCCAAAAGTCCAACTCACCCCGTTGATGGGATAGTTGGTCTCGACGTTCAAGTTGGCGCTCTCGTCGCTACACATATACACGCCGTGATGGAAGAACTCGCTCCACACGCCGTTGACAAATAGTTTCTGCTTCAGGCTAATCACATTGGCGCCCACACAATAGGCATACCCGCGCGCATCGCCGAAGCCGTAGACGTGGGCAATCAGGCCCGTCTCGCACGACAGGTGGTGCGTACCGTGGCTGATACCCTTCCTAACGAAACTGTAATCCGATGTGCCATGCACGGCTTGGAAGTCGCTGGCAGGAATGGCATGACCGTCGAGATAGACGCTGCCCAACGCTTCGTTGTCGACCACGATGTTGACGTAATGGCGGTCGATGGAGGCAAAGTCATAATCACTGTTGAACGTGCAGAAGGTAATCTCATCAATCCGTTGCTCCACGGGCGGTATCCATGCCATGGAGGGGTCGCCAATCGTCGATGTGCTAGGCTCAAAGGATTCCTGTCCTGTCGTATTGTAGAGATACACCATGCTGGGTTGTGTGGTCTCGATGAAGCACGACCCGATGGAGGAGCGCAAGTCGAACACATACGACTCGCCTCTGCGAAGTGTGGCAAGAGGCTGGCCGTTGCGCGTCACGACGTTGTCGTCGCCACCCGAGGTGACCTTCACAAAATCGCGGGCACGGCCTTGCGAGGTGGTCACGGCAAACTGCTGCCCCCATGAGTCGACAGGCAGAGCCTGCTCAAAGATATGGTCGCGACCGTTGCCCACGTCGGTCGGGATGCTGGTTGTCGTATTGCCATTGAACACAGCCACCTTCTTGCCGTCATGGGTCATGATGACGGTACCCGACAAGTCGCGCCAATTCGACGTGTAGTTCGACTTGACGAAAAATGTCTCTCCTGCATTCAAAGTGATGGTCGCCGTCGTCCCAGGAAACGCAAGATTGTGCTCCGTTTCGATGCTGGGAGTGATGTCAACCAAAGTGTTGTCCTCAACCGCAATAATCAGGAAAGCCGTCGTCAGTATTTCTGAGCCAAGTAACGACTCACCATACTCTTGTTCGAAACATTGAACGATGTATTCCGACCCCAGACTCTCGACGGGCAACACGAACGACGCGTCGAACGAATAGGTGGCGATGTTGCTGATATAAACCGACACCGTGTCGGTGGCTCTCAACACCAGCGACTTGGTGTCGACCACCTCCGAGTTGTTCTCGTTGTAGGCATATTCCTCGGGGATGTCAATGATGGTAATGCCGTTGTCGCCCACCGAGAAGGGAATGTCGGGCAACGAGCCGTCAGGTTTGGCGATGGTGCCCGTGCAAGCGCGCTTAGCACTGACCATCACCGTGTTGTCGACCCAAGCGGTGCCATTATACTTGTATCCGTTCTCCATATAGGAAAACCAAAATTCCATGCCTTGCGTGGAGTTTTGGGCCATCGCGAAGAGACCGCCCCACAATAACACCATTGTAAATACAGTCCGTTTCATGTTGATTCAGTTTTGATACCGCAAATATACGGCAACAAATTCAATTTTCCAAACAAAAATGATAGTTTAATCGATTAAAGCATAAAACATGTACTTAACTGATTTTAATCTCTGCATAGCACCACTTTTTTCGCCCATGTTTTCCCCTTGTGCTTTGCGACCAAAAGATAGATGCCATCGGTGAGCGAACGCATGTCGAAGGGCTTTAGTTGGTTTCCATCGGCCTCCAGACAGAAGGCATCCACCTTTTGTCCCAAGCCATTATACACATGGACATCCACCCTTCCTTGCAAGTCGCCAAATTGCAGCACCACCTCTCCGTTGGTCGGATTGGGAAGCACTTCAAAGCCCGCATCAGTCAGATGCTCATCCACGTCATAATACGATGTCTGTATGAAGAATTCCTCATGGATGGAGTCGCAGCGGTTGACGGCCCAAGCGTGGAGCATGACGGGCTCAAGCAGGTAGGAAAAGATATAGAGGATACATTGTTGTCCCTTGTCGCCATGGGGTTCCACATACCAATTGGGGCAGTCGATTTGCCAAAGCACGGTATCCACCATGGCATGAGGAATGGTCAATTGCACCTCATATTCGTTCACGCTGATGTGGGTCTCGCTGCCGCCGATGGGCCAATGCGAGCCTTGAATCTCGAACGTCGGCGTGTAGTTGATGTCGAGATTCAACTCGACGACGCTATCGCACCCCAAGGCGGTCTCGTAAGAAAAGGTGTACAAACCGCTTTGATCAAGAGATTCGCCGTCCCATGCCATCGTGTTGCAAACTATCGTGTCGATATGATAATACAGGTTCTCACCCACCACCACTTCAAGGAAAGTGGTGTCGCTTTGGCTCGTCCCGTTGGTGATTGCACAACCATAAATGCCCGACATGTCGACGGTGGCATTAGGGCGAACGGGGTTCTGCTCATCGGAGGTCCAAGTGCCACCCTCCATGAACCAATGGAATGTCGAACCCGAAAGCCCGTTGGCCGTAAACGACAAATCCCCCCCGGTGCACACGGGCGCGTCATAGTTCACCAAAGGCGGCAGGATGGAGCAGTCAGTGGTGGCCTCACCAGCGGTCTTGCTGAAATGGATGTTGCACGTGCGGTTTGAATAATTGGTAATCAGCAAGATATAATACTCTCCTTCCTGAGCGTTCCTGATTGTGCAAGTCTCGTTCCAGTTTGAAGAATAGCTGCACGAGACGACCTTGGAATTGGTCAGTCCATCAGGACATGGCGCCAAAGGGTCGTCGAAAGGTCCCCAGCAGCAGAAATCGATGTCGACCTGCGGCGTGCTGTACATGTAGATGTCCATGTCGCCTGGGTCGAGGATGCGCATATAGTACCACGCCGGGTTGGGACGTGTCCTCAGGCAGTCGTAATACGGTCCTGTCTCGCCCATACCCGCGTTGACACCAGCAGGAAACTCATACGATCCGTTGTCAGTGCAAAACGGACTGGAGGTGTTACAGAAATTGTTTTGCGTTTCGGCCCGCAGGTTTTCCTGTTTCAGCAGAGCCACATAGACCTCCTCGGGCAAAACGGATTGCCAGATGCCGAACAATTCGCCGAAGGCGTACTTGTCGAGCTTGGCATATCCCACAAACTCGTCATGTTTCATTTTCAGGAAAGCATCCAGGGCTTCCTCTCCATCCTCGCAGCAATGCACCACGACCCGCGATGACTCATCCAACGCCAGACCGTAGTTCTCGCTTCCGTGCAGTGCGTATGCGACAAACACACGTTCAGCGAAACCAGAGGCCATCGCATCCCAGCCAGTGGTTTGCGCCACGACACGCTTGCCCACAAGCATGGCCAACAAAACACAAACGGCAACAAGTATCTTTTTCATGGCATTGGTATTATCTCTTTTTCAATGTGTCACAAATGGCTGTAGCGGCTTTCTCGGAGGCTCCGGCATCGCCCAGACGGTCGCGAAGCTCGTCGTAGTCCTCCAACAGCTGGCGCTGGCGTTTGCCGTCGTGAAGCAGCAGTTCCAGCTCGGCAACCAAGTTGTCTTCATTCAAATCCCATTGTATCAATTCCTTGACCACTTCCCTATCCATCACCAGATTGACCAAGGAAATGTATTTTACCTTGATCATGATTTTGGCGAGACGATAGGATAATCCCGTGGCCTTGTAACACACCACCTCGGGGACGGTAAGCAGCGCCGTCTCAAGCGTTGCCGTGCCCGAAGTCACGAGAGCGGCACTCGAGTTTTGCAGCAACTCGTAGGTCTGGTTTTCGACGAAAAAGACATCGGCGTTGCCCATAATGTTCTTGTACAAGTCCTTTTCTATCGACGACACGCCAGCCACGACAAACTGATAGTCAGGGAAACGAGGCACCACTTTCAGCATCACGGGCAGCATCCGTTTCACCTCTTGTTTGCGGCTGCCAGGCAGCAAAGCGATGATTTCGCGTTTCTCGCCGAGGCTGTTGCGACGCAGGAAGATGGAACGGTTGGCCGTGCCAAACTTGGCCAGTTCGTCCAAAAGCGGATTGCCCACATAAGTCACGTCGATGCCGTAGCGTTTGTAGAACTCCTCTTCGAACGGCAAGATCACCAGCATCTTATCCACCGACTTCTCGACCTTCTTCACCCGGCGGCGTTTCCAGGCCCATAGTTGCGGCGAGATGTAATACAACACCTTGAGGCCTTTCTCGTGGGCAAACTTGGCGATGCGGAAGTTGAAGCCAGGGTAGTCCACCAAGATGACGGCATCGGGCTTATAGGCGATGAGGTCCTTCTTTGTCTGCGAGATGTTACGCAACACCTTACGCAGGTTGACGGCCACCTCCACGAAACCCATGTAGGCCATCATGCGGTAATGTTTCACCAACTCGACACCTTGCGCCTTCATCCTGTCGCCGCCGCAGCCACGGAACTCGGCATTCCTGTCCTTTTTCTTGAGTTCTGCGACGAGATTGGCGGCGTGCAAGTCGCCCGAGGCTTCTCCTGCTATGATATAGTATTTCATTGGTTTACAGTTTATTTAACCAAAAAGAAAACCAACAACATTCCCACCACCGTGACCCCCAGCACGCCGCGTCCCATCTTGTCGAGGTTCCATTTCACCAACATCATCCTGAACAAGACGACCCCGGGAATGAAAGCCAACAGAAAAGGCGCCCGTTCGGCAAAGACACCCAGTTTCTCCCAATTGACGAGGCTCAGTAGGAGGTAGAACAGACCAAATGAAGCCGCTCCCACCAACAGTCCGAGCCAAAAGTTATCCTTGATTTTCATGGTTTTACACTTAAAAGTTCATAATTCTTCATCGGTTCTATGTAACGGCGCGCCGTCCAGTCGAAGCAAGTCGGCACCACGGAAACATAGTTGTTCTGCAAGGCCCACAAGTCTGTGTCAGGTGTCACGTCATCGCTAACAAACTCGCCATCCAGATTGTAGTATTTCTCTCCGTTCTCATCGTAGAGGTCCTTGAAATACTCCACCCAGCGGCAAGCCGCCTGACGGCACACCTTGATGCCTTTCAAAGGCTCGGCGCTGCGCTTGGGGAAGTTCACATTGAGGCAAACGCCCTTGGGCAGCCCCTCTTTCAGTACCTGTTTCGTGATTTCGAGGACGGCTGTGTCGAGATGGTCGAAGTCGGCATCGGGATTAAGGCTGAAAAGGCTGTAACCGATGGCTGGCAGACCATTCATGCAGGCCTCGATGACCGCGCCGATCGTGCCCGAATACACCACCGTCGAGGCGGCGTTCATGCCATGGTTGATGCCTGAGACCACCAAATCAGGCGGCGTTGGCATCAGTTTTTGGTAGCCCAGCTTCACGCAGTCGACGGGCGTGCCGTTGCAGCGGTATTCCTTGAAGCCGTCCTGTTCTTGCACGAGTCGCACATACAATCGCTCACGGATGGTGCAGGAATGGCTTTTTGCCGACATCACCTCGTCCGTGGAAATGAGCGTCACATCGCCGAGCGTGCGCATCAGTCCGACCAGCTTTTGCAAGCCTTTGGCCGCGTGGCCGTCATCGTTGGTGATCAGTATCAGTGGACGCTGGGAAATTTCCATACTGGCTCAAATTTGCCGCAAATATAGGAATCTTTCCAAGACGAGGCAAAAAACAGCGTTGATTTTTGGGAACCGCAGGTTCAAATAGCAAGTGCAAAAATAGGGAAAAGTTACGAGCATTGGGCGAAGAACCTGTTTTTAGGTGAGTCGAAATTGAGT
>JBGUHI010000079.1:0-77834 GCA_045111995.1 Candidatus Limimorpha sp. | reverse complement strand
CGTCACTGCGAGGAACGAAGCAGTCCAGAACAATTGTTTTAGAATTGTACTTTTTCGACCAAGACAATTCCATTATCCAGATTTATTGTCCTTTTTGGGACATAAGCCCCAAAAAGGACACATTTTTCCCAAATACAAGTGAAAAATAGGTGGTTTTACCAATAGCCATGTCTGTTTTTATGATAGCCGATTATCCACAAGGTTGTGTTCCCATAACCGAATTTTTCCTATTTTTACCGCCGAAATCGAAGTCATGCTGAAGAGTTTGCTTGTCATATTCATCACACTGTTTTCCAGCGTTTTAGGTTTTACACAAGAAACCTCTCGAGATTCCATTGTGCCACAAAAAAAACGTCCCACCCCTGCCCTGCCTGTTGATTCCACCTTCGTTACCATCAACCATTTCTCGTTCGACAGCATTTCCTTGAACGCCAACAAGGTCATTGACACACTGACTTTCCATGCCTCAAACCACGAAACACTGGAAAAAGGCAGCACGATTTTCAACACCTTGAGCAACACTGGACTCGCCCATAAATCAATGAGATTCTGTAACTTGTCCCTTTTCGGATTCGACATGAGTCTGCCAGCATTTTCCGCATACCTTCAGGACGAACGGAGCATGGTTTCGTACCAGTCCGTCCTACCCTACTCCGAAATCCGCTATGTGATGACAAGCGGCGACAAGGAACAGCACCTCAACTTCAAGTTCGGGAGGCAGTTCTCCCCTTGCCTATCCGTTGCGCTTGACATCAATTCCGACTACTCTCCCGGAGTGTTCAGAAACAACAAATCCGCCAACAACCATATCTGGATTAACGCGCGTTATCTTGCTGATAACCAACGCTATGGAGCAATAGCCTATTTCTATCGCAACAAGCTTGAAATGCAGGAAAACGGCGGCATCGTGAACGATGAGAACTATACATCACACACAGAATCAGACAATTCCGTCATTAACACCAACCTCACCAATGCCACCAATCTTGTAAAAACCACTGGAGCGGGATTGGAGCATTACTTCAATCTCTTGCCGCGAACCATCAAAGTAAAAATTGAGGATGCCTCTTCCCTATCTTCAGACAGTTTAATCGTTGATTCCCTGAATTTTACAACCAACAGCACAGCGGATTCCGTTGCCATGGGCTACGAAACCAAAACACGGAAATTCACCCTTGGCCGCCTTTGCCACCAGTTTAGCTTTCAACGCAACAAACTGCTTTACAACGAGTCATCACCGACGGTGGCGTTCTATCAGCCATTCGACACACTGTTCAATGCCTTGAAAACGACCGACACCACCGTCGTTCAGGCATTCAGGAACACACTGAAATGGAGCAGTTTAGGCTATCAAAAATACAACGACGACATTCCGTTTTATCTTTACGCAGGCCTCACCCACGGCTTTTACAAGGTGAAGGCATACGACTATCTGCACGACACCACTGTCACGGTCAGGAACTATAACCAATTGAGTGTCAATGGCGGCATCATCGTCAATTTGTTCAAGTCCACGCGCATCACCGGACTGGCCGAACTCGTTACCTTGGGCTACCATATCGGCGATTTCGACATCAAAGGACAATGGAAGCAATTCCTCGGAACTTCCAATAAAAACTGGGGCTTTGCCACCTTCGACGCGGAAATCAGACGACAATCGGCCAGTTGGTTCGAGGAAAACTATTCGTCAAACCATTTCCGCTGGAAGAACGATTTCAATGCAGCTACTTACCTGACTTTCAACCTGAAATACAACTACAAGAGTTACTGCATCGGCGTGAAGCAAACCAGCATTGCGCAATATATCTATTTCGGCACCGATGCGCGTCCCACCCAGTTTGATGGCATGTTCAGCATCCGTGAAGCCTATCTCAGCCTCTACCAAAAGTTGTGGCGTTTCGAAATGGAAGGTTTTGCCTGTATGCAAAAAGCGAGCAATGAGGAAGTTATGCATCTCCCGCTGTTTTTGGGACGGCTGAAAGTGGCCTATTCCCAACCCATTTTCCACAAGGCTGCCACCATACAGCCGAGCATCACGGTGCAGTATTTCACCAAATACCACGCCGATGCCTACATGCCAGCCACGCGGACCTTCTACCTGCAAAACGAGGTCGAAATCGGGAATTTCCCCTTCATCGACATGGCTATCTCCATCAAGGTGAAAAAGGCCGATATCTTCGTGAGTTACAGCAACATGTTCCTCCTTACCGGCAACTACAACTCGTTCATCGCGCCCCACTACCCCATGCGCGACAGCAAGGTTTTCATTGGAGTCAATTGGAGGCTTTTTAACTAATGGAGCCACCAAAAACAAAGTCCGAGTCTAAAAACAGGAATGTGGCAGATTGAGGACAAAACAGAAACACTATGGAAGAGAAAAACTATTGTTACAAATACCCGCACCCAGCCGTGACGACGGACTGCGTGGTGTTTGGCATTGACGGACAAATGCCCTCGACGAAGGGTCGCCCCTCGCCTTCGACCACAAACTTATGCTAAAAAAAATCACTACAAAAACTTAAAGAATACCTTATGAAACGCATTACACCCGAATTCATCAGAGACCTTAAAACGAATGAAATCTTTGTCTTTGGCAGCAACCTGCAAGGCGCCCACGGTGGCGGCGCGGCGAGAATCGCCTTTGAACAGTTTGGTGCCATCATGGGCCAAGGCGTTGGCTTGCAAGGACAAAGCTATGGCATTCCCACCATGCAAGGCGGCGTGGAGACCATCAAGCCTTACGTGGACGAGTTCATCGACTTCGCAAAACAACACCCCGAGATGACTTTCCTCGTCACCAAGATAGGATGCGGCATTGCGGGCTTCAGAATAGACGAAATCGCACCTTTGTTCGCCGGTGCTGTCAATGTGGAAAATGTTCATTTGCCGCAAGAATTTTGGAAAGAGTTAATATAATGATGTAGCGTTGAGAGTTAAGGCAACTTGAACATCGAAAAAGCAACAACAAGATAAAGATTATGAGCTGTCGGGGGCAAGTGACGGGCTTGCCTTGACTGTTTTTGAAAAATATACGACATTTTTCAGAAAAAAGCGACATTTCAGAAAAAAACCATTACTTTTGACGCGAAATTAAACCATTTGATTATGGGACTCCTATTTAACATTGCAAAAAGCATCTACGAAACCGTCAAATCGCAAAACGAATCACAAAACGTATCGCAAAAAACGACACAAGCAAGTTCCTCGTACCAAAACCCTAAAACAGAGCGCACCGAGGAAGAATGGATAGCCTATTTCAGGGAAATCCTGACCACGGAATTCACTCAGTACACCGTTCAGGAATGTGTGCCTGTACAGAACTTGGCGGGTTACGTCAGCGAGGAGTTCAAGCTCTACGAAGGCCGCCCGACCCAAGCCTACAAGGCCGAATGGGGCAAGCCATACGACTTTGTCCTCTCGCAGAATGGGCAACCCAAGGGCCTGTTGATGTTAGGCAAAGGACACCACCACGACAACAAGGTGAAATACTTGATTTCCAGAATGTATGCCCAAAAGATGGGGTTGCCTTACATCAAGTTCTACACGCAGTTTTCTAACGAGCGGGACTATGTCATCCAGCGCATCAATCGTTTCTTGAACAATTGACGACTTATTAGGAAAAGGGGATGCGGCATGTCCGCGCCTGCGAAGGAGGCAGCCTCGACCTTTATTTCTCGGTTTTGCAGGCAATCGGTCAAGGTACCCTCTCGTTGATTCGCAATTATGCGAATTCAAAACTCCTCCCCTTTTCCCCTTTTTCATTCGCCATGGAAAGCATCATCACTCAACTCGCCCAGCAGGAAGTTTGGGAAGAATTTTTGGCCTATCGCCTGCAAAAAGGCCGATTCAATTGGCATGAGTTCAAGGAAGCCGATGCTTTCGTGGAAAACCAAAAATATCTCGCTGTCGCCCAACGACTTGCACAAGGGAAAAGCTTGGGTATTCCGCAAAAGAAGATTGTCAACAAGATGGGAACAGGCAAGAAGCGTGTCGTTTACAGCTACCCACCTGAAGAAATGATGACACTCAAGCTCATCGCCCACCTGCTTTACAGATACGACGACCATTTTGCGCCCAACTGCTACGCATTCCGTCGTGGCTTCAAAGCGCACGACGCCATCCGAAACATCAACAAAGCCATCCGAAACCAGGCCGTTTGGGCTTACAAACTCGACATCCACGACTATTTCAACTCCATCCCCATCGAGAAGCTGTTGCCCCTGCTGGCCGACATACTGGCCGACGACCCACCTTTGTATCGCTTTTTCGAGACCATGCTCACCGACAATCGCGCCATCCATAACGGCCAAATCATCGAAGAAGCTCATGGGGTGATGGCCGGCACACCCTCCTCCCCTTTCCTTGCCGATGTTTACCTCAACAAAATCGACCATCATTTTGCCGATTCCAACATCGTTTACGCTCGCTATTCCGACGACATCATCCTTTTTGCCAATAACAAGGAAACACTTGACAAACATAGAGTTACATTACTTCATCTTCTGGAGCAATACCATTTGGAGATCAATCACGACAAGGAAAAAATCTTCACGCCCGACGAAGCCTACGAGTTTTTGGGCTTCATGTGCCACGGTCGCAGCATTGACATTTCTGAATCGACCCGACAGAAAATGAAAGGAAAAATCAGGCGCAAAGCCCGGTCGCTCTTGCGCTGGCGCGGCAAATACGACATCAAAGCCGAGCACGCCATGAAAGGACTCATCAACTACTTCAACCACAAGTGTTTCGAAAGCGACGATCCCGACACCCTCAACTGGTCGCGGTGGTTCTTCCCCATCATCAACCAAACAGAAGGTCTTAAAGAAATCGACCATTATTTGCAACAGAACATCCGTTTCCTCAGCACAGGAAAGCACACAAAAACAAATTATCGCGTTGACTACGAAAAACTTAAGATTCTTGGCTACCGTAGCCTAGTCAACGAGTTCTACAAGTTCAAGGACAACCAACAAACAGAATAGCGCAAGACATTTCAGAAAACCGAACATATACGACAAAAAACACTCTACAAATGAAAAAAACACTCTTTTTCTTCCTTATGATGGCCATCGGATTAGAAACCACGATAGCTTGTACTAACCTGATTGTCGGCAAGAAAGCCTCTGTCGATGGCAGCGTGATGTGCACCTACAACTGCGACGGTTTCGGCTTCAGCGGATCACTGTCGTACAGCCCTTCGGGACGACACGAACCCGGCGAACTGATTGAGATTCGCGGCTGGGGACCTTCGCACAAAGGTCGGTATGTGAAGCAGGTGGAATACACTTATAATGTCGTCGGCCTGATGAACGAAAAGCAAGTGACCATCGTGGAAACCACCTTCGACGGTCGGCTGATACTCGTCAACCAAGATGGCCTTTTGGACTACTTCTCGCTGATGCGTCTGGCTTTGCAACGCTCGGCCACTGCCCGCGAAGCCATCAAGTGCATGGCCGAACTGGTGGAGGAATACGGCTACAACAGCAGTGGCGAGACCCTCACCGTTTGCGACCCCAACGAGGCTTGGATCATGGAAATCATCGGCAAAGGGCCGGGAAACAACGGTGCCGTTTGGGTGGCCTTGCGCATCCCCGACAACTGCATCTGCGCCCATGCCAACATCAGCCGTATCAGGCAGTTCCCTTTGGAAAAGAAAGGCAAATACGCCAGCATCAGCAGCAAGAACCTCAAGCACATCAACCGCCCCGAGGTGGAATGCGTCTATGCCGCCGATGTCATCAGTTTCGCCAAGGAATGGGGCTTCTATTCGGGCAAGGACGAGGATTTCTCCTTCCGCGACGCCTACTGCCCCATCGATTTCGAGAATGTGCGCTATGCCGACGCCCGTGTGTGGAGTTTCTTCCGCCACCACTACAGCCATGAGGAAATGGACAAATACCTCCCCTACATCAACGGCGATTTCGACAAATGCGACCACCTGCCTTTGTGGATCAAGCCCGACAAACCGCTCTCTTTGCGCGACTTGCAGAACGACATGCGCGACCACTTCGAGGGCACACCATTAGATATGACATCCGACATGACCGCCGGCCCGTGGGGAATGCCCATCCGTCCGCTGCCGATGCACTTCAAGGACAGCGACAGCATCCCGTATTTCCGCGAGCGCCCCATCGCCACGCAACAAAGCGGGTTCACCATGACCTGCCAAATGCGCTCGTGGCTGCCCGACGACGTGGGCGGCGTCACTTGGTTCAACTGCGACGACGCCAACATGGTGGCCTACGTGCCGCTCTACTGCTGCATCACGCAGGTGCCCGACCCGTTCCGTCCCGAGAACAACCCGCGCACCGAGTTCAGCGACAAGTCGGCCTTCTGGATGAACAACTGGGTGGCTAACATGGTCTATCCGCGCTATTCGATGATGATTGGTGACTTGCGCAAGGCGCAAAGCGAATTGGAAGACTATTATTTCGCCGACCAAGACAGTGTGCTCACCGCCATCGAGGACATGATGCCCGCCGACCGACGGACTTACCTCAACCAAAAGAGCATCGCCTACGCTGACCGCATGATGAAACGCTGGGACCAGTTGGCCAAGTACCTCATCGTCCGCTACAACGACCAAGTCGTGCGCCGCGTGGACGAGAACGGCCAGTTACTCCGCTGGGGCCACGACACGCCAGGCTACGACCAGCAATTCATTGATGCCATCGGCAAAAGCACGGGAGAACGATACCGTTTGAAAGAGGTGATTGAGCGGCGGGAAAGGTAAAAAAAGCACATTCAAACTTGCCGCAAACCGCAAAAATATCGTTATTCGGCAGAATATAATATACTATATATTGCCGAATAACGTATTTTTTATAATATACGGCAGAATATAATATACTATATTTTGCCGTTTATGGCAATTTTTGATGAATTTGGCAGAAAATAATATAGTATATCTTGCCGAATAGAATAGTTTTTGTATCTTTGCGGCAAAATATAAATACCATGAGTAATGTAATTGGAAGAAAATCAGAGATTAGGGAATTGGAAAAACTCTATCGCAGCGACAGGCCCGAATTTGTTGCCATTTACGGTCGCCGCCGCGTGGGGAAAACCTTCCTCATCAAGCAAGCCTTGAAAGGCCGCATCACCTTCCAGCACACCGGTGTTTCGCCCGTGGACCAAGAGAAAGGCAAAAGCCGCATGAAGATACAGTTGGAGAGTTTCCACTACTCGCTGCTCAACCACGGATTGGAAGGCTACACGACACCAAAATCTTGGATGGAAGCCTTCTTCCAACTTGAGCAACTGCTCACCAAACTCGACGACGGAAGCCGTCAGGTGGTCTTCATCGACGAGCTGCCGTGGATGGACACGCCACGGTCGGGGTTTTTGCCCGCTTTCGAGAGCTTTTGGAACGGATGGTGCAGCGGTCGCGACAACATGATGCTTGTGGTGTGCGGCAGTGCCACCTCTTGGATTCTTGGCAACCTGTCGCGCAGCCGAGGCGGGCTGTACGGTCGCCTCACCGACGAAATCAAGCTTTCGCCCTTCACCCTGAAGGAATGCGAGGAATACTTTGCCCACGAGGGCATCGCCCTGTCGCGCTACGACATCGTACAAGCCTACATGGTGTTTGGCGGCATACCTTATTATATAAGCCATTTCCAGAAAGGGCAAAGTTTGGAAGGCAACATCGACAAGATACTTTTCGGCAGAAACCCAAGGCTGAAAGACGAGTTCGACCGGCTTTTCAACGCCATCTTCGGCAACCCCGAAGACTGCAAGAAAATCATCCGTTTGTTGGCCACGCGCCACGGCGGTTTCACGCGCGAGGAAATCGCCAAGGCCACGGGACTCCCTTTGGGCGGAGGCCTCACCGACACCCTCAACGCCCTGACGGAGAGCGATTTCGTGCAGCGATATGTCCCTTACGGCAAGTCGGGCAAGTCGGAGCATTACAAACTCATCGACAACTTCTGCCTCTTTTGGCTGAAGTATGTCGAGCCGAACACCGCTGATGCGAGTTTCATGACCGACAACCTCACCTCCGACATCATGAAAGGATGGCGCGGCGTGGCTTTCGAGGAGGTCTGTTGGCAGCACATCGCGCAAATCAAGCGGGCGTTGGAAATCGGCGGCGTGAAGTCGTCGCTCTCGGCATGGAACGTGAAAGGCGACGACGAGCAAGAAGGCGTCCAAATCGACCTGCTCATCATCCGCGACGACAAAGTGGTGAACCTCTGCGAGATGAAGTTTTCCGGCGACGCCTACCCCATCGAGAAGGACGAGGAATTCAAACTCCGAAGGCGCATCGAAACCCTGAAGGGAACGCTGTCGCGCAAGCAAACCGTCCACCTGACCCTAATCACCACCTACGGCGTGGCCTACGGAAAGCACAGCGGCATCGTGCAGAAACACGTGGGGATGGATGAGTTGTTTGAATAGTACATTACAATAAACACGAAATGAATCCGTTGGGAGAAACGATAACAGGACAATAATATAAGAATTATGGCAGAATCTCAGAACATTGAATACAAAACCATTTGGAAAGACGAATACCTAAAATGGATATGCGGATTTGCGAATGCGCAAGGCGGCACTATTTTCATTGGCAAAGATGACAACGGCAATATTGTAGGTGTAAACAACGCTAAAAAGCTTTTGGAAGAATTGCCCAACAAAATAACCACGGTTTTGGGTATTGTTGCTGATGTCAACTTGCACGAAACAGCAATGGGCGATTATATTGAAATCGTGGTCGAACCACAACTCAACCCTGTAAGTTGCAAAGGCGAATATCATTACCGTAGCGGTAGCACCAAACAAGAGTTGAAAGGGGCTGCGCTGGATCAATTTCTGTTGGGCAAACAGGGAAAACATTGGGACAGTGTACCTGTTCCAAATGTTACAATTGAGGATTTGAAAGCGGAGACATTCGACTTTTTCCGAAAGAAGGGTATCAAAAGCAACCGTCTTAACGATGATGTCTTGACCGACAGCAATGAGTTATTGCTTGCCAACCTGAAACTTACGGACGGCAAATATCTTAAACGCGCCGCTTTGTTGCTTTTCCATCCCGACCCTGAAAAGTTTGTGACCAACGCATACATCAAAATTGGATACTTTGAATCAGACAGCGATTTGCGTTACCAAGACGAGGTTCACGGCAATTTGTTTGAGCAAGTCGAGAAAACAATGGATTTGCTTTTCACCAAATACATCAAGGCCATGATAAGTTATGAAGGGATTTATCGTGTTGAGACCTATGAATATCCCAAGGAAGCCATTCGAGAGGCCTTGCATAACGCCATCGCCCACAAGGATTATGCAGGAGCGACACCTATCCAAATCAGCGTTTACAAAGACAAAATTATGATATGGAACTATGGCAGATTGCCCGAGAATTGGACCATTGACACCTTGCAGAAGAAACATTCTTCCGTTCCGCACAACCCAGACATTTCCAATGCCTTTTTCCGCATTGGCTACATTGAGGCTTGGGGGCGAGGCATTCGCAAAATGAATGAGCAATGTGCCGCCGCGGGATTGCCCCAACCGCTTTATTATTATGATAGTTCCGGTTTCTGGGTGGTGTTCCGAAAAGACACGCTCAATGAAGAAGATTTGCGAGCCAAGGGATTGAATGAGAGACAAATAAAGGCGGTTTTGTATGTGAAAGAGAAGGGACGGATTACTAATAAGGAGTATCAGGTAATAAATGAAACAAATAGAAGAACTGCTTTGCGAGATTTGGATGACCTATGCAAGCAAGGTATTTTAGAAAGAATGGGAGAACTTAAATCCACTTATTATAAATCAAAAGTGGCATAAATGGCGTATAAATGGCGCATAAATGGTGCAAATGGCGCATAAATGGCGCATAAATTGGGGCAATAAAAGGACGATTTGGGCTAATTGAATCATAATTGCATCAATTGAACCATAAAAATGACGGATAAATGGCGGATAAAGAATCTATTAATGGGCAATCAATGGGCAAATTGGGCAATTATTAGTCAATTCAGAGCAATGAAGATTTTGAAAGCATTTTGAATGAACGGAAATAAAGCAAACAAGAAATCATGATAATAGAACAAAACACCAACTACGTCTACAAGCTGAAATGAGTAAACCATCTGTTTGTTCAAAAATTGCAACCATGCAAAACATATTGTAAACAAGAAAACTTTCTAACTTTGCAGCGAAAAGCAAATAGACGTGACAATGGCCCAATGGCAAAAGACACATATTCAGCGAGATAACGGCGAGATGGCCGAGGCGCAGGCTCCGGTCATCATCTCCGCAAGCCGTAGCACGGACATTCCCGCTTTCTATGCCGACTGGTTCTTTCATCGGCTGAAAGTGGGCTATTCTGCCTGGACCAATCCCTTCAATGGCGTGAAAAGCTTCGTCTCGTATGAGAAATGCCGTTTCATCGTGTTTTGGTCGAAGAGCCCAAAGCCGTTGCTTGAGCATTTGGATGCACTGAAGGAAAGAAACATCGGCTGCTATATCCAATACACGCTGAACGATTATGAGAAAGAAGGCTTGGAAAAAGGTGTGCCTGCCTTGGATGAGCGTATTGACACCTTCAAACGGTTGGTGGACAAGTTGGGCAAAGGCCGTGTGATTTGGCGTTTCGACCCGCTGATTCTGACCGACCAAATCGGCGTGGACGACCTGTTGAGAAAAGTGGAAAACATCGGCGACCAACTTTTGGGCTATACCGAGAAACTCGTTTTCAGCTATGCCGACATCGCCCTATATAAAAAGGTGAAAGCCAACCTTGACAAAAGCCATGTGAACTATACGGAATGGACGACCGCCCAGATGGAGAAATTTGCCCAAAGACTTTCGGAACTCAACCAGAAGTGGCACTACCAGTTGGCCACCTGTGGCGAGAAGATTGACCTTGCGCCATACGGCATCCACCACAACCGCTGCGTGGATGACGACTTGATGATCCGTTTTGCGTATCATGACAAGGCTCTGATGGACTTCCTCGGTGTGGAGATTAAGACTATGGAAAACTCGTTGTTTGGCACGGAGCCAATTCCAGCCAATGCCATTAGGCTCGGCGAAACGCAATACGCCCTGAAGAAAAAGGACAACCGTGACAAAGGCCAGCGGCAGTTCTGCGGCTGCATGGTGAGCAAGGACATCGGCGAGTACAACACCTGCCCGCATTTGTGCGAGTATTGCTATGCTAATGCGAGCAAGGAAAAAGCACAAGAGAACTATAATAAACACGAAATGAATCCGTTGGGAGAAACGATAACAGGGAAAACAATTTCATCGGTCATGACCGATGAGATGTCGCCAATCACAATTAGCGAATTACAAAACACAGAAAATCAAGTAGATAATAATTCGGCAATTGCGATTGCCGAATTACAAGCCGAAGGGCGTGGCCACCTACAAAACCACCGCCGAAATGCCGGAAGAACTGCGGAGAGCCTTGCCCGATATTGAGGAATTGAAGAAGTTGCTATAAAGAATAAAAAAGAGAAAGCTCTAATTGAGATTATTTGTTGAACATTTCGGAGACTTTTCCTAATTTTGCAGACGAATTATTGTTGAAATTGAAATAGCGTAATATGGAAGCAAGTGTCACATTACCAGAATGGTTAGATAATTACATTTTCAACGAGTTAGGAGCTTCGTATTGTCCCACTCATTTACCAAACATGACAGTAATTGATTGGGACAGGAAAGAGATTCTCAAGTATTTAGGAACATATTTCCCTCGGAGTTATGCAGAGTCATATTGTATATTTACTGATTATTTCACTGTCAATATGACGAACTATAAAGACAAAGAAGAACTTTCCATTTTTGACTTCGGATGCGGGACAGGCGGGGAGATTATCGGATTATTAATGGTGTTTGAAGAAAAACTTCCAAATCTTAAGAAAGTTAATGTTAGAGCTCTTGATGGAAATATACACGAGATGAATATTCTTGAAAAAATACTTGTGGAAACTCAAAACCATTTGAACTATCAGCTTTCATTTAAACCTAATGTTGATAGAATAGAGGATATTTATGAGCTTGGTATTCAAAACAACATCATAGAACAAAACTTTGACTTAATTATTTCATTTAAAGCGATATGTGAGTTTGCAACTAAACAAGTATTTGATAAGAAGTATAATGAAGAAGAATTTTACAATTTTTTGAATTCCAACAATCCATATGAGCATATTGCAGACTTTTTACTCTCAAAATTACACGAAGATGGTTTGTTGTTAATAGAAGATGTTACAAGTCCAGACAAAACAACAAGCGAATGGTTACCAAACATTATGGACAAAGGTTTAAATGCAGTAAATTGCAATGTAACATGTAAAAATATCGGTTATAGTCAAAAATATAAAATAACTCATTCTTATGCAGCAGAAGATGGAAACAAAGTTGCTTGGAGAATGATCAAACGTTTATAATTATGAAAAAAGATTGGATGATTATTGAGTCTGAATTAGACGAAGACCAAATAAAAGTATTGAATGCTGTAAACGACAAATCCTGTATCATTTCAGGTTGTGCTGGAAGTGGAAAATCAGTTTTAGCCATGATAAAAGCACAAAGATTACAACGCGAGAAGGGTAATAACTATCAGATAATTGTTTATACCAAAACTTTATGTAATTATATGAATGCGGGTAGAAAAGAACTTGATTTAGATAATCAATTTTTCTATCATGAAGCATGGAAATGGAAAAAGACACCCAAAACATATGCTAATGGGAAAACATACTCGGTATTTGCCCGTGATAATAATGGAAATAGAATACCAGATAAACCTTCTTCTGATTATATGATTGTTGATGAAATTCAAGATTTCTCCAAAACAGAGATTCAAGAATTTGTAGATGCAACAAACAAATATTTTTTCTTTTTCGGAGATACTGCACAATCTATATATGAAAAGTTAAAAGACACTTTGCCTGTAGAAGAAATCAACTATATGTTACCTCCCAATAAAAGAGCAAAAACATTTGAATTATTCAGAAACTACAGATTGCCTAAAACAGTTGCAAGAGTTATTCAATATGTTGGTGTGGATTTGGATGGATTTGATATTGCTACATATAAAAGCAAGGAAACAATTATGCCTCGATTTATACACTATAATAATTTTGAAGAACAAATAGAGGCAATTGCGAGAGCAATAAACAATAGTGGTTCTGTTTCTGATGTTGTAATATTAGTTCCACATAATATAGGGGTAAAACGTGTATCAGATTTATTGAATAAAAAGAACATAGACCATGAAACAAAATATAGTGTGTATAAAGATGAAGATGGAAATGAAGTCTATGAGCAAACTACAGATGGAAAAGAAAACAAATGGATTAGAACAGTTGACAATCTTGATTTTACAACAGAAAATCCCAAAGTTATGACATACCACAGTGCAAAAGGGCTGCAATTTGGAACAGTCTTTTTACCTGGTGTAGAACAGCAAAACTTAGACATAATGAAAAGGTATTGGGAAGATAAAGGGGTCTTCGTTAAAGGAAAGAACCTTTCGTCTGATGAAGAACGAAAAATTTCAGAACAAAAAGCCCTGTATGTTGCCATGACTCGTACATATCGTAACTTGTATGTAATGTATAGCGGGAATCTACCGTTCCCATTATCAGAAGTGCCGTCAGACCTGTATAAAACAACCGAAACAGATACCGTGGAGGACATTTAATATGAAAAAGTTCTATATACCTACATCGACATTGAACTTCAATAATATTCTGTCGAGTGAAAGCATATCGCCAAAAGCGTTTTACGACAAGCGCAGTTTCGGTTATTCTCGTTGGGCAACGATTCCTGAAAACCCGTTTGGCAATGCAACAGCGTTGTATGATAATCCGTGCTATTTTGAGCGTCCGAAAAGTGATATTGAAGACCACCCATTGTTGATTGAGGTGTTGCTTGATGAAACACGACTCAGACAAGCGGAGGGTTTCTGGTATTGTGACCATACCATATATCTTGCACCCACAACAACAAGATTCCTGTTTTACACCGAAACTGATAGAACAATTACCCTGTCGATGTCAGAGTCAAGCCTCGAAACAAAATTGGTACGACTTTATTCAAGACAGATACAAACCATCCAAAAACCAACAGAGTTGTACAAGCCAATTTCGTTGGGAGAGCCTTGCGGATTAAATGAACAAGAAATAGAGAAGGATGTAAAAACCAACAAGATGAAAGGTATGTTGTATGGCTATTACATCGGCTCGTTGCTTTCATCTGATTCCGATTCGGTGAAATATTTGAATGTTCTTAAGGAGATTCACAACATATTTGCTGCTATTTTATCAAGTTTTGAGAAACGGCCAACCGAATACCAAAATGAAAGGTTGGATGTTTTGTTCGATTGTTTGAATGAGCAGAATGCTGATTTCAAGAGCCTTTTAGAAATTATCAGTTCTTCAATTGATAATAAAAGTAAGACCAAAAAAGTTTGGTCATGGATATTCGGTAAGCGAAACCATTTGAAAAATGAGGATAAATCTGCGTGGTTGTCTTATCTTCAATATGCCAATGAGAACGACAACAAGGAAAACCAAGCAATAGCTTGGATAAAATCCAATATTGAAGAAGCCAAACGAAAGATGTATGCAAACAGACACTTACTGTCTCCCGATGATGGCGAAATAGTAATAATGGACAATCGTGTGTCTTCTTTGAAAAATTCCAACATCACTAATGAAAAGGAGGAACGCCTTTGTGTTTCGTGGCTAAACGAGACACTTTCTGACAAAAACACTCATGGCAGAATAAGCACTTACAAAGAAGAACTGGCTAAGAATCTAACACTAAAAGCCAAAGAAATCTATCAAGATTTATGGGAGGTTTGCCAAACAAGAACCTATTTAAATGATTTGCGCCGTCATATTGCTGGTGCAGAATTCACCCATAAATGGAATAACTGTTTGTTGTCTTCAATTGCGGCAGTTCTTATTGCAGGTGATGATTGGGAGAAATTGCTCGCATTCATGCAAAGCAAAGGCATGACGGATTATAAAATGGCTTTTGCGTTTTATGCTACACTCAATGGTTTTGCAAATCTGACAAGAGACTTTACGAGTGTTCTTTATAGCCAAGACAAAAACTATGTTTGGAATGTTTACAAGGAGTTTTATGGGCAGTTGTTTGGAGAGAGTTTGCCAGAAAGAGCCGAAAGCACCATTACAATGGAAAATCATAAACGAATTGCCATTGAACAAGTAGAACAAAATGGCAATATCATCACAGAACTTCCTATGTCAGAAGCAATAGAAAAACATCCTAAATTTAGTGAGAAGAAACACAGAAAGTTTGTCGAACAAATCATCGAACAGAAAATCACAAACTGGGATAAAATCAGGAAATTATCCAAAGGTAAAGATTGGATAGCCATCATTGATGATTTGTCAAAGACTTCAACTAAGACAGATCCTGTCCTTTTTGATGAAGCCGACATGCATCCTATTGGACAATACTTCTATTGCGACAAGAATGTCTGGTATTATATTGAACCTTTAATAGCCGACGAAAAGACGAGGAAAACCATCAAATCAGAGTTGGATTGGATTCAAAAAGTATACAAAGACGGAGGATATGAAAGGAAAGGAGGATCCTGGGTTGAATGCAAAGATTATGATAACAAAAATGTGATTAGCCATTTTTATAACAATTCAAAATATAGAGTTGGCACTAAAATAATGGAAATTGTCGTTAACAAGTTGAAAGAATTGTACGTTATTGATTAAAACAATTGAAAATAGGTAAAGTGTGTGCTTTTGAATGAATGACAAAACAACTATACGAATCTCAAATGGAGAATATGTCCTTGCCAGTGCTCCTGTCATCATTTCTGCGAGTCGTTCAACGGACATCCCTGCATTTTATTCCGATTGGTTTGTCAATCGTTTGAGAGAAGGCTATGTGATTTGGCGTAATCCGTTCAACCAACAGCCGATGTATATATCTTTTAAAAACACAAAAGTTGTTGTTTTCTGGACAAAAAACCCCCAGCCTATTATTCCATATTTGCACGAATTGGATGATCGCGGTATCCATTACTATTTTCAAATCACCCTCAACGATTACGAAAAAGAAAGATTTGAACCCAACGTACCCAAATTGTCTGAACGCATAGAAATCTTCAAATTGCTTTCCGACAAGATTGGCAAAGAAAAAACAATTTGGCGTTTCGATCCCTTAATCCTAACATCTCAACTCTCACCGCGAGAATTGCTTAACCGTATTTGGCACATCGGCAATCAATTGAAAGGATTTACAGAGAAATTAGTTTTCAGTTTTATCGATATTAACGCTTACCGTAAAGTTCAGAACAATCTTGTTAAAGAATCCATGTTTTTCGATAAAGATAGTATCATGAATTCCGAGCCAAGTCAAGAGCAAAAAAATGAATTGGCTGAAGGTTTGGCTAAACTTCGCGACTATTGGAAAAACGAGGATTGGAATCTTACTTTGGCAACTTGCGCGGAAGAAATAGATTTGGAAAAGTTTGGAATATTACACAATCGTTGCGTTGATGGAGAGTTGATAGAACGCCTTTTTGAAGACGACAAGGAACTCATTTATTATTTACATACAGGAAAACTGCCAGAACCAACCTTATTTGGTGACTTTCCAACTATCCCATTGAAGAAAAAAGATTTGAAAGATAAAGGACAGAGAGAGATTTGTGGTTGCATGGTCAGTAAAGATATTGGGCAATACAACACTTGCCCGCATCAATGTATATATTGTTATGCAAATTCTAGCAAAGAATTGGTCATGAAGAATTGGCAGAGACATTTGGAAAAACCTGATGCTGAAACTATTACTGGAATATAAAATTATGCATAGCAACAACTTATCTCTTTTTGGTAAGTTGTTTTTGAATTTTGTCACCTCCACCCGACAATTTCCCCCGATTTTTGCAAAGTGCAGTTGGCAATCTAAAGTTGATTTTAGAATCCTTCATGCCACTTCCGTAAGCAGAAAAGCCAAATAAAAAGGCAAGGTGAGCAAGGCTCCTTCGCGGCCTACGTTGTAGTCGCCCAGTTTTATTCCATGAAAAACATGATAATGCTCAGGATGTTTCAACACAGTCTTCATTGACTTGGCGTTGCCCGTTGTGGCCTTGCATTCAACGGGAACACACTCTCCCTTATAACGAATCAGAAAATCCAACTCCAAACCGCCTTCCTTTTGGAAATAATAGAGTTTGCGGCCCATTTTGCCAAAAATGTCGGCGGCAAGGCTCTCAAAAATGGCGCCTTTGTAACCCTTCAAGTCGCCTTGGAGGATGCTCCATGCCGTGCCTTCTTCCAACATACTGACTAACAGCCCAATATCGGCCATATACACCTTAAATATGTCAGGAATGGCATTGCCCGACAAAGGCAGTTCGATAATCGTGGTGTTGTGGCAGCGATGGACGATGCCCGCATCCTCAATCCATTGCAGGCTGCCTTGGTAGTCGCGCGAGCGGGCACCCTTGCGCACGATGGCATACTGGAACTTCTTGTTTTCCTTCGCCAACTGCGCCGGAATCGACTCAAAGCACTCGCGGATGCGTGACTTGTCTTCCTGAAGCGCATATTTCAGCATGTCCGCCTTGTAGGTCTCAACTATGCCATGTTGAACCTCCCAAACATCACCCATATTGTTGGTTTCGAAAAAAGAGGAAACGGCCTCCGGCATACCGCCCACCACCACATAACGCAAAAGCAACTGATGCATCCTTTGGTGGAAAGCCTCATTCACAGGGATTTCCTTTTCCAAGCAATCTCGCAGATAGTCAATATGTTGGGTTTCAACGCCGTTGGCCCAAAGCCATTCCTCGAAGTCCATTGGAAACATGGTGACCACCTGTTCAAAACCCACGGGAATGGACGCCACCGCTTCTTCCTCTTGTTCTTCTTTGGTTTTATAACCATTCACGCCCAACAGCGAACCAGTGCAAATCACATCGTAACGCCCGTCCAACTTGAAAAATTTGAGCGAAGCGCGGGCATTGGGGCAGTCTTGGATTTCGTCAAGCACGAGGCAGGTTTGGTTGGGAACAAACCTCGCGTCGGGGACACCTACTGAAATATTGAGCGTCAAAGTGTCCACATCAAGCGCGCCCGCAAAAAAGGCCTTGTATTCCCTATGCTCATGGAAATCGAGATACACCACGTGCGCATAATTCTTTCGAGCGAAATCCAAAACCGAACTCGTCTTTCCGCATTGTCTGCAACCCTTGACAATCAACGGTTTATGTCCTTTTTTCGACTTCCATTGCAACAGAACAGTTTCTATCTTTCTCTTATACATAACAGCACCATTATTCTTTATTATTGATTATCAACAATTTGCCACTTTTCTGGGCGACTTTTTCGCCAATCTATACACTTTTCGGGGCGACTTTTCGCGGCAAAGATACACTTTTCGGGGCAACTTTTTGAAAAATCAAGTTATTTTTCACAAAAATTTTCTCAAAGCGCAGTTTGCAATTTTTTCTAAAACAACATCTCTGGCTTCATCTGCAAGAATTCCTCTGCCTTGAGGCCGCCTTCGCCGACAATGAGGGCTTTCGCGTTCTTGAACTGTTTACGAAACTCGCCCAAACCCGAATTGCTGTCGTCAATGTTGCTTTTCACCTCAATGGCAAGAAGCTGTCCGTTTTTCTCCAATACATAGTCCACCTCGCGGCCTGTCTTGTCGCGCCAATAGTAGGTTTTGTATCGCCCTGCGGTGGCACCATTAATAATATATGCACCGATGGCCGACTCAAACAACCTTCCCCACAGACGTGAATCCGCAATCGCCTCGCCAAAACGCTTCCCACAATAGATGTTCTTCAAAGCGTTGTTGAAAACCTGATACTTCGGCACACTGTTTCGTTTTCGCGCAATGTCGGCAGAATACTTGCCCAAGGTGCGTACCAAACCCGCCTCGCCCAAAAGTTCAAGATACACCGCCAAAGTAGTCACATTTCCGGCATCTTGCAACTGGCCCATCATCTTGGTCAGCGACAATTCCATGCCCGAATAGGCAGAAGCCAGTTCGAAGGCCTGACGAAGCAAGGCTGGTTTCATCACCTTCACACCCTGCAAGATGTCTTTGTTAATGGTGGCCTCAATGATGGAGCCTGTGATGTATTCCAACCATCGGTTCTCGTCATCAATCAAAGACGCAGCACCTGGATAAGCACCGAAATAAATGTATTGTTCCAAGCTAAAGCCAAAAGCATCACGCATCTCGGGATACGACCAATGCGGCATCACAATACGTTCAAAGCGACCCATCAGGCTGTCGGCCAAGCCATAGTCGAGCATCATCCGCGACGAGCCAAGCAGCACCACCTTGATGTTCACATCGTTGAAAGTGTCGGCATCCCATTCCTTTTTGACTGCCTCGCTCCACGAATCAATCTTCTGCACCTCGTCGATGACAAGAATGTATTCCTCAGCACCTTCCGCCTTCATCTTCCGCCGCGCCGTTTCCCAACACTCACTAATCCAAAACAAATTGCCTGCCGGTACTGCATCGGCCGTAAACATGGAATAAGGTTGTGAAACATCGGCCAAAACCTGCCTCACCACGGTCGATTTACCCACCTGACGCGGTCCCATCACCACCTGAATGAACCTTCTTGGCTCTTCAAGTCTTTTTTTTATTATTTGATATTCAGCTCTTTGAAACATAACATTAGATTTTACTCAATAGATTGAGTAAATTTACTCAATAGATTGAGTAATTTTACTTCATGGGGCAAAAGTACACATTTTTTTCAAACTGCAAGAGGTAAAACAAAAAATTTCGCCCAAAATCATCCAGTTTCCAAAATATTCGTATCTTTGCAGCCCGTTTAGAACTACAAATTTATCGTAAAAACAACAGAATTATGTACTTAACTGCAGAAAAGAAATCAGAGATTTTCAGCCAATACGGCAAGAACGCTGCCGATACTGGTTCAGCAGAAGGTCAAATCGCTTTGTTCACCTACAGGATTAAGCATTTGACAGAGCAAACGAAAGTCCATCACAAGGATGTGGCGGCCAAACGTGCGTTGGTTGGCTTGGTAGGTAAGAGAAGAAAACTTCTCGATTATTTGAAGAGAACCGACATCGAAAGATACCGTAACATCATTAAGGAACTGGGCATCAGAAAGTAAGACTTCCGATGGCTCAAGCCAAAGCAAGAAAAGGCAATCTAAGCATTGCCTTTTTTTGCTATTTGTCAAATTACCCATCTTTAAGTTAAAACGCTAAGAGAAAACAGTAAAAAATCATTAGAATCATGGGTCCACAAGGATTTACACAAACCATCAAAATGCCTAACGGTCAGGAGATTACACTGAACACCGGCCGTTACGCCAAGCAAGCCGACGGATCAGTCATGCTCCGCTGCGGCGACACCGTTCTTCTGGCCACCGTTTGCTCCGCAACGGAAGTGGCTCCCGAAACCGATTTCTTCCCCCTGTCTGTTGACTATAGGGAAAAATACTACTCCACGGGCAAGTTCCCGGGCGGTTTCTTCAAGCGCGAGGCCAAGCCCTCCGACTACGAAGTGCTCATTTCGCGCCTCATCGACCGCGCTTTGCGCCCGTTGTTCCCCGACGACTATCACGCCGAGACCATCGTGCAAGTGAACCTTTTGTCGAATGACAAGGAACAAACTCCCGATGCATTGGCAGCCCTGGCCGCCTCTGCCGCCATCTGCGTGTCCGACATCCCCTTCCATGGCCCGATTTCGGAAGTGCGCGTGGCCCTCATCGGTGATGAATATGTCATCAACCCGACCTTCGCCCAAATGGAGGAAGCCCGCCTCGAACTGATGGTGGCCGCCTCCATGAAGGACATCTGCATGGTGGAAGGCGAATGCAAGGAAGTGTCTGAGCAAGAGATGCTTGGCGCACTGAAAGCCGCCCACGAAGCCATCAAGATACAATGCCAGGCCCAACTCGACCTGATGGCTCAGGTGAACAAGGCCAAGCGCGAATACTGCCACGAGGTGAACGACGAGAACCTCCGCGCCGAAATCGAAGCCAACTGCTACCAGCCTTGCTACGACTTCGCCCTCACGGGTTGCGCCGACAAGCACCTCCGCGAAGAGACCTTCAGCAGCTTCCTCGACAAGTATCTCGAGAAATATACCGAAGAAGAGCTGGAGACCGTGAAGCCGCTCGCCAAGCGTTACTTCCACGATGTGGAACGCTCGGCCGTGCGCAACGCCGTGCTCAACGAGCGCATCCGCTTAGATGGCCGCAAGACCGACGAGGTGCGCCCCATCTGGACGGAAGTCGATATCCTGCCCAAGGCACACGGCTCGGCTGTGTTCACCCGCGGTGAAACGCAAGCCTTGGTGACTGTCACCCTTGGCACCAAGCTCGACGAGCAGACCATCGACGGCGCCGTGGTGGAAGGCACGAAGAACTTCACGTTGCACTACAACTTCCCCGGCTTCTCCACCGGCGAGGCCAAGCCGCAGCGCAGCACCAGCCGCCGCGAGATCGGACACGGCAACCTTGCCGAGCGCTCCCTCAAGACGATGGTGCCGCACGACGAAAGCATGCCCTACACCATCCGCATCGTGAGCGACATCCTTGAATCCAACGGTTCGTCGTCAATGGCTTCAGTGTGTGGCGGTTGCCTCGCACTGATGGATGCCGGCGTGCCGATGCGCAAGCCCGTCGCTGGCGTGGCCATGGGCATGATTAGCGACAGCGAAACCGGAAAATACGCCGTCCTCACCGACATCCTCGGCGACGAAGACCACCTCGGCGACATGGACTTCAAGGTCACAGGTACCCGCGACGGTATCACCGCCTGCCAGATGGACATCAAGGTCGATGGCCTCAGCTATGAAGTGCTGGCCGAAGCCCTCGAACAAGCCCGTCAAGGCCGTCTGCACATCCTCGACGAGATGGCCAAGACCATCACCGAGCCTCGCGCCGACTATAAGGAGTTCGTGCCGCGCATCGAGACCATGTATATCCCGAAGGATATGATCGGTGCCGTCATCGGCCCTGGCGGAAAGATTATCCAAGAGATGCAGAAGGAAACCAACACCGTCATCGTCATCACCGAGGACGACCAGAAGGGCATCGTGGAAATCGCTTCGCAGAACAAGGAAGACATCGAGGCCTGCAAGGCCAAAATTCGCGCCATCGTGCAAGTGCCCGAGGTTGGCGAGGTCTACCACGGCAAGGTCGTTTCCATCATGGCCTTCGGTGCCTTCGTGGAAATCATCCCCAACAAGGACGGCTTGCTCCACATCTCCGAAATCGACTGGAAGCGTTTCGACACCATGGAAGAGACTGGTCTGAAGGAAGGCGACGAAATCGATGTGAAACTTGTCGAAATCGACCAGAAGACTGGCAAGTTGCGCCTGTCGCACCGTGCCCTGCTGCCCAAGCCGGAAGGCTATGAGGAGAAAAAGGGCGGTGGTCGTCCTGGCGGCGGCAACCGTGGCGGTCATGGCGGCGGCAATCGCAACGGCGGTGGCCACGGCAATGGCGGCGGTCGCAGAAAATAATTGACAAGGAGTGCTGGCGGGTTTCCGAATCCGCCAGCCTTTGAATACATCAATAGTTCTGGCGGATTTGCAATCCGCCAGCATCGAAAAGGGGATTTGAAATCCTCACTTCAACGCGAGCAGATTGCAAATCCGCTCGAACCTGAACAAGAAAGAACTTATTCAAAGAACTAAATAAAACTAAATGAGGCAGTTAAAGATTACGAAGCAGGTGACGAACAGGGAGACCGCATCCTTGGACAAATACCTGCAAGAGATTGGTAAGGTTGAGCTGATTTCGGCTGAAGAAGAGGTTGAATTGGCGCAACGTATCAAACAAGGCGACAAGATCGCGTTGGAAAAACTCACCAAGGCCAACTTGCGCTTTGTAGTCTCCGTAGCAAAACAGTATCAGAACCAAGGCCTTAGTCTTCCCGACTTAATCAACGAAGGCAACTTGGGACTGATCAAAGCCGCACAACGTTTCGACGAAACCAGAGGTTTCAAGTTCATTTCCTACGCCGTGTGGTGGATTCGTCAGTCCATCCTACAGGCTTTGGCCGAACAATCGCGCATTGTCCGTCTCCCTCTCAACAAAATCGGTTCCATCAACAAAATCAACAAGACTTACGCCAAGTTAGAGCAAGAATTTGAGCGCGAACCCAATGCAGAGGAGATTGCCGAGGTTTTGGAAATCACGGAGCAGGAAGTGAAGGACTCGATGAAAAACGCCGGTCGCCATATCTCGATGGACGCGCCGCTCGTGCAGGATGAGGACAACACCATGTACGACGTGCTGAAGAGCGAGGAAGCCCCGACGCCTGAGACCGAACTTCTGTATGAGTCGTTGCGCAAAGAAATTGACCGTGCCATCTCCACCCTGACGCAACGGGAGCAGGATGTCGTCCGGATGTATTTCGGGCTAAGTGGCAGCCACCCGATGACCTTGGAGGAGATTGGAGAGAAATTCGACCTGACGCGCGAGCGCGTGCGCCAGATCAAGGAAAAGGCCATACGCCGGTTGAAACACACCAGCCGAAGCAAGATCCTGAAGAGTTATCTCGGTTAAAAGCAAGGAAGCCTCCCAATTGATTCTGGGGGGCTTTTTTGATGAGAATCTGAAAGTTTTGGAACTTACCTGTCAATTACCACTTGGCACACAGATTACTGGTTCGCCCAAAGCAAGTGAAATGTCGGCAAGGGTGTTGGTCGTAAAATTATGTCTGCCAGTAAGCCATCTCGATATTTCCGACTCTCGTTTGCCCATCTTGGTAGCCAACTCCTTTTGCGACAGGCCTTTTTTCTTTAAGATGGCATCAATGCGGTCGGCAATCTCGAAAGAAAGATTGAACTCGGCTCGAGTTTTCTCCGAAACCTGTGCCAAACACTCACGGAATAAAGGATTTGTAATGGTTTTCATAACTCAAACACTCTATTATCAATTCCAACTATCATATTCTTTTCGATGGTAATGTTTCCTGTCTTTTGAGCCTGTTTCAATAGCTCATCAAACTGCTGCAAATCCATAACATAACCGCTTAAAGTCTCGTCTTCTTCGTATGTACGTGTTGTCTTAACACCACCATTTCCAAGGATTAGAATCTGGTCCGACATACGCAAACAATACAGGCGCAGCTTTCTTGAATCAAGCGACAAGGCAGAAACATGGTCGTTCATTTTTCCTTCAATGCGGAAGAAACGTTCCAACGCTCCCCTTTCGATAATCTTTTCCAATGCAACGATGATGCGCTGAAAATCTTGGTTCAATTAAGAATTATCCTTGAATTTCATCAGAAAGTCCTCATATTCCGAAACATTATTGTCGTTAAAGCAAATGGAATAAAGACTGACATTGTCGTTCTGTTCGATGGTTTTTAGTTGGGCGGTTTTCATTGTTCCTGTATTTATCGATGCAAAAATAAATAATCTTTTTCAAATAATTCACTTTTATGTGAAGTTTTTCTGTGTTCACAAGAAAAATCCCTCATATAGGGAGATTTTTTATAAAAAAAGCACTGTTATAGGGATATTTTTTAAAAATTTAGCACTCATTGAGGGATTATAGAAAAGAAAGTCCTTCCTATGATTGAGGCATCGAAAAAAAATCCATTGAAAACCCTAAACTTCACCAAAGAATAAATATCTTTGCAAAGAAAACAACATGGCATGAGTAAGCAACTCGAAATAAGGAATAGCACGGCTGAGTTCCTGATTTTCCAAGCAGAGGGAAAAGAAGACGGCATCCAAGTAGTTTATAAGGATGAAACCATTTGGTGCACTCAAAAGGCAATGGCGGCATTGTTTGATGTAGACAGAAGTGTGATTACCAAGCACTTAAAAAACATTTTTGACCTCAATGAGCTATCTCAAGATTCAGTATGTGCAATTTTTGCACATACTGCTGAAGACGGCAAGACTTATAACACTCAATTTTACAATCTCGATGCTATCATCTCTGTAGGTTACCGAGTCAATTCATTGAGAGCCACACAGTTCAGGCAATGGTGCACCTATGTGCTCCGTCAGTTCACCATACGCGGTTATGTCATTGACAAAAAGCGCATGGAAAATGGGAGTTTTATTGGCGAGGACTATTTCGAGCATCTGTTGGCAGAAATCAGGGAGATAAGACTCAGTGAGCGGCGATTCTACCAAAAACTGACCGACATCTATGCCACGGCTATCGATTACAACAAGGACGCACCAACTACAAGGCAGTTTTTCAAAATGGTGCAAAACAGAAAGCCTTTGCCGAAACCGAATTTGAAAAATACCGCATTATTCAAGACCGCTTGTTTCAGTCTGACTTTGACCTCTTTGCCGAAAACAGCTTTCTGCCTCTTGATTTCAAGGAGATTGATGGAGAATAAATATCACATCTGTCATCCTTGTTCTTTTAGCGCACCATGATTAGAAGACAAAAACAGGATTTTTTACAAACGATGCAATTAAAGGAATTTTTTCCTACTTTTGCCCCTACAACTGATAACTATCAACTAACAACTTAACAACTAAATATCTGGATTGCTTCGTCGTTCCTCCTCGCAAAGACGCGAAGCGACAACTGAACAACTGAATAACTGAACAACTGAACAACTATGAACTTGATAGCCCCTTCCCTATTGTCAGCCGACTTCCTGAATTTGGAGCGCGACATCGAGATGATCAACCAAAGCGAGGCCGACTGGTTCCACTGCGATGTGATGGACGGTCGCTTCGTGCCCAATATTTCTTTCGGAATCCCTGTCGTTCAGGCGATTAAGAAGAAAGCCCAGAAGCCCTTAGACGTCCACCTGATGATTGTGGAACCCGAGAAATACTTCGAAGCCTTCGCCAAGGCAGGTGCTGACATCATCACCTTCCATTACGAGGCCTGCAATCATATCCATCGTGCTGTGCAACAAATCAAGAGTCTTGGACTTCAAGCTGGCGTGGTGCTTAACCCACATACGCCCGTAGCCGTTTTGGAAGACATCCTTGGAGATTTGGACTTAGTGCTTCTCATGTCGGTCAATCCGGGCTTTGGCGGACAACAATTCATCGAGCGCACATACGAAAAGATTCTCCAATTACGTTTGATGATTGCCGAACAAAACGCCACAGCGCTCATCGAAGTCGATGGCGGCGTGAACACACAAAACGCCAAGGCTTTGTTTGAGGCTGGCGCGGATGTGCTGGTGGCGGGGAATGCGGTGTTTAAGTCGGAGAATCCGATGGAGACGATTAGGGATCTGAAGAGTTAGATGTAGAAAAAATGCAAAGGGCAGAAACCAATCGAATAGAATACAAGCGGGAACTGACCGAGGACCTTGACCTCGAAAAGGAAGTGATTGCTTTCCTGAATTATCACGAGGGCGGCATCATCTATTTCGGTGTGGACAAGAAGGGACAAGTCGTTGGTCTGTCGGACATTGACGGCGACATGTTGAAAATCAAAGACCGCATCCGAAAGAACATCATGCCCTCGCCGATGGGACTGTTCGATGTGTCGGTTGAAACGATGGAGGATGTCAAGGTTATCAAGGTCTTCATCGCCTCTGGCAGCGAAAAGCCCTATTACAAAGCAAAGTACGGCATGACTGCTAAAGGCTGCTACATCCGAGTGGGAACGGCTGCCGAACCTATGACTATCGACCAAATCGAGAATCTGTTTTCACGCCGGGTGCGCAATTCCATCAAGAATATTCTTTCTCCTCGTAAGGACTTGACATTTACCCAGTTGAGAATCTATTACGAAGAAAAAGGATTGCGCCTGAACGATAATTTCCTCCGTTCCCTTGAATTGCTGACCGATGACGGGCAACTGAACTATGCGGCTTATCTGTTGGCGGACGAAAACGGTAACTCCATGAAGTTGGCGAAATATGCCGGAACCGACCGTTACGAACTGATTTCCAACAACGAATACGGCTATTGTTGCCTGCTGACCGCGACCCAAAAGATGCTTGACAAATTGGACGTGGAGAACAAGGTAAGTTCGGTAATCACGCCTACAGGTCGCCACGACACGCCTCAATGGAACAAAATTGCCATCCGCGAGGCCTTGATTAATGCGGTGGTGCATAACAATTACAGCTATGGCTCGCCGCCAAAGGTTGAACTTTTCTCCGACCATCTCGAAATCACCTCCATTGGCCGCATTCCTGACGGACTGTCAAAAGATGACTTTTTTAATGGTGTAAGTATGCCACGCAATAAAGAACTGATGCGAGTGTTCCGCGATGTGGAGATGGTTGAAGCGTTAGGCTCTGGTATGTTGCGCATCATGCGGACATACGGGCACGAGAATTTTGAGTTTGGCGACAACTTTATTCGTTTCAAGGTGAAGTTTGGAGATTGGGGGCGTGACAATGAAAATGTCATAGAAAATGTCATAGAAAAAGAACCTCAATTATCTGAAAGACAGAAAAAAATAGTAGAACACCTCTGTAATACAGGACAGATGAATGTCATAGAAAATGTCATAGAAAATGTCATAGAAAACTCGTTGAGTTTATCAGAGAAAATGCAGGTTACTGAGCGTACCATATTCCGCGATTTGGCCACCTTGCAGAAATTAGGTTTCATCCGCCACGATGGTCCAGACAAAGGCGGGCGTTGGATTGTATTGAAACAAATTAAATCTTAAATATTTGAATTTTAAATCATTAAATCTAAACATTATGAACGAAAGCATCCTAAAACTCAAGCCTGAAGGCATTTGGAAAGAGTTCAACGGCATCCTTGGTGTGCCGCGTCCGTCGAAGAAAGAGGCCAAAATGGTGGCTTATCTCGAAAAATGGGCGAAAGACCATAAAGTGAAGTACGTCAAGGAAGAATGTGGCAACATCATCCTGAGCGTGCCCGCCACCAAGGGCATGGAAGACCGCCAGACCGTCATCCTGCAAGCCCACATGGACATGGTGTGCGAGAAGAACAGCGACAAGAAGCACGACTTCGAGAAAGACCCTATCGAGCCTGTCATCAAGGGCGACTGGCTGCACGCCAACGGCACCACCCTCGGCGCTGACGACGGCATCGGCGTGGCTGCGGCTTTGGCCGTCATCGCCGACCCGAAAGTGGAACATGGTCCGTTAGAGTGCATCTTCACCGTCGATGAGGAAACCGGCCTCACCGGTGCCATGAAACTCGACCCGAAGGACTTCACCGGCCGCATCCTCCTCAACCTCGACAGCGAGGACGAAGGCGAAATCTTCATCGGCTGCGCCGGCGGCATGGACACTATCGTTAAGGTGTGGTACGAATTGGAGCCTGCTCCGGAAGAGGCCACAGCTTACCGCATCACTGTGAGCGGCCTGAAAGGCGGCCACAGCGGCGACGACATCAACAAGAACCTCGCCAACGCCAACAAACTGCTGACCCGCATCCTGTGGCAAGCCACCACGTGGTTCGACCTGCAACTCTATGATTTCCAAGGCGGCAACCTGCGCAACGCCATCGCCCGCGAAGCTACGGCTGTGGCTTTCATCCCGAACGATTGCGTGAAGGATTTCGAGCACTATGTGAAAGACATGGAGAAGCACTTCAAGCAAGAATACCAAGTGACCGAACCCGGACTGAAAGTCACGTCGGAAGTGGCTGAAGTTCAGCCCGATGTGGTCATCGACGAGATGTCGCAATTCAACCTCTTGAACGGCCTCTATGCCTGCCCGCATGGCGTCATCGCCATGTCGCAGACCATCCCGAACTTCGTGGAAACCTCGACCAATCTCGCATCGTGCAAGAAGAAGGAAGGTTATTTCTTCATCCAGACCTCACAGCGCAGCTCCATCGAGTCGTCGAAGCAAGACATCGCAAACATGGTGGAAGCCGTATGGAGCCTCGCCGATGCCGATGTGGAGCACACCGACGGCTATCCCGGCTGGGCACCCAACCCCAACAGTCCCATCTTGGACATCGCCGTGAACTGCTACAAGAAACGCTTCAAGAAAGAGCCGGTAGTGCGCGCCATCCACGCCGGACTGGAATGCGGCCTCATCGGCGACAAGATCCCGGGCATGGACATGATCAGCTTCGGTCCCACCCTGCGCGGCGTACACTCGCCTGACGAGCGTTGCGAAATCCCGACCGTCCAAATGTTCTGGGACTTCATGTGCGACATTCTGAAGAACGCGCCCAAGGCTGAAGCACCCAAGGCCAAGAAAGCGCCTGCCAAGAAAGCCGTTGCCGAAAAGAAGGCACCTGCCAAGAAAGCCAAGAAATAAGACTTCGGCATTCTGCCGAACAAAGGGCTATCGGTTCCGATGGCCCTTTGTTTTTCAAAAAAACTATTTTTGCAAAAAAAACCAAGATGATACAGTTTAGAACACGCCAAAGAGACGTCGTTTTCGACCGTCCCGCCATAATGGGAATCCTCAACGTAACCCCCGACTCGTTCTCCGACGGTGGACGTTACAATAAGATTGACAATGCCTTACGCCATTGCGAAGCCATGCTTTCCTTTGGTGCCGACTTCATCGACATCGGCGGTTGCTCCACGCGTCCCAACAACGCCATCGCCACGGAAAACGAAGAAATGTTGCGCGTCCTCCCCATCTTGAGAGCCGTCAGGAAAGCCTTTCCCGAATCGCTGGTTTCCATCGACACGTTCCGGAAAAGCGTGGCCGAGGCCTGTGTCAGCGAAGGCACCGACCTCATCAACGATATCTCGGGCGGCTTGTTCGATGCGGAAATGCTGCCCTACATCGGCGCAAACCACATCCCGTATGTGATGATGCATTGCGTTGGGACACCTGAGACCATGCACCAATACGCCCTCGACGGCGACATCCACCAGACCGTGATGGAGTTTTTCGCCCGTCAATGCAAGGTTTTGGAAGCCTACGGCGAGCAGCAGGTCATCCTCGACCCAGGCATAGGTTTCGGCAAGAGCATCGGCACCAACTATCAGTTGCTCAGTAACATAGAACAATACCGCTACAACCGTCATCCTGTCCTCATCGGCATTTCTCGGAAGTCATTAATCAATAAGGTGCTTGGCACGACACCCGACACTGCCGAAAACGGGACAACCGTGCTCAACACCATCGCTTTGCTCAACGGTGCCGACATCCTGCGTGTCCATGATGTGAAAAAAGCGCGTGAAGCCATCGAATTGGTGGAGACTTTTTGTAACTTTGCGGCAAATTTAAAGAAATGATCGACCTTTTCATCCATGTCAGTGTCTTCGACATTATCGATATCATTCTGGTGGCGCTGCTGTTTTTCGGCCTCTTTCGCCTGCTGAGAGGCACCTCTGCCATGAGCATCTTCATCGGCATCGTTGCCATCTTCGTCATCTGGCAGTTGGTCAAGGCCTTGCAGATGGAGATGCTGACCGCCATTCTTGGAGCCTTTGTCAGCGTTGGCTTCATTGCGCTCATCATCATATTCCAACCGGAAATCCGACGGTTCTTGTTCACCATTGGCGCACAGGCCCAAGAAGGCAAACTGACCCGACGATTCAAGTTCCTGAGGGTCAGGAGCAATATCGACTTGAACGTGGATTCGCTCACCAAGGCCTGCCTTAACATGTCTGACATCAAGCAGGGGGCGCTCATCCTGCTCACCCGCCAGAACAATCTGGACGACATCGTCTCGACGGGTGTGACCGTCAACGCCGACATCAGCCACTCCCTGGTTGAGAACATCTTCTTCAAGAACAGTCCTTTGCACGACGGTGCCATGGTGATACGCCACAACCGCATCACGGCGGCGCGTTGCATTCTTCCTGTGACACAAAAGACAAACATCCCCGGCCACTACGGACTGCGCCACCGCGCCGCCATCGGCGTGACCGAGGACAACGACTGCATCGCGTTGGTCGTGTCGGAGGAAACGGGCAACATCAGCATAGTGACCAACGGCGAAATCCGCCCCGTGAAGGCATCGGAATTGAGGGAAACGATAGAAAAGGAGTTGAAAGCCTAAGAAACAAGGCTACTCGTTGATTTCCACGAACCCATCCCCATCCTCGGCATAGCGCAACTGCTTCTTGAAAGGGTCGTAGCGCAACAAATAGCGCTCCAAATAGTCCAGGTTCTGTTTCTTTAGCACAGCATCGACATAACGGTTCATCATGTAGTCGTATGTATAGCCAGCGTAAAGCTTGCCAAGATACACAGCGTAGTTGTAGACATCCTTAAGTTCCAGTGTGTCAATGGTATAATTGTAATCGATCTTGTTTTTCCAAAACGAATAGTCCGTCTTCGATTCGAAGCCATCGATCAAGTTATGCTCACAAAACAGCACTGGTTGCCATTCGCCGTCGTTAACCTCAAACCAAGAGGCCACATTGACCGTGTTTAAAGGGTGCTTGTAACTATACTGGTCGGTATCGCTGAAAAGATAGTCCTCATACTCCGTGATGCGTCCCAAGACCTCCACCCGAGAGAGCATCACCAGCCAATGGGTTGAGTCGACCTGAATGTGGTCAATGTCTTCCGGGACATAAACCGTCACGCCATAAGCCGTCATCGCATCGGCGTAGGCATTGTACATCAGGTCCAAGAAGAGATCCTGGCTAAAGCCGTTCAAGACTTCTGTCTTCTTGTCAAGTTGGACATTGTGCTCCACCTTCACCTCGGCTTGCTCGGGGAAAAACACGGCAGCTTCGATATGGGGTCGCTCGGCCACGTATCTCTTGGCGAGTTTCAGATCCGTGCGACAGCCCGAAAGCACCGCAAGCAACAACATACACAAAATCAACACATTACGCTTCATAATTCATCTCCAAACAAATCCATTTGGATGCCATCGCCTTTTGGCTCCACAATCTCCAAAGGCACATCGTCGGGGTTGACGGCTATTTTCTCTTTGTTTTCAGGCACTTCGGAGCCATCAGGGGCATCCGTCGCTTCAGCAGGCTCTGGGGCTTCTGGCTCTGCCTCGGAAAGCTCAGGCTGGCATGGCTCGAGGAACTCCCATTGGTCGATTTCCCGTGTCGACAGACGCTTGCCTTTGGCCTTGTAGCTCTTGATGCCGATGAATTCCTCCACGTTGACTTCGTCGTCGGGGAAACTGTTGCCCGCGTCGCTCACCTTGTAACTCACCTTGAGGCGCGGCAAGTCGTCGGTGCTCATGCCCAGACACTTCGCTTCTGGATGCTCACCGATGAAGGAGATGCGCGTGTTGGGTTTCGTCTCGGCCTCGATGACGAAACGCTTCAGGTAGATCTTTTGTGTCTCGCCTTCGATGTAGATGACGGAGAATACCTCGTCGGGGTCGAACTTGCGAATCTGCGACATGTCGTCATCGAAGTGGGTGTTGAGGTCGAAGCCCGAGATCTTGAACTCGCCGTTGGCGAAGATTTGCAAGATCCTGTCGTCGCCTTCGAAAGCGCCGAGATACTGTCCGCGCTTGTCTGCGTTGAGGCGGCGAACGGTGTCGTCGTACCAAATATCTCGGGCGTTGAGGGTCGACACGCCCTCTCCGCTCTTCTTGATTTCCTTGACCTCGTACTTGGTGAGCAGGTTGCCGCGCACGCCGCGACCTTTCACGGCAAGGCCTGCAAAGTCGTAGTCGACGGTCTTCTGTTTCTTGTTGAACAGCACCAGCGTCACCTTGACGACCTCGGCCTCGCCATTGGGATTCGACGAGAAATAGCGCACCTTCGAGCCAGGCTTGCCCTGTGTGAGGTCGTATTCCTTGTCGCGGGTGACACCCATCACGGCGAAACGCTTCACATAGTGGGGTGCACCGTTCTTGCCGTCGCGATACACGGCGTTGTAGGTGGTGCGGTCGTCGTTCTTATGGAACACGTCAACGTGGATGATCTTCTGTCCCACAAAGAGTTTCGGCTGAAGCTTGGTGACCATATACTTGCCGTCTTCGTGGAACACGATGATGTCGTCCATGTCAGAGCAGTCGCACACGTATTCGTAGGCTTCCTTGTTTTTCTCGCGTTTGAGGCCTTCGCCCGTGCAGACGAAACCTTCTTCCCTGTTGACGTAGAGTTTCTCGTTGTTGGCAGCCACTGCCACTGCCGAGATGTTGTCGAAGTTGCGGATTTCCGTCTTGCGCTCGCGTCCATCGCCGTATTTCTCCTTGATATGAAGGAAAAAGTCGATGGTGTAGTCGACGATGTGGTCGAGGTTGTAGTGGGCTTCTTCCATGCGCTTCTCGAGGTCGGCCAACTGCTCATCGGCTTTCTTGATGTCGAATCTCGAGATCTTGCGGACAGGTTTCTCGCACAGTTTCTCCACGTCTTCGCGTGTCACTTCGCGTTTCAGCAAATTGAGGTACTTGTCGAAGCGGCGTTCGATGCCGGTATAGAGCGCGTCCCAATCCGCGTATTCCTTGTTTTCCAACTCCTTATAGATGCCTTTCTCGAAAAAGATTTTCTCTAATGAGACCCAATGCCAGCTGTTCTCCAACTCGTCAATGAGGATGCGGAGTTCGAGGCTGAGCAGTTCCATGGTGCGGTCGGTGCTGAGCTTGAGGATTTCGCTCACGCCCAAAAACGCCGGATGCTGGTTTACGATGACGCAGGCGTTAGGCGAAATCGACACTTCGCAGTCGGTGAAGGCATAAAGCGCGTCGATGGTCTGGTCGGGCGACACGCCGGGATTGAGATAGATGACGATTTCGCACTGTTCGGCGGTGTTGTCGTCGATTTTCTTGATTTTGATTTTGCCCTTGTCGTTGCACTTCACGATGCTCTCGATGACGCTACCCGTAGTGGTTCCGTAGGGTATCTCACTGATTACAAGAGTCTTCTTATCCTGTTGGCTGATACGTGCACGGATGCGCACCTTGCCGCCGCGCAACCCGTCGTTGTAGTTGGTCACGTCAATCATTCCACCTGTCGGGAAGTCAGGATAGAGGCTGAACGGTTCGTCGCGAAGATAGGCGACGGAGGCGTCGATCAGTTCGTTGAAGTTATGTGGGAGGAACTTGGATGCCAAGCCTACGGCGATGCCTTCGGTGCCATGCACCAGCAACAGAGGGAACTTCACCGGCAGCGAAACGGGTTCGTTGTTGCGGTTGTCGTAGGAGCGGGTCCAGTCGGTGGTCTTGTGGTTGAAGACGACTTCCTTGGCGAACTTCGAGAGTCGGGCTTCGATGTAACGTGGTGCTGCGGCATCGTCGCCCGTGAGGATGTTGCCGAAGTTACCCTGCGTGTCCATCAGCAGGTCTTTTTGCGCGAGTTGCACGAGGGCGTCGCCGATGGAGGCGTCGCCGTGCGGATGGTACTTCATGGTGTTGCCCACGATGTTGGCCACCTTGTTGAAGCGGCCATCGTCGAGTTCGTCCATGGAGTGCAGGATGCGGCGTTGAACAGGCTTCAAGCCGTCCTCGATGGCGGGCACGGCGCGTTCGAGGATGACATACGAGGCGTAGTCGAGAAACCAGTTCTCGAACATGCCCTTTAGGGGTATCACATGATATTCGTCATCTTGAGCGCGGGCGTCTTCCACGCCTTCCAGGGTCTCGTCAAGCGGTTGTCCTTCTTCCCTCTCGTTTTCCATGGGTCTTCGCTATCTTCTCGTCAGAACCTTTAGGCGTTGAGCATGACAGGCATGAGGAGCATGAGCAGGTCCTCGGCTTCGTTCTCGTTCTCGTTGGGGGTGATGATGCCGGCGCGGTTGGGGGCCGACATCTCGATTTTCACCATCTCGGAGTCGATGTTGGTGAGCATCTCTTGCAGGAAACGCGAGTTGAATCCGATTTCCATGTCGTCGCCCTGGTAGCTGCACGACAGGCGTTCCTTGGCCTCGTTGTAGAAGTCGATGTCTTCGGCGGTCAGCGTAAGCTCTTGTCCGGCAAGGCGGAAGCGCACCTGGTGCGTGGCCTTGCTGGAGAACACTGCTACACGGCGGATGGCCGAGAGGAAGGTCTGGCGGTCGATGGTCAGCTGGTTGGGGTTCTGCTTCGGGATGACGGCGTCGTAGTTGGGATAGCGGCCTTCGATGAGGCGGCAGATCAGCACGTAGTCGCCGAAGACGAACGAGGCGTTGGTCTTGTTGAACTCGATGCGCACGGGCTCGTCGGCAAGGGTGGCGAGGATGCTCTTCAGTTGGTTGATGGGTTTCTTGGGCATGATGAACGAAGCCACCACGTCCGACTTGACGTCCATCCTCCTGTAGCGCACTAACTTATGGGCGTCTGTGGCGACGAAGGTGAGGAAACTGTCTGTCATTTCCATGAGCACGCCCGACATAATGGGACGTATCTCGTCCATACCCGTGGCGAAGACGGTCTTCTCGAAGCCTTTTGCCAGCACGTCGGCTGGGATTTCCCACGTCGAGGTGTCGGCCATGACGGGCAGTTGGGGGAACTCGTCGCTCTTGTGTCCGGCGAGCTTGTAGCGGCCTTCGCCGGCAATCAGTTCGACGGCCAGCGTGTTGTTGTCGACGGAGATGGTAATCGGAACGTCGGGGAAGTTCTTCATGATTTCGAGCAGGAGGCGGGCGGGAATCGTCACCTCGCCCGTGCCATCCACCATGTCGGGCGCCATGCTAACCGACATCGTCACGTCGAGGTCGGAGGTGGTGATTTTCAGTTCGTTCTCTGTCAACTGGAACAGGAAGTCGTCCAAGATCGGCAGGGTGTTCTTCGAGCCGATGACGCCGCTCAGGGCTTGGAGGTTCTTCAAAAGCTTCAGGCTTGATACAATGAATTTCATCTCGTTATGTATTTAATAATCTTTCCATTTTGAATCGGTAAAATTACAAAAAAATGCAACACGGAGGCATCTTTTCCGAAAAAAAACACTTTTTTAATAGGTATTGACGCCTAACCCGGCATATTTCAATCGGTTCAGGAAGTCGAGCATCGACTCGTAGGGCACCGCCACGTATTGGAATCGCTTGTCGTCCTTGGTGCGGGTGCGAGATTTCTCCTTGGTGTCGTACATCTTCTGGTTGATGTCGCCGTAGGTGGCGTGCACCTGCAACTGGCCGTCGCCGCCGTTGTAGTTGATGTAGGTCTGGAACATGTCGTTCTGGAAGTAGTAGGTGATGTTGCCCAGGCGGCGGTCGAACACTACGCAGCCGTCCACGTATTTGTTGACGACGTGGCTGCCGAAGCTGCCCAAGCCTATCTTGCCCACCGACACGAAGGCATGCATCTTGTCGTTCCAAACCATCTTGAGGTCTGGGATGACGATGGTATTGCAGTAGAAGTCCGACGACTCCATCTGCGGATAGCCTTCCAGCTCGACGCTCTTTCTCAGCGCTTCAGTCTTGTCCTCGGTGTTCTCGGAGCGGAAATATCCGAGGAAGTTCGTCTCGGTCAGGTCGATGGAGGCTCCTGGCGCATTGGCATAGACCTCGGCCATGGCTGCCATCACATCGTCGTCGAAAACTGGTGCATTGAACACGTTGAGGCCATGCAGGGCAACGCTGTCGTTGGGATATTGCGTGTAGGTGCCGTTGACGATGAACTTGGCCAAAGGCGTGTCGAAGCCCAAGTCGGTGGTGCCGCAGCCACTGATGACACCCCGCGAATCGAGCACGATGCGGGTGTCGTATTGTGTCGTGTCGGTCACCACGAAGTGCAGACTGTCGGCGTCGAACCATAGTTTTCCGTTGATAGGCATGGCGTTGTCGAGGTCTTTCCTCCCCTCCCGTGGTGCGAGGAACGACCCGAAATAGCCGCCGTCGATGGCCAGCTCGTAATAGAGGCCGTTGCAGAAGTTGGGTTGCTTCTCGCGGATGCGGGCGATGTCGACGGGGATTTGTATCGTCGATGGATTGATGTGCGTAGCCGAGACAAACCAATGGTTGAGCGAGGCGATGGCATCCGGTTCGGGCTTGTCGGTCGGGCCTGCCTGGGGATCGAAGTCGTCTTCCACTACAAATGTCGTGTCGGCCCCTTCTTCTGGCTCAATGACGTTGACCACCACGACAGGAGGCTCCTCGAAGGCGAGCAAGGCATATTGTCCGTCGAAATAGCCCAACTGCTCGGTGGCATCCAAGGTGAGACGGCCACGGAAGCCGAACTGGGTACTCAGCTTGAAGTCGGAGGTGTCGGAGATATGGGCGTAGCCATGCGTGATTCCGCCGACGGGCACGATGGTGTCGACCTTGATTGGGGTGCTGACACCTTGGGCGTTGGTATAGTCCCACACACCTTGCGCATCGTAATGGTAGCGCCCATGGATGTTGACGACGGCATCTTTATAAAGGTGGAAGCGGTTAAGCGTATCGGCCAGCAGGTCGCCGTTCACCGGTTCCAGTCGCGACTCGGCGTTGATGTCGACGTCGTGCGTATAGGGGAACACGGCGGCATCGGCCACACGGATGATCTTCACGTCGTGGGCGTGGATGATGTAGTTGGTCATGTCGTATTCGGCGCTCATGCTGTAGAACTGAAGCGAGTCTTGCCCAGGCACCAGCGAGATGAACTTGGAGGCGTTGTTGTGGACGGCCAGCAGTTCCTCGTGTGTGGTGGCGGTGGCATAAGCGCCGAAACTCTCCACTGGGTTGTAGAGATGCAAGCTGTTTGTGGCCATGTCCCATTCGGCTTCCTTCAGAGAGCAGACGTACTGGTTCATCGGGAAGTCAAGGTTGCTGGTTTGGTCGAGGTAGTCATATTTCACTTTCTGCGCGTCGAAGTCCACATTGGCTCGGTAGTTGGTTGCCGCGAAAGCGATGTTGGCGGTGTCGGCGGAATACAGAAGGAACTTGGCGGAGTCGGCCACGAAAGTCCTGGCATCCAGGGCGAAATGGTCGGAGTCGAACTCTGTCAGGCCGAAGCGCAACTTGCCGTCAGCCGAATAGCCGTCAGGTGCCAACACGGTCTTGCCCGTGAAGTAGGTGTCGCCATACATGCAAATGGGCTTGTCGATGGTCTCGGTGGTCAGTTCGGGGACACGCACGTCCCACTTCATCCTAAGCGCATCCGCCGATGCTACGGGGAAACCCGTGCCGTCTTCCCTTGGCACCATCTTGAACTGGTCGGTGATGGCGGTCACCGAGTCGAGATAGAACATGAACTGGTCTGACCTGAACGCGGCGGTCTGGTAGTCGAGTTTGCCTTCGCCGAAGAAACCGCTTCCCGAGAGGTACACCTTTTCATGGAAACGTCCCAAGTCGCCATACAAAGGATAGGACTGCGACTCATCCTCGCCAATCTGGTGGACGAAGCCCAGCGAGAAGTCCTCCATGACCACGAGAGGCTGCTCGATGTTGGGCATGATGCCTCCCGACACCAGTTCGCCTTCAAACTTCACACGTTTCATCGTGAGGTCGTTGAGGCTGTCGACCTCGAAAGGATACACGCTGTAATAGAACTTGCCTTCGAGGTCGTCGGCGGTCATCACTGAGTCGACGGCGCCAGGATGGAACACGCCGCCGTTGATTTTCCTGTAGAACTTGAAGCCCTCGGCGTCGCTATGGAAGATGGGATAGGCGGGGGTCTCGTAGCGGCTCGACTTGTTGTCGCCGTGGTCGATGTCGAGACGGCCTTTCAGTTTCTCCAACGTGCCGTCGACGGGGACGACACGGTTGTTGTATCGGGCATAAAACCTCAGCGAGTCGATCTTTTCCATATTGATGCAGAAGTCTTCGTAATTGAACTTGCTGTCTTTGGTGAAGAACTCGAACATGCCCGCCAGGATGCCTCCCGAGAACTTGAAATTCTGATGCCCTGTGAAGGTGATGCGTGCCAAGTCAGGCACGATGACCACCCGCTTGCGGTCGCTCAGCGAGATGGCCGCCCCGTCGTAGCCGTCAATCTGGCTTGTGATGCCATAGACGAGCAAGTCGTTAGTGTTCAGGTCGAGGCGAAGGTTGGGATGCCTGTTTGTGGTGCGCGAATGCACCTTGATGACATCGTAATCGATGTTTTCCCTGAACGAGTCGACCACGTCGAAGAAGCGCGGCAGTGCCGTAGCCCATTTGGTTTCGGTGTCATACTCCACATAGCCTTCGGCCCGCAAGCGGAGCATCAGCGAAATGACCTGCTCGATAGGATAGCCCAGATAGGAGGCCAGGTCGCCCACGGCAAACTTCACCTGACGGTCGACGTTGTCGAAACCTTGAAGGAATTTCTCGATGCGGATCATGGGATGCGAGCCATCAAGACCTTGCAGACGCTTGAAGTCGTCGTGCCGGAAATAGTTGACCGACACCACGTCGCCCTCACTCGTCGGATTGACACCTTCCATCCTCCAGAAATCCACTTGGTTGCCGTCGATGTCCCAATACATGGCCTCAACGAAGATGTCCACACCATGGAAATAGTCATGGAACGGCGCGTCGCCAAAGTCTTTTTCCGAGCGGAAGAACATCATCCGGCGTGTCTTGTTGTCGTAGCGGAACCCCAAGTCGTTGTGATAGATGGAGTCCGTCTGCGACCCTGGCACCGTATCTTGCAGATAGAGGCGCATGGCCGCGTTGTCGGAGACCAGCACCTCGTCCATCGACATCAGGAAGCGCGGGGCTTTCACCCTAACAACCTCCCTGCCCTCCTGACGGAAATGGAAGACTGCCTTGTTGTTGACACCGCCGAACACGTCCACTTGGTTGCCCATCATGCCAATGCCGCCCTCGAAGTCGATGTTGCGCATGAGGTCTGTAATCGAATAATCGGAACGATACGACTTCACGCGAGGATACATGGTCTTTTCGTTGGGCGCATTCACCAGCACCTTGTCCTCATAGCGGCATAGGATGTCCTGGTCGAAGTGCTGGCGTTCGTGGAAGACGACCGAGTCGATGGCGTATTCGGAGCGGTTGAGGTCGAGGGTGTAGAAGTCGGGCAAGGTGACAAACACCTTGTCGGAAGGGATGTCGAAACGCGACCAGTCGGCCCTGCCCCCCATGCCTTCCCATCGGTTGTCTTCAATATAATACACGCCCTTGGTGTTCTTGAGCAGCGATTCGTCTTTCTGCGACACCAAGGCCAAAGTGCCGTCGACGGAAAGTTCGAACCTTTCCTTCGACGGGAAGCCCCAAAGCGCGTCGCGAAGCGTCCACTTGGAGTTGCCCTTGGCCGACAGCACCTTGTCGACAAAGATATTGCGGCACGAGGCCAGATACTTGTCCATGCCGTTCATCGACTTCTGAGCCTTCGTGTTGGTGTAGCTCAGCCAATTGCCCACGTCGGTATGCGTCAATTCTGCTGTCGGAATCCTTTGCAGCACCTCCACGAAATTGAAGATGTTGGCATAGCTCCTTGCCCCGCCCTTGGCATGTAAGAGGTTGCAAAGCCCTATGATGGTATTGGCCTCGCTGTCGGAATAATAGCTGCTCCAGACCTCATCGAACGACTTCATGATGGCCGCCGCGTCTTCGCGCTCCTGCTTCGAAGTGGAAGAATTGAGGTAGTTGGATAGCGCGCCGACAAATGCGGTCTTGTCGGTCGGGAAAAACCCCTGGGCACATACTGTGGTCACACCCAGAAGCAAACTGAAAACCATGAAAAGGACTCCTTTTTTCATTTATATAATATATTGTAAGTAACTGTTCAAAATTGACCTACAGTATCTTTTGACTTCGGGACACGGGACATCGAGACTTCGAGACAAACCATTATCCCGCAGTCTCGTAGTCCCGCAGTCTCGCGTCGATTATGTAAACTAAATTTGCTCATCTACTTAAATGAATTATTTGACAAATTCTGCTGCCACCCAGTTGTTGCGACTCAGATGACGGCGATAATGCAGACCCAAACGTTCTGCCTCGGCTTGGATGCTGGCCAAGTCTTCGGTGTAGAAACCGCTGAAGAAGATGTGCGCATCGGGTTTCATCGCATCATAATAACAATGCATGTCGCGCAAGAGGATGTTGCGGTTGATATTGGCCACCACAACATCGAATTGCCCGTTGATTGACAAGGCGTCGCCGAGCACAATCTCAACATCGTCGACACCATTCAACTCGCTGTTGGTGAAGGCGTTGCGATAGGCCCACTCGTCGTTGTCAATGGCCACGGTGCGTGCCGCGCCAAGTTTCTTGGCGAGGATGGCCAGCACCGCCGTCCCGCTGCCCATGTCGAGCACCGTCTTCCCTTGGAAATCGGTCTCCAGCATGAACTGGATGATTTGCGCCGTCGTCTCATGGTTGGCTGTGCCAAACGACATCTTGGGCTCGATGACGAGGTCGAACTCAAAACTCGGTTCGGGCTCATGGAAAGGTGCCCTCACTCGACAGCGCTCGTTGACTACCACAGGCTGGTAGGAAGCCTCCCACAACTCGTTCCAATCCTTGTCGGGCATCTCCTCCACACTGAGAAGATGGATGCCAAAGAAAGCGGGATCCGACAGGATGCTTTCCACCGCCATGTCATCGCGACTCTCGGCTGAACAGTAAGCCTTTAAGCCATGCTCGTCATCCATGAAGGAGTCGAAACCGGCTTCCGACAGCATTGCAATCAGCATGTCGTGCTGGATGTCGGACGATGGCGTAGCAAATGAATACTCAAACGTCTTCATTCTTCACCGATGTGTGAGGCTTGGTTGCAGATGGACACGAATTCGTCGGCCTTCAGCGAGGCGCCGCCAATCAAGCCGCCGTCGACGTCGGGCTGCGAGAACAGCTCTGTGGCGTTCTTGGCGTTGCAGCTGCCGCCATAAAGGATGCGGATCTCGTCGGCTGTGGCCTCGTCGTAGTGTTCCTTGATGAGCGAGCGGATGTAAGCATGCATCTCCTGTGCCTGCTCCGGCGTGGCGGTCTTGCCCGTGCCAATGGCCCAGACGGGTTCATAGGCAATGACGGTATCATAGATGGCATCGCCGTCGAGGTGGAACAGACCCTTCTCAAGCTGTTCCTTGACAACCTCGAAATGACGGCCCGCCTCGCGCTCTTCGAGCACTTCGCCAACACAATAGATGGGCGACATATTGTTCTCAATCAGGCGGTTGACCTTCTCGGCTAGAATCTCGTTGGTATCGCCAAAGTATTTCCTTCTTTCGCTATGGCCCACGATGCAATAGTCGACATCGATGGATTTCAGCATCTTGGCCGACACCTCGCCCGTGTAGGCGCCCTTGTCGAAAGCGCTGCAGTTTTGTGCGCCCACGTTGAAACGCTGCTCGTCGAACTCAAAGTCGGTGAGCAATTCCAGATAGGGATACGGCGGGCAGATGATGACTTCGCAATTCAGTTCGTCCATTTCATCAAAGCGGTCAAGGATTTCATCGACCAAAGCCTCAGCCTCACCAAAAGTGAGGTTCATTTTCCAGTTTCCTGCTACGATTTTGCTTCTCATAATTCTGTATTTTAAAGATTTAATATTCAAAGATTTAAAAACCAAAAAGATGCGAGGCTCGGGGACACGAGACACAAAGCAAGCCTCGCAGACAATAAAGTGCCAAAGATACAAATTTTTCCATTACTAACTTGGAATTTTCTACCTTTGCAACATCAAACCGAAAAAAACAAAGACGAGATGAATAAAAACCTTCTCCTTATTATGCTTGCCGTCCTTGGTTCCAATGTCCTCTGCCATGCCCAGGATGAACTCCCCTCCCTCGTCCCTGACCGTCCGGGCATGAGTTGGGGTGTCGAGGTGACACCACACCACAAGCTCATCTGGGACAACGGTTTCGGCTATGAGAAGACGCCTGAAGGCGCACAAACCTTCACCCTCAGCAGTGCCGCCTTGAGATATGGCCTATTCGAGAATGTGGAACTGCGTGCCGGCACCGACTTCCTGATTTACAACGACGGCGATGCTCCAGAGCCCATTTTTGGCGTCGCGCCGCTTTTCGTCGGGACGAAGATCAAATTGTATGAAGGAAAAGGCTTCCTGCCGTCGGTGGGCGTGCTGGCCGAACTGAGGTCGCCGCACGTGGGGACGAAAGGTCTGCTTCCCTCCTATCTCGCACCCTCAGCCTACCTGCTTTTCGAACATGCCATTGGAGAACGCTTCTGGCTGTGCTACAACGCCGGACTGGAATGGGACGGCGAGACGGCCGAACCCACAACGTTCCTCGCCATGGCATTAGGATGCTATATCACCGAAAGCCTCGGAGCGTTTGTAGAATCTTACAACTACCTTCTTCGTGGAGACGAGAGCCAATACATGACCCAATTCGGCCTCACTTGGCAGGTGTCGCGCCGCGTGCAACTCGACCTCAAAGGCGACCTCGACCTGATGAATTTCGGAAAATACCACGCCGTGGGCTGCGGCGTCTCTTGGCTCATCAATTAAGACCCGGATTACTTCACCCGTATCTTCCTGCCTTTCCACATTTTTGTGTTTTTCTTGAACTTGTTGAGTTTGCACAAGATGGAGACCGTGGTGTAATGCTCCACCGCGATGGAAGCCAGCGTATCCCCTTTCTTGACGACATAAAACTTCTTCCGTTCCCTCAAAGGCGGATAAACCGCCTCCACAATCTCGACCTGGAAACTCTTGTCGAAATCTTCGTAAGCCATATCCAGCAGGTCCGTCGACATGGAGAACGCCCTGTTGACTATACGATCCTTGTCCTTCAGCGAATGCGAAAACAGCCATTCGTAGGTCTGGTTGAGATAAAACACACGAGCCAAACGCTTGTGGTTCACGCCTTCGAGTCGATGATAGATCATTCGGGTGGTGTCGCCGCACGAACGAATGGAATCGACCACACGGTCGGAACAATACACCGGAACCAATTCGTCGGCTGTGCCATGTATGATCCACAGCGGCAAGGTGGTCAGGCCACACAACTCCTTTCCAGAAGCGCCGCCACACATCGCCATGGCCGCCGCAACACGTTCTGGATAGGCAGCGGCGACATCCAAAGTGCCATAGCCACCCATGCTCATGCCGAGCACATAGAAGCGGTTGGTGTCGACCTTGTAATGGTCGTCGACCCAGTCGTACAAAGCCATCACCCTGTCGGGCTCCCACGCCTGTTGCGCTTGGGGTGCCACCACGATGGCATCAATGGCACGCCCACGCATCACGGCATTGATGCAGCCATAGCGAAGCACCATCTCCAACGAGTCGCCGCTCAGGCTCTTGCCGTGCAGAAACATCACCACGGGCAACTCCTCCGCCTTATCGTAACTTGGAGGCAAATAGAGCCAAAAGTCGTAACCTTCCTCGACGAAGCCTCGGCAAGCCATCAGTTGCGCTATCGAAGTCAACGGCAGCAACAGCAGCAGCAATATCAGGAAGAATGGTTTTCTCATGGCTCATCCACGATTTCGCATTTGATTGTTTTCCTCTTAACTAATCCTCACTCGAGGGTCAATAATCCCATAGATGATGTCCACCACGATATTGACGATAATCAGCATGACCGCGATGAGCAGCACCGCACCCATGATAACCGGGAAGTCGTATTTGTCGAGCGCGTCGACCACCACCACGCCGATGCCTTTCCAGTCGAAGACATACTCCACGAAGACCGCGCCTGCCAGCAGCGAGGCAAACCAACCCGAGACCGCCGTCACCACGGGGTTCAAGGCATTGCGCAAGGCATGGACGCAAATGACACGCCACGGTTTCAAGCCTTTGGCGCGTGCCGTGCGCACATAGTCCATCGACATGGCTTCAAGCAAGGAAGTGCGCGTCAGTTCGGTCACCACGGCCAAAGGTCTCATACCCAATGTCAAAGCGGGCAAAATGAGATTCCTTAGACTTAAAAACTCTCCCCTACCGTACTCGTCAACAGAATAAAGGCTGCCCGTCATGCTCAAGCCCGTATAGTGCTCCAACAAAAACCCGAAAACCCACGCCATCAGGATGGCAGCGAAGAACGAAGGCAGCGACATGCCTATGGTAGTGATGAACAAGGTCAACTTATTGAGGAACTTGGTGTTGATGACAGCGGCCAAAACACCTATTATCAGACCAAACATCATGGCGACGGAGATGGAAACAGCCGCCAACAACAACGTATTCGGGAAAGCCTCGCCCAAGATGTCGGAAACCTTGCGCTTGCTTTGGTACGACATCCTCAGATAGGGCGGCTTCAGCACCACTGCCGTCGAACCAAGGGTGACGATTTTGGCATAATGGCCTATCTTCTCCAACTTCTGTGTTCCTTCCGAGATGTCGTAAAACGAAATCGGGATCAAGTCATTGAGATAGTCTGCATACTGTTTTCCAAGACTCTGGTTCAGGCCCAACTCTTCTCGGATGGCATTCACCGAGGCTTCATCGGCACGTTGGCCAAGCATCATCTGGGCCGGGTCGCCAGGCAAAATGTTGAACAGGAAAAACACCAACGTCGCGACGCCCCAGAGCACCGCAATGCCATAAAGCAATTTCCTTGTCACATAACTGGCCATGGCCTCAGAACGTCTTCAAGGCTTTTGAGAAATCGAACACGCTCCACTTATCTTTCACCAAGCCGTTGTCCAACCAAATCAAGCCGGGGTTGGAGCGCACTATGGTCTTGATTTCCAACTCATCGGACAAATAGACATCGTAAACGAAATCGTATTTCGAACGCAACGAGTCCACCGTCTCCGGTTCGGCAGCCACGGTCCACAACACGACGAAATCCTTGGCTGTGGCCGCTTCAGTAATCTCGCGCATCTTATCCCATTCCTTTTCTGTCACCTTACTCAGGTCGTGCGAGGTGAACATCAGCAGGTTCTCTGTGTTGAGCACCAGATCGGTCACGTCGTTGCCGTCTTCGTCCAAGGCCGTGAATCCAAGGTAGTCGGCACCACCCTCCGTCCTTTGTCCGACAAACTCCCATTCCGACATCCATACCGAGTCGTTCCAAGGATAGTCTGGGAAGAGATATTCCTCCGTCTTGCCCGTTGCTTTATTTCTGTATGTCACATAATTACGCACATCATCCTTGGGTTCGGCATTCAGTTGCCTGCCCACCTTCCAATTCATAAAATCGACAACGGGCAGATGGCGATAGTTGTAGAACTCAAAACCCAAAAACGCCGCCGCAAAGGCAAAGCCAATCATGAACTGGAGAATTTTGCCAAGATGGTTCTCTAAGCGTTTGATATTCATTATCAACGGGATAAGCACCGCATCGATAACGAGATTCTTATAGAACGTCTGCCAGTTGGTCATTTTGATGGCCGAGCCGAAACAGCCGCAGTCAGGCACCAGGTCATAGAGGGCATCAAAGAGTGTCATGACCGTGAATAGCAGCATTAACATGGTGGCACCCAACACCGACAACCGAGGGAAAGTCTTGGTTATCAAACAGAAGCCGACAACAAACTCGGCCAATATCATCAGCACAGCCATGACCATGGCCGCGCCATTGAGCCAAGTCATACCGTAGACTGAGAGGTAGTCTAGCATCTTGTATTTCGTCCCCAACGGATCGACACCTTTCGTGAAACTGCTAAAGATGAACAAAGCACCCACCAACAGGCGGCAGAAGGTCAGGGCAAAATTACTGTAACGCTTGCCGAATATCATGGATGCCAGCAAGTTGAGCAGCAAAACCGACAAAAACCAAAGGTGGTATTCAGGAAGGTAATAGATGCCTACCGCCGAAGCCAAGGCAACAAGGATGCTGACCCAAGGGATAAATGACGTTTTCTTTTTCATGGCGATTCGTTTTGCGCAGTGCCTATTCACCCAACAAGATTAGGGCAAACACCGCGTAGTTAATCATATCGTAATAGTTCGCGTCGAGGCCTTCCGAGACGAGGGTCTTCCCGCCGTGGTCTTCAATCGACTTGGTACGCAGCACCTTGCTCATGATGAGGTCGGTGATGGAACTCACGCGCATGTCGCGCCAAGCCTCGTCGTAGTCGTGATTCTTTCGGTTCATCAACTCGTAAGCCTCGTTGGTGACCTCGTCGAACAACGCCGTAGCCTCATCCGAGGTCAGATCGGGCTGGTCGACGACACCCAACCGCAACTGGATAATGCCCATCGCAGCATAGTTGACAATGCCGATGAACTCAGGCTCGACACCTTCGTCGACAAGACGTTCGTTTGTCGTCTGCAACGTCCTGATTCTCTTTACCTTGATAAAAATCTGGTCGGTAATCGAAGGCGTCCGCAAGATGCGCCAGGCCGGCCCATAATCCTTCATCTTGTCGACGAACAAATTGCGGCACTGGGCCAACACCGCTTGAAACTGGGCTTTCGTGTCTTTCGTTTGCATTGTGCTGGATTTGATTCGGCAAAGATAAAACAATTTGGCAAAAGGAGGAAATTATTTTGAAAATACCTCGCAACGCTTCCGCATCACTTCTCGACAACCCTCACCAGCCGCAAATCCAGCAGATTCGTGGGATTGCTGCCCAAGCCTTTCACGCGCTTGTTCACGAAACGGAGCACCTCATCATAAAACAACACCACCACGGGCGCGTCTTGCATCATGAGGCTGTCCATCTCGGTGTAATAGCGGGCGCGTTCCTGCAAGTCGTTGCAAAACAAGGCTTTGTCATACAGTTTGTCGTATTTCGGGTTGGAATAATGCGTGTAGTTCGGGCCGACGGGACAGTGATTCGACGTGGTGAACAGCGAGAGGTAGTTCTCCGCATCGGGATAGTCGGCCACCCACGAGGAGCGGAAGAACTGCAGGCTGCCGTTGGAGCGCATACTGCGCATCGTGGCAGGCGGCATCACCTCCATCTTGCACTGCAGGCCGATTTGCTCCACTTGGCTCTGCACAAACTTCCCGATGTCGGCGTAGTCGGCGACGGTGGTGAGTTGCAGCAGATAGCCCTCCAAATGGTTTTCCGCCACAAGATGCTGGGCGCGTTTCAGGTCGTAGCCATAGCCGATGGTGCTGCTGTGTCCAGGCAATCCAGCGGGAATCATGCCGCCCGTGCCCGCCTCTCCGATGCCGTTGCGGAGGTAGCGCAACATCTTCTCGCGGTCGATGCAAAGGCTGACGGCTTGGCGTAATGCCCGTGAGCGGTCAGGGCCAAGGCTGTCGTTGGGATCGAGGAAGAAAGAAAAATACTCCGTGTTCAGATAAGGCTCGGTAATCAACTCGATTTTGTCCTCGTATTTTTGGCGCAGTTGGCCGTCGTAGGTCAAAAGTTCGTCCTTGTAGCGCGCATCGATGCCAGACATGAAGTCAAATTTGCCTTTGATGAACTCCAAAAACGCCACTTGCTTGTCAATCAGGAAACTGACGGAAACGGCGTCAATGTAGGGCAAGCTCTCCCCTGCCTCGTCGCGCTCGAAATAGTCGGGATTCTTGCGGCAAACGAGTTTCACGCCTTCCTTCCAATATTGGAACTTGAACGGCCCCGTCCCGACGGGATGGCTGCGGAAGTCATCGCCGTAATACTCAACGGCTTCGTGCGGCACCACCGAGGCGTAGGTCATGGACAAAATGCCCAAAAACGGCGGGAAAGGCTTGGAAAGCTCGATTTGGAAAGTCGAGTCGTCAAGCGCGGTGAAGGCATATTGCTCATCCTCGTGCCTGACGGAAGCGAAAATCCACGCTCCGGGCGAACTCAACTGTTTGTCCACCACGCGGTTGAAGGAATAGACGAAGTCCTCGGCGGTCACGAAACGCGGCTTTGCAAAACACGTATCTTCATGGAACTGCACATCGTTTCTCAAATGAAAGGTGTATCGCAGACCATCCTCGCTGATGTCCCAGCTTTTAGCTACCATCGGGACAAGATTCATGTGGTTATCAAACGCTACAAGACTGTTAAACAGTTGGTTGCAAGCCCAAATATGCGGCAAGTCCTTGGCATAAATCGGGTCTAAGGTGAGAATGCCCGCACTTTCGTTGTACTTGAAGATAGCCAACCCCTCATCCAAGTCCTGATGCTTTCCGCACGCAGCGAAAAGCATCATCAAGGCTATCATTCCAAGCACCAACTTTCTCATGACTTTTTCACCTTAAAACCAATCACTTCCGGATGCAAGTTGTTCAAATACTTGTTATAGTCGAGGTCGTTCTTGTCCTGTTCTTTCTCCAAAGCGAGGTCAAGCACCTGCATCATGTTTTCCACATAGTGGAAGTTCAATCCGCTGATATAGTCCTCCTTGATGTCCTTGATATCGTGCTCATTGTCAATGGAAAGGATGAGGTCGGTCACGCCGTTGCGCTTGGCAGCGAGAATCTTTTCCTTCACGCCGCCCACGGGCAAAACGCGGCCTCTGAGGGTGATTTCTCCCGTCATGGCCAACTGGCCTTTCACCTTGCGCTGCGTGAAGGCCGAAGTCAAGGCCGTGAGCATGGTGATTCCCGCCGAAGGGCCGTCCTTGGGCGTGGCGCCTTCGGGGATGTGGACGTGCACGTTCCAAGCGTCGAAAGCATCAGGGTTGATGCTGAGTTGCGAAGCGTGTGCCTTGATGAACTCGAAAGCGATGGTGGCGGATTCCTTCATCACCTCGCCGAGGTTGCCGGTCAATGACAGATGACCCATGCCTCGGCTCAGGCTGACTTCAATGGAGAGGATTTCGCCGCCCACTTGCGTCCACGCCAAACCCGTGGCCACGCCGGGCATGGTGTGCTTGATTTCGTCCTCGTCGTGGTGCATCGGAACGCCGAGCACCTTGCGCAGGATTTCTTCGGTGATTTTCTTATCAAACTCCTCACCTACAACGACTTGCTTGGCGCGATAACGCATCAGGTCGCCGATGCGGCGCTCCAAGTTGCGCACTCCAGCCTCGCGGGTGTAGTCCTCGATGACGCGCATCACCATTTCCTTCGGAATCGTGATTTGCTTGCTGTCGAGGCCGTGTTCCTTCATCTGCTTAGGAATAAGGTGGCGCTTGGCGATTTCGTATTTCTCCTCGCGCAGGTAGCCGCTCAAGTCGATGATTTCCATGCGGTCGCGCAGGGCGGGATGAATGGTCGCGAGGTTGTTGGCCGTGGCGATGAACAGGATTTTCGAGAGGTCGTAATCCAGCTCGATGAAGTTATCGTAGAAGGTGTTATTCTGCTCAGGGTCAAGGATTTCCAAAAGTGCCGCCTGCGGGTCGCCGCTAATGTTGTTGCCGCTCACCTTGTCGATTTCGTCGAGGACGAAAACGGGGTTGCCCGACTTCACCTTGCGCAAATTCTGGATGATGCGGCCCGGCATGGCGCCGATATAGGTCTTTCTGTGGCCGCGCAGTTCCGACTCGTCGCGCACGCCACCGAGTGACATTCTGACATATTTTCGGTTCAGCGCATGGGCGATGGACTTGCCGAGTGAGGTCTTGCCCACGCCGGGAGGTCCGACGAGGCAGAGGATCGGGGCTTTCATGTCCTGCCGCAACTTCAGCACGGCAAGGTGTTCTATGATTCTGTCTTTCACCTTCTCCAAACCGAAATGGTCGGCGTCGAGAACACGCTGGGCGCGTTTCAGGTCGAAGTTGTCCTTTGTGAACTCATTCCACGGCAAATCAACGAGATACTGCAAATAGTTCAGCTGAACGCCGTATTCCGACGACTGCGGATGGGTACGTTCCAGTTTCTTCAGTTCCCTGTCAAACACCTCTCCCACTTCTTTCGACCAGTTTTTCTTCTCGGCTTTCTCCTTCAACTCCTTGACATCCTGCTCGTTGGGATTGCCGCCCAACTCTTCCTGAATGGTACGCAGCTGCTGGTTCAGATAATACTCGCGTTGCTGCTTGTCCATGTCGTCGCGCACCTTGCTCTGGATTTGCTGCTTCAGTTCAAGCATCTGTTTCGCCTCGGTCAGCACGGAGAGCAGTCCGTTGGCTATCTCGTTGAGGTTGCGCGCCTCCAAAATTCCTTGACGCACAGGAAGTTCGGCCTCAATGTTGCTGGCCACGAAATTCAGCAAAAACACAGGGTCGTCGATGCTCTTGATGGCGAAACCCGCCTCTTGCGACAGGTTGCGCGAGCGCGGAATGACCTGAATGGCCAAGTCCCTGACCGACTGCAACAAAGCCTCGAACTTGCGCGTGTTGGGTATGTCTTCCGAAGCCGCGTAAGGTATCACGGCGGCCTTCATGTAGGGTTCATTTTGGATGGGTTCCACCATCTCGAAGCGGCGGATGCCCTGTATGATGACCGTCACGCTGCCGTCGGGCATCTCAAACGACTTGAGGATTTGCGCCGAAGTGCCCACCTTGTAGAGGTCTTCAAGCACCGGCTCATCGACATTCGATTCCTTTTGCGCAACAACGCCGATGGGTTTGCGCTTGCGGCTGTATTCCTTCACTAACTGTATCGACTTCTCGCGCCCCACGGTGATGGGGATGACCGTGCCCGGATAGAGCACCGAGTTGCGCAAGGGCATGATGGGCAGCTCTTCCGGCACCGACTCGTTTTGGCTGAGTTGGCTCTGCTCGATGGTCAGCACGGGGATGAACTCGGCATCCGTGTCAATCATGTCTGAAAACAATTCAGGTTCAACTTTATAACTCATAAGCAAAATATCAAGAATTAACTACTACAAGTTGACGCGGGACACGGGACTTCGGGACGCGGGACAAGTCCAATGTCGCGCGTCTCGCAGTATCGTGTCTCGTGTCTAAACCTGTTTTTCTCATTGAAAGTGATTCCTCTATGCGACAAATTGTCAGTCTGTCGCCGTTTCACACCTTATTATATATGCGGCGCAAAGATACGGCAATAATAATGCCAAGGCACAAAAAAAGCCCTCGCGATAGGCAAGAGCTTCCCTTTTTAGTGTCGTCCAACTTACTTGGTTTCCTTCTTCTCGAAGAACTTCTTGTACTTGCTGTTGAACTTATCCACACGACCGGCGCTGTCGACGAGTTTCATCTTACCGGTGTAGAAGGGATGTGACGCACTGGAGATTTCCAACTTCACCAAAGGATATTCGTTGCCGTCTTCCCACTTGATGGTTTCCTTGGTGTTGATGGTCGAACGCGACAAGAAGGTCACGTCGTTTGACATATCTTTGAAAACAACCAGACGATAGTTCTTGGGGTGAATGTCTTTTTTCATCGCTTGATTTCCTTTTAATTTCGAGCCGCAAAAGTACGACATTTTCTTGGACTGGCAATCGTTTTGTGGATTTTTTTTTGCTCAAAAAGTCAATTCGTTATTTATCAGAACTTTACATTAAAATCAAAACAATTCATTCTCCTTTCAATCGTTTGATTTCCTTGTCAAAATCTGAAACATAGTTTTGGTCTTGTATCTTTCTGAAAACCTCATACTCGCTTTCTGCCTTAATTTTCGCTTCCAATGCAGTAATACTGCCCGCATTTTCCAAAATAGGACGTTGTGCAAGGTTCAAGAAGTCGTCAAGGATGTTACACCAATCATTCATTGTTGTAGGAATCTCGCGTTCCGCTCGATCTTCCGCTAAATCGATATAAGCAGTCACCAATCTGTTCAACGCATTGATATTTTTTTCACTCAGATAGTTTTTTGCAATGGTCACATCCGATTTCAGCACTTTTCCATCGGGCGAATGCTTCCAAGTAGTCAATCCCATGTGAGGTTTGGTGGCATCGGCTGATTCACAAATAATCTCAGCGGCAGTCTTGCCCGTGATGGCCCAATGCAACTTGTTTTGTACCGTTGCAAAGAACATACGCGTTACAGGCGAATCCTTGTCGTAATCTATAGCAAGCGCATACAAATCGGTGATTTTCTGATAAAAACGACGTTCGCTGGCACGAATCTCTCGGATTTCGATGAGCAATTCTTTGAAATAATCATGCCCAAAGGAAGGTCCCTTTATCAACCTTTCCTTATCAAGAACATAACCTTTGACAATAAACTCATTCAAGGTTTTTGTAGCCCAAATGCGAAATTGCGTGGCTTGCTTGCTGTTCACACGGTAACCCACGGCGATGATGGCATCAAGATGGTAGAAATTTGTTAGATAGTTTTTACCATCAGCGGCAGTTATTCGAATTTTTCGAATAACTGCATCCTCTTGTAATTCACCGCTTTGGAATATTTCTTTCAAATGGTAGTTGACGGTGTGAACCTCCACGCCAAACAATTCCGCCATTCGCTTCTGAGTAAGCCAAAACGTACCATCCTCGTACTTAACTTGCACGCTTACATTTCCAGTGTCTGTGGTGTATAGTATGATGTTGCTGTCCATAAAGCACTTTTATTATCTTATTCTTTGCGCATTATCTAATCTTCTATGACAGTATGAAATAATACCTAAAATCTCCAATGCGTCTTGCTCAGTTATTTCCCAATCTATCTTAGGTTCATGAGCTGTCGGATTTCTAAACATTGCACATAATCCTTTAAGTAAATTGCAAAACCCATTATGCTCATTTTTCTCTGACGAAGACCGATAATTATTAATGATTAGAATGGGATTTGAGCTAAAAACTTGTTCAATCAAAGTAATCCCATCTGCCTGAATACTAGACAAATCTCGTATCCGCTGAAACAATCCTTTATTTGCCTCCAAAACAGAATGAAAATAATTGTTTTGTAATAATTCCGCTTTACAATACTTGAAAACCTCAAAATGAGCCTTTCTTTTTTCTAGTTCTTGTTTCAGACTATCAACTTTAATTTGAACATCAGAAATAGTATTTGCTTTTTCTATTTCCCGATATTTTCCATTTTGTTGCAACTCGTAACCTACAAATGCTAATTGTTGGTTTACCGCATTTCGTAATCTTTCAAATTCATCAGGATGGTTTATATATCTTGAAGGTGCTAGAGCTAATCCAATAAAATTTAGAATTTGATTTGAACATTTGTTCTTGTTTTGTTCATTAGCTAAAGCATTGAATAATCGATAACGCTTGGTATTTGTCGGATCAACATCTTCAATCCTCGATTGAAGTAAAAAACGATGAATCTCTGTACCAGTTAGTCCTTCACTTGTATCACCCAAAACATTGCTAATCATTTCTAAAACATTAGCAGGTAAACACTTTCTTAGTATAGTTGCCATATCATCCTCTTTATAGTTCCTTTCCTCGCCAATAGCAAAGACAATAATCCCAATAATTGTTTAGTAAAAAATCAGTTTTGCGCCGCAACACACACAGCTCGGACAGAATGGCCACGACTACGGCCCAAAAGGCTGCCCGCTTCAAAACTCGACTCTTTTAAGTCGTAATACCATGCATCATATGGCTGCCATGTATAGAGCGAACTCGACCAATAATGACCATTCTCACCAACATTCCAGATATCGCTGCCATATTGGTAGTAGCCTGTGGCAGGCAAGAAAAGATTCCATCCATTACTTGCAGTAAAAAGACGACCATTCACTCCATTCCGCGTTGTCATTTTATTAGTGGTGTATCGAAATAGTTCTTCCCACTCATCGTATGTAGGGATACGCCATCCACTTCCCCAGTTGACAGTAGCAGCATCGTCACTTGGTTCTAGGGTCTTCAAATCATCAGTAAATCCATTGAAGCCATACTCCGCTGCGGTACAATACTTTGTTAGCTGGTTGTATTCACCATTACAGTACTTGTAACTAGCCCAGTTATAATGACCCCAATTATACTCGTTGACCTTTGTAGTTGTCTCGCCCCAAGCAAAGTAATCGCCGTAACCTTCTACGCTATCTGCTCCCACATTGCAGGTCGCCCAAAGAGTACCGCTCGGCAGGCCAAGATCAACATATTCATGGCCGAAATATGTGCCAATTCCACCACCACTCTCGGTAGTGAAACTCTTATCCTCACCGTAATAACAATAATTCCCACCTTGTTTAACATAAGCTCGCACATGATAAGTCGTAGCGGGTACTAATCCTGTAATTGTGCAAACGAAAGGTGCGTTCAAATCCATAATAGTAGAAAGGTGTGCATCGCGGACAGTGGGTATAGACATTGTACTCCAACAAACACCTAACTCACTAAATGAAAATCCTTGCGATTCAACCACTTCTCCACCACAAACAGCAGTTCGTGGAGTGATATCTTGAGGTGTATATGTAACCACGCATACCTCGCCGTCGTTACTTCCATTGTCCCCCCCCCCTTCATTGCCAGAATTGTCATCCTTATTACACCCAGTGGTACAAAACACCGTCGTCATTAACAGTATTGCTGCAACAGCCTTCAAAAATCTTTGCATAACAATTGAATTTTTGATGATTTAATGCTGCAAAATTAGCGATTTTTCCGAAAACCTCAAACCGTCACCTTTATTTATGCTATATTTGCACCGACAATCAATCATCAGCAACTATGGCTCTACTCACCGACATCAATGATTTGCTTAATAAACGCAAGGTCGAGTCCGACCGAATCGAATTCAAAAAAGGCTGGAATCCGACTGCCATTTATCGTTCCATCTGTGCCTTTGCCAACGATATTGAAGACAATGGCGGTGGCTATATACTCGTTGGGGTAGAGGCCATTGATGGGGTGCCAGTAAGACCTGTCACGGGCTTGTCCCTTACCGAAATCGACAACATCCAGCGCAAGATGATTGACTACAACAACATGTTTGAGCCGTACTATATGCCTCGGCCTTCTGTTGAAGAAGTAGATGGGAAGCATATCCTTGCCATTTGGGTGCCGTCCGGTGTCAATCGTCCCTACGCCATCCCTTCCGATGTCAATGCGAAACTGAAAAAGCCGACCTTTTATGTCCGCAACGGAAGCAACACCGTTGAAGCAAAAGGTGAAATCTTCGAAGAGTTACGCAGCCTTGCATCTCATGTTCCCTTCGACGACCGTCCAAATCCCGACATCAAGCTGGATGACCTCTCTTCGAGCCTGATGCGTGATTTCTTTGTCAATATCGGCAGCAAACTCAAAGACCAAGACCTCTCCGGCAACAATATGATGGATGTCCTTGAACAAATGAATATGCTCGAAGGCCCAGCCGAACGCCGGTACATCAAGAACATTGCTGCCATGATGTTCTGCGACCATCCTGAAAAGTTCTTTCCCAAAACCCAGGTCGAAATCGTATTCTTCCCAGAAGGCCGTGAGCGCAATCCCAACAACATGTTTGAGGCTCCAGTCATTCACGGTTCCGTGCCACGAATGATCAACGACACCTTGCAATACCTTCGCACCATGGTTATACGGAAGCACATCGTTAAACCAAAGGACGATGAACATTCCGAGAAGTCATTCAACTATCCTTATCAGGCCATTGAAGAGGCTGTCGTCAACGCCTTCTATCACCGTGATTATCGCGAATATGCGCCTATCGAAATCACTGTCGAACCTGACCGAATCACCATTTTCAACCTTGGTGGTCCAGACCATTCCATCAGCATAGAGGCCATACGCCGCGCCAAGTCGTTGCGTTCCCGTCGTTACAGGAATGTTCGCCTTGGTGATTGTCTCAAAGAACTTAATCTCACCGAAGGTCGCGCCACAGGCATTCCCACCATTCAAGACGAGCTTCGCGCCAACGGTTCTTCTTTGGCCACTATAGAGACCGATGAAGAACGTTCTTTCTTCCTCATTGATTTGCCATGCCGTGCCGATATGGTAGAGGACATGGCTATCGACAAAATCATCCGCTATAATGATTCCTTTGGAGGTGTTGATTTCACCAAAAATTTCACCAAAGACTTCACTAAAGACTTCACTAAAGACTTCATAAAAGAGAATAAAGCTGAACTTACTGAAAGACAGAAAGATATTCTTTTAATTTTGGCTGAAGACAACACTCTTTCTTCCCCAAAGATTTCCCTAAAGATTTCCCTAAAGAAACCCGTTTCCAGCCGAACTGTAAAAACAGATTTATCTATTCTTCAGAAAAAAGGGATTATTCGTCATGAAGGCGGTCGTAAAAACGGTTACTGGCACCTACTTTTCTTGCCATTAGACTAAATTGGACATCAAAATGTCCTAAAACAAAGCCCTAAAACCTATCTAATCCATAGAAAAACCTAAATATTTCAAAAAAGGTTTGGCACATTGTTTTAATTACTATCTTTGCAGCAAAATAAAAGCATTAAACCTAATCAACAAATTATAAATCAACCGTTTAAAATAAACAATTGAAATGAAACAAGCTTTTAATTTCAATGCAGGTCCTTGCGTCCTGCCCAAGCAAGCTATCGAAAGCACCGTCAAGGCGCTTTACGACTTCGACAACACCGGCATCGGCATTGCCGAGATTTCACACCGCACCCCGGGTTGGGAGCGCATCATGGAAGAAACCCGCCAGCTGTGGCGCGACCTCCTCAACATCCCCGCCGAGTACGAAGTCCTCTTCCTCGGTGGTGGCGCCAGCACCCAATTCTTCACCGTGCCCGCCAACCTTTTGAAGACCAAGGCCGCCTACCTCCAGACCGGCGTCTGGGCCAAGAAGGCCGCCAAGGAAGCCAAGCTGTTCGGTAAGGTCGATATCGTCGCTTCCAGCGAAGACAAGACCTACAGCTACGTCCCGAAGGGCTACACCATCCCGACGGATGCCGACTACTTCCACATCACGACCAACAACACCATCTACGGCACCGAGATCAAGCATGACATGGACTGCCCCATCATGCTCGTCGCTGACATGTCGTCCGACATCATGAGCCGTCCCGTCGATGTGAAGAAATACGGCCTCATCTACGGTGGTGCCCAGAAGAACGTCGGCCCCGCTGGCGTGACCTTCGTCATCGTGAAGAAAGACATCCTCGGCAACATCGGCGACCGCGCCTACATGAACCCGCTGCCGACGATGGTTGATTTCCGCACCCACGCCGCTGAAGAAGCCAAGAACATCAGCATGTTCAACACCCCGCCCGTACTGCCCATCTTCATGATGCACGAAACCCTCGTGTGGGTGAAGGAAACCATCGGTGGCGTCGAGGCCATGAACAAGATCAACCTGAAGAAGTCCAACCTGCTCTACGAAGAAATCGACCGCAACAGCATGTTCGTCGGCACCGCCGAGAAGGAAGACCGTTCCATCATGAACCACTGCTGGGTGATGGCTCCCGGTTACGAGGACAAGCAAGACGCCTTCATGGCCTTCGCCAAGGAGCGCGGCATGGTCGGCATCAAGGGTCACCGCAGCGTCGGTGGTTTCCGCGCCAGCCTCTACAACGCCTGCCCCATCGAGGCCGTCGAAGCCCTCGTGCAGTGCATGCAAGACTTTGAGAAAGCGAACAAGTGATGTTGAAGTGTTGATTGTTGAATTGTTGAATTGTTGTTGAGTAAAACTGGAAGAAGATGGGTTACTTGTTTGCTTTTGAAAGACTGGAAGTTTGGCAGCTGGCCAGGAAGTTCTTTAAGTACTCCTATTCATTAATCGACACCTTTCCTTCTTGCGAGAGGTTTAATTTAGTGGATCAAATCAGGCGTGCGGCGACTTCCATTGCCTTGAACCTTGCCGAAATGACTTCTCGGTCTTCTACTAAGGAACAAGCCCATTATTCAGAAATTGCTTACGGTTCCGCCATTGAAGTTTATTGTGCTTTCCTCTTGTCTTTTGACTTGGGATACATCAACGAACAACAATTGGAAGAACTCAAAGAAAAAATCAGCGAACTCTCCAACAAAATCAACGCATTGAAAAACAGTCAATATCAACGCGCCGAACAATCCAACAAACAACAACCCTCATCCAACAAAAACAACAATTAAACAGTTAAACACTCAACAATTAAACAAATGAAAATACTGGTTGCAACTGAAAAGCCTTTCGCCAAGATCGCCGTTGACGGCATCCGCGAAGTCGTTGAGAAGAACGGCTATGAACTGGCTCTTTTGGAAAAATACACCGATGTCAATGACCTCTACAAGGCCGTTGCCGACGCTGACGCTCTCATCGTCCGCTCCGACAAGGTGACCAAGGAAGTCATCGACCACGCCAACAACCTGAAGATCGTCGTCCGTGCCGGCGCTGGTTACGACAACCTCGACCTCGAGGCTTGCACCGCCAAAGGCATCGTGGCCATGAACACCCCCGGCCAGAACAGCAACGCCGTTGCCGAACTCGTCATGGGTATGCTGGTCTATGCCGTCCGTAACTTCTACAACGGCAAGAGCGGCGGCGAACTGATGGGCAAGAAGCTCGGCCTCCTCGCCTTCGGTAACGTGGGTCGCAACGTGGCCCGCATCGCCAAGGGCTTCGGCATGGATGTCTATGCCTTCGACGAATTCGTCCCCGCCGACAAGATTGAGGCTGAAGGCGTTCACGCCGTGGCCAACCGCGACGCTCTCTTCGAGACCTGCGACGTGGTCAGCTTGCACATCCCGGCCACTGCCGAGACCAAGCAGAGCATCAACTACGCTGTGGTGAACAAGATGCACAAAGGCGGCATCCTCGTGAACACCGCCCGCAAGGAAGTCATCAACGAGCCTGAGTTGCTCAAGCTGATGGCCGAGCGCACCGACCTGAAGTATGTCACCGACATCATGCCCGATGCCGACGCCGAGTTCAAAGCCTTCGAAGGCCGCTACTTCGCCACACCCAAGAAGATGGGTGCCCAGACGGAAGAAGCCAACGTCAACGCTGGCATCGCTGCCGCCAACCAGATTGTCGATTTCTTCAAGACTGGTAACAGGCGTTTCCAAGTGAACAAGTAATTATCAACAGTATGGAGCCGCTGCCTAAAAGTGGCGGCTCCTTCTTTTCAATAATCGCCATTATGCCAGAAATCAGCAGCTTCTACGGTATCATTATCTACATGTATTACAAGGAACACCAACCTCCTCATTTTCATGTATGGTACAACGAATACCAATGCGAGATCACCATAAAAGACGGCATCATCACTGGCCAATTACCACGTCGTGCAGCACGTCTTGTTTTTGAATGGCTGGACTTGCATTATGACGAATTGATGGAGAATTGGAACCGTTCAGAACGAAAAGAAACTTTGCTGAAAATTGACCCCTTGAAATGACACTACCATGCAAGACCAATTGTTGTTCATAAAAATCACCAAAGCGGAATATGTGAAGGACTATACTCTTCGCCTCACTTTTAACGATGGTTCAGTGAAATTGTGTGACTTCTTTCCACTTTCTCAAGAAGGCATCTTCCAGAAACTGAAAGACTTGTCGTACTTCAGAAATTTCACACTTGACCCTTGGACGGTGGATTGGAACAACGAAATTGGTTTTGCGCCGGAATATTTGTATGAAATTGGGGCTACTGCATAACTGACAATAAATAACAATCAAACTATGAGCATCATCAAACCTTTCAAAGGATGGCGTCCCGGCGTGGACATCGTCCAAAAACTGGCCTCCCGCCCTTACGACGTGCTGAACACCGAAGAAGCCCGCAAGGAATGCGAAGGCAACCCCTACAGCCTGCTCCACGTGACCAAGGCCGAAATCGACCTGCCCGAAGGCCACAAGGACAGTGACCTCGAAACTTATCTGAAAGTCGTTGAGAACTTCAACAGCTTCAAAGATTTCGGATGGATCAAGCAAGATGAAGAGGAAAAGCTCTACATCTATGCCCAGAGCATGAACCCCACCGACGCCAACGCCCACTGGCAGTATGGCATCGTGGCCTGCGCCTACAGCGAGGATTATGTGAACAAGATCATCAAGAAGCACGAACTGACCCGCAAGGACAAGGAAGAGGACCGTATGAAGCACGTCCGCCTCACTAACGCCAACGTCGAGCCTGTGTTCTTTGCCTACCCAGCCGTCGCCCGTATCGATGAGATTGTGGCCGGCATCACCGCCAAGAAGCCCATCTATGACTTCATCGCCAAGGAAGACGGCTTCGGCCATCGCTTCTGGGTCATCGACGACAAAGCCACCATCGTCGAACTCGTCGAACTCTTCGCCACCAAAGTTCCGGCCATGTACATCGCCGACGGTCACCACCGCAGCGCCGCTGCAGCCCTCGTCGGCCAAGAGAAGAAAGAGAAGAACCCTGCCCACACTGGCAAGGAGGAGTACAACTACTTCATGACCGTGATTTTCCCCGACAACCAATTGAACGTCATCGACTACAACCGCGTCGTGAAAGACCTCAACGGCCTCAGCAAGGAGCAGTTCCTCAACGCCCTCAATGACGCATACGTCGTTGAAGATATGGGTACTGAAATCTACAAGCCTGCCAAGCTCCACGAGCACAGCATGTACCTCGACGGTCATTGGTATAAAATGACCGCCAAGGCTGGCATGTATGACGACAACGACCCCATCGGCGTGTTGGATGTCACCATCCTCAGCAACCTTGTCCTCGACAAGATTCTGGGCATCAAGGACCTCCGCACCGACAAGCGCATCGACTTCGTCGGCGGCATCCGTGGCCTCGGCGAGCTGAAGCGTCGCGTGGACAGCGGCGAGATGAAGGTCGCCTTCGCGCTCTATCCTGTGAGCATGAAGCAAATCATCGACATCGCCGACACGGGCAACATCATGCCTCCTAAGACCACTTGGTTTGAGCCGAAACTGCGCTCTGGCCTTGTTATCCACACTTTGGATTGATTGGTCTGATGTATAAAGAAAAACCACGGGACAAGAATGTTTGTTCCGTGGTTTTGTGTTCAAAGAAACTATCGATCATTTAAAAACTGCCAGGCACGAAGATATTTACGAAGCCGTTTCACATCCTCGTCGGTAATTTCTTTCAGGCGGCGAATGTCTAAGTTATCCTCCAAGTCTGCCTTTTTCACAATTTTGCCGATTTCGTTTTCGGCGGCACGACGCACGAAATCCTCATAACTTTCCCCTTCACACTTGGTAACTGAAAGTATGCCGTTGATAATCTCCTCTGGAAAACCTTGTTCACGAAGGAAGTCAGCCGTAACCTCAGTGTCTTCAATCGTATCATGCAGCAGTGCCACGATTTTCGCTCTCGAGTCGTTGCAACGCTCCGCCACGCGAATCGGGTGCATGATGTATTCACGTCCCGACTTGTCTTTTTGTCCCTCGTGCGCCTTTATGGCTATGCGGAGGGCTTTGTCATAAAGATTTACTTTGTCTTTTTCTTCCATAATTTAGTTTTTCTGATTCCGTGTCGGGCGCAACTTTTAATGGTTATTGTTGTTTGTTAGTTTCTTCTGTTCTCGTTCAAACTGTTCAATGAAATGGATCTCCACGGGTGTTAGTTCATTCTTTGTCCGCTCCTTGAACTTGTCGTATTCCGCATCGGCCTTAGCTTTGGCCAATTGGGTGGAGATACGGCCTGCATGTGTCAGAATGTCTTTCCGCGAGATGCGCAAAAAGTCGTCAAGTATGGCTATCCAGTCTTTCATGTACATAGGCCGATGTTCCTCGGCCTGCAACTCGGCAAAGTCAAGATACAGGCTGACAATACGGTTGAGTGTGGTTATCTCTTCCTGCGAAAGGTAGTTTTTCGCCACTTCAGCATCCGTCCTTTTGGGCATGGCTCCCGTCCATGTGGTCAGTCCCATGAAATCCTTCTGAGCATCGGCCCGTTCATAGATAATCTCTGCCGCCGTATGGCCGTGCACGGAATAGTGCATCTTGTTTTGCACCGTCCTGAAGAATTCCTGCGTCATTTCCACACGAGGGTCATAGTCGATACTGAGTGCGTAAATCTCAAGTACCTTTCTGTAAAAGACCTTCTCTGATGAGCGGATGTCGCGGATACGGGCCAACAGCTCATCGAAATAGTTGCCTCCGCCTGCTCGTTTCAGCAGGTCATCGTTCATGGCAAAACCTTTCACAAGGTATTCCTTCAGCACACTCGTCGCCCACATGCGAAACTGGACACCTCGATGGGAATGTACACGATAGCCCACACTGATAATCATGTCGAGGTTATAACAAGCAATGTCTCGCTCAACCATTCTATTGCCTTCCGATTGAACTGTTGCAAAAAATGCAACAGTTGAATCAGCATTCAGCTCCCCGTCCTCAAACACATTTTTGATGTGCCTCGAAATGGTGGATTTGTTGCGCTGGAACAGCTCGGCCATTTGGTCAAGGCTAAGCCACACCGTTTCGCCCTGTAGCCTCACCTCTATGCGTGAGTCTCCTTCAGGTGTCTGATACAGCAATATTTGTCCTTTGTTGTCTTCCATTATTAAATCTTCTATCCGAGGTCGGGCACAACTTTTAAATTGCCATTACGCGAACTATCAACTGAAAACTATCAACTTTCAACTTTCAACTGACCAGATACTCTCCCACCGTCATCGTCTCCCTGTCGAACTGCACGCCGACTTTCACCACTTGGCGGCCTTCGGTCTGGTAGGGCAAGAAATAGCCCTTTCCGTTGATTTGGTCCAAGGCTTGCTGCGCCGTGCCGTTCACCTTCAACTCGAAAACGTAGGTTGTGTCGAGCATCAGCACCACGAAGTCGATGCGGCCGTTGGCGCACTTCACTTGTGTGCGGGCATACACATTCATCATATTGAAAATCAAATAGAAAGTGTATTCGTAGAAACCTTCGGCAAAGGCCGCTTCTTGTAGCTTCTTCTTGAAACCTTCCACGTATGGGATGCCTGCGAGGAAGGCGGTCATCTCCTGCATGGCCGTGTCGATGTCGCTTTTGCGGAGTGCCCGGTAGAATTTCAAGGCAAAACCGGCCGTGTCATTGCGCTTGATGCCCGTATAGGCGGGAATCAGGCCTTCCGTCAAGCCCACGCGGACTTCCTTGTTCGGGATGGAAAGGATATAGGAATTGGTGTCCTTGTCATACTCCTTGATGGTGAGGTAGCCGCTTTGGTAGAGCAACGGCAAAGCGTCTTCCATGTTCTCGGTGGGTTGGTCGAATGCGGATGCCGTTGCCTCTATGCGCTCCATTCCCATGACGTCGGTGCGGAAATGCTGCATCTGGCGGATCAGGAACGTCGGCGTGCCGCTCTCGAACCAATAGTTGGCGACATCCTTCTGAAGGAAACATTTCAGCAGACTGAATGGGTTGTACACATCTGGCGAGTCTTTCGAAAAACGATAGCCGTCATATTGCAGTTTCAGTTTGGCGTGCATCTCCTCGGGAGTGCACTCGTAGCGTTCTGCCAGCATCGCAATATCCGGTGCCATCGCAGTGACAAATTCCTCCTCCGTAATGCCGCAAATGGCCGCAAACTCGGGCTGCATCGAAATGTTCGTCAGGTTGTTGATGGTGGAGAAGATGCTCAGTTGGCTGAACTTGGTGATGCCCGTGATGAAGCAGAACTTGATCATCGCTTCGTTGGCCTTCAACTGCACATAAAACTCCTGCATCACATTGCGGAACTCATTAAGAATCTGCGGCTCATGAAGTATGTTAAGCAACGGTGCGTCATATTCGTCAATGATGACCACCACTTGTTTGCCAGTTTGCTGGTAAGCGCGATGGATGATGCCGCTAAACAACCCACCTGGGGATTCCTCATGTGCTCCTTCGCCATAAAGAGCCTTATATCCTTCCAACAATCTGAAAAGCACGCTCCTCAGGCTCTCCACTGTGGTTTCTGCTTTCGCCACACTTAAATCCACATGAATGACGGGATAGCTCTCCCATTCCGTCTCCAAGTCCATGATTTTCAAGCCCTCAAAGTATTGCTTTTCTCCCTTGAAGTAAGAATCCAACGTGGTGGTGAGCAGGCTTTTGCCGAACCTTCGCGGGCGGCTGAGGAAGACGTAAGGGCTTGCCTTGGTCATCTTCCAAACCAAATCGGTTTTGTCAATGTAAAGGTAACCGTCTTGACGAAGACGGGAGAAAGTCTGAATCCCAACAGGGTATCTGCGCATGGTTTCCATAACGGATTATTTTATGCTGCGAAGATACAAAAGTTTTCCTAACCTTGTGCCAACGAAAACAAAAAACCAACAAAAAAATAGCCAACATCATGCCTCCTAAGACCACTTGGTTTGAGCCGAAACTGCGCTCGGGCCATGTTATCCACACTTTGGATTAATTGGTCACGAGACACGAAACTTGGGGACGCGATACTATCGAGTTTCGCGTCCCGTTTTTTTGTACTTTTGCAAATCCAATGGACAAGCCAAAACAAAATATCAGCAAAAACCTCATCAAGCACTTCGCCAACTACCTCAGGCTGGAACTCTCGCTGTCCGACAACAGCGTGGAGGCCTATTGCCATGATGTCGGTTTGTTTCTGCAATACCTTGAGGCTGAGAAACTTTCCACTGAGATTGGCACCATCACGCAAGAAACCATCGAGAATTTCTTCGCCTATCTCTACGACCTGAACATCGGCGCCACCTCGCAGGCGCGCATCCTCTCGGGACTGAAATCGTTCTGGCGTTACCTGACCCAAGAAGAACTCACCGACACCGACCCCACCATTCTCATCTCCTCTCCCACTCTGGGCCGCCACCTGCCCGAAGTGCTGAGCTACGAGGAAATCCAAATGATGATCGACAGCATCGACCTAAGCCAACCCAACGGCCACCGCAACAAAGCCATGATTGAGGTAATGTATGGCTGTGGACTGCGCGTTTCGGAACTCATTGGCTTGCAAATCAGCAACATATACAAAAACGATGGCTTCCTACGTATTTTCGGCAAAGGCAGCAAAGAAAGGCTTGTTCCCATCGGCGACAACAGCCTAAAAATCCTGTTCCAGTATATCGAGGGCGCAAGGCTGCACATCAACGTAAAGCCCAAGTTCACCGACACCGTTTTCCTCAACAGCCGTGGCACGGGATTGACCCGACAAATGGTCTTCCTGATTGTCAAGGACTTGGCCGAGAGAAACGGCATCACCAAAGTCATCAGTCCGCACACCTTTAGACATAGTTTTGCCACGCATTTGCTCGAAGGCGGCGCCAACCTGCTCGCCGTCCAGCAGATGCTCGGCCACGCCAGTGTGAGCACCACGGAAATTTACACGCATATTTCGGATGAGCTGTTACGCGATACATTGACGACGTATCATCCGAGGTTTAGAACGAAATAGACTTGCGCTATGGGAAAAAGTCATGGTAAAGACGACAAGCGTTTCCTCCTCGGCCTCATCAGCGAGGGCGAGCACCAGCAGCAGGACTTCAAATATCGGGTTGACGATGCCCGCAAGTTGGCTCACTCCGTTTCTGCTTTCGCCAACACCGATGGAGGACGGTTGCTCATCGGCGTGCGTGACGACGGCCAGCTCTCCGGCGTCCGTTCCGAGGAGGAGATTCATATAATGCGATTGGCGGCTTCCAAATACTGCCAACCCGAAACGACCGTCGAGTTCGACACCTATCGCGCCGAGGGGCGCACCATCGTCATGGCCACGGTGCCGCCATCCGACAAGAAGCCCATTTGTGCCCAAGATGAAGACGGGCACATGCGCGCCTATATCCGTATCAACGACGAGAACATCGTAGCATCGCCCGTCTTGTTCGCGCTTTGGCGAGAATCGCAACAGCCCCAAGGGGCGATGATTCCCTATAACGACGACATTCGCAAGCTGCTTGAGGTGATGCAGGGCGAGCAAACACTCAACCAAATCGTCCGCCAAGCCAAGCTCCCCCGCCCCAAGGTCATCACTCTTTTGGCCCACCTTATCCGCTTCGGCACGGTGAAATGGAATTATTCTGAGAAGGCGTTTGTTTTTGGATTGGAGTAGGCCTGCCGCTTAGCCGATTCGCCTGAACAATATTGAACCTGCTCATTCATCTTTTTTGTAACCAATCCACTTGCGAGGTTGGGCTTTTGTTTCTCTTAATTGGTCGAGGGCGTCATTGAGGGCTTCTATTTGTATAGCAATTTCCAAGTTAGTCTGTTCCTGCTGCTCATTGATGTCGTTTTGGTCGTGCAGGATTTCCTCGATATAGGCGTTCAACTGGTCGACTTTATGGGAAAGATGTTCCATTTTTAGGTCGACCGACAGCATTGTTGCTATAGCCTTTCGCATTGCGACAAACGCCCTCGTCACCATCACACTCATTTGTACGGCACATGGACTGTGTAATACGGAGGCAAGCATCACAGCACCATGTTCGGTGAATACATATGGAAATGCCGACTTGGGACGTTTTTGCGGCGATGTCATCACATTTTGTGACGACATGTTGCTAATCCTCTCAATTTCAACCCATTCCTCTTTTGACAATTTGAACATAAAATCCTCTGGGAATCGGTCTGCATTACGTTTGACTGCTTGGTTGAGAGCTCTTGTCTCTACTCCATAGATACTGGCGAGGTCGCGGTCAAGCATTACCCTTTGGCCGCGAATTTCATAGATCACATTTTTGATGTTTTCGATGTTTCCCGTTTGCACATCGGTTGGGATGACTTTGGTGGGTTTTGGAGTTTCCATAACGATACTACATTTAGTTTTACGCAGCAAAGTTATGTCACCTGTCAAGAGTTATCCGTTGATTAAACGTTTGTAGTCGATTGTAGTCGATTGTAGTCGTTTGCCGTCGGATATATAATTGTGTTTCAATTGTTTTGCTTTTTGGCAATATTAGCCGCCAATAAACCAACTCCTTTGTTCACTCCGCAAGTGTTTGGGTGAAAAAAGTGAAAAAATCCATTTGGTCCACCTGAATAGCAAGACACTTTATCGTACTTGGGGCAGTTTGTAGGAGAGCTTTGTTATTGTTTCATCAACTCGTTCATTTTTGCCAAATAATTGTCAAAAGCTTCTTCTACTTCTTTTGATTTTCTATAAATTTCTTGACGTTCTTCATCAGAAGGAATTGTTATCCTTATTTTCTTAAGCCATTCAAGTTTCAAATCTGCTCTAGCTCCCCCCAAACAATAATCGTTTATTATCTGTTTATATTCGTCTTTTTTTAACTGCTTTAATAAGTAATACTCCGGCAATTCTTTTTTTGAAATGGAAAATACTGGGTAAATGTTAGAAACAAACATGTTTTTGTGTAATTTTGGTATTACGCCAATACTACCTACATTTATTCGATGTGGATTATAAGCAAAATCACCAACTTGTACTCGTTTGTATTTTTGATTCAAATTATCTATTTCATTAGCAGTATATGTCTCTCCAATATAAATACCATTCTTAGTAACGGAGAGGATCGCGCACATTTCATCCTTGTCGTCAAATGAACTTAGTTTAAATGATGTTTTTCTCTCTTTTATATAGTCTTTTAAAGGGACTGCTTTTTCGTCTTTTGGTTTATGTTCCATGTAACAAAACGGGAAAAGATTAAAACCGTTTTTCTCAATTTTCGCATACTCTGCGGCAACGGAATTGGGCTCTTCAATATTCCAAAGCTCTTCGTCTTCATTGTATGACATGAAAAACTTTGCACAATCAGAACGACCAGGCAAAGGCCTTCTTCTGGCTCCCAGTTCAAATCCGTCATTTCTTACTACATAGAAAAATGCTTTTTTGAAATGATCTTCATCATCTCTTTTTTTACGTGCGAAGATAATACTTGTTTTCGTTGGTGTATAGGGATTAAACACACCTCGGGGTAGTGAAATTATAACTAATCGAGAACTTTCTTTTACAATTTGTTCACGTATCTTTTTTATCTCTTTGCTATTATACAAAAATGTGTCTGGTACGACAACGGCTATTCTACCTCCTTTCTTTATGGATTTCCAAATATGTCGCATAAAGACACAATCTCCGTTAGTTGAATTGGTCCCATATAGTTGTCCAAGTTTAACTTTTTGTGAATATGGAATATTCGAGATTGCTATGTTGTATTTTTCATCAACAACTTTAGAAAGGCAATCCATTTGTTGAATATTCGTATGCCCGTCGCCAAAAAGAATCATATTCATTTTAGCAATGCGTGCTGTAGAAGTTAATTCTCTTCCGTAAATACTCTCTTCTCTTATAAAACGCTTTTTCTCATCTTTTTCTCGTCGTGTTTCGTCAGTATCAGAAGAACTGTGTTTAATATCCGTATGCTCTCTTAAGTATTTAAAGCATTCAAGCAAGAATCCTCCAGTTCCACTACAAGGATCATATATGGTGTCACCATAAGTTGGATTCACTAGCTTCACCATCATTTTTACAATATGTCTTGGAGTATAATACTCTCCTAAGTCTTTATTGCCATTAGTTACTCTTCTGAGAAAAAACTCAAAAGCATCTCCTTTAACGTCACTGTCTATGCTGGTAAAGTCAATTGTGTCAATCTCTTCAATTAATTCGATTAATATAGACTCGTCCTCAATATTTAAAGATGATTCAAATACATCTCCATAGGTTTTCTTCAGTCTTGGTCTAATCGTATCATTTAGATAAGTCTTAACTTCTGACTTTTTAATATTGAAAGTTGGACCAATTCTTGATGGCGTTTTACTCATCAATTTGTCCCAATTACATTTTTCGTCAAGATCGTCTGGTTTATCATCGATTTCCCCAATGTCATCAAAGTCATTTTTTAGTTTCAAAAACATTATATCGGCAAAAACAGAGAACCTTTCATAGCCGTCTCTTAAACCAGCTTCTCTTAAAAGATTATTGGCCTTTTTGAATTTTGCCATCAAATCAGCACGGCTTAGTGTTAGACCTTCAGGGACCGTTTCAATCTCAAAGTTAGAGTCAATAAGCTTAATTAATGTTTCTTCATTTACGAAATCATTAATCTCAATATTGTCAATCTTTAGAGGATGTCTATCTCTAGAGCAAGCGTAAAATGAATCTGCGTTGAAAACAAATACTAATGGTATCTGTAAAGGTTCTGCATAATAGTTTATAGCTTGGGTGATGGCTTTGTCTAGTGTTACTGAAGGTCGCTTGGCTTCAATTACAGCTAGTATTTCATCGCTTCCAGTTTTATAAATCAAAAAATCTGGATTCTTTCCATTCAAAAACTGCTCTTGAAACTTGAGTTTAGCCCTTTCTCTGTACACATTGCAAGTCTCATGGTGAGACTCGTCCATATCATAACCAAGCAGTGCGAGTCGGGATTCTATAACTTGTCTTGTGTATGGTTCAAGTGGTTCAGTTAAAAGAGCAGTATTGATTTTTATTTTGCTTTTTGTTCGATTATTTTTTGTTGCACCCATAATTTGTACTTTTAAATATTTCTTTTTCTATTTTCTGACTTGCGGTTAGTTTGTTTCGAGGCAATCAGGAGTGTAGCTTTTTGAGCGCTTTCAAAGTAAAACAAAAAGAATCCGTGAAACTTTCTGTCTATTGCTGAGGTTCTGGACTACCTTCACTACGAACAGAAAGCCCACGGATACACCGTGAGCGCTCCGCCTTCTCGTGTAATACAGTTGAAATTGTCCAGATTTCGACTTTACTTGAAAAGCAAAAACGCTTTATATCAATATGTTATTTAATCAGTTAGTTTCTATTCCTGTTTGTTCTTTTTAAGTTGATGAGGGCAAAGATAGGGAAAATATCGGTTGACATCTCAACAAAACTCCTTACCTTTGCAAAAAATATCCACCATGGACACCAACAAATTCGATTTCCTGAAAGGCCTCCGCCCCGACCGTTTCTTCCTCATGGCCGGCCCTTGCGTAATTGAGGACGAGACCTCACCCCTCTTCATCGCCGAAACCTTGAAAAACATCTGCCAAAAGCTTGACATTCCGCTGATTTTCAAAGGCTCCTACCGCAAGGCCAACCGCTCACGATTGGACTCCTTCACGGGTATTGGCGACGAAAAAGCCCTGAAAGTGTTGCAAAGAATCGGCAAGGAATATGAACTTCCCGTGGTGACTGACATCCACACTGCCGAGGAAGCATCAATGGCCGCTGAATACGTTGATATTCTGCAAATTCCGGCCTTCCTCTGCCGCCAAACGGACCTGCTTGTAGCCGCTGCCAAAACGGGAAAGACGGTGAACATCAAGAAAGGGCAGTTCCTTTCAGGCGAAGCGATGGGGTTCGCGGTTGAAAAAGTCAGGCAGTCGGGCAACGACAAGGTCATGCTGACCGAGCGTGGCTCCATGTTCGGCTATCAAGATTTGGTGGTGGATTACAGGAATATCGCTGTCATGCAAAAGTTTGACGTGCCCGTCATTCTGGATGTTACACACTCCTTGCAGCAACCCAACCAAAGCAGTGGCGTCACGGGCGGACAACCCGAAATGATTGGCCTCATCGCCAAGGCGGGCATCGCGGCTGGTGCCGACGGCATTTTCATGGAGGTGCATCCAGAGCCTAAAAAAGCCAAGTCCGACGGCGCGAACATGCTCCGCTTGGACTTGGCTGATAGTCTCTTGAAAAAGTTGGTGGCAATCAGGGAAGTGCTTACTGCATCTTCATGCTGACAATCTGTCCCGTCTCGGTGTCGAACACCAGTTTCGTATTCGTCATCGGTGCCGTCAACAAAGCACCCAATTGGTTGACCGTCATCCTGTCCTCAAACAAGGTCTTTTTGCCACACATCACCTTTACGTTAGCCGTTTCAGGAAGGCGGTAGAACACCTTGTTCTCATACGACATCGACTCCACCGCCGACTGGCTGGGGGCGTTGATGGCCTCCGTGGTGTTCATCGAAAGGGTTTGTACCGTGATGGAAGCCCCCGAACCCGCAGTGCCGATCGTCAAGCCTTCGTTCTCCGAAAACTTGGCCACAGTCTGCGTGGTCACCTCCTTGTTGGGCACCACATACACGGTCTTCACCACAGTTTTCTTCACGCGGTTGCCCAAAAGCAGGCTGGTGTATTGCTGCTCCATGGCATCGAGCTTGTCGTACATCATCTTGAAGGTCTCCGGGTTGGTGGCCATCTCCACGTCGCCTGAGATGAGATAGAACTTCGCCTTGCGAATCTCCTCGATCTTGTCGGCGGCCTCCTTGGCCATCTGGCCGTTCGACTTGCCCGTCGTGACCAGATTCATCAGTTTGTGGTCGCTGTAATCGACAGGCTGGCGTTCGCAGCTCGGACGCTTCTCAGGCACCTCGCGCATTTCTTCGTCATTAGCGATGTCGAGGCCCACGCTACGGATGATGCCATTGGGCATGATGTCGAACTGCATCCTGTTGCCGCCCCTGACACTGCCTAAGGTCACGAAGAACATGGCGTTGGGGTCGGGACTGGCCACCGAACTCACCTTCAGATCCAAGAGACGGTATTCGGTGGTCTCATATTCCACATAATCGGCCATTTCCATGTAGTTGGAGGCATAGTCGCTCAAAGGGCTCTTCTCCAACGCCGTCTCTTCGATGATGAAATCCAGTTTCAGCATCGTCTGTGGCAAGGAATAATACAGCCCGCTCTGTTGGCCAGGCGCGACATTCTTGGCGAAGGTCGTGGTGTACTGCGCGTGAAGCTGGCCGCCGATGCAGGCCCATGACAACAGCGCAAACGCAAACTTTGTAGCTAATCTTTTCATAGTTGTTTCATTTAGTTTCAAACTTCAAAAATACATATTTTCCGTCAAACCCATCATTTTTCGGGCGTTTTTTCCTTTTTGCTGAAGGCCAATAAAGACAAAAACGTCAGCAAACCATTGATTATCAATATCTCAAAACCAATCTTATAGCCTCCAAACAACTGTGGCGAATATAACTTCAGCATATAGCTGACGACAGGCGACGCGACAGCAATGAAAGGCACGGCCTTATCGAACACACGCCTGTTTTTGACGAACAAACCGAAAGAATACAGCCCTAACAACGGCCCATAGGTATAACCTGCAATGTCGAACACCTTGTCAATCAGCGACTCATTATGGAACGGCCTGAACGCGATGATCACAAGCAGATAAAGCATTGCAAAAGCCACATGTATCCACTTGCGGTACTTGGTGATTTGCCGCTCAGACATCTGCTTCTTGTCGAAATGCAAAAAATCAAAGCAAAATGTCGTTGTTAAAGCCGTTAGCGTTCCATCCGCACTGGAATAGCCTGCCGCCACCAAACCGAGGACAAACACGATGCTCGTGAACTTGCTCAAAGAAAACGCCACTGAGGGGAAAATCTTGTCGTTGACCACCACGCCAGCCTCATTCACAGGAAGTTGGAAACCCGTTTGCTGGGCATAACAGATCAAGGCAGCGCCAAGGCAGAGAAACAACCCGTTAACCACCACAAACAGCATGCTCGATGTCATCACGTTCTTCTGGGCATCGCGTAAGTTTTTGCAAGTCAAGTTTTTCTGCATCATATCCTGGTCGAGTCCCGTCATGGTGATGGTGATGAACATGCCGCTCAGCAGTTGTTTCACCCAAAACTTGTTGTGCGCCCAGTCGGCCTCAAACATCTTGGTATAGCCTTTCTCCGACGCCGACTTCAGCAGGCCACCCAAGGAGACATTCATGTTTTTCATGATGAACCATGCCGTCAGGAATGCCGCCAAAAGCAGAAAGGTAGTCTGAAGCGTATCAGTCCACACCACCGTCTTAATGCCGCCCTTGAAGGTGTAGAGCAAGATGATGGCGATGAAGATGACCGCTGGCACCCAAAACGGTATGCCCCATGCCTTGAAGACGAACTCATAGAGCACAAACACAACGAGATACATCCGCAACGCCGAGCCCAACAATCTTGACAAGATGAAAAACGCCGCGCCCGTCTTCTCCGACCTCGGGCCGAAACGCATCTCCAAATAGGAATAGATGGAAGTCAGATTGAGGCGGTAATACAAAGGCAATAGCACCAAGGCAATCACCGCATAACCAAGCACATAGCCAAAAACCAAAGGCATATAGGTGAACTGCCCCGAATAAACACCGCCTGGCACCGACATGAATGTCACGCCCGAAAGCGAGGCCCCAATCATGCCGTAGGCCACCACATACCACGGCGAGTTGCGGTTGCCACGGAAAAACGAAGCGTTGTCGGACTTCCGCGCCGTAAAATGCGATATCACAAACAAAAGCACAGTATACAAAACGAAAACGACAAGTATGACGGTTGCATTCATAATGTTATCTTTTTGGATGTGCAAAAATAGGAATAAATGTCGGACATGAAAGAAAATCCTGTACTTTTGCAGCCCGTTACAAAACACCATGCAATGAAAGGACTATACACCATCCTACTCCTTGTCGTCTCCAACGTATTCATGACATTTGCCTGGTATGGCCAACTCAAGTTGCCTGCAGTCGTCCCCGGTTCCAAAGATTGGCCGCTGTTTCTCGTCATCCTCATGTCGTGGGGTGTCGCCTTGTTCGAGTACTCCTTCATGATTCCGGCCAATCGCATCGGGTCGGAAATCAACGGCGGCCCTTTCAACCTCATCCAACTGAAAGTCATCCAAGAAGCCATCTCTCTCATCGTTTTCTCGATCATTGTCATCACCGTGTTCAAGACCGAGACCTTCCGTTGGAACCACATCGTTTCCTTCCTGTTCATCATCCTGGCGGTCTATTTTGCCTTTGCCTTCAAAAAATGAGCGAAAACAGTTGCCCCGAATCGGAAAAAGCATGATATTTGCAAACTGAAACAACATATTAAGAATAACAACAAAACAAGATAACAACATGAAATTCTACGACATTGACTCCGTCTTCACCTTCGGAAAACACGAGGGTTTGACCATCGCCGAAGTATACGAAAAGGATCCCAAATACTTGAAATACTGCGAGGAGAACATCGACGAGTTCTATGTCTCGCCATCGGTGATGCGCGAGCTGAAATCAATGAGCCGTTCAATCAACGACTCAGCCCTACTCGACGTGAATTTCGACAAGATGAGCGACGACGAAATCAGCAGCTTCATCAGCGGACACGAAGAGGAAGACGAGTTTGACGAGACAAGGTTGGAACGCGATTTCGACTGGGAAAGCAACGACTTTGCCGACGACTCGCCGTTTGACGAGTTTGAGGACGAATTCGACGAAGACGAGTTTGCCGACGAGTTCGGCGACAGCTTCGATGAGAGCTTCGACGGCAACATCGACGACTTGTATTGAAGTATCGAACAAAAGGAAAAGCCACCGCATGGTGGCTTTTCCTTTTGTTATGCGTTAATCCGTTCCGAAATGGAATACACCCGCTTCTCGCGCTGCGTCGAGGTAATCATCTCGGCAAGAAAACCTGTGCTGAAAAGTTGCACACCGATGACAATGGCCAAAAGCGCGAAATAGAACAACGGACGGTTGGTCATGCCGTAAGCATTGGCAAACAGGCGGATGCAAGCCAAATACACAGCGATGACGAATCCGACCAAGAACGTGATGGAACCCAACAAACCGAAGAAATGCATCGGACGGTTGCTGAACTTCGAGATGAAATTGATGGTCACGAGGTCGAGATAACCGCGAATGAAACGGCTCATGCCAAACTTGCTCGTGCCGTATTTCCGCTTCTGATGATGCACCACCTTCTCCCCTATGTGACTGAAACCGTTCATTTTAGCGATAACAGGAATGTAACGGTGCATCTCGCCATACACTTGGACGCTTTTCACCACTTCGTTGCGATAGGCCTTCAGTCCGCAGTTGAAGTCATGCAGCTTGATGCCCGACATCACGCGCGTGGTCCAGTTGAAAAACTTCGACGGGATGTTTTTCATCAACTTTGAGTCGTAACGCACTTTCTTCCAACCCGATACGAGGTCATAGCCTTCTTCCTTGATCATCTTGTAAAGTCCAGGAATCTCGTCGGGGCTGTCCTGAAGGTCGGCATCCATGGTGATGACCACATCGCCCTGCACAATCTTGAAGCCCTCGTTCAGTGCCGGCGACTTGCCGTAATTCCTCCTGAAACGCAAGGCCTTCACATTGGGATTGGATTGCGCAAGTCCCTGAATGACAGACCAAGAATTATCCGTGGAACCATCATCGACAAAGACGATTTCGTAGGAAAAGCCATGCTCGTCCATCACCCGACGAATCCATGATTCCAGCTCGGGCAACGACTCGGCTTCATTCAGCAGCGGTACTACAACAGAGATGTCCATATTCTATTTGACTTCGGGACTTCGGGACTTCGGGACTTCGAGACTTCGGGGCTTTGCTGTCCCGCAGTCTCGCAGTCTCGTGTCAATATTATCTGATTTCAGTTTTTCCGCCCATGTAGGGTTGCAAGGCCTTCGGGATGGCCACGCCACCATCGGCGCGGAGGTTGTTCTCCAAGAAGGCAATCAACATGCGCGGCGGCGCGACCACCGTATTGTTCAAGGTATGGGCAAAGTAGTTGCCATTCTTCCCCTTGATTCTGATTTTCAGCCTACGCGCCTGTGCATCACCAAGATAGGAACAGCTACCCACCTCGAAATACTTCTTCTGGCGCGGCGACCAAGCCTCTACGTCAAGCGACTTCACCTTCAGGTCGGCCAAGTCGCCTGAGCAGCACTCCAGCGTTCGGACAGGAATGTCCAAAGAGCGGAACAGATCCACCGTGTTCTTCCACATCTGCTCATACCAATGGTCGGCCTCTTCTTCCTTGCACAGCACCACCATCTCCTGTTTCTCGAACTGGTGGATGCGATACACGCCGCGTTCCTCGATGCCATGCGCGCCTTTCTCCTTGCGGAAACAGGGCGAATAGCTCGTCAAAGTCAGCGGCAGCGTGTCTTCAGGGATGATTTGGTCGATATATTTGCCAATCATCGAGTGTTCGCTCGTGCCGATGAGGTAAAGGTCTTCACCTTCAATCTTGTACATCATCGCATCCATTTCGGCGAAACTCATCACGCCTGAAACGATTTCACTGCGCACCATGAAGGGCGGGATGCAATAGGTGAATCCGCGCTCAATCATGAAGTCGCGGGCGTAGGTGATGACGGCGGAATGCAGTCTCGCGATGTCGCCCATGAGGTAATAGAAGCCGTTGCCCGCCACGCGATGTGCCGAATCGAGGTCGATGCCATTGAACTTGGCCATGATTTCGGCATGATACGGCACCTCGAAGTCAGGCACCAAAGCCTCACCATAGCGTTCTTTCTCCACGTTGAAGCTGTCGTCCTTCCCTATCGGAACTTCGGGCGCGATGATGTTCGGGATGGCATACATCACCTTAGTGAGCTGTTCGTTCAGCGAGGTTTGCTGCTTGGCCAGTTGTTCCAATTCTTGCGCATTGGCCTCAACCAATTTCTTCATCTCGTTGGCTTTTTCGACTTCCTTGTTCTTGAACAGGATGCCGATTTCCTTGGAGATGGAGTTGCGCTGCGAGCGAAGGTCGTCCGCACGTTGCTGGCAATCACAATACTGCGTATAAAGGCTGATGGCCTCATCGACGAGCGGCAACTTGCCGTCTTGGAATTTCTTCTTGATATTTTCCCTGACGATGTCGGGGTTCTTGACTAAGAATTTGATGTCTATCATAGGTTTATCGTTTTGCTTCGTAAAAACGGGCAAAGATAGGAAAAAACTAACAATTGCTGCAATAGTAAATGTATTTCCCAAATTTCGAGACGCACTTTAAGGCTCTGTGCCCTCCCCTTATTTACTTCTTTGAAGGTTTAGCCAAGGACTTTTTCAAGCGCCCAATGTCGCGTCGGTTTTGCCAAACCGTAACAATGACAACAACTTCGTCTTCAACATAATAAACCAACTAGTTGAGTTTCGACGGGAGTGTGCGATAGTCTATGCCCAATTCCACATCTTCGACAAAACTCTTGCCTAACATGGGAAAATCTTTCAGCAATTCGGCAGAATGACGGATTTCGGCAAGTACCTCCATCGCCTTCGTCCTTCCAAAAGTGCTAGCGACATACGTCACTATCTCTCGAAGGTCGTCAACGGATTGCTCACTCCATTTAATCTGCATAAGTAGAAAGCAATTGATCCAGTTCATTCATCACCTCGTCGTGAGGTACGAGTTTGGCTCGCCCTGCCTTGATTTCACGGCCACGTTGAATAGTGAGGGCTTTTGCTTCTTCGACCGACATGGCACACGGAAAATCTTCAGCATCAATTCCTTGTGTTTCTTTTCCTATCAATCTCATGGCAATACAAGTAAGAATCCGAGTCAGTTCTGTGGAATCGTATTTGCCGTAATCCGGTAGATTTACCTGTATGCTAACGCCATTCATAGTTTTATTTTGTTTCTTCACTGCAAAAATACAACTATTCCCATAATTAGATGTCTTTTTCGGAGAAAAACCTATTAATCAACTAAAATAACGCGAGTTCGATATAAAATAATTGAATGAAAAAGAATAACATAGCGATAGTTTTCGTAAATTTGTAGTGCAAAAAACAAACGAAACACACTATGTTATCAGACGACAAAATTACGGAAATTTATTGCATGGCAGACGACTTCTGCAAGTTTTTCAACGAGACGGTGAGAAGACACACTTTGGAAGTGGACGACGGGAAACGGCATCGCAATAAGCCCAACCGCCTGTCGGACGCGGAGGTCATCACCATACTTGTGGCTTCCACATGGGCAACCATCGCTGCCTCAAGCACTTCTACCTCAACCACGTTTGCAGGCATTGGACGCATTTCTTCCCCAAGACCGTGTCATACAACAGGTTCGTGGAGTTGGAGCGGGAGGTCGCGTTGCCCCTGCTGGTATTCGTCAAGCAGGTGCTGCTGGGCAAGTGCACG
>JBGUHI010000078.1:0-10671 GCA_045111995.1 Candidatus Limimorpha sp. | reverse complement strand
TCTTCCCTACCTCTCGTCTCTCTGGGAAAGCGGGTGCAAAAGTACAACTTTTCTGATTACGTACAACAACTTTTTTCAATTATTTTTGAAATATTTTATATTAACCTGATTATCAGATATATAAAAATATACAATTTTATGATTTTCCTGTATCTTGCACCCTATTTTGGAACAAAAATCCTCTTTTTGCTGGATTTCATGACTCCAAAACTGCTACTTTTCGCACAATTTCACAATCATTTCGCTCAAAAATGGACGGCTTCAAGAGGCAGTTTAAACTCTCACCTTATTAATATATGCGCGAGTTTTGCCCAAAAAAAGCCCTCTCCTAGCACAAAAACGCCTTTACAAAACCGAGCGTCAACCTTTTTTTCCTAAGTTTGCAGCCTGATTCAACTTATTCGACATGAAAACCTCGCTTCGGGTCATCATATTAATATTGGTTTGGCTTCACGCAGGACTGCTGCATGCGCAGACTTATACGAACGACTTCGAGAACCAATACACCTGGTATCTGCCGTGGCACAACCTCCACATCGAGGCCGACAGCACCGCTGAAGCGGAGAATTATGTTTGTGTGTGCGACACTACCCATGAGTTCGGATTAGGATTCATCATCGAAGCAGGAAAGGAACACCCGAACCAAAACATTCGCTGCCAATACGATTTCCTCTTCAAAGCCAATGCCGACACGAGAGCCAAGGTCGTGTTCACCATCGATGGCGAAAAGGGCAACCGCTATTGGAATGCCTATCCGCTACAGGACTTCGTTGACGAAAACGCCGACTGGTCCGCCGCCCATTTCGACCTCGTCTTCCCTTCCGACTACTTCACTGGCAACGGAGAACTCAAAGGCTTCGTATGGAACGAGGGGCTGGAACGGATGCTATTTGACGATGCGCGATTGGAAGTCAGAACCGATGTCTTGCAAAGCTACCAGTCTGAAATCATTATCATTCAAGATTCAACAATACAACATGGCAACTTTTTCCCAATTGTAGAATACATCAACGACCAAGGCGACACCATCAACGATCCTTCAATTGCAGAATTCCATTATCGCATAATCCCCATGTGGAATGGCAACGACTTTATAGGATACATGTTCAAAAACAAAACGCAGTTCAAGAAAGATGTCAAACTACTCAGATTAGCTATCGTGCAAAACTTGCCTGATGGTGAAATCACCGTTTACCGTAGAAACCAACACATCGACAGCATTAATTTGCAACCATCCTATTATCTTGACAGAGAAGGGTTTATTGTAAGGCAAATAGATCAACAGGATACTGTTTTTTCTTGTACTTATCACAACACAAACATTTCTTCCTTACAACTTGACATCGAGCGCCGTACTGTCTGCTTCAATATCGACTACTGGCGCGACCATCCTTTGTTGCGTTACCCTATGCGAAATGACACAAGCGACTATTTTGAGGACATTTCCTATCGTAACGTCAAAGCGGGCGAAGTGTTTGAAAACGATTTCAACATCTTTCATAACGCGCCCGAAGACCTGCCCCGCATCATGCCCGTGTGGGACGGCTACCAATCGGCCTTCATCTTCACCGAACATGCCGACTGGACCGACCTGCGCACCCATCGCGCCGTACTCTTTGGAAACGAGAACATTACCAAACCAGAAGATGCCGTCGGTGGCTTCTGCTATTTCAATATCCCCGTCACGAAGAGCGTGTTTTATTGGAATCCCGACAATGTGACCAACGAAGAAGCCAGCAAGGGCAACTTCCATGGACTTGTCGCCTCCATCAAGACGGACAAGGAGTTTTACAAACTGCTGAAAACCCTCAAAAAGGAAGGCTTTGAGATCTGTCTGCACTCGCCCGAAGTCTACACTACCATCCCGAGCGAGTTCCCTAAGGCCATGCGTTTCATGAAGCGGAATTTCAACACGGTTTCGTGGATTGACCACGGCTACAACAACGGTCCCGAGAAGAACCGCGAGGACTTGGTTTGCGACGGCCTCCTCCCCGACTCGCCCCAGTATGCTGCCGAACTGTGGAAGAAGAACGGCGTCCGCTATTTGTGGAATGCCTATTATGAGGAAAACCGCATGGAGCAGTACAACTTCGACAGCCACTTCGTGCAGCCCTACGACGGCTTCGGCGATGCCCTGCCCAACCGACAAATCACCACCCTGCCCAATGGCGACAAGGACTTCTTGTTGTGGTCGACGCCATCGACTTTGGAAGTGAACGAAGACCGCGAATGGTACTATTATTTCGACAGCATCCGTCTGCAACGCCTTGTGGACCAGCACAATGTGTTCATCACACACATCTATCCCGCTTGGACCGACCCATGGCGCGGCTTTTGGCAACACAACGAAAACGGCACCGTCGTGGCCATGCCAGGGTTCAACTTCGCATTGAGCCAACTCGCCCATTTCCGCGACGAGAAGAAAATCCTGCCCACGACAGTGGAACGATACCTCAACTATTACGAGAGACTACTCAATATTGATTATCAGATCATCAACAAAAACGCCATCAGCCTAACCAACCGTGGTGAAGCCATCGAAGGCCTGACCTTGCTATGCACCAAGCCTATCGTGGTGGAAGGCAAACCCATCGACTTCCGAAAAGTCGACGAAGGCTATCTGGTGTGGTTTGACTTGAAGAAAAACGAAACTGTCACTATAAAAATCAGAGAATGAAAAGATTATCCATATTTGTCAGCGGCAACGGCACCAATTTTCAGCGCATTGCCGAATATTTCGCCAACAACCCCAAGGTTGAAATCGCCAATGTGGTGTGTAACAATCCCAAGGCCTATTCCATCGAACGGGCAAAGAAACTGGGCATCCCGTTAAGGATGATCACCCGAGAAGAATTCAAGGGCGAGGCTTTCATCAAAGAGATGCAAGACCTTCACGTGGACCTCATCGTGCTGGCAGGTTTCCTTTGGAAGATTCCAGAGAACTTGGTCAAGGCGTTCCCGAAGCGCATTGTCAATATCCATCCAGCTTTGCTGCCCAAATACGGCGGCAAGGGTTTCTATGGCGAGCATGTGCACGAGGCTGTGGTGGCGGCCAAGGAAGCCCAGTCGGGCATCACCGTCCACTATGTCAACGAAATCTACGACAGCGGCGAGATCATCTTGCAGGCGCGCGTCAATTTGGACGAAAACGAAACGCCTGACTCTCTTGCGGCAAAGATCCACAAACTAGAGCAGGTGTATTTCCCTGTGGCGATCGAGCAGGTGTTGGGTTAAACAACAATTTGTTGCTTCAGCCAAGCCCCGAAAATCGGGTCTTGAAGTTCGGTTCTGCCGGGCAACACGTCAATCAAGTCGCGCTGCAACATGGCCTTGCGCAGGTTCTTGATGTTGGCCGAAGTGCCCAATTCGTACTTGTCGAGGATGGTTTTCGAGGAGAAATTCTCCACGCCGTCCACCACCGCATGAAGGAAATTGATTTGCTTGGGTGTCAGCGAGTCGAGCAAGTTGCTGAATAGCAGTCTCATTTGGTCGATAATGTTTTCAAGTGCCACCTCAACCGTTTCTGCCGTGCAAGTGCCTTCGGTTCGCAGCCACACTTGATGCGAAAGCTGCTGCACATAATAAGGGTGCGCATCCACCTTCCGGACGATTGAAGCGGCTAACTCTTTGGAAATCAACTTTCCCGTTTTTTTGAATTGGCCTGTTATATAAGGTATCCAGTCCGCCTCGGCGATTTTGTCGAGAAACATGAGGTCGCCGAATTTGTAGAAAGGCATTTCGTAGTTGCCGAAGATGTCCAACAGCATGTGGCGCTTACTTCCGTAGAGGCAATAACAGACGGAGTTGTGCAACTGCCAGTGGGAACGCAACTTGCGTTGAAACGCCAACGATTCGGCATAGTTGCCCACATTCTGGAACTCGTCGATGCAGATGACGAATTTCTTTCCTTTCTCTTCGGCGATGCGTTGCGGCAGGTCGAGGATTTCGTCCTCGGAATATTGCACTTCCTTGAAATCGATGCCGAAGGTCACTTCGTAGGCTTGGCTTCCCTCGCCCAGCGTAATCTTCGGCCCAACCGAGCCGATATGCCGCTTCATCAAGGCAATCCACTCCTCCACTTTCGAGGTCGAGGCTTGAAGGACGGCATTGACGTAGGTCTTGTAGAACTGCTCTTCGGTGCGGCAATTGAAGATGTCGATACGGGCGGCATAATAGCCTTTGTCTTTCGCCAGCATCTCCAAGGTCTTGTTCACCAACGAGGTTTTTCCCCATCGGCGCGGCGAGATGATGGCTGTATTCACCAAGCTTTTGAAGTTGCCAAGAAGTTGGGCTGTTTCTTTTTCTCTGTCGATAAAGAACTCGTTTTCAGCCATTTTTCCATAAATAAACGGACTATCCATAGCGCAAATCATTTACATTGACGCTGCAAATATAATCATTTTATTTGAAATAGTTCAATTTGAAATGAATTATTTTCAAATAATTTGATTTGAAATAGATTTGTTTGAAATAAGTTAGTTTGAAATAAAATGATTTGAAATAAAACTATTTCATCACGACAAGAAAGAGATTTTTTTCGGAAAAGAGATTACTTTGCCTGTTTTTGGCAGAGTAATGGTGTTGTTTTGCCCCGAAATCAAAACAGCACCGCTATGGACAAAAAGAAATCACATTACCTCGTGCATGGGCTGTTCTGGAAGGAACAAATGCACAACGCAAACTATTTCAAAGCAAGGAAAAACAATCTTTGCAGTATTAACAAGGTTTTTGCTAACGACGACCTCAACAAAGCACGACAGGAAGCCTTCGTCTATTATCAAAGCCTCATCGATGTGTTGTACGAAGCTCTTGGCGACAGTTACACCACCGACCAACAAGCCCGTATTGACCTTCAAGTTTTTCTTCATGCAGACTGTTCCACCGCTGTGACCCGCATCGGAAAGATGACTTTCGATGACAACCTTTTCAACGAAATAGCCGTCTATTGGGTGAACAGTGACAGGAAACGATTGATTCACGGCATCTGGTACCGTCCGAAAGAAAAGCTGCAGCAGCCTGACGAACTGCTTGCCACGATGGGCAGCAATCTCATCAAAGAACACGCATATTATGAGCGTAACAATCTTCCCATTGAGGACGAAACACTTTGCGACATGACCGATCTCAACTTGGGCTTTCAATTTGTCCTGCCCACACCTTTCGATTGGGATGGATTCAACAACGAAATTCTTTGCCAAGGGGCGCAAGCATTGACCGAAATGCGTCTTTGACTTGCGCCCTGCTTTTTAATACAACAATCTTAACATCAACTAATTAAAAAATATAAAAATGAAAAACAACAATAGAAAGCAAAAGGCTTTGAACGAAATCGAAATGATGCAGTATGACGAAGAGAGCAAAAGGCTGCTGTCGGATTTCAACGACAGGATAAAGGCAGCAGCCATTGCCCTCTTCAACAAGACGAAAACCATCCACGAGGGCATGATGAAACTTTATGACGGCAATGGCGACCTCGAAGTGGAGGGAAAGTGCTGTTAAGCTACACCTACCCGAAAGCGCATCCTATCCAGACCGAGAGAGCGGAAACGATTTGGGAAGTGATGACCCAAGGCGGCTACGACCCCACGTATTCCCAAGATGGCTGTTCGTGGAGTCTGAAATGGGACCAAAACGGAATGATGTCAGCACATGAGAGCCTTGAAGAATGGCTTGGCATGGCGGACGAAAACGACAACTGGAACGAGGGCTTGGATTACGAATGGTCGAAAGACATGCACCTCGATTATCCTTTCCACAACCTCTACGACAACCGACATTTCAGCCTCTATGACCTCGTTTATGTGAGCGAGTTTGAGTTTGAGATTAATGTTCGGATGGATGAATCATTATCGTTGAATAAAAAGCTATGCAGGGAGTGTATGTTGGAAAAAGAATTATATTTGCACTGAATTAATGCAAGGTATAATGTTTATCGAAGTAATGTGAAGTTTGATTCATACAATTCTTTATAAAAGCATGAACATGAGAGAATTCAACACAAACGAAATTAGCCGAGAATTGCTACGCATATTAAAAGAACATGGTCCCTTAGAACACAGAGCAATAGTTAGAGAACTGGCTCCAATTTTTGGAGTATCTCTATATGAGTCAGAGAATAAAGAAAAATTCGATCATACGATTCGTGGTCAAGAACAAACATTGAAAAATACTGGATATATTGTCCATGATAATCATAGATGGTTTTTCAACGAAGACAAAGCTTGCAAAACAAAAGAATTGACCCAGATTGTTTCAGAGTATTCTGTACTCAAAATAATCAATGATAACTTGGCAAAGAGATTGAGCAAATGGAGATTAAAACATATCTGTCCTTCAAAACCATACAAATCCATAAAGTATCCAATTAAGAAAGACGGAAAGAAGTATCACATAGGTTTATTATGTAAAGACAACACCGATAACCTTGTTGTATTAGAAGTTGATAAAAATGAAGAGTTTGTAAAAAACCAAATTAAAATAGTCGAAGAAAACTTTCCTGATAAAACAGTCAGTGGAATTATAATTAAGCAATTTCAAGAAGAGTCAAAGCTTTCTAAACAAACAAAGAAGAATTCTGAAATCAAAACGTTATACACTAAAATTGATATTGAAATACTAAAAAAAGAAGAAAAGGCCACTTATAATGACAAGTTCTTTGATATTCAACCAAAAGACGAACCTGCATTAAGCGACTTTCTTTCCCAACGACTTTATAAAATCGACCCTAGTTTTCACCCTGATAAAAGATTTAATCTAAGGGAACACGATATTAAAGGAGGAAGAATTGATATTTTCTGTCGAGACAAAGATGATAATTTTGTAATAATTGAAAACAAATTGAATGATTCTGACTATAGTGTGGTAGGGCAAATCCTTTATTACATTCAGATGGTAAAAGAAGACGCAGAAAAAGAAAGTAAAGCTATCAAACCTTTCATCGTAATGTCTAATAATAACAAAGAAAGCCCAAATGTAGTTACCGTAGAGGTCGCATTGAAGTGCTGTACCGAATACAACATCAAACTCAGATTCTATAAAATGAGTATTTGTTTTTTGGACGATTAGATTGTTTCACATTTTTTATTCTTTGACCCATCTTTTTCACACAAGCCCCATCAACTCTGCCTAAAATTGGCAGAGTTTTGCTTTTGTTTTGCCGACGAAATCAACAAAACAAAAGCATCATGAAAGCAAAATCAACCTCATTGCTCGACATCGAAAAGATCGTCAGCGCTTCGGAAGACTCGAAAATGAGTAGCAACTTCATGGCCGAGAATGCCCAACCGCTTGAAAGACTGTCAAACAAACAGGGTGTCAGCAAGGCACAAGCCACCTTGTTCGCCATCATCGCCAGTTCGTCCTACAACGACGATTGTTCGCTCTCCGACATCAAACGGCATCTTGGCTGCGAAAACCTCGACATGCTCCGGCTCTCTCCCGACCTGAAGGCACTACAACAAGCGCGGCTCATCAGAGTCAGCGGGAGAAAGGGAATGTTTAACGACAAAGACCAAAGTAATTTCCTGAAAGGCCTACCCTTGCATCATAGTCAGCGTATCGTGGAAGAGACTGACGATTACACCATCTTTTCGTGGCAGTTGAAACCTTCATACGACTTCATCCAACAGTTACTTACCATGAATGCACATATTGAAGTGCTGGAGCCGATTTCTCTGCGGGAGAAAATGAAAAAGCTTTTGGAGGAAATGTTGGCGAAATATTAGCGTATTATCACAAAACCTAAAAACCCACAAAACAGCATTTTCTATAGCGACTTGCCCAACCGGGCAGTCGCAGGAAAGCCGCCGGTTGGCAGCTTTCCACAACTTTCTTTATTGGTTTTGTCTGTTTTGAAGGTTTTGTGGCTGATACATTATTCCGTCGGCAAAGCCTTAAACCCATTGCCCATGATCTCCGAACTTTCAATCACGTTGACGAAAGCGTTGGGGTCGAGGAAACGGAGGTTGGCCTTCAGCTTGACCAAATCAGTACGGTTCAGGGTGACGTAAATCATCTTGCGCTCGGCGCCTTGATAAAGGCCGCTGCCAGCGAAAACAGTGCCGCTGCGATCCAAGTCCTTGATGATGAAGTCACGCACCTCGTCAATCTTGTCCGTCACCACGAAGGCCGTCTTGTAGCTCTTCACGCCCTCAACGACGAGGTCGATGATCTTACTCTCGATGAAGATGAGGATGACCGAATAGATGGGCAGGCGAATGTCCTCAAAGGCCAGCAACGTGGTCAGGGAGATGATGCTGTCGATAATCAGCACCAGCGTTCCGAGGCTGATTTTGGTGTATTTGTGCGCAATCATGGCGATAATGTCGGAGCCGCCAGAAGTGGCGCCGGCGCGGAAGATGACGCCGATGGCCAAGCCGTAAATCAGGCCCGAAACGACCGTGTTCAGGAAGAAGTCGGGCATGAACCAACTCTGAGTGCCGTCCTTGGCGATGAAATAGAGTGCCGATTGGGTGTCGGCGACCACGCTACCGCCGTGAATCACAGGCGCATAGCCCCATGTGCTTTCAAGGATATAGGTGAACACCGGTATCAGGATGACCGAAATGATGGTCTTGATGCCGAACTTAGGCCCAAGGATGATGGTGCCGATGATGAGCAGGGGAATGTCCATGCAAATGCCCGCCAAAGAGATTTTCCATCCCCACAAGGCGTTGAACACATTGGCAAGACCATACACCCCGCCGGGAGCAAGATGGTAAGGATTCACGAACATCACGTCGCCGACGGCAAAAAGCGCGGAACCCAACACCAAATAAAAATAGGACAGGATTTGTTGCTTCAGTTTCTCGTTATTCATATCTTAAATAGTTATTTATCAGTTATTTATACCACAAATCACACACTTACGGGCGGCAAAATTACAAATTTATCGTCTGACTTTCGCGATTTCTTCCTATTTTTGCAGTCCGAAAAGGGACGAAAGCATCGTTTCGTTCCTTTTGGACCCGTAGTTTAATGGATAGAATAAAGGATTCCGGTTCCTTCGATCAGGGTTCGATTCCCTGCGGGTTCACCGACTATTTCTTATACGAGACCTTCACGCTGCCCATCGGTGAGAAGGTCTCTGTTTTTATTATCCCCTCCTCAAAAACACCCCATGGCTCGCCGTCGCAGAGGATTCGGCTGCCGCGCAACGAGCAACGGTATTGCACGGTGTCGCCTTCGTTGACGAGAGTCAGCAAAGAGTCGACGCTGATGACCACCACATTGTTTTTCTCCATCGCGCCCAGCTGCCGCACCATCTCGGGCGTGGTACATTGCTCGTCAAATTCGACATTCACTTTATCGACCGTCCACTGTCCGAAGAAAGTGTCCTCTTTGGGAGCACACGAAGCAAGCAGCGACAAAGCCCCTACTATCAGAAAAAAACGTCTCATTTCTTTTCGGAGATGATGACATCGATGGCCCCAACGCCGAACTTGGCGATGCTGGCCATGTGGTTTTCAGTGTTTTGGTAGTTCTTAAGTTCTTCAACGATAGCGTTTTTCAGCACGCCGTTGCCTACGCCGTGGATGAAAGTGACTTTGTTGTAGTCGGCGGCAATGGCGCTGTCGAGCATTTTCTTGAAATAGTCCGTCTGGATTTTGAACATGTCGTGGCTCGAAAGGCCGAGGATGTTGTCCACCAGCTCGCCGATGTGCAAATCGACGACGGCCTCGCCTGCTGCGGTCTTGTGCTTGTCGATGGGCGCTTCCCGTTTCACCAAGGTTTTTGCTGCCGCCTGAGTGCCAATGCCTTCCTTCATGATTTTGGTGAAATCGCTGTCGCCATGTTTCAGTGCGACGAGGTCGGAGAGGCAAATCATCACCGACTTCTCGCCCAACACGCCCGAAGGCACATAGCTGCCCTCGTTGAAGAAACGTCCCGAGCGCAGCGAGAAGGGCGCATTCAGCGGAAGCAGCACAGAATCAGACGTTTCCGCCGTGAACACCGCTTGTACCACGCCGTTGAGCCAATACTCGAGGTCGTCGCGGGAGATGGTCTCCACCACCACCTTCTCGTACTTGTCCACCTGCCCGTAATCCACATTCACGAACTGCGTTTCCTCCTTGATGGTGAAGGTGTAGAGCATTTCGTAGGGCGTGTGGTTCACTAACACCACGTCAAGCGGACCCGTGAGAAGCCACTGCTGCTCGTGCGGCACGAAGGCCATGTAAACGCCTTCTTTCTCAGCGCCTTTGGCGTGACGGCGCAGGCCGCTTTTTCGAGCCGCTTCTGCTTGTTCTTGAGCCAGCAATTCCTTGCCCAACACCTCTTTCTGGATGTTATCAACTGCTTGCTGTTGCTTGGTTTGCGCAGGCTGTGAGCGGTAGTCGAGCACCAAATCCGTGTTCAAAGTGGGGATTTCGAAACCGCCCTCGATTTCCACCATCACCATGCGCGAGTCTATGATTTTCGTGACTTTTCCGCCGCCAGTGGTGCTGAGGAAATTCACTTTGTCTCCTATTTTGAATTCTGCCATAACATTTTCGGTTTTGAGGCGCAAAGATACGGAATTGTTTATTATTTTTGCATCAAAATTCAAATGGGCAATCTATGGCAAACGAGGCAAAAACATCACAAATTTTCCGCAAGTTGCTGAAAGAGAAAGGGTATTACGACGACAAGGACATCATCGTGGAAGAGCAGCAGACCGACAACAAAAAGTTG
>JBGUHI010000077.1:0-4313 GCA_045111995.1 Candidatus Limimorpha sp. | reverse complement strand
GCAGATGCTTTTCACTTTCTTCTTGGCGGTGCTTGGGTGGATTATCTTTAGGGCGGAGAACATTGGGCAGGCTTGGGAGTATGTTTGTGGGATTTGCAATACGAGTTTGTTCACAATGCCAGAATCAAAGGGGAATACAGCGCTTATAATGAACATGTTGGTTTTGTTATTGGTGGAGTGGTTGCAGCGGGGAAAACCACACGCATTGGAATTATCCACAATCCATAAAGGTTTTATTAGATATGCCATCTATTTTGGTGTGTTGTTTTTTCTTTTCGCTTTTGGCGGCAATGCAACCAATTTTATCTATTTTCAATTTTAAGGTATGAGAAAATTCATTGTAAAGGGCTTGGGATTTGGCTTTGCGGTATTATTGGGTGCAATAATGCTGGATATGATGATTAGTTTTGGATTGAGTAAGACGGATTGTTATAGGTATCAGATGTTTAGCGACATCTTTAATGGTGATATGAATTGTGATGTCTTGTATATGGGTAATTCCAGAGGCTTCTCGCACTTCAACCCGAGGATCATCGACTCGATATGTAGAGTGAGTTCTTATAGTTTGGGACTGGGAGGCTATCCAATTAATGCCCAAATTGCTACATATCATTGCTATAAAACACACAATGGTACACCGAAACTGATAGTACAACAAGTGGATTTTATGACGCTCAAGGTGTTTCATGATATTAGGCGTCATCATGATTCTGAAAGGTTTTTTCCGACGGTTTATGATTCCACCATGAGAAAAGAATTGAAGGATTTGGGCTATGGGTTTATGGAGTTGTATTGCCCTCTTTATCGCTATTTTGGTTATCAAAAAGTCATTAAAGATGGATTATTAGAGTTTTTGCATGTTCGACATTATATTGAAAGACCTGCATATAAGGGGTTTAGTCCAGAAAAAGGTGTTTGGAACGGAACAAATGTGGCTTTGATAGATTCTTTAGAAGGTTCATTAAACAAAGATGCCATAATGGTGTTTGAAAGCTATCTTGATGAATGTAAGAAAGATAATGTGTTTGTCTTGTTGGTCAATTCGCCTGTTTATGCCTCTACTACAAAGAAAGTGAAAAACATGGATGAAGTGAATCGCTATTTTGAAGATGTCGCCCAACGATTTGGATACAAGTATCTTAATTATACTGAGAATTATGATTTGTGTGACGACACTTTGAATTTCTGCGTTTCGGTTCATCTTAACCATGAAGCTACGGATAGATATTCGTCCGATTTCGCCCACGACCTTGACTCGCTTGGCTTGTTGAAATAACAGTATCTTGGGAATCCATTTTGTTCTGTATTAATGCTAATTTGAAAAATAAAAAAGAGTTGCATTAATTCCATTGGATAACATTGGAATTTGTTATACCTTTGCCCCGTGAATTCACCAATTGTACAATTTATTCGAATAAATCATGCAACCCTCTCACATTGAGCACATTGGAATCGCCGTCACAAGCCTTGACGAGTCCATTCCTTTCTTTGAAAAGCTGCTTGGCACCAAGTGCTATGCCATTGAAGAAGTAGCCGACCAAAAAGTGAAGACCGCTTTCTTGCGCTGCGGCCAGACCAAAATCGAGCTTTTGGAGCCGACCAGCCCCGAAAGCACCATCGCCGCTTTCATCGAGAAGAACAACGGCAAGGGCGGTATGCACCACATCGCTTTCGCCGTCGAGAACCTTGAAGGCCACCTCGAAGAGGCCAAGGAAGCCGGCATCCGCCTCATCGACCAGGCTCCCCGCAAGGGTGCCGAAGGATTGAGCATCGCCTTCCTGCATCCCAAATCGACCTGTAGCGTTCTGACGGAACTTTGCGAGGATAAGAACAAGTAAGACACGAGACTTCGAGACACGAGACGCGAGACATGGAAAGTCCCGTGTCACGCAGTCCCGCGTCCCGAGTCAAAGAATAATCATAACACACAATAACCATGTTAATCGAACAGAAAATACAAGAATTGTTGGAGAAGCGCAACGAGGCCCGTCTCGGTGGCGGCCAAAAGCGCATCGACTCCCAACATGCGAAGGGCAAGATGACGGCCCGCGAGCGCATCGCCATCCTGCTCGACGAAGGCAGCTTCGAAGAGACTGACATGTTCGTGACCCATCGCACCGTCGATTTCGGTCTCGACAAGCAACAGTTCCTCGGCGACGGCGTTGTCACCGGTCACGGCACCATCGACGGCCGCGTCGTTTACGTTTACGCCCAAGATTTCACCGTGTTTGGCGGTGCCTTGAGTGAGACCATGTCGCTGAAAATCTGCAAGGTGATGGACCAAGCCATGAAAGTTGGCGCTCCCGTCATCGGCATCTGCGACTCGGGCGGTGCCCGTATCCAAGAGGGCTCGCGTTCCCTCGCCGGTTACGCTGAAATCTTCCAGCGCAACATCAACGCTTCGGGTGTCATTCCGCAGATTTCGGCCATCTTCGGTCCTTGCGCCGGCGGTGCCGTGTATTCTCCCGCCCTCACTGACTTCATCATCATGACCGAGGCCAACAGCTACATGTTCCTCACTGGCCCGAAAGTCGTGAAGACCGTCATCGGTGAAGACGTTAGCACTGACGACCTCGGTGGCGCGCGCATCCACAGCCAGAAGTCGGGCGTGGCCCACTTTGCCGCTGAAACCGAAGAGGAAGGTTTGGCCCTCATCCGTCGCCTCATCTCCTTCATCCCGCAGAACAACATGGAAAACGCTCCGCTCGTGGAGTGCAACGACCCCATCGACCGTCTGGAGGATGCCTTGAACCAAATCATTCCCGACAACCCGAACAAGCCTTACAACGTTGGCGACATCATCACCGCCATCGTCGATAACGGCGACTTCCTCGAAATCCATAAGAACTACGCCAAGAACATCATCGTCGGCTTCGCCCGCTTCGATGGCATGGCCGTTGGTATCGTGGCCAACAACCCAGCCTTCTTCGCTGGTGTGTTGGACTGCGACGCTTCGCGCAAGGGCGCCCGTTTCGTCCGTTTCTGCGATGCCTTCAACATCCCGATTGTGACCTTAGTTGATGTGCCCGGCTTCTTGCCTGGTACGGGTCAAGAGTACAACGGCATCATCGTTCACGGCGCGAAGTTGCTCTATGCCTACGGCGAATCCACCGTGCCGAAAGTGACCGTCACATTGCGTAAGTCGTATGGTGGTTCCCACCTTGTGATGGGCTGCAAGCAATTGCGCAACGACGTGAACTACGCTTGGCCGACCGCCGAAATCGCCGTGATGGGTGCCAGCGGTGCCGTTGAGGTGCTTGATGGCAAGAAGATTTCCGAAATCGAGAATCCTGAGGAGCGCGCCGAGTTTGTCGCCAAGAAGGTGGATGAATACACCAAGAAGTTCGCCAACCCCTACGAGGCCGCCAAGTTCGGCTACATCGACGATGTCATCGAGCCGCGCAACACCCGTTTCCGTGTCATCCGTGCCCTGCGCACCCTTGAGACGAAGCGTTTGGCCAATCCCGAGAAGAAACATTCGAACATCCCGCTGTAACCCTAAATCCATAAAGTGATGAACCTGTTACAAATATCATTACTGTTGGCTCACGAAGAATGGGTCTATACCAAAGGCTGGATTGTCACCATTGCGGGATTTCTGATCGTCATCATCGCCCTTTTCATCCTCTCGACCATCTTTCGTGGCGTGGCTTCCTATTTCAAGAAGCAAGACGCCAAGAAAAACGAGGTGAAGGAGATTAAGCCTGTGGCGACGGTGAAGCCTACGGTCAAGTTGGCCGAAGGTGAGATTGCCCCCGAGGTGCTGACTGCCATCGGCATGGCTCTCTACCTCTCGACCAACCTCCACGACGAGGAGAGCAACGTGATCACCATCGAAAGAAGGGTGACTTCTTGGAACGACAAAAATTACGGAGTTAGACACTGGAAACGTTAAATCGAACAATCATGAAAAAATTCAAATTCACCATTAGTGGGAAACCATACGAAGTTGAAGTCCAGAACATTGAGGGCAACATGGCCACGGTCAATGTGAATGGCACTGAATATCAAGTGGAAATGGAAGAGCAAGCCGCTCCGGTCGTGGCTCCTGTGGCCCGTCCCGCTGCCAAGCCTGCCGCTTCGAGTTCGGCTCCGGCTGCCCCGAAACCTGCCGCCGCTGCCGGTGGCGCGGGCTACAAGATGGCCGCACCGCTTCCCGGAACCATCATGCAAATCTTCGTCAAGCAAGGCGACGACGTGAAGAAGGGCGACAAACTGCTCATGTACGAAGCCATGAAGATGGAAAACAACCTGCTGGCCGAGGCTGACGGTACCATCACCGCCATCAACTGCCGCCAGGGCGACAATGTGCT
>JBGUHI010000076.1:0-8171 GCA_045111995.1 Candidatus Limimorpha sp. | reverse complement strand
TAGTCGTAAACGGCTGAAAGTCCGTCATAAATCTCGCTCGACTGGAAAATGAAGCCATATTCCTTCGCGTGAGCGGTTATCTTCTTGAAAAAATCTTCTTGGTTCATAGTGCTATTTTTATTCAATATTTGAGCGCAAAAATACGTTTTTTTGGGGCTTATCGGCAAAAAAACAAGCGAAAAGCATGGAATTATGGACGAAAACGCCTATCTTTGCGGCACAAACGGACCAAGTTTGCCTTACTTCTTACAAACTTCCAAGGTTCATTCAGGCAAGCGATTTCCGTTTTTCAAGTCTAATACAGGCCTAAGCGAGGCTTACTTCTATTCAAAAACCCCAACTCGGGGTGTGTGCATTCAGCTTCGCAATTGCCTTATTTAATTGAACAACCATGAACGAACAATCTTTCCAAAGAGTTGCCCTGCGCCATAGGGCAATTTTTTTGCCAATCGAAAAAGCGCAACTAACTGACAATTACCAACCTACAGTACCGGTAATGGCTTTTGTGGCTCGCCTGCGCGAAAATGGCTACAGCGTGAGCGAAGAACTTTTGCACGCCTTGACGAAGGTTTCAGCCAACAAATTGGCCGACATCACCGCGTTGATTAATGAGGTGTTGGGTGTCAAACTCAACTGGGCGCCGTTGGTGAAAGGTTGGAACGTGCCCACGGGCGAAACCCGCGCCGACCATCTCATCACGCTGATTGCCAATATTTTCGGCGAGGAATTTGGCTTCAAAGGCACCACATTGCCCTGCGGCCATCTGATTCCCGAAGGCACTTTCCCCTTGGAGCGCTACAACGGCTGTCCTTTCTGCGGCACACCGTTCCGCACCGCCGATTTCGTCTATCACGGCCAAGGCAGCAAACTGAAGGAACTGCGTTTGTTTACGAAGGACGACATAGAGAAAACCTTCCTCTCGCTGCTCACTTCGCCAACGCCCTTGGATGCCACGCAACTCGACTCGCTGAAACTGCTGCTCCCGCTGATGGAACTGCCTGAAAACGTCGCCATACCGATGAAAGAAACCTGCATGGTCGTGGTGCAAAGCCTTATTGCCAAGGGCGAAGGGGAGAAGGCCGCCCAACTGCTGACTACGCCGACAGACATTTTGCGTTTCCTTTGGTTTGAAAAGACGGGCTTGGTGAAAATCATCGAGCCGAAACACTTGGTGGAACAGGCGCGGAAAGCCAACCGCAATCATTGGATGCCAGCCGACCAAAGCGATGAGAAAGCCGAGGAAAAACGTCGGGAACTGAAGCTGAAATACGATCGCACGATGTGCCGCACGGTGGCCGTCTGGCTCAATGCGCTCCCGATGTCGGCGCGACAGGTGGCCGAAAACATGAACCCCAAGCGCGGCATGTGGGTGCGCATGATTCGCGCCCTGCGCCTCGGCGAATACTCGCGCAAGCAAGGCTTTGAACATCTGGCCGAAATCTTGGACGTGTTCTACAAGCAGAATTACCAGACTTGGATGGGACAACTTGATGAGGCTCAAAGACATAACGACGCACAGGAAGTGCTGTCGATGCTGAAACAGCGTCCGGGAATGTTCGCCCGATGCCTCTTTGCCACGATGCTGCGTTTTGGCAAAGACAACACTTTGAAGGCATTTGAAAGTGTGGCCGACAAGCTGCCGGCGCGCTTGGTGCTCTCGTTGGGCAATGCCGCCGAAGCTTATTTCGACGTGGAGCGCAACCGCCTCGCCCGACCCATCACGGGTGGAACCTACAACTTGGAACCCAACGCTTTGCTCCAACTCTATAGTGAAGACGAGCGAAAAGATATGGTAAATTCGGTTAATGCGCTGTATGCCAACACAATGCGAAAGCGTTTTGCGCAAATCCCGACCGAGGCCAAAACCATCTACATCGACCCGCTGCTGTACGATATTCCCGTCAGCATTGGCGACCGCACCACCACTGTTCAAGACACCTCATGCGCCTTGCAGGGCACACGATTCCATGTGGAAGGCGACTCGGTGCGCCTCTTCATGCAATGGGGAAAAGACCTGCCCGCCCAGCATTTGGACATGGACTTGAGCTGCCGCATCGCCATGAACGATGGCACGGTGACGCAATGCGCCTATTTCGAGCTGACGGCTCCGGGTGCCAAGCACTCGGGCGACATCCAGCACATCCCCGACAAGGTGGGCACGGCGGAATACATCGAACTTTCGCTGCCCGAATTGGACAAAGCCGGCGCGAAATATGTGATGTTCACCTGCAGCGCCTACACTAATGGCACTTTGTCGCCCAACTTGATGGTAGGCTGGATGAACTCGGCCTATCCCATGAAGATTTCCAATAGCAATGGCGTGGCCTACGACCCTTCGACGGTGCAGCATATTGTGCGCATCAGCGAAGGAAACCTTAGCAAAGGCTTGGTTTTTGGCATCTTGGATGTCGCCGCTCGCGAAATTGTATGGTTGGAAATGCCCTTCACGGGCCAAACCGTCTTGGATGCCGACCAAAAGAGCATAGAAACATTGCTGCTTCGCCTGAAAGAAAAAATGTCCGTCGGGCAACTCCTTGACTTGAAGCGCGAAGCACAGCAACTCACCAGCGTCGAAGACAAGGATTCCGCCGATGAAGTTTACACTTACGAATGGGCTTTGAATCCCGCCGAAGTAAGCGGGGTGCTGTTTATATAATCAGCATGGCATCCCCATAAGTGAAGAAGCGGTACTTCTCCGCTATGGCTTCCTTGTAGGCTTTCATCAACACATCGTAGCCGGCAAAAGCGGCCACCTCCATCATCATCGACGACTTGGGCAGGTGGAAGTTGGTGATCATGCAGTTGGCCACCGAGAAGTTGTAGGGCGGGAAGATGAACTTGTTGGTCCAGCCTTTGAACGGCTTGATTTTTCCGCCGATGGTCATGGCGGTTTCGAGAGCCTTGAGCGAGGTGGTGCCCACGGCAAACACGTTGTTGCGTCGGGCGTTGGCCTCATTGACCAAGGTGGCGCATTCTTCGTCGATGTACATTTCCTCCGAGTCGGGCTTGTGCTTGGTGAGGTCTTCCACTTCGATGTCGCGGAAGTTGCCCATGCCTGGGTGCAGGGTGAGTTCGGCGAAGGTGCCGCCAAGCAGTTCGATGCGTTTCATCAGGATTTTGCTGAAGTGCATACCGGCGGTGGGAGCCGACACGGCGCCTTCCACCTTGGCGTAGATGGTTTGGAAGTCTTCGGCATCCTCGGGGCGTTCCTCGCGGTTGAGTTCTTTTGGGATGGGTGTGTGGCCAAGTCCCGAAAGAGTTTTCTTGAACTCGTCGTAGGTGCCGTCGTAGAGGAAGCGCAGGGTGCGGCCGCGCGAGGTGGTGTTGTCGATGACCTCAGCCACCAACTCGTCGCCCTCGCCGAAATAGAGTTTGTTGCCGATGCGGATTTTGCGGGCGGGGTCGACGAGCACGTCCCAAAGGCGGCTCTCGTGGTCCAGTTCGCGGAGCAGCAGCACCTCAATCTTGGCGCCGGTCTTTTCTTTTTCGCCGTAAAGTTTGGCTGGGAACACCTTTGTGTTATTAATGACGAACACGTCGCCGTCCTTCACGTAGTCCACCAGGTCCTTGAAGATGCGGTGTTCGATTTTTCCGGTCTTGCGGTCCACGACCATCATTCGGGCTTCGTCGCGGTTTTGCGTAGGCTGCAGTGCGATGAGCTCGCTCGGCAGGTTGAATTTGAATTGGGAGAGTTTCATTTATGCAGTGTTTTTATTTCTTCCGTTTTTTGAGCCGCAAAGATAATGCAGAACGCAGGGTTTGTCAAGTTTTTTTATTAATTAGCTGGTTGTCTGTTTGTTAAAAATCAGTTAAACACCTTTCCTAAAATTGTATCAGTATAAGTTCTCATGTAGTCAAGATGTATTGGCATATAGTTTTGGAGGCTTTCCAAATATTCCAATTCAAACACCAACCTTGGTTCTTCGTCGTTTGATTCAGGATGGATTTCGGCTTTGTTGCCAATTCTCGCAACCCGAATCAAATACAAATCACGAATACCCTTACCTTTGATATAAGGCATAAAGTAATAGAGTTTGTTCAGTGCAATTGTTGACGGGAAAGACCGTGTTTTGCCTGTATAATAGATTTTAGTAGGCTCTGTTTCAATGAAATAGTGTTGGTTGTCAGGTTTGACCAACCCCACTAGTAAATGCTTTGTTTTATCAAGCGCATATTGTTTCTTTACCCGATTAAACAGAATTGTTGTTTCGTTGTTGCCAAACAAGTCCAAATCCAGCATGGGTTTTGCATCGCGCTGTAAATGAATGGGGTGGGTTGAGACGGGTTCTTTATCAAAAATGAATCGGTAGAGGCTCTTTCCAATCTGTTCAATAATTCCGCATACTAATGCATTGCCCATCAAAAAGGCTCGTCTGCCGTCCGAAACTTCTGGATGAAGCGTATGGTTGTCAGGGAACATGTTCAAACGTTCAAGTTCTATGGGAATCAGTCGGCGGTAACGTCCTGAAGGTGTTTGAACAACATGCTTGAAACGCGAAGGTGCCGTTCCTCCTTCTCCAGTAATCATTGTTCGCGAAGGTCTATCCAAATAGTCTGGAAATGCCATTCCGCCTTCTGAAAATACATACTCATATCCTTCTTTGGAAACGCGGTTGATTTTCTTTGCTCCTTTTTCGTATTGCCACTTCGGTAATTCTTCTTTGGAAATAAAGAACTCTTCTGGAACAAAGTCCTCATCTACAAGATTACCACCCAAAGTCTGCCTTGTTCCTTCATATACAGGTATGGCATCCACGGAGTAAACATGACGGTTCATCATCATGCCTGCGCTTCCGAAAGGGCTGTCCTTTTTGCCTTTGTTGAAGTTGGCCGAAACTTCTTGGATTTCGCCTTCAATGTCAAATTCAGATAAAGTTCCTTCTTTTAGTTCAAAAGGAAAAGCCTTTGCCAAAACGCCGTCAAATAGTGTCCAGTCACTCATTTCCTTGACTTTCCTTGCAATGACAGAGTCGTTCAAATAGCCAACGAAATAGGTTCTTCTTCTTCTTTGGGGCATACCGTAATCGGCGGCGTTTATGATGCGCCATTCCACTGTGTAACCCAAGTCGGCCAATGAAGCCAAAATGATAGCAAAATCGCGTCCGCGCTGTGTGGCAGGCGAATTGATTAAACGGTCAACATTCTCAAAGAAAACATATTTTGGTCGTTTTTTGCCTTTTTCCAATAAGATACGGTAAATCTGCCACCAAAGTACACCTTTTTTCCCTTCGATGCCACCAGACTTGCTCAATGTGGCTGCCACGGAATAGTCTTGGCAAGGGAAACCGCCTACCATCAGGTCATGGTCAGGAATGTCTGAAGTCGGCACAAGATTGATGTCTTTGTTTGAATGGCCTTTTGTCCCGAAACGGGCTGTGTAAACTAAAGATGCGTCCTGATGCTGCGTTGAAGGTTCCCATTGGTTGTTCCAAATGGTGTAGTATGCATCCGAAGCACCTTCAAGGCCGATGCGGAAACCACCCACGCCTGCAAAAAGTTCAACGACCTTAATAGTATTTTTCTTCTTGGGCATCTTAATTCTCTCTTACAATCTTGGAAATGTAATCATTGTTGAACCAATAGCAATACTTTTTACACTTGCCACCATTGGGATTGTCGGCTAAATCGTCGCTGTTCCTTCCTTTTGGGCGAACATGGAAATTCTGACGCAATCCAGCGCTCCAAAAGTTTACAGATTCGATGGCGTTATTCAACACGTTTGTTCGGATATTATTCCAATAAAACTCTGCAAAACGCAAATCTTCAGGCGGCATGGTCCAAAAGAAAACCTTGTCCAATATATAATCTCCAGCATTTTTAGTTTGTTCCTTGAAAGTTACGAACAAGAAACGACTGGTGAAAATTTCATACAAGCGGCTTTCGTGCCAAACATCGTTGTCGTATATTTCCTGATAGTTGATGTTCTCAAACGACATTGCCTCATTTATTCTCCCATTTGCTTGAACACGAATAGTTTTCATCATCATACCAGCTTTTCGGAATTCTTCAGAATGATTGATATTGCTGCTTTTGCCCTCACTCGCAATGGCATTTGCTATTTGGAAAAACTTGCTTTTGCTTCCATTAGACAAGTCAAGGTTAAGTTCTTTAGCCAGTTGTTGTTCGTTTTTCCCGACAAATGGACGAAAGCGATTGAGAATGATTTCATCAAAAGTGTTTTGCTTTAGTTCGTTGATAGACACTGTTTCCTGTTCCGCAGGCAGGTCAAAATTGCTGATGGCATTTTTGCCACTTTTTTGCACATAATCCAAAATGGTGCGCATATATGCCATTTTTAGGGAAAAAGCACGTGTTGGAGCGGGTATGTCACTGTTGTATTGTTTGGTAACATCACTTCCTTTTGAACCCTTTCGGCAAGCACCAAGATACATAGTATCGCCCTCTGAAAGCGTGTGGGCAAGTCCTTGGACTATCTTGTTATGGATGATTTTATAATCATTCTTGATGATAAGTAGGTCTTTTTCAGGGAGTTTCCAAAGTACAGAGAAAAGAAACTCCAAATCAAGTTGGTTGGCTTGTGCAATATGCAGATAGAAAAGCAGAAGCATCAAACGGCATTTTTTATAGAAGTGGCTGCTTTCAAAGTCTTTGCCTGCTTCTTCAATATAGTCTATCATTCCGCAAACCAAACGCTCTTTTATCAACAATTCTTCTTTCTTGCTTTTTTTCAGCGGAGTACATTTCAATTCAACACCAGCAATGGAAAAATCCGCATCGGGATTGTTGTTTTTGTCATACCCGAAATAGATTTCCTCAACCATCTCGCCTAAACCGCCCTTTCCTTTTCTTGTTTCATAATCTGAAGAGGCAAAATCACGAAGCGTGTGCCCAAGTAAGCCTTTGCTGTACTCGAAAATTGAAGTGATGTCCGAAGGATTGTAATTTTTATCCATAATCCCTAATCTTCACATAGTTGCTTTAATCTCAACATGGTTCTGAGAATGTGATTTTTAGAATACTCTCCATTTGGCGAATGGTTTCGCTTCTATTTTTACTGTGTTTTTATGCCGCAAAAATAATGAAATTGACGATACAAGAAGATAAAAGTTATGAAACATTAGCCTTCTCCTGTTCCCTCTTCCATTCCATAAAAGCCTCTCCCGTATCAATAATATGCTGTTTCAGCTTTTCCAGCGGCCAAGCATCCTCCACGCGGAACTCGCCAATTCGGGTGCGGCGCAACGATTTCAGGCAGGCGCCGTTGCCTAAGGCCTTGCCGAAGTCGTTGGCGAGGCTGCGGATGTAGGTGCCTTTGCTGCAAGTGACTTCGAAGTCGAGTTCGGGGAAGCGGTCAAGGCTTAGTTTGAAGTCGTCAATGCGGACATCACGGGCTTTCAGTTCGATTTCCTCGTCGGAGCGGGCGTAGTCGAAGGCGCGTTTCCCCTTGATTTTGATGGCGGAATATTTGGGCGGGTATTGCTTGAGGTCGCCGACAAACTGCTGCCGTGCCGCCTCGATTTGCTTGGGCGTGATGCCATCGGTAGGGTAGAAGGCATCGGGTTCGCTCTCAAGGTCGAAAGTCGGGGTGGTTTGGCCAAGCAGAATCGTGCCCGTATAAGTCTTCACCTGCGCTTGGTAGGTGTCGATTTGCTTGGTCATGCGGCCAGTGCAAAGGATGAGCAGTCCGGTGGCCAAAGGGTCGAGCGTGCCCGCGTGCCCGACTTTCAGCTTGCGGATGCCATAAAAACGCTTGATGACGGCACGGATGAAATTGACCGTGTCGAACGACGTCCAATCCAAGGGTTTGTCGATGAGGATGACCTCGCCGTTTTCAAAGTCGAACAGTCCTGCGTCCCGAAGTCTTGAAGTACTGGAGTCCATCATAACACGTAAGGCAACACAATGGCCAGCAGGCCGACGATGGCGCAATAAATGGCGAACCAAATCAACTTGCCTTTTTTCACGATGTTGAGCATCCACTTGCAGGCGATGCAGCCAAAGACGAAGGCCGACAAAAACCCGACGATGGCCGCCACGGGCGAGATGCCGCTCATGGCTTCGCTGAAGCCGACTTCAAAGATGTCCTTCACATCGAGCAGGGCCTCACCAAGGATGGGCGGAATGACCATCAGGAAGGAGAACTGGGCCAGTTTTTCCTTCTTGTTGCCCAAGAGCAAGCCGGTGGCAATCGTCGAGCCTGAGCGCGACAA
>JBGUHI010000075.1:0-10548 GCA_045111995.1 Candidatus Limimorpha sp. | reverse complement strand
CACCACGGCGGGGACCACGGCCTCCTGAACGCGAGGCACCGGCTTGCTTCTTCGAAGGAGCGCTGACGGTGGTAGGCACGAGTTCGGGCCTGCCATAGATTTCACCTTTGCAGATCCACACCTTGATGCCGAGACGGCCGTAGGAGGTATGAGCTTCCACCAAGGAGTAGTCGATGTCGGCACGCAGCGTGTGCAGCGGGATACGACCTTCCTTGTACGACTCGGAACGTGCGATTTCGGCACCTCCGACGCGACCAGAAATCAAGATCTTGATGCCTTCGGCGCCCATTCTCATGGTGCTGAACGAAGCGGTCTTGATGGCGCGGCGGTACGACACGCGGCCTTCAATCTGCTTGGCGATGGTGCTAGCCACGATGTAGGCGTCGAGCTCAGGTCTCTTGATCTCGTTGATGTTGATTTGGATTTCCTTGCCGGTGAGCTTCACCAGTTCTTTCTTCAGCTTGTCGACTTCCTCGCCGCCTTTGCCGATGATCATGCCCGGGCGTGCGGTGAAGATGGTGACAGTGACATACTTCAAGGAACGTTCGATGGCGATCTTTGAGATGCCGGCCTTGCCGAGACGGGCGTTCAGATACTTACGAATCTTGTCGTCCTCGACGAGCTTGGCCGAAAAGTCTTTTCCGCCATACCAATTGGAATCCCATCCTCTGATGATTCCCAATCTAAGACCTATAGGATTAGTTTTTTGTCCCATTATTCAAATCTTTTTATTCTCCAAATTATTCTTCGTTAGCAATTCTGCTGTCCACAATTATCGTAACGTGGTTCGAGCGCTTGCGGATATGGAATGCACGTCCGTGGGGCGCGGCCTGGATGCGCTTCAGCGTGCGGCCTTCGTCGACCCAAATCTCTTTCACGTAAAGGTTGCTCTCTTCAACGCGCTTGCCTTCGTTCTTGGCTTCCCAGTTGGCGATGGCCGAACGGAGCAGCTTGTAAACCGGCTTGGCGGCGTCTTTGGTCGAGTATTGCAACGAGTGCAGTGCCAACTCCACCTTCTGGCCTCTGATCATGTCGGCCACAAGGCGCATCTTGTAAGGTGATGTCGGGGTATCGTTCAGATGAGCGATGGCGACATTCTTGCGAGCTTCCTTCAAAGCTTCAGCTCTTTTGTGTTTTCTTGCTCCCATTGTTACCAGTTATTACTTGTTACCTTTATCTTTACTACCAGCATGACCTCTGAAGATTCGGGTCGGGGCGAACTCGCCCAGCTTGTGGCCAACCATGTTCTCGGTCACGTAAACCGGAATGAACTTGTTGCCATTGTGGACGGCGATCGTTTGACCGACAAAATCAGGAGAAATCATGGATGCTCTTGACCAGGTCTTGATGACGGTCTTCTTGCCGCTTTCGACGTTTTCCATCACTCTCTGATAGAGTTTGTAGTGGATGTACGGTCCTTTCTTTAATGATCTACTCATAGTGCTATGCGATTTTCCTGATTAAGTTACTTCTTTCTTCTGTCAATGATGTACTTGTTTGAAGCGGCCTTGGGCGAACGTGTCTTGTAGCCCTTTGCCGGCAAGCCTTTGCGTGAGCGCGGGTGACCACCGGAGGCGCGACCTTCACCACCACCCATCGGGTGGTCGACGGGGTTCATGACGACGCCACGGTTGTGCGGACGGCGACCGAGCCAACGGCTACGGCCAGCCTTGCCCGACTTCTCAAGGTTGTGGTCAGCATTCGACACGCTGCCGATGGTGGCCTTGCAGGCTTGGAGGATCATACGGGTCTCGCCAGAGGGCATGCGCAGGATGGCGTACTTGCCGTCGCGGCTCATCAGCTGGGCATAGCTGCCGGCGCTACGGGCCATCTTGGCGCCTTGGCCAGGACGAAGCTCGATGTTGTGGATGATTGTACCGAAGGGAATCTCGCTCAGATAGAGCGTATTGCCCACGTTGGGCTGGATGCCCTTGCCGGAGAGAACCTCCTGACCGACCTTGAGGCCGGCGGGAGCGATGATGTAGCGCTTCTCACCATCCTTGTAGAACACAAGGGCGATGCGAGCGGTACGGTTCGGATCGTATTCAATGGTCTTCACAACGCCCGGGATACCATCCTTGTCGCGCTTGAAGTCAATGATTCTGTACATTCTCTTATGGCCGCCGCCTCTGTAGCGCACGGTCATTTCACCGGATGAATTACGACCACCCGTGCTCTTCTTGGGGCGAAGCAGCGACTTCTCGGGTTTGTCGGTCGTGATCTCGTCAAATGCGCTAATAACTTTGAAGCGCTGACCTGGTGTCGTTGGTTTGTATTTCTTTAAAGCCATGATCAAATGTTGCTATAAAAGTCAATTGTATCACCTTCTCTCAATGTCACGACGGCTTTCTTGAAAGCAGCAGTACGCCCGGTGATGACACCGGATTTCGTGTAGCGTGACTTCTTTTTTCCTGCGTAGTTCATCGTGTTGACGGACTCAACCTTCACATCGTAGAGCTTTTCGATGGCATCCTTGATCTGATACTTGTTGGCGTTCTTGTCGACGATGAAAGCGAACCTGTTCAGCTTCTCGCTGATGGCGGTCATCTTCTCAGTAATGACGGGTTTCTTTATGATAATCATCTCTCGTGCATTTTAAGGGTTAAAACTCTCTGTTCAAGACTTCCACGATAGGCTGGAGAGCGCTCTCGGTGAGGAAGATGTTCTTGGCCTTCAGAATATCATAAGTGTTCAGGTTGCGGGCCAGCATGACCTCGGTGCGCTGGATGTTTCTGGCACTCAGCACCACGTTCTGGTTGGGCTCGGCAAACACGAAGAGGTTGCGGTTGCCGTTCACCTTGAAGGAGTCGAGCACCTGGACCATTTTCTTCGTCTTGATGGCGTCGAACGAGAAGTCCTCGACAATGCGGATGGCGCCGTCGGTGACTTTGCTCGACAGGGCCGACTTGCGGGCCAGCACCTTTACTTTCTTGTTCAGCTTGAAGCTGTAGTCGCGCGGCTTGGGACCAAACACGCGGGCACCGCCTCTCAGCAGGGGTGAGTTGATGTCGCCACGGCGTGCACCGCCTGTGCCCTTCTGACGGAAGAGCTTGCGGGTGCTGCCCGACAACTCGCTGCGTTCCTTTGACTTGTGAGTGCCTTGGCGCTGGTCGGCCAGGTATTGTCTCACTGCCAGATACATGACATGCTCGTTAGGCTCGATGCCGTAGATGTCGTCGTTCAACTGGACCTTGCGGCCAGTATCTTCGCCTTTGATGTTATATACACTTAACTCCATCTCTCAATCATTAAATATCCGTTATTATGGCCCGGAACGGCGCCCTTCACCACTAACAAATTCTTTTCGGGGACGACCTTCATGATGAGGAGGTTCGTCACCTTCACTTTGCGGTTGCCCATCTGGCCTGCCATACGCAATCCCTTGAACACTCTCGAAGGATAGGCGCAAGCGCCGATGGAACCCGGTTTTCTCAAACGGTTGTGCTGACCGTGAGTTGCTTGACCAACGCCATTGAAATGGTGGCGTTTCACTACGCCCTGGAAGCCTTTACCTTTGCTGATGCCGCTGACATCAACGAACTCGCCTTCCATGAACACGTCGACGGTGACCGTTTCGCCTAGTTGTTTTCTGTGGCCTTCTTCGAAACGCGTAAACTCGCGCACCAGTTTCTTGGGGGTCGTGCCAGCTTTGGCGAAGTGGCCGATTTCGGCCTTGGAGGTGTTCTTCTCCTTCTTCTCGTCGTAGCCCAACTGGATAGCGCTGTAACCGTCTTTCTCAATCGTTCTGACTTGGGTGACCACGCACGGACCTGCCTCGATGACAGTGACGGGGATCATCTTTCCGGCCTCGTCGTAGATGTGGGTCATTCCAATCTTTTTTCCTAGTAATCCTGACATGCTACTTTAGCTTTTTAATTTGTTGTACTAGATAGGTTTTTAATTACAGTTTGATTTCTACTTCCACGCCGCTGGGGAGCTCCAGCTTCATCAGCGCGTCAATCGTCTGTGAAGTCGAGTTGTAGATGTCGAGCAAACGCTTGTAGGTCGAAAGCTCGAACTGCTCTCTCGATTTCTTGTGGACGAAAGTCGAACGCAGAACCGTGAAGATTTTCTTGTTGGTCGGCAACGGGATGGGACCGCTGACGATAGCTCCAGTCGACTTGATGGTTTTGACGATCTTCTCGGCTGACTTGTCAACCAAGTTATGATCGTGCGACTTCAGTTTGATTCTAATTCTCTGGCTCACAATAATTATTATTTATAGAATTGTTTGCTTAAATGAATAATAGTCCTTTTGCCTTCTTGATCACCACTTCGGCAAGGGCTTCGGGGACGGGGGCATAATGGCTCAGCTCCATGTTGAAGTTGGCGCGGCCCGACGACAGCGAGCGCAGCTGGGTGATGTAACCGAACATCTCGGCCAGCGGCACGTCTGCCTTAATCGTCTGGAAACCGATGCTTGCGATGACTTCACGCAATATTGATCTCTTTTTGTTCAAATCGCCCGTGACGTCACCAATGTATTCGTCGGGGCAATGGATTTCTACTCTCATGATAGGTTCCATCAGTACGGCACCGGCTTTGAGGCCGGCCTCCTTGAAGGCGATGTGCGCCGCGCTCTCGAACGAGAGGGCGTCGCTATCCACCGGATGGAACGAACCGTCGGTAAGGGTCACCTTGAGGTTCTCGACCGGGAAGCCTGCCAAAACGCCGTTTGACAGGGCACCCTTGAAGCCTTTCTCCGTGGCTTGGATGAACTCGGCTGAGAGGACACCACCCTTCACTTCGTTGACAAACTGCAATCCCTGCACGCCGTCGTCGGCTGGACCCATAGTGAACTCGATATCGGCAAACTTTCCCTTTCCACCGGTCTGTTTTTTATAGACTTCACGATGCTGAATTGTTTGAGTAAAGGCTTCCTTGTACGCGACCTGCGGACGGCCGGAGCTGACTTCGACGCCGAACTCTCTCTTGAGGCGGTCCAAAATAATGTCAAGGTGCAATTCGCCCATACCTGCCAATATGGTCTGGCCCGAATTTTCGTCGGTGTGCACGAACAGCGTAGGATCCTCCTCGACCAACTTGGCCAAGGACTGGTCCAGCTTGTCTAAGTCTGCTGTAACTTTGGGCTCGATGGCAATGTTAACCACGGGCTCGGGGAACTTGATGTTCTCGAGCACCAGTGGCTTGTTCTCCACCGTCAGCGTGTCGCCCGTGCGAATGAGCTTGAACCCGACTGCGGCACCGATGTCGCCAGCCGAAATCTCTTCCAAGGGCAACTGCTTGTTGGCATGCATCTGAACGATCTTGGCGATGCGTTCGCGCTTGCCCGTCGACACGTTGAGTACCATGTCGCCAGCCTTCAACGTTCCGGAATAGACGCGGAAGAAGCAGAGACGACCGACAAAAGGATCGGTGGCAATCTTGAACGCCAAGGCGCAGAAAGGCTCCTTGGGGTCGGCTTTGCGGATTTCCTCTTGCTCGGTCTTGGGGTTGACTCCCTTCACATCGTCGATGTCAAGCGGGCTGGGCAGGTAGTTGACGATAGCGTCAAGCAGGGGTTGCACGCCTTTGTTCTTGAACGACGAGCCGCACAGCACCGGGCAGATGCGCAGGTCAAGCGTAGCCTTGCGAATCTGGGCAACAACCTCTTCTGCGGTGATGCTGTCGGGGTCTTCCATGTATTTCTCAAACAACGCCTCGTCGTCTTCGACGGCACCCTCGATGAGGCGGGTGCGGTAGTCCGCAACCATGTCCTTCATGTCTTCGGGGATGTCGATTTCGTCGTAGACGGAGCCGTTGTCGGTTTCTTCCCAAGCGTACGCCTTGTTCTTGATCAGGTCGACAACGCCGATGAACTCGTCTTCGGCACCGATGGGCAGCTGGACGGCGACCGGAGTAGCGTGGAGCTTCTCGCGGATTTGGTCCATCACCTTATAGAAATCGGCGCCTGCGCGATCCATCTTGTTGACGTAGCAGATACGCGGGACGTTGTATTTGTTGGCTTGGTGCCACACGGTCTCTGACTGAGGCTCGACGCCGCCTACGGCGCAGAAGATGGCGATGGCGCCATCGAGCACGCGCAGCGAGCGTTCCACCTCGACAGTGAAATCAACGTGGCCAGGAGTGTCAATAATATTGATCTTGTAAGCCTCGTTGTTGAGGTGCCAGAACACCGTTGTTGCAGCAGAAGTGATGGTGATGCCACGCTCTTGCTCCTGTACCATCCAGTCCATGGTGGCGGCGCCGTCGTGAACTTCACCTATCTTATGGCTGCGGCCGGTATAATAGAGGATGCGCTCAGTCGTCGTCGTCTTACCGGCGTCGATGTGTGCCATGATGCCGATATTACGCGTGAGGCTGAGAGGATTCATCATATTTACCTGACCGTTTTGCATAATTCCTGATCTCTCCTATTAGAATCTGAAATGCGAGAATGCCTTGTTGGCATCTGCCATTCTGTGGATTTCTTCTTTCTTCTTGAATGCAGAACCTTCTTCCTTGTAAGCTGCCATGATTTCCGAAGCGAGCTTCAGAGCCATCGATTTCTCGTGACGTTTGCGGGCATAGCCAATCAGGTTCTTCATACCGATGCTCTGCTTACGAGCAGGGCGGATCTCTGAAGGAATCTGGAAGGTAGCACCACCGATACGACGGCTTCTTACTTCCACTTGAGGAGTAACGTTGGCCAAGGCCTTTTTCCATACCTCAACTGGATTTTCGTTGAGCTTACTTTCAACGATGTCCATTGCTTCGTAGAAAATCTGATAAGCCAAATTCTTCTTACCCTTGAGCATGATGTTGTTCACGAACTTCGTGACTTGCACATCGCCGTACTTCGGGTCGGGAAGGATAATTCTCTTCTTTGGTTTAGCTTTTCTCATGTCTGTAAGTCTTTCTTTTTTTGACTAATCGTTATTTCTTTGCGGCTTGTTTGGGTCGTTTTGCGCCATACTTCGATCTGCGCTGGCGGCGGCCTTCAACGCCCGAGGTGTCCAAAGCACCACGGATGATGTGATAACGCACGCCCGGCAAATCCTTGACACGACCACCTCTGATCATAACAATCGAGTGCTCCTGCAGGTTGTGACCCTCGCCGGGGATGTAGGCGTTGACCTCCTTTTGGTTGGTCAGACGTACCCTGGCGACCTTACGCATTGCTGAGTTAGGCTTCTTGGGGGTCGTCGTGTACACACGCACGCATACACCGCGACGTTGCGGACTGGCATCCAATGCAGGCGACTTGCTCTTGTCGATCAATTTCTTGCGCCCTTTGCGCACTAATTGTTGAATAGTCGGCATTTTTAATTTGTTAGGTTAATTGTTAGTTATTTAATCCTTTGATTAGGAATTATTTACAAACTCATACCAAACTGGCCGAGGGGGAGCACTTTTCGAGATGTAGTCAGGGAACATAATAAGCCTATAACGGCTTAGAAGTCTATAAACCCACGGTTGCGACGAAAATTTACGCTTGATTTGGTGTCACACCGTGTAGAAACCTATCACGTTTAACCTTATCAGGTTCCTAACTATATCATTTTCAAGGGCAAGCCCTCTTTCAATTCAGCGGGTGCAAAAGTACAACATTTTTCAATACGCCGCACATTTTTTTGAAAATTTTCGGAAAAAATGTTGATACTTTTACTTATCTAATTGTTTTTCAACACAATAAACATATTAAAAACTTTAGGCTTCGCATAAGAAACGTGTCTTTTTCGACACGATTTTGCCGAAAAAGACACGCTATCCGTAAGTGAAAACGGGTCAATACTTCACGAAACGGTCCTCTCCGTTGCTCAAACCGAGCAGTTCGCTGCGTCCGAAGAGGAGGAAGATCTTGTGTTCCCAGATGAGCTCCCAAAGGACGCGGCTGACGCGCACTTGGTCTTCGGGGGCGAGTTCATCGCTTGTATATACGGTGTTCTCAAGGTCGGCAAGGGCGCGGTCGCGGATGGCCATCTGTTTCAGTTGGTAACAAAGGTTTACGAAAGTGATGCCTGAAGGCGAGTCGTGCCCTTCGATGAGCACAAGGATGCGATGCTTCAGGTTCTCGTTGTCGAAAAGGATGTGTACTGGATTGGAGTCGTAGTTCATAACGCGTTCTGTTTTGATTAATGGTGCAAATTTACGGCGTTTTCGGGAGATGTGCAAGTTTTTCCGCAACATTTTTTTTCACCTATTTATTAATATATGTCCCCGAAATCGGGAACTTATTCATACCTTTGCGCCCAAAATCTGAGCAAAATGGTAACCGAATTATTGGTTGTTTGGGTCGTTGGCGTGGTGGCGTTCTTTGCGCTTTGGGCAATTTTGCTCAAAGTGATTCAACGGATTAGCCAGCGGAAACATAAGGATGATATGGGTCGGGAGGACTCCGACTCAACGGAAACCATAACTGAACACAATTGATTTCCTGTCACCCCTACGGGGTTCCGTCACCACACCCAGCCCCGTAGGGGCGCAGAATATACAGGCAGGCGGTGAAGCAAGTTGGACGGACAGCTTGCTGAACGTTCAACACTGCGTAACCCCTGCCGAAAAACGATACCCAACAAAGCCCCATCGGGGCGACAGGAAAAACAAATCGGGCGAAATCCACCCGATTTTGGTTAGATTCCACCCGAAGAGTTTGGCAAACGATTGATTATTTAATAAATCATTGTTTTACAAGAAGATATTCATAACACGCAACATCATTACTGACGAATATTTTCAAATTTCTGCCGTCAAATTGATAATCGTACTGTCCTTGCAAGATGAGACCCCAATCGAAATCAGCCGTCCATATATTATCGTCGACAAAAGTGATTTTACCATTGTCAATGGAATAGGTGCCTGAACCACCAGCGGGAATCCTATCTGAATTACCAGTACAAGAATACTTTCCGTTTTCCAGAACTAACGTTGTTCGGCCCGATTGTTTACCAGAATTGTAAGTTACTGTAAATGTTCCTTTGTACTTTCCTTCGCTAATGGTGGTGTCCGGATTATCCTTATTACAACTCATAAAAAGCAACGGTAAAGAAAGAACCGTAAAAATCAAAAATTTGTGCTTCACACCTCTGTGTTTTTATTGTTAAGTTCATTTCTTGAAACGAAAGGAAAACAATAGTATTGTATTGGAACAGAATTTATTTTTGAACTATTCGATATTTTCGAATAGTTGCCAATTGCGGATTTTTTTGTACTTTCGCGCAAAATTATAAATTTGAATTGTTTGCGTTCCTCACAATGACGCAAAGCAAAGATAAGAGAATCTTAAATTTTTGAATATTAAATCTTTAAATCCCCGAATATGAAATACGACATCATCGTCATCGGCAGCGGCCCTGGGGGCTATGTGGCTGCCATCAGAGCATCGCAATTGGGCAAGAAAGTAGCAGTGGTCGAGAAGGCCGAAGTGGGCGGCATCTGCCTCAACTGGGGCTGCATCCCCACCAAAGCCTTACTGAAAAGCGCACAGGTTTATACCTATATTAATCACGCCGAGAACTATGGCATCAAGGTGGAAGGCGAAGTGAAACCCGACATGGAGGCCGTCGTGGCGCGCAGTCGCGGCGTGGCCGACACCATGAGCAAGGGTGTGCAATACCTGCTCAAGAAAAACAACGTGGAAGTCATCGCCGGCTACGGCAAACTGACCGCCGAGGCCGGTAGAGACGCAATGCATTGCGTCTCGGTTACCGACGCCGAAGGCAACGTCACCATATACGAGGCCGACGACATCATCCTCGCCACAGGTTCCCGCGTGCGCGAACTGCCCGCCCTGCCCATCGACGGCAAGAAAATCATCGGCTACCGTCAGGCTTTGGTCTTGGACAAACTGCCCGAGAGCATGGTAGTGGTCGGATCGGGTGCCATCGGCTCGGAGTTCGCATTCTTCTTCACCTCAATGGGCGTTAAGGTGACTCTGGTCGAGTTTTTGCCCAATGTGGTTCCGAACGAAGACGAGGAAGTCTCGAAGCAAGTGGAACGCGCCTTCAAGAAGCTGAAGATGACCGTGATGACCGAAGCCTCCGTGACCCATGTCGATACCACGGGCGAAAAGTGCGTCTGCACCATCGCCACCAAGAAAGGCGAGAAGACCGTGGAGGCCGACATCGTTTTGTCCGCCGTCGGCGTGCAGACCAACATCGACAACATCGGCCTTGAGGAACTTGGCATCACTACTGAACGCGGAAAGATTAATGTCGATGAATGGTATCGCACCAATGTGCCGGGCATCTATGCCATCGGCGACATCGTTCATGGCCCTGCTTTGGCGCACAAGGCCGACCACGAAGCCATCATCTGCGTGGAGAAGCTTTGTGGCCTGAATCCCAAACCGCTGAACTACACCAACATCCCGGGCTGCACCTACACCACGCCCGAAATCGCCTCCGTCGGCCTGAGCGAGGCCAAGGCCATCGCTGCGGGCTATGAGGTGAAGATCGGCAAGTTCCCCTTCACGGCCTCAGGTAAGGCCACGGCTGCCGGCAACCGCGACGGCTTCATCAAGGTCGTCTTCGACGCCAAGACTGGCGACTGGCTCGGCTGCCACATGGTCGGCGACAATGTGACTGAAATGGTGGCCTCTGCCGTGCT
>JBGUHI010000074.1:0-10668 GCA_045111995.1 Candidatus Limimorpha sp. | reverse complement strand
AGTAGAGGCGGTTGGTGCACCGTCTCTACATGTTTTTTATGTTTTTTTGAAAGGGTCGCCCGAAGTTTTAGGGCGACCCGGTTTTTTTCTCGCCATCCACAAGAAGACACGCCCTTTCGCCATCAATCGATGCAATGGAACCTCTGCCGGAAAAACAAACGATCCGTTTGGAACTCCAAACGGGTGAAATGATATTGGCTATAGGCAATGTTTTTTGCAAGAATTTGCGAAAAAGACATACGGTTTTTGGAATTAGTTGTATTTTTGCCGTTGAGAAAAGGAAAGTAAAACTATGGATGGCGTTAGTTTACAAGTTAATCTTCCCGATTACGGCAAATACGATTCCGCGGAGCTTACGCAAATTCTAACTTGCGGTTTGGCAGAATCGACGTGATATTAACCGCTTGAAAAAAACTTTATCGCAATCGTCTAAAATGAACTAATGCAAAAAAAAAACGGATATATGTTAATTGTCAATATCAAGGAACTCGTCGGTATAGAGGAACAGGGCCGACTGCTCAAACGCGGCGCTGAAATGGCCGAAACGGGAAGAATCAAGAACGCCTTCCTATTAATTAAAGGCAAGAAAATCGCCGACTATGGCCCGATGGACTCCGATGCCTGTCGGAAATATCTCGCTGAAAACCATCGTATCCACGACGTGAAAGGCAGCGTGGTCATGCCCGCTTTTTGCGATTCGCATACGCATCTGGTCTATGCCAACTCGCGCGAGATGGAGTTTGTCGACAAGATTCGTGGCCTCAGCTACGAGGAAATCGCCAAAAGGGGAGGAGGCATCCTCAACTCGGCCAAGGCCACGGCGGCGGCCTCGGAGGACGAACTCTACGACATGGCACAGCAACGCTTAGACGAGGTGATGCGCATGGGCACGGGTGCCATCGAAATCAAGAGCGGCTACGGCCTGACGACCGAGAGCGAACTGAAACTGCTGCGCGTCATCCGCCGACTGAAGGAAAACTCGCCCTTGGTCATCAAGTCGAACTTCCTCGGGGCGCACGGTATCCCGATGGAATACCGGGGCCACCAAGAGGATTACGTCGATTTGGTCATCAACGAGATGATTCCGCTCGTGGCCTCCGAAGACCTTGCCGACTTCATCGACGTGTTCTGCGACACGAGTTTCTTCACCGTCGAGGACACCGAGCGCATCCTCATGGCAGGCATCAAATACGGCATGAAACCGAAAATCCACGCCAACGAGATGGCCATCTCGGGCGGTGTGCAGGTGGGCGTGAAATATGGCGCCATCTCGGTGGACCATCTCGAACAGATGGGTCAGGAAGAGATTGACAGCCTGAAAGATACGGAAACCATGCCAACGGTTTTGCCGGGCTGTGCCTTCTTCCTCAACCTGCCTTTGTCGCCGGCGCGCCAGATGATTGACGCGGGCTTGCCCGTGGCGATGGCCTCCGACTTCAACCCGGGCACTTCGCCTTCGGGCAACATGCAGCTCATCATGTCGATGGCCTGCATCCGCTATCGTTTGACGCCCGAAGAAGCCCTGAACGCCACCACTTTGAACACGGCTTACGCCATGGGCGTGAGCGACGAAGTGGGCAGTATCACGAAGGGCAAACTCGCCAACCTCATCATCACCCAACCGATGACGCAATTGGAGTTCATGCCTTATTACTATGGCGCGAACAAGGTGGCCAAGATGATGCTGAACGGAAAGTTTGTTTAATGATAATGTTATGAAAAACAAATGGTTGTCTTTGCTTTTTCTTCTGTTGCCGACTTTTTTCTCCTCTTGCAGCAAGGCACGCTATGACTTTGACAACCACCTCGACACGGTCGACTTGATGCTTTCGCAAATCGAGTTCCTGTTCTACGAGCTGGACACCGGTTCTCGCAAGGTGGTGCTGAACGCCAACCAAAGTCTGGGTTTCTATGCGAAGGCAAAGGTGAAGTACAAAGGCGAGAAGGTGTTTTAAACTGATTGTCTTCAAGGACGAACGCCGCACCATCGATGAGTCGGGGAAACCTGACTATCTGGAATGACTTTAGTGTTAATTGAGATTGTTAGTTGGTTGATTTTCAAAATGTTGAATATTCTATGGATAATGGATTGACGAGTTCAAGAATCTTCGCAGTAAGTCGCCACCGCTTGACGACGGACGGCGAGGGCGTCACCACTTTGGTGGCGTTCAGCGGCTGTCCTTTGCGCTGCAAGTATTGCCTCAACAAGACCTGTTGGGAACCCGATAAAAGTCGGCTTTACACGCCTGAACATCTTTTCGAGGAAGTCAAAATCGACCAGTTGTATTTCCTTGCCACGCATGGCGGCATCACTTTCGGCGGTGGCGAGCCTTTGCTTCACGCGGAGTTCATCAAGGCGTTTCGCGAGCTTTGTGGAAACCAATGGCAAATCGTGGCCGAAACCTGCCTCAATGTGCCTTCCAAAAACATCCAAGCGCTTGACCCGATTTTGGATGGCTACATCATCGACATCAAGGACATGAACCCTGACATTTACAAAGCCTATACGGGAAAAGACAATGCTTTGGTTTTGAGGAATTTGCAATGGCTTTTGCAGCACGGCGACCCAGACCGTATCAAGGTGCGCGTGCCGCATATCCCAGATTTCAACACCGATGAGGACGTGACGCGAAGCATGGAAAAACTAAAATCTATGGGCGTGGTAAATTTCGATGAATTCCATTATATAATAAGGTGAGAATAGTTTGAAGTCAGTAGTTAGTAGTTGACAATCAGTCCCGTAGGGACGACAGCGAAATAGGCAGGTGGTGTAAACCCCTGCCGATGCGAATAATTAGGGGTTAGTTAGGAAATAATTGTTATATTTGCCCCGTTAATTCCAAAAACGAAATAATCATGCCCAAAGGCAAACAAACCTGCAAGATCCTGAAGGAAATCCGCAAGCAGATTGCGGCGGAGAATGACATTGAACTGGTCATTTCGGAATGTACTTACCAAGGCGACTGCAAAGGCACTTGCCCGAAATGCGAGGCCGAAGTGCGCTATTTGGAGCGCGAATTGGAGAAACGCCAGCGCATGGGCAAAGCTGCGGTTATCGCTGGAATGACCGTGGGAACAATGCTTACTGCCACTTCGTGCGACAAGATTTTTCCCCGCCCATTGGAAGGCGATGTGCCCTACATCCCCGATTCCACCGAAATGCCCAACGGCAGCATCCCGAGTGACACCATTCCCGACGAGCCTTTCCTCCTCGAAGGCGATGTGGTGGCGCCTGTGCCGGATACATTGAAGGAATATGTTTTTGAGCCTAAGGAAGATGAAGATCGTCCTGGTGTTTATGTTATTGTTGAGCAGATGCCAGAGTTTCCTGGAGGCGACAAAGGGTTTTATCAATACATTGCCGATAATATAAAATATCCTGTTAAAGCTAGAGAAAAAGGGATAAAAGGTTTAGTGTATGTCAATTTCATCGTTGAGCCCGACGGAAGTGTTTCCAATATTAATGTCTTGCGGGGAATTGGCGGTGGCTGCGACGAGGAAGCGGTCCGATTAGTGGAATCCATGCCTAAGTTTAAGCCTGGAATACAAGATGGGGAAGCGGTAAAGGTTTCATATACTGTTCCTGTCAATTTCAAGTTGCAATAATCCTTAAAAACGATTTCTCTTCGTATCGAAAAAAGCCTTACCTTTGCCGCGGCGACGAAGGGTCGCTTCGCGTCATTGCGAACGAAGTGAAGCAATCCAGAAAAAAGGCTTATTGTCTGGACTGCTTCGTGCCTCGCAGTGACGCAAAGCGGGTCAAATTGTCCCGTGTCCCGCGTCCCGAAGTCTCGCGTCAAACAACGATTAAACAATCAACAATTAATCAACGATATATGAAACAACTCATCGAATGCGTGCCGAATATCAGCGAAGGCCGCGACAAGAATATCATTGACCAAGTGACCGCTGAAATCGAGAAAGTGGACGGTGTTAAGCTGCTAGACGTGGATCCCGGCATGACCACCAACCGCACTGTCATCACCTTTGTGGGTGAACCTGAGCCTGTGTGCGAAGCTGCCTACCGCGTGGTGAAGAAAGCCGCCGAACTCATCGACATGAGCCAGCACCACGGCGCCCACCCGCGCCAAGGCGCCACCGACGTGTGCCCACTCATCCCCGTGAGCAACATCACCATGGAAGAGGTGGTCGAGTATGCCCACAAGCTGGGCAAACGTCTCGGCGACGAGCTGAATATCCCGATCTACTGCTATGAAGAGGCCGCCTACATCAAAGAGCGCCGCAACCTGGCCTATTGCCGCACGGGTGAATACGAGTCCTTGGCCTCGCGCCTCGGCACGGAGCAGTGGAAGCCCGACTTTGGCCCCAACGAATGGAACGAACACGTGGCCCACACGGGTGCCACCCAGGTGGGTGCCCGCGACTTCCTCGTGGCTATCAACTATAACCTCAACACCACCTCGACGCGCCGCGCCAACGCCATCGCTTTCGACGTGCGCGAAAAGGGTCGCCCGATGCGCGAAGGCGGCAAGGTGACCGGCAAACCGATGAAGGACGAGAACGGCAAGCCGATTATGATTCCCGGCACACTGAAGGCCACCAAGGCCATCGGCTGGTTCATCGAGGACTACGGCATCGCCCAGGTGTCGATGAACATCACCAACATTAGTGTTTCGCCAGTGCATGTCTGTTTTGAGGAAGTCTGCGCCAAGGCTGCCGCCCGTGGCGTGCGCGTCACCGGTTGTGAGATCGTCGGCCTCGTGCCCAAGAAGGTGCTGATGGATGCCGGTAAGTTCTACCTGGCCAAGCAGCAGCGCAGCCTCGGCGTGAGCGAAGAGGAAATCATGAAGATCGCCATCAAGTCAATGGGCCTCGACGACCTGAAACCTTTCGACCCGAAGGAAAAGGTCATCGAATACCTCATCGAAGACCATACCCAGAAGAAACTCGTCGACATGACCTGCACGGGCTTCGCCAACGAGACCGCTTCAGAAAGCCCTGCTCCTGGTGGTGGTTCCATCTCGGCCTACATGGGTGCTCTTGGTGCCTCGTTGGCCACTATGGTTGCCAACCTATCATCGCACAAGCCGGGTTGGGACGAGCGCTGGGAAGAGTTCTCCAACTGGGCTGTCAAGGGTCAGGCCGTCAAGGACGAGCTGCTTGAACTCGTTGATGAGGACACCAACGCCTTCAATAAGATCATGGACGCTTTCGGTCTGCCGAAGAAGACCGACGAGGAGAAGGCTGCCCGCAGCGCTGCCATCCAAGAGGCCACCAAGTATGCCACTCAGGTGCCTTTCCGCACGATGAAGGTCGCCTTCAAGGCCTTTGAGGTCGTCCGCGCCATGGCCGAAACCGGCAATCCGAACTCCGTCACTGATGCTGGCGTGGGAGCTTTGTGCGCCCGTTCCGCCGTCATGGGAGCCCATTTGAATGTCAAAATCAACGCCGCATCGCTCAAAGACGAGGCTTTCAAGGCCGAAATTCTGAAGGAAGCCGCCGAAATCGAAGCTGCTGCTATGACGCAAGAGGTTGAAATTCTGCAAATTGTGAATAATGTCATACAAGGAGAATAAAATTTTTTGAAATCGGTTGCGGGTATCTGAAAAAGTTGTACTTTTGCAGCCAAATTTGAAAGGAGTATAAGCAATGTCAAAGAAACAGAAAGACGCACGCGTGAAGGTCATTCTCGAATGCACTGAACACAAGGCCAGCGGAATGCCCGGCACTTCGAGGTACTACACCATGAAGAACAAGAAGAACACTCCCGACCGTTTGGAGTTGATGAAGTATAACCCGATTCTCAAGAAAATGACCCTCCACAAGGAGATTAAATAATTAGAGTTATGGCAAAGAAAGCTGTTGCTACCCTGCGTAGCTTGGACAAGACCTATAGCAAGATCATCAGAATGAAGCGTTCTGAGAAGACTGGTGCCTACTATTTCGAGGAGACCGTCGTTCCCGCCGACAAGGTTCAGGAATTCCTTGCTAAGAGATAATTAAAGTTATCAGTTGAAAATCAGGCTTTTCCATAACCATTATGGGAGAGCCTTTTTGTGTTTAATCAGACATGAGACGATTTGACACGAGACATGAGGCCAATAGTCTCGCGTCCTGTGTAGCGAAGTCCCGCGTCAAGAAAAATTTGATTGTGAAATTCCGTGAGGCTACGTCTCGCGTCCCGCGTCTCGAAGTCCCGCGTCAAATAGAAAAATCATGGGCCTATTCTCATTTTTAACCCGAAAGAAAGAACAAAAAGAAGACCTCGACAAAGGGCTTGAAAAGACCAAGACTACAGTCTTTTCTCGCATCTCCAAAGCCATCATCGGCAAATCGACCGTTGATGACGAGGTGTTGGACAATCTGGAGGAAATCCTGATCACCTCCGACGTGGGCGTCGAAACCACGTTGAAAATCATCGACCGTATCCAAGCCCGCGTGGCTCGCGACAAATATGTGGGAACCAGTGAGTTGAACAATATCCTGAAAGAGGAAATCATGGCCTTGCTTCAGGAGAACGAGTCGGGCGACGGCACTACGTTTGACATTCCGTCGGACAAGAAGCCGTATGTGATTATGGTCGTTGGCGTGAACGGCGTGGGCAAGACCACCACCATCGGCAAGTTGGCCCATAACTTCAAGAAGGCGGGCAAGAAGGTTGTGCTCGGAGCTTCCGACACCTTCCGTGCCGCTGCCGTCAGCCAACTCCAGATTTGGGCTGAGAGGGTAGGGGTGCCCATCGTGCAGCAAGGTCAGGGTGCCGACCCCGCTTCTGTGGCTTTTGACACGGTGAAGTCGGCGGTGGCCCAAGATGCTGATGTGGTCATCATCGACACGGCTGGCCGTCTGCACAACAAGGTCAATCTCATGCGCGAATTGACCAAGATCAAGACCGTCATGCAGAAGGTTGTCCCCGATGCGCCACATGAGATTCTGCTCGTTCTGGATGCTTCCACAGGCCAAAACGCCATCGAACAGGCCAAGCAGTTCACCGCTGCCACCGAGGTCAATGCCCTGGCTTTGACCAAGCTCGACGGCACTGCCAAGGGCGGCGTGGTCATCGGCATTTCCGACCAGTTCAAGATTCCGGTCAAATACATCGGCGTCGGCGAAGGCATTGACCATTTACAGATTTTTGACAGGAAGGCGTTTGTGGATTCGCTGTTTGAATGACAAGCCACAATCTGTTTCAAAACAAAGTCGGTTTTTGAAAGGGAATCGACTTTTTTTTGTTGTCGCCCCGATTTTGTCACTTTTGTATGAAAAACTGATTTTTCCGTAAAAAAATTACGGTGATTACAAAAAAGTTTGTATATTTGCGCTGTAAATTCAACAGAATACAATCATGTTAGTCAAATTTTCCGTAAAAAATTTCCGAGGTTTTGCCGAAAGAATAGAATGGGATTTGTCGCACCCTAGCAATTATGAGTTTAACACACAGGTCATAAAAGATGGTATCATCAAGAATGGCATTGTTTATGGTCCCAATGGATCCGGAAAATCAAATTTCGCATTGGCTTTGTTCGATATTGAAAACCATCTATCAGTGAAATGGAAAAAAGCCGATTATTATTCAAACTTTGTTTATACAGGCAATCCAAATTCTCCAGTGGAGTTTGAATATGTGTTTAAGTTTGATAATGAACTTGTGGAATACAGCTATTCGAAGAATTCTGTCGGATTGCTCGTTGCTGAATCGCTGATAGTGAATCATAAACAGGTATTCAGAAAAGATAGCTCTATCTTTGAAATTGATGATGAACAATTTAAAGTTGATGCCACGGTTAAAGAAAACTTCAAGCAGAATGTAAACAGCGTGTCTGTTATCAGTTTTCTGATAGCTTCATATCCTTTTCCACAAGATCATTACATCGTAAAACTGATCGCTTTTGTCAACTCTATGTTGTGGTTTAAGAATTTGGATAGCCGCGAATTTATAGGCCTTGAGACTACGAGTTTTGGTTTAGAAGAATTTATCATTCAAAATAAGTACGTCGATGATTTCTCACAGTTCCTGACCAAAGTGAGCGAACAAGAATTCAAGTTTGTCTCTCCCAAAGAGGGTGACAGGATTTTGTATTGCGAGATTGGAGGCAACACGATTCCATTCCTGACAATAGCGTCAACGGGAACAAAAGCATTGGAACTGCTATATGTGTGGATTAAGAGAATGTCTGCTGCATCTTTTGTCTTTATCGATGAATTTGACGCTTTCTATCATTTCAGACTGTCGTTTGAAGTGTGCAAGCAGTTGTTTAACATGGATTGCCAAGTCTTCACTTCTTCCCACAACACCTATCTGATGACGAACGACCTGCTGCGCCCTGATTGCAACTTCATATTGCAAAACAACAAGATTAAACCTCTACAGGCTTGCACCGAGAAGGAGTTAAGATCCGGTCATAATATTGAGAAAATATATAGAGCAGGAGCATTCCATGTCGAATAGCGAATTACATCTTTTCGTGTTTGAGGGGGTTCGGGCTGAGTCCAAGTATGTGGACAAGCTCGATCAAAATTTCCTTGGCAAAAGGATTTCGGTGAAGTGTGTCTATGATGCCGAAATCTACCAGTTATACAAGCAACTGAAAGCTGAGGAATTTGCTTTCGACATGGTGGACCTCCTCAAAGAACGCAACGAAGATAACGCAGCCATTTTGCACGACTATAATCGCGACAGTTTTGCGTCCATTTACTTGTTCTTTGACTATGATGCGCACTCTACCATGGCCGACGATGGCAAACTAAAAGAAATGCTTGACTATTTTGACAATGAAACCGAAAATGGACTGCTTTATATAAGTTATCCTATGCTGGAGGCAATACGCCATTATAAGGATATGGATAGTTTCAAGGAGCTTACCGTGAAATGTAAGCGGTTCAACTGCCCATACAAGGACAATTGTGAGAATGTGGAATCCTGCATGAACGAGCCTCATTACAAGACGGTTTCGGCATCAGAGTGTCGTCCTCAGTTGACCAATATCAACCAGTACACCAAGGAAATATGGCAAGAACTCATCCGTGCGCATGTTTCGAAAATGAATTATCTGGTCCACGATGTTTTTGACTTACCCGCTCAAATTGAAACTCAAAGTACCATTTTTGAGAAGCAGCAAGAGAAGCACATCAATCACAAATGCCCCGAAGTTGCGGTTTTAAGCGCGTTTCCCATTTATGTGCTGGATTATTATGGGGTTGAGGGATTGAAGAGAAAACTAAATGAATAATAGATATGCGCAAACCAACCCTAAATATCATCACCCTCGGCTGCTCTAAAAACAAAGTCGATTCAGAGCATCTGGCGGCTTTGCTGGAACACCGTTATATAATACGCCACGATTCCGATAGGAAATCAGATGTGGTCATCATCAATACTTGTGGTTTCATCGGCGATGCGCAAGAGGAGTCTGTGGATACCATTTTGGAATATGCTGAGTTGCGCAAGCAAGGTAAAATCAGCAAATTATATGTCACGGGATGCCTCTCGCAACGGTTCCGCAAGGACTTGCAGAAAGAAATCCACGAGGTGGACGGCTTTTATGGCGTGGAAAGCGTCAATCTGATTGCTGCCGACCTGCTGAAAGAAGCACCGCAGCCGCAATATTGCAGTCGCCGTGTGTTATCTACTCCGAAACATTACGCTTATTTGAAAATTTCCGAGGGCTGCAACCGCCGTTGTGCCTTCTGTGCCATCCCGCTCATCCGTGGCAACCACGTTTCCGTACCAATGGAAAACCTCATTGAGGAGGCGAAAGGCTTGGCCAAGCAGGGTGTGAAGGAACTCATCCTCATTGCCCAAGACCTGACCTATTACGGCCACGACATTGACGGCAAGTCTCACATCGCGGAGTTAGTGAAAGCTTTGTGCGATATTGATGGTTTTGAATGGATTAGGTTGCATTACGGTTATCCGCTCGGTTTCCCTGATGAGTTGTTGGACCTGATGCGCGAGAATCCCAAGATTTGCCATTACATCGACTTGCCTTTGCAACATATTAGCACACATATTTTAAAGGATATGCGCCGTGGTGTGGACCGCGAGCAAACCATCGGTTTTGTGGAGAATGTGCGCCGCCATGTGCCCGACATTGCTTTCCGCACCACCTTTATTGTTGGTTTTCCGGGAGAAACCGAAGCTGATTTTGAGGAGCTTTGCCAGTTTGTCAAGGACATGCGTTTCGAGCGGGCAGGCGTGTTCGCTTTCTCGCCCGAAGAAGGCACTGCCGCCTACGAGATGAAAGACGACGTCCCCAACGAGGTGAAACAAGAACGTGTCGAAAAGCTGATGGCCATCCAACAGGATATTTCCTTGGAAATCAATGCTCAACGCGTCGGAAAGGTTGAAAAGGTCCTCATCGACCGTTTGGAGGGCGACTATTACATCGGTCGCAGCCAATACGACTCGCCCGAGGTGGACGATGAAATCCTCATCTCCGCAGATAATGAGTTGGAAATCGGCAAGTTCTATCAGGTCAGAATTACGCAGGCGGATTATTTTGACTGCTATGGGGAGGTGGAATGAGACGGACTATATATAATAAGGTGTCGAATTCCTTTCGTTTTTTGTTGCTATGAAAAATTATTTCACTGATACACAGTGTTATACATAATGTGATAAAAAATAATTGAAAAAAGTTGTTGTACGTAATCAGAAAAGTTGTACTTTTGCACCCGCTTTCCCAGAGAGACGAGAGGTAGGGAAGA
>JBGUHI010000073.1:0-67950 GCA_045111995.1 Candidatus Limimorpha sp. | reverse complement strand
CGAAGCCATGAAGATGGAAAACAACCTGCTGGCCGAGGCTGACGGTACCATCACCGCCATCAACTGCCGCCAGGGCGACAATGTGCTCCAAGGTGATACTTTAATCGTAATCGGATAAGACCATGTTAGGCAAGAAAAGTATTTACAGAAAACCTGCTGTCATCATCGGCTCGTTGGTGCTCTTGATGCTGCTGAACCTCTTGGTGGTCAACAACCCGACGTTCGCCACCAGGGTCGCCGACCTCGGGAAGACCGAACAGGTGAGCGAGATGACCGCCCAGGAAAGCAACGCCCAACTGGCCGAAATGGCCGATGCCATCGTTGCTGAAAAAACGGCTGAACTGGGTCAACAAATCGAAAACCTCAACCAGCGCGTGACTACACTGGAAGGCAAAAACGCCAAGTCTCATGTGGCTGCGAAAGAGGAGATTCAGGGAATGTCGACGAAAGACCGCTTGAAAGAAGGTCTGCACAACTTCTGGCTGCTCACGGGCTTCAGAAACTGCAAGTTGGGTAACATCATCATGATCCTGGTGGGTATCCTCTTCATCTTCTTGGCCGTCCGCTTCGAGTTCGAGCCCATGCTGCTCATCCCCATTGGCACGGGTATCATCTGCGGCAACATCCCGTTCTTCCAAGGCACGGGCATCAGTTTCACTGAAGCCATGGCTAACCTACAGGGTATGGTAGATGCAGGGACGCTTGATTTCGATTTGAATACGGCAAAGGCCCTGTTGGTCACCATCTTTGGCGACAACCCAGGTGATAAGCATCTAGTCCTGAGCGAAGCCCTTAAAACAGTTGACAACTTGGATTTGACTAAATATGAGTTGACCAACCACGACATTGAAGGCGTGAAAGGTCTGATGACCAGCCTGTTCCAAAGCGGCGAACTGAACCTTCAGACGGGTCTCTACCAAAAGGGCAGTGTGCTGAACTATCTCTACTTCGGCGTGACTTCGGGTGTCTATCCGCCATTGATTTTCCTTGGCATCGGCGCCATGACCGACTTCTCGTCGCTCATCGCCAACCCGAAACTGATGATCCTCGGTGCCGCCGCCCAATTGGGCGTGTTCCTGACCTTCATCGGTGCCCTCTACCTCGGCTTCAACCTGCGTGAGGCTGGCGCCATCGGCATCATCGGTGGTGCCGACGGTCCCACCGCCATCTTCCTGTCCTCACGTTTGGCCAACGGCATGAACGGGACGCGCAACCTCATCGGCCCCATCGCCATTGCGGCCTATTCCTACATGGCTTTGGTGCCCGTGATCCAGCCGCCCATCATCCGTCTGCTGACTTCGAAGAAGGAGCGTATGATCAAGATGGCCGCCCCGCGCATGGTGAACAAGACCGAAAAGATCATGTTCCCCATCGTCGGCCTCATCCTGACCACCTTCATCAGCCCCACGGCCTTGCCGCTGCTGGGTATGCTGTTCTTCGGCAACATCATCAAGGAGTCGGGTGTGGTGAAGCGTTTGCAGAACACGGCCTCCAACCCGTTGATTGATATCGTGACCATCGTCTTGGGTCTCACCGTGGGTGCTTCCACGCAGGCTTCCGTGTTCCTCACTTCAAGTTCCATCAAGATTTTCGTCCTCGGTGCAGCCTCGTTCTGCGTGGCCACCGCTGGCGGTCTGCTTGGTGCCAAGTTGATGAATGTCTTCCTGAAAGAGAAGATCAACCCGATGATCGGTGCCGCTGGCGTGTCGGCCGTGCCCGACAGTGCCCGCGTCGTCGAAGTGGAAGGCCAGAAGTACGACCCGTCAAACCACCTGCTCATGCACGCCATGGCCCCGAACGTTTCGGGCGTTATCGGCTCTGCCGTTGCAGCCGGTGTGATGATGTCGTTCCTGATGATGTAATCTGCACCTTAAATTAATATGAAAAACCGCCCCGAGCAATCGAGGCGGTTTTTTTGATATGGTGAGGATTACATCAATGTCTTACCACGAACTTTATCGCTTGTCCGTTGGTCTTTATGAAATACACGCCATTTTCGTAGCCCATCGTGTTGATGCGGAGTTCGCTGCTGTTGGCCTCGAATTCGTCCACCTTTTGGCCGAGGGCGTTATAGACACGCACTATGCCGAGGCTTTCGCCGCTGAGGGTTACGAAGTCGTTGGCGGGATTCGGGAAGAGCGTGGCCGAAGCCTCGTTCTCATCCACCGACCAAGTGTCGTCCACCATGACTACGAACTGCGCATCAGGCAGGTTGCTCGAAATGGTGACAAGGTTAGGGACGATGGCTTTGCCAGTCACACAACATACGATACCTAACTCAACGGATTCACCTTGTGGAATGGTATATTCCATCGGGAAATAACATGAGAACATCTCTTGTCCATCAAAAGTGAAGTCTAACTCATATCTCTCATCACAAATGCTCGTGATTGTAGCATCCTCGGCAGAGTTGTTGTAAATGGTAATATAAGCCATTTCGCAGTAATTCAAATTAACCGTGTTCATGCTGAAAGTCAGTGTTTCGTCGTATGGGCACTCATGCTGCTCATAGCTTTCATCGTCCATGGCCCTAACGAAGTATTCGAGCGTAGGCGGATAGACTTCGCGCTTAGCGATGGTGTGGTCGGGGCGGATGAGCATGAAGCCAGGATAAAGGGCCACAGGGATGGCCTGAACGATGTCGTTGCCGCCACCGTCACGGCTGATGGTGGGATATTGCACATTGAACCCTTCAACCCATGCTTGGCAAGTTGCATCGCCGGCATTGGGGCAGATTTCCATGAAAAACACATCGTGTTCGTTGCAACCATAGAGACGGTAGGCTTCAAGCACGTCGGGCATGGGAGTCTCGCTGAACGGGTCGCCGGCGAGGAAGAAGTTGATGAACACAGCCTGACCTGCGTCGAGGATGTCGTAGAGATGAATTTCGTTGCCTTCAATGTCGATGCCAGTGAAGTCTTCCATGATTTCAGTGGTGCCGCCAGGCGTGGTGGTGACGGGTTCTCTTACGACATCGCCAAGGTTGCCGTCGATGTCGGCGGGCACGGCGAAGATGATGTATTCCGTGTTAGGGGTCAGGTCGCTGAAGGTGTTGGAGAGGATGTCAGAGCCGGGGATGCCGTAGTTCCAGAGGTATTCGGGCAATTCGAGACCGGCAATGGCCATCCATTCTTGGATTTCAGCCTCGGTGGCAATCGTATAGGCATAAGAGGCGCATTCAGCATTAGGCGTAAAGGTGGCCGTGACCTCGGTCTCCATGACCAAGTCGATGCTGATGCTCACTTGCGGGTCAAGGGCAGGAGCGTTGCAGTCGTGCTGCTCGATGCCGTAAGGTTGCAAAGCATTGATGATGGATTGGACGTTGGAGATTGGCCAAAGGTCTTGGATGACGATTTGGCGGTCGGGTGCAATCAGGATGCAGGTGGGGAACATGGATATGCCGTATTGGATGCAAATGTTGGTGCCTCCAGCCACACCACTGATGGTGGGATATTCCACGCCGTAGTTGGTCGCCCAATTGACGCAGGCCGCCTCGCTGTCGCCTTGGTCGATTTCCATGAAGAACACGTCGTGCATGTTGCAGCCGAGGGCGTGATATGCTTGTTCGACGTAGGGGATGGTTTGGATGCAGCCGCTACAAGTGGTGAAGAAGAAATCGATGAGCACATACTGTCCGTTGTCGAGGATGTCGAACAGGTGCACTTCGCGTCCGTAGATGTCGGTCGCCGTGAAATCGACGGCTTCCGTAATGTGGCATTGCGCTTTCAGGCCCATACTAAAGGCCAAAGCGAGCATAAGGGTAAGGAGTTTTTTCATGAATGAAGCAATTAATGTAGGTTAATAATCGCCGCAAAAATAAAAAAAATGATTCAACTGGAAACGAAAAACGGCAAAATCGACAGCCACTTAGTACCACCCCTACACCTCGTAAACCTCAAACCTCCCACCTCAAACCTCAAACCTCCTACCTAATTATCCCGATAGTCTTTCTTCTTCTCATACTTCAAGTCCTTCAGCGCTTGCGCCTTCACGTTGATGGTGAAGTTCCAGCTCTTGTAGCTGCCGACGGGGATCCAGTTGAAGCGCATCTCCCAGCAGTGGAGGTCGCGGTAGACACTGAGGTTGGTGTACGAAATCTTGTTGTTGATGAAGTCCCATCCCGACGAGAAGGTCACCTTCCACTTGGGCGTGATGCTGATGTCGCCGTTGAGGCCAACGGTATGCACATAGGAATTGGTGGCGATGCCCATGAAGGCAGCGTAGGCGACGGAGGTCGTGTAGGTGAGGTTGTAGCTCAGCGAGAGCGACCATGGCGTGGTCCAGTCGATGTAGGCGTTGGGGTTGCCTAAGATTTCGTTGAGTTCGTCGGGGTCGAACAAACCCGATTTCTTGGCGTTCTCGTTGATCTCGTCGCGCAAGGCCTGACTGCCTTTCTTGCCTTGTAGTTTCTTGAGGTCGTTCTGGTTGAAACTGTAGCTCATGCTGAACCGCCACGACGAGCCAGTCTTGCGGAAGAGACGCTTGTTGTCGGTAATCTCGAAACGGTTGATGCGGCGACCCAACGAGTCGGCGGCGTAAGGGTCCCACGAACTGCTGTAGTTGATGCCCAGTTTCTTGAACAGCGTGGTGCGCCCGCTGATGGAGACAGGGGAGAAGTTGACCGAGTCCTTGGTGATGTCGTAGTTGCCTGAGATGCTTAACGACTCTAAGATGGGGATCTTCTTAATGCCCGTGATGGTGTCGGCACTCGACGGCACCTTGATTTCCAAGTTGTTCCCGAAACTGTAGGTGAGCAAGCCCTGGTGGTTTTGCGAAGGCGTGCCGTAGAGTGCCCTCTCGTATTTGTTGTAGACCTGCTCCCTGCCGTTGGCATCGATGTAAGTGCCGTAAACGCCCCATTTCGGGTCGCCGAAGTCGGGACGGTAGGTGAAGCCGATGGTGGGGGTGAACACATGGCGTATGGCACGGATGGGACCCTTGGCGAAGTTCATCATGCCGTAGACCTTGGTGGTGAGGTTGGTGCTTGCGCTGAAATCCACTAAGTTGCGGAAGCCATGGATGGTGTCGGCCTGCATGAACCCCGTCGAGTCGGTGTCTTGGATCCACTGCTTCTCGACGCGCTTGAAGTACATGTAGTCGTTGAACGTCAGGTTGTTGGTCCACGAAAAATGCTTGAACAGTTTGATGGTGGCACTGATGGGCACGCGGTGCGAGATGCCCGTCTGCATATGGTCGCGCATCATTTCGCGGGCCCAGCCGCCGAAGTCGTCGGTGATGCCTCGGAAAAGCACCGTGTCCACGTCGCTGACGTAGGCCTTGCCGTTCATCGTATAGCCCATGCTGAGACTCTGGTACCAACGTTTCTTGCCCGCCTTGCCGACGTTCTTCAGGGGGTAGAAGGTGTTGACGGTCAGGGTCATCTCGGGTAGCGAGGCGGTGACCTGCCGCGTCAATGTGTTCTGGCTGTGGTTGGCGTTGAGGGTGAGGTAGACCTTGCCGCCGAAGTTGGTCTGGTAGCTGATGCTCGACTGGAAGGTGTTGCTCAGCTGGTCGGTGGTGGTTTGGGCGTTGTATTTGTTGAAGTTGGAGCTCACGATGTTGACGTTGGCCGAGAAGTTGCGCCGTGGGTGTGCCTTGGGGTCTTGCTTGTGGGTCCAGTGGATCTTGAAGTCGGTGCTCTCTTGGTAGTCGGCGGCGCCTTTCGTGCCGATTTTGTTGATGGCGAAGCCCAAGGCCATCGAGCCGTTGAAACGGTAGCGTTGGTTGTAGCGGAAGGTCGGCTTGATGCCCCACGAGCCACGGGTGTAGATGTCGCCCAGCACTTGCAGGTCGTAGTTGTCGTTGATGGCCCAGTAGTAGCCGCCGTTCTCGAGGTAGAAGCCTCGGTTGGCCGACTCGCCGTAGGTGGGGATGATGAGCCCCGACTTCTTGCCTTTCGTGTTGGGGATCATGGCGAAAGGCAGTGCCAGCGGCAGCGGGATGTCGGCGATGGTCATGTAAATCGGGCCTGTGACGATTTTGTCGTCGGGGATGACCTTGGCCTTGGTGAACTTGAACTGGTAGTGCGGGTGGTCCTTGAGGTCGCAGGTGGTGTAGCCGCCCGTGCGGATGTGGATGGTGTTGTCGTCCATGCGCTTGATGCGCTCGCCGTGCAGGTAGCCGCCGCTCTCCTCGGTCCACACCTTGGTGATGATGCCCTTCTTCGACTTGAAGTTGTACTGCATCTCCAAAGCCTCGAAGGTCGACTCGCCTTGGGTGAAGACGGGGCGGCCATGTACCTTGCCCAACGAATCGGTCACGCCCCGAGCGAGGCAAGTGCTGGTCTCAAGGTCGAATTCGAGATAGGCGGCCTCAAGGGTGATGTCGTCGTACTGCGCCTTGGCGCCGCCGTAATAGTAGATTCTCTTCTTGTTCATGTCGCGATACGACGAGTCGGAAGCCGAGCAGACGACCTTCGTCTCGATGGCCGACTCGGAACGGCGTGGCGTGATGCGATGGCGGGTCATGGTTTTGAGGGTGTCGTTGGACGTCGTATCCTGTAGAGACGCAATGCTTTGCGTCTCCACAATGGAATCCAATGTGGAAATTGTGTCCAATACCATAACCGTATCTAACGTAGCGATGCTATCCGTCGTTATCGTAATCGTGTCCGTGATGCGTTCTTGAACGACAACAACGCTATCCGTCGTTGGAGGTTCGATGTTGTAATTATCTTTCTCAGTATGAGCGAGTTGCTTGCATCCATAAAACGACAGAAGCATAGCGGCGAGCAACGAAAGGACTGCCGATAGAAAATATTTCTTGTATGTCGTGCGTTTTGTCAACGTGAAAACGATTACTTTTGTGCGACGAAATCCGCTGCAAAGATAGTTTTTCTTTGCGCATTAATATTATTTGGATATGATAGAACGTAAGATTTCTCGTTTTGGTGTTTTTTTCCTGGTTTTTCTGCTGCCTTTGTGTGCCTTGGCGCAAAAGGGCGAGAAGATACAGACCATCGTCATCGACGCGGGCCACGGCGGCAAGGACACCGGCGCCTTGGGCAAGGTCACCAACGAGAAGACCCTCAACTTGGCCGTCGCGCTCAAGTTCGGGGCCTATATCGAAGAGAACCTGCCCGACGTGAAGGTCATCTATACGCGCAAGACCGACAAGTTCATCGAACTGAGCGAACGTGCCGCCATCGCCAACCGCAACAACGCCGACGTGTTCGTCTCCATCCACTGCAACTCCACGGGAACACCCAATTCGGCTTACGGTGCCGAGACCTTCGTCATGGGTGAGTCGAAAAACGAGAAAAACCTCGAAGTGGCCAAAAAGGAAAACGCCGCCATCCTCCTCGAAGACAACACCGAGGCCTACGACAACTTCGACCCCAACAGCACCGAGGCCTATATCCTCTTCTCCCTCTCCCAAAGCCTCTATCAGAGCCAAAGCCTCGCCTTGGCGGGCAAGGTGCAGCAGCAGTTCGCCAAGAAGGTGGGCCGCCACGACCGTGGCGTGCAGCAGGCAGGGTTCCTCGTGCTTTGGAAGACCTCCATGCCGAGCATCCTCGTCGAGTTGGGCTTCATCAACCACGCCAAGGAAGAAGCATTCCTCAACTCCGAGAAAGGCCAAACGCAGATGGCCTTGGCCCTCTATCGCGCCTTCGAGGAATACAAGCGTGAGTTTGAGGCCGAGAACCACACCTCCGCCCAGACACAGGCCGAAGAGAAACCCGTCGCCACGGGAGGCACCTACTTCACCGTGCAGTTTGCCAGCCGCGACAAGAAGGTGCCCTCCACCGACAAGGCCTTCAAAGGCGTGAAAGACGTCGAGGTGTATGAATACGGCGGCGCATACCGTTACATCTCAGGACGTTTCGCCACCAAAGCCGAAGCCCAGAAACGCCAAACCGAAGTCCGAGACTTAGGCTACAAAGACGCATTCGTCATCGCTTTCATCAACGGCGAGCGCGGCACTCTCAAGCAAGCCGAAGAAGCACTGGGAAAATAATCGCCCAGAGGGCGAAACATCTCCTAACCGTAGGTCCGCGACCTACGGCATCACCCCGCCAGGCCAGCGTCCGGCAGGCTTCCCCCTCCCAGAGGTGGAGCCCGCAGGGCGGGGGAGTCCCCTCCACACACCCCGCCAGGCAAAAAATCCGCCCCACCCATCCGCCATCCAACAAAAATGCCTACCTTTGCCGACAGAAAACAACAGCACAAAAAAAGAAAGAAAGGGAAAACCGAATGTGTGTACTTGAACGAAACGCCCGGAGCGTCACCGTGAGGATGAGTGTCAGCCGCTGGAACAGGATACTGGAACTGGAACAGGCCTACAGGCTGGCTCGCACCATCAAACGGAGCATGAAACAGGTGGAAAACGCGCCCAGCATGAGCGCTGACGAAGCCATCGAAGCACTCAGGGCCTTATGAGGGTGAGAATCTCCGAAGACTTCAAGATTGCCTACAAACGCCTGAAGAAACGCCACAAGTCGCTCCAAGACGACTTCGAGCGCCTGCTCGCCTCGCTGCTCGCAAATCCAGAGCAGGGCGTGGAACTGGCAGACGGGGCACGAAAGATTCGTCTTGCCATCACCTCAAAAGGTCGAGGCAAGAGCGGCGGCGCTCGTGTCATCATACGGGCACGCATCGTGGAAGACGAACTGCAACTCCTCTACATCTACGACAAGAGCGACTACGAGAACATCACAGACACCTTCCTCCGCGACATCCTGAAGCGAATAGACTGAAGCAGATGCGCTTACCCCTCGCCCGGAGGGCGAAACATCCCCTAACCGTAGGTCTGCGACCTACGGCATCACCCCGCCAGGCTTCCCCCTCTGAGAGGGGGTGCCCGCAGGGCGGGGGAGTCCCCCACACACCCCGCCAGGCCATCGTCCGCCAGGCTTCCCCCTCTGAGAGGTGGAGCCCGCAGGGCGGGGGAGTCCCCCACACACCCCGTCAGGCCATCGTCCGGTAGGCTTCCCCCTCCCAGACGTGGAGCCCGCAGGGCGGGGGAGTCCCCCCCACACCCCGCCAGGCCATCGTCCGGTAGGCTTCCCCCTCCCAGAGGGGGTGCCCGCAGGGCGGGGGAGTAAACCCCACACCCCGCCACACCCCCGAAAAAAAATGTACCTTTTGCACTTACAAACCTGCTTGCAGACAATCACGCTGCAAATCTATGGTTTGCAGCGAATACAAAACCAACAGCCTCGTCCAGTGCATCGATAACGGCGAATTTCGCGAATGAAGCGAATTTCCGATTCGTTTGGTGACACACAGATTCCACCAATTTTCTTTGCCTGTGGAAGCCATCGCCTTGGACGAAATCATAGGGATAAATACGCCTACCGGATTAATAACGGCGAATTTCGCGAATGAAGCGAATTTCCGATTCGTTTGGTGACACACAGATTCCACCAATTTTCTTTGCCAGCGGCATCCACCACCTCCAACCTCCAACCTCTTACCTCCAACCTCCAACCTCCAACCTCCAACCTCTTACCTCTTACCTCCTACCTCCAACCCACCCTAAACCATTAATAATCAACAAATTACCCCCCCCTATAAATTTTTCCAAAAAACCAACCTCCATATGCTTTTTTTTTCGTATTTTTGCGAAATTTTAAACATCGGTATTTGGTGCCGACATGCTAAAACATGTTTTTCGGCACGAAATTTGCATAGAATGAAGGGTTTATTAAGAATACAACAAAAATAACAATGAATAACATAACTAACTTGAATCCAACTATGGAAAAACGTTACACAACAAAAACCAACGCATTGAGAATCAAACTTCTAATGCTTGCGTTCTTTACGCTGCTCTTGGGCGGGAAAACCGCCCTGGCGCGAAACTGGCAGACTTGGGACACTGCCAATGACCAAGACGAAAGGGTTTACTATCTCATTACAGACCCAGAAAATCCCGAGCAATTCTATGTGTATTACGACAACATGCCCGACCCGAACGCCTATGGTGACATAGGGCCTTACACAAACATTAAAGGCCGTGAAATCGGCAACAATTCCAATGGTGCGAGTGACAACAGGATAAAGATTGTCTTCTGCACCACCCATCCCGTGAAAATCGATGATGGGTGGTTTAAAATAACTGCCAACAGAGTCCAGTTGTCATTCGAGTTGGGTTCTGTTGACCTCACCAGTTTGACATTCAATGGCGCTCCGGTCACTTCCTATCCAGAGTTGGTGCCATTTCTGAGCGACACCTATACGACCACTTCCTTTACCTATGACTCGGAAGTGACACTGGAAATCGGTAGCAACTTTTCTTTTGACAACGTTTACAGAGGCATCTTTACCATCGACCAGAGCAGTACGGTGGCCGCCGCCGACAGGCAGCTCATCTTCAAAGGCCTGCCCACCACCTACGCTGCCCCTAACGACACGCTCCCCGAGGCCTATGCGCAAACGACCAAGAGGCAGTTCGTCATCGACGGCGGCAGCACCGTGAGCGCTTCTAACGGCACCTGCACCTTGAGCGGCAATCCCATCGGAGGCACACTATTCCGTGTCAATTGCGGCACGCTCATCCTCGAGAACGTTACCGTCAAGAACTTTTGGGCCAGTGTGGGGAACAGCTGCGGTGGCGTCGCGCTCAACAACACCAACAGCAGCAACCAAAGCCTCGCTGTGAGCATTGACCATTGCCAATTCACCAACTGCGCCGGAACATATCCCTGCATCCAGGTCCAACACGCCAACACGAACGCCAACTCAACCGCTTCAACCGTCTTGAACAAATGCCGCATCGAGAACTGTGTCAGCGCCACTGCGAGTGGAGCCATTCAAGACAATGCCGCCATCCGTTCCAACTCGAAGAACAAAAGCACGCTGGACGTGTACAATTGCGTGGTGAGAAACAACCACGGCGGCGGCGTGCGTTGGCAGTCGCTGCCCCCCCGTGGCGCGGTGTTCCAAAACTGCACCATTGAAAACAACTACAAGATTGGCGACGGCGGCGGAATGCTCATCAAGTCGACAGCCGACATAAAAGGCTGTGTCATCAGGAACAACTATGCCACTCGCGACGGCGGCGGCATCTACTTCTCCACCTTTGAAGAGAGGCAGGATGATGCTACTTACGACAGATTGGTCCCAAAGGACGGCATCGTCGTCTTGGACGCCAACACCAGAATCGACGCCAACACCGCCGGACGCGACGGCGGCGGCCTGGCCGTGTTCGCGCAACTGATCCACCCAAGACAAAAGTATTATTACTATAGCTTCGACGGCAACAACGAAACCACCAACCAACTGCAGGTGGGTGTTAGGGTGGAAGGCGCCACCATCACGGGCAACACGGCCACCAGCGGCTCGGGCGGCGGCATCTACATCAGTAGGGAAACCAACGCCACCTGCTATGGCACCTCGGCCCTGCTCAAATACGGCCTCATCGAAAACAACACCGCTGCCGCCAACGGCGGCGGCGTGGCCATCGTGGGCGCCATACAAGACGAAGTGGAGGCATATAACGATGCAAACCACGGCCCCGGCATCCCTGCCAATACAGCCATCCTCCCGCAAGACATCACCGTGGAGATTGGCGCAGGCAAGGAAGGCGACGACACCAAAGACATGAAAATCCAAGGCAACACCGCCCAAAACGGCGGCGGCGTGTATGTGGAAGGCTACCCCATCGCATATCACGAACACACCTCGGAAGTGAACACCACCCTCTATGCCCACGCCTTCATCCAAAATGGCAACAGTGCGTTTATGAACGGCTCCGACATGACCACCGGCAACGGCGGCGGCCTCTACATGAAGAAAGGAACAGTCTATTTCCACGACTGCACCATCCAAGAAAACGTTGCCTACAACGACGGCGGCGGCGTGTATGTGGACAACGGCGACATCACCACCGCCATCCGCACCCTGGATGAAGTGTCGCACACACCCGATGCGGACCCCAATGTCATCGACGGAAAATACAAGATAGTGGACTATATTAGAGCCACGAATACGAACAGCAACTTTATCAATACAGGCATAGCTGCGAAGCCAACCCATACAATCTGGGCGCATGGCGAAAGAGCAACCAATGAATCGACTTTCTTATACGCATATCTTAACTCCAATAACAGATTGGGTACAAGGTTCTTAAGCGGTGCCATCCAGTATTTCTGGCGCAAAGGTGGTACTGGAACATCTTGCAATAATAATATTAACTATAGCACCCTCGGACTTAGTTCAAACAACGATCATAGAGACTTTGTCTGGGCTATGAATAAGAGTCAACAGTTCATTAAGGACGGAGCCGGCAATGTAAACAATTCCCACAAAATCCATTTTGGTGATGACACTGATTCTTCAATTGGAGTCAATTGGCTCATATTCAAAGGACAGAACAATACCACTAGTACAGTCACATTATATGAAGCCAAGATTTGGGAAGGCACAACAAGCATCGACCCATCGACGGGAGAAGTCACTGGCGGCACCTTGATAGCGCACTTTGTCCCATGTTACAAAATAAGCGACGGCAAGATAGGTGTTCTCAACATGGCAAAATACAACGCCAGTTCGCAAAACTCCGACGACTGCTTCATCCAGGGCACTGGCTCCTTTGCTATCCCTACGGGAAGCAAGGGCGACGATTGGGCTGGCAACGGCGTTTCAAACGGCTCGGCAGCCAGTGTCTTGGCTGGCGCGACAAACGGAACCAGGGAAGTGAGCGGCTGCACCATCAAGGGCAACATCGCCCAAAACGACGGCGGCGGCATCTATCTCAACAATGGCGGCATCTTCCTCACCAACACCATCATCGAAGAAAATTTTGCCGTCGACAGCTGCGGCGGCGGCGTGTATAACCACGAAGGCAACATCCACATCAACTTCTGGGACGCATCCGACCCCACCTACGGCACCAACTACACCGTGCGCGGCGAAACCACCGCAAGCCAAATCAAGAACAACGTGGCCGGACGCAACGGCGGCGGCATCAACACCCACAGCGGTCGCATCTTCATACGCGGACAAAACCCCTCGCAAGACATCGAGGTCCTTGACAACACTGCCCTCCTCGGCTCAGGCGGCGGCGTCTTCTGCATGGGCGACTCCGAGGACAACACCGCCGAACAAATCCGCCTCATCAACGTGAACATGATCGGCAACAAGGCCAAAGGCACAGGAACCTCCACCCACGACGGCATCACCACCACCAACGGCTGCGGCGGCGGCATCTACCTGCAACACGGCATCATCAACGTCACCAAGACAGAGCTGCAAGGCAACTATGCCCAGCAAAACGGCGGCGGCATCAACAACCACGGCGGCACCATCAACGTGTCGGGTTGCATCGTCGGCGGCAACACCTATTATGATAACGGCGCTGTTGGCGAAGGCAACAAGGCCGAAGGCAACGGCGGCGGCATCTACACCCAAACCGGCGACATCAACATCAGCAACCACTACGACTCGGGCCTCAATGACTACATCACCCAAATCTGCCACAACCTAGCAGGCGAAAACGGCGGCGGCATCAACACCCACAGCGGAAAAGTGGTGGCCACGGGCGAATACACCGACGACCGCACCAAGAACATCCTCATCGAAAACAACATGGCCACCAACGGCTCGGGCGGCGGCATCTTCTGCATGGGCGACGGCACAGGAACCTTCGCCAACCCCGACCTGAAACTGACCTTCGCCTCCTTGTTCGGCAACCAGGCCCAAAACGGCACCGGCACCACCGGCGCCGGCGACGTCACCACCGGCTGCGGCGGCGCCATGTATCTCCACAACGGCACCATCCTCGTCACCGACGCCGACATGGAAGGCAACTTCGCCAACCACAACGGCGGCGCCATCAACAACCACAACGGCAACATCTACATCCTCGGAAGCATGGTGGGCGGCAACACCTATTATAATAATGGCGTCGCCAACGAAGGCAACAAGGCCAACCACAACGGCGGCGGCATCTACACCAACCACGGCAACGTCGACATCCGCGACTACACCGAAAACCTCCAAGGCACGGTGCGCCACCTCGAATCAAAGGTCACCTACAACCAAGCAGGCGAAAACGGCGGCGGCATCAACACCCACAGCGGCACCATCACCGTCAACTTCGATGAGGCCACTGGCAAGGAACGCGAGACCGACCACCAAATCGAAATCTCATACAACAAGGCCAAGCAAGGCGGCGGCATCTATGCCAACGCCGGCACCATCATCACCGCCAACACCAACATCGACAACAACCTCGCCACCGAAAACGGCGGCGGCATGAACAACCACGCCGGAAGCATCACCATGTATGGCGGCACGCTCAACAACAACACCGCACAAGACGGCATGGGCGGCGGCGCCTTCACCATGGTGGGCGACATCGACATCCTGCCCTTCCCCGTCGAAATCACCAACCCCACCCTCAACGCCGGCACCAAAATCTACAACAACCTCGCCAAACTAAACGGCGGCGGCCTGAACAACCACACCGGACGCATCGACATCCGCCATGCCCGACTGAAGAACAACACCTCCAAGCTCGGCAACGGCGGCGGCATCTTCTGCGAAGGCCCGCACACCAACGCCACAGGATTCACCATCCGCCTGCTCTGCTCCGAACTCATCCAAAACAAAACCCGCGGACAAGACGGCACCGAGGCCGAACCCACCGGACGCGGCGGCGGCATCTACCTGAAATACGGCTCCATCTACGCCCACGCCTCCGACATCCTGCTCAACTCAGCCAACATCAACGGCGGAGGCATCGACAACCACCAAGGCAACATGCTCCTCTACGGCTGCACCTTGGACGGCAACACCGCCGTCACCGGACGCGGCGGCGCCATCTACACCCACGCCGGCGACATCACCACCGGCCCCTGCATCGACCGCGACGACAGCTCCAAGTCGAGAGCCACGCTCATCCAACACAACACCGCCAAAATCAACGGCGGAGGCATCAACAACCACCAAGGCAACATCTACCTCAACGGCGACCATATCCTCCACAACACCGCTGAAGAAGGCAACGGCGGCGGCATCTACATCGCCAGCGGACAAATCGACATGTTCGGCGGAAAGATGGCCTTCAACACCGCTGGCAACGACGGCGGCGGCGTGTGGAGCGGCGGCGGCAACTTCAACATCAACAAGCGCCAAGGCAAACCCATCGTAGAAATCGTCGACGTGGACGTCACAGGCGCCAACACAGCCACCGTACACTACCACATCATCGACAAAGGAAACTCTAACATCGCCGCTCACGGCATCCAATACGGAACAACCAATCCCACCACATCCATCTCCAACGGCCAACAAGCCGGCAGTGAGGACGGATGCTGGCGAATCAACATCACCGGCCTTACGGCAGGCACCACCTATTATGTGACCGCCTTCGCCACCAACAGCACCCTGACCAACCGCTGCGACACCCTCTCCTTCACCACCTACAGCAACCTTCCCGTGGTCATCACCGGCAGCGTCAATGAGGTGACGGCCACCCATGCCGAAGTCTATGCCAAATTGGTTTACGACGGCGGCAGCCCTGTCTCGGAAAGAGGCGTTGTTTGCGGACCTACCGAACAAGACATTACAGAACCGCTGACTAGTAATGCTGTGTTCTTCCAAGGTTCAAGCGATGAGTTTTTCCTGACCGAAATCACCAACAACAATTACGCCGACCCCGGCGCAACGGTCTATTGTAGGGCTTACGCCATCAACGCCAACGGCACAGGCTATGGCGAAATCATCACCTTCGTCACCCCGAAGGACGTGCCCGTCATGAATGGCGCCCTGTCCATAGAAGGATACGAACTCGAAAGCAACAACAAGTACAAATACACCTTTAAATATACCATGGCCACGAGCGGCCTCACGGCCTACGGCTTCGTCATCTCCACCGACAACGAACCCGAGCTGAACGTGGACCATACCATTCCTGGCGACGATGGCACTTCCTTCTTCACCGGAACAGCCACGGGACTCGAAGGCGGCACCACGTATTACGTAAGTGCCTACGCATCGAAGAGTGACGAAGAGCCTGCGGCCAAGGACATCACCAACTATGCCTTTACCACTCCCATGCAGTTCATCACCCCCGATGCTGCCGGCAAGCCTGTGGTGAGAGCCAACGATATTACGGGCATCACCCGCACCAGCGCCACCATCAGCGGCGAAATCGTGCACACAGACGACCCCACCACCATCTCACGCTATGGTGTGGTGTATAGCACAACCAACTCCGAACCTGCCGAAGGCGGTACTGATTGCTCCATCAACCAAGTCTCTGCAAGTTTGGATGCGGGCGATGCAGCCTCCGGCAGTCTCACTGGCCTTACCCCCAACACCACCTATTACGTGCGCCTGTTTGCCGAAAACAACCAAGGCATTGGCTACAGCAACCCGTTCAGCTTCACCACCCTGCCCATCAACCCGCCCATCGTGGAAGTGAATGTACACGACATCGGCCAACACAGTGCCATTGTGACAGTTACGGTTGACCCATGCGGCGCCGCGTTGAAGACAGGCCTAACCGATTACGGTATCCAATGGAAGGTTGACGGCGGCAGCTACGAAACAAAATACGCCAGCGGCTACGACAGTAGCACTGGCACATTCTCCGTGACGCTTAACGAGACCACAGTGCCTACTTCTGGTCTCGCCTCCGACACCAAGTATTGGGTGAAGGCCTTCTGCTCCAACGCCACGGGCACGGCCAACGACGGCAGTGGTGATACCGAAAGCCGCGAGGTGTCGTTCACGACCCTCTACAGCAAGCCCATCGTAGATGGCGTTACCATCGACTCCATTTACTATGTGGCTGTCCCCGTTTCCCACCACATCAGCGTTTATGGCAATGCCACGGCGGGCGAAGCCTCCCAACCGGTGCAGAAGTTCGGCTTCATCTACAGCACCCGCAACAACGCCACCATCCACACCATCTCCTCCGAGTATCTCGAGGAAGCCGTGGAAGTGGGCGCCGGCAACATGGGCTCCGTACATCTTTGTGACCTGACGAATAAGTTGGGCGACAACCGCGAATACTGGGTGAAAGCCTACGCCTCGGCAAAGGCTAACCCCACCTCCGACGACGATTATTCCTATGGCATGGCAACCAAGGTGCTCACCTTACCGCGAGTGAACAGGACAACCGACAATCCTTCCACCACGCACGAATCGGCACAACTGCCAGCCAAAATCTACAGCTACGACGAGTCACACTTCTTGCAGAAGTACGGCATCTGCTGGGTACGCAAGACCGAAGCCGGTGTCACCCCGACCGTCGATGATGACCATGTGGAAAGAGACATCACCAGTACCCCGATGGACTTCAGCCTGAACACCTCAGAGGCCGTCGCCGCCCTTCCCGCAGGTGAATACTACTGGAGGGCCTACGTGAAGAACACCGACTACACCTCGGCATCACCCTACAAGGGCGTGGCCTATACATCTGACGGTGTGTTCAGAATCCATGATTACGGCATCACCACCGAGGCCGTTCCCGCAGGCAGCGCCACCATCACCGGCGGCGGCTACTACGACAACCCAAGCCCGGCCATCACACTGACCGCCACCGGCAGCAACTCCTTATACTATGAGTTCGAAAAATGGACCAAGACCATCCCTGGCGAAACCGAAACGCAGGTCAGCACGACGAACCCATATAACATCACAGCTGGAACTGCCGCCACGGCACACTACAAGGCTTATTACAAGTCGAAAGTGACCGTCATTGCCGGAACTGGCGGCAAGGTGAGATTCGGCACTAGCGGCACCTTGGTTGTCACCGACAACGCAATGTATAGCTATAACCGATCGTGCACCGTCAACGCCGTGGCAAACGAAGGCTACATCTTCCAGAACTGGACCGATGCCAACGGAGAAGTGGTTGAGACCGCGGACGAATACACCTTCGATGTAATCGATGTCACCACCTTGACGGCCAACTTCATCCTCGACGACAGCAAGGGCACCTCGACTTCCTACAACTCAACCAGCCCGCGCCCGCGCGACATCTATCCCGCCCCGGCCCGCGAGCCTTGGGATTGGGACGACGAATGGGTAGAGACGGTGTGCACACCGTCTCTACATGAGGACGACACCCTCACCGAAGGCGAAGCCGACGAGGAACGCACCGTGCGCGAACGCCTCAGCCGCAACGGAGTGGTCGAGCCTGAAAACATCCCACTCATCCAAAGCAACGAAGCCAAGCGCGGCGGCGGCATCTTCATGGCCGAAAAAGCCAGCCCCACCGCACCTGCCGCAAAGCTCCTGTTCACCGGCGGCGCCAACGCAAGCGAACAAGGCAAGATCATCTTCAACTACGCCTCTGAAAGCGGCGGCGGCATCTACATCGACTCCACTGCCATGATGCACATGAAAGGCCACTGCCTCGTGAACGCCAACCACGTGCCAGAAGGCATGAACGGAGGAGGTATCTACCTCTCAGGACGCCTCTATGTGGGCGAACTCGGAACCACCTCCCAACAAAACGGCCTCATCGTGAACAAAAATTTCGCCATCGGCACCGAAAAAGCCAGCTTCGACTCCACGGCCTTCGTGACCGACGCCAGCGACTATACCAATAGCCATAAAGACTGCCTCAACAACGTCTGCCTTACCAGACATACCTACGACTATGACCACTCCACGCAATTGGGGACCTACGACGACGAATCCACCGTCATCACCCTGCTGTCCGACATCTCCGGAAAGGATCCTGGCACCGGCGAACCCTACTCCAACATCGGCTTCCACGTGACGGAAGGCTTCTGCCCCGTGATTGCCACCTCCTACGAGTTTGGAAAGGAATATGCTCCCGCAGAAGACAACAACAGCAACTATTTCCCCACCGGACAAACCGAATACGACTTGGACGAATACGAGCAGTGGCTCCAAAACATCATGGAATCCTCAGTGTCGCCCAGTGGCCTCTTCAGCCCGTCAAGCGGTGCCATCTTCGAGGACACGGAATCCTATGTGGCCATTCACACCAGGAATGCAATCAGCGCCCCCTTCAACTCCAAGTACATCTACCTCTGGGGCTGCTGGACTCACCCTGCGGTGAAGGTGGATCCCGAAACCAAGAATCCTATGACAAACGAACCCTCCACTCCGGAGAACTTCCTCGGCCATTATAAGATCGTCGATAAGACAGACGGCATCCTGACCTGGGAAATCTACAGCGAGGAAGGTCTGTCATGGTTCTCGTCCTACATCAATGGTTTGTCTGTTTTCGCCCAGGATGCGTACAACTTGGGTGCGGGTGATTTAGCCCATAAAGATTACGAATACGACCCGAACAAGACCCCATACGCCAAGGCCGTGCTGATGAACGACCTCGACCTTGCCGCGCATTTCTGGGTGCCCATCGGCTCGGTAACGATTTTCAACGCAAATAACATCCAATCGGGATTGAGTGGCAGTGGCGAAGGAAGCCTTTTCGACGACCTGACCGATGAATCAAACCCACACCATTTCGCAGGCTCCTTCGACGGCCAAGGCCACGTCATCAAAGGCATCGACTGCCGCTACTTGTCGGGTATCTACAAGTTAGGCTTGTTCGGCTACCTCGATGAAGGCGCCGAGGTGAAGAACGTCTTCGTGGACAATGCCCGTATCGAGGCCACCGACGCCTCCAAGGGATTCCACATAGGCGGCATCGCCGGCAAGGCGATTGGCACCGTCAGCCTGAGTGGCGCAGAAGCCCGTGCCATCATCAACACTTCCAGCGCTAAGAAAGATGAAAGCTATGTGGGCGGCCTTATAGGCCAAACCGTTGGCGACGACAACAAACCCACCATCATCCACTCCTCCATGGCCATGCCCGAAATCACCGGCGTGGTGGACTATATGGGCGGCCTTGTGGGACAACTCGGAACATACGACGAACTCTATAACAGCTTCAGCAACCCGAAATTCAACAGCGCCCCCGACTCTGACAAATACATCGGCGGCTTGGTGGGCGTGAACGACGGTAAGGTGGAGAACTGCTACACACGCCTGCGCGGCATAGAGCAATCCAACTTCGCCTATGTGGCTGGAACAAACAACAACGAAAAAATCAAGTACACCTACATCCCCGCCGGACAGTCGAACTATGTGGGCACAGGCTACGATCCTTCAGGCCACGGCACCTACACCGCTACCGTCCGCTATAGCGGCAAGTACGGCTTCAACCACCGCGACCATAATATTGAAGCAAACAACAACTACGTAAAGAACGACACGCTCATCGGCGGCCTGCAACGCGCCTTGAACGCATGGGTGAAAGACGCGGACAACAACGGCTGGAACGCCGCCACTGGAACTAACGACAAAGGCTACGCCATCTGGACCCGTACCATGGCCTCGCCCATCAACGACGACTACCCCGTGCTGCAATTCGCCGAGTTTAACGCCGTGGGTTCCGAAGACAGCATCTATATGCACTACAGGAAAGACGTGAACGAAATGATTGCTGCCTATAAGACCCTGAACAACACAGACTACCCCACACCGGCCATCTACCTCTATGATACCATCAAGAACGGTAACGACCCGGTGCACATCACCGAAACCAACGTCGGCTCCAATGTCATGCTTGCCATCAACGAAAAGGTGGGCATCCTGCAAGATGTCGAACTCTTCGCCCGCGTGGGTGTCACTTTCGACAACAGCAACGGTTTGGATCTTCCTGAACTTGGCGGTCAGCCCTACGACTGGCACATGTTCAGCTCCGCTCTCAAAGCCGCTCCCATGGGACTGGAATACTACGACGATGCCACGGCATATCCTGTCCAGGCTAATTACGCCTCGTATTCCGTGAACGGTATCTCCGAGACCGACTACGCAAGCTTCAGCATCATGGATCCGCCAAGGACCACTTGGTACCAGTCCGACGATGAAGGCGGTCTGGGCTATGACCCATCGAGAAGCAAGATCGGCTACTTCCCGACCAATACCCCCTATGGCGCATCGGCCTATAGAGGTAGCGTCGGTGCCCCGGCCAACGCAAGCGGCAGCTTCGACTTCTATTGCTTCAACGAGGAGTATCGTCACTGGATCAACTTCAAGCGCCAAGGCCGCGAGGGCTTCTATGACCACTGGTATCAGGATGCCAAGAACAATGAAGAGACTCCGCCCCAATCCATGCACTACAACATCGAGTATACCAACGAATCGCAATTCCTGCCTGGCAAGGGCTACATGATGGGCGTTTCGGCAGCCAGTATGCTCATGGCCGACGGCCTGCTGAACAACGGCAGCAACATTGAAGCAACGGTGACCAACAGCTCCTACACGCACAATCCTTCCAGCTATGCGGAAGACCTGCGCGGTACCAACATCGTCGGAAATCCCTACCAGAGCTACCTCGACTTCGACTTGTTTGCTGCCGCCAACAACTCGATAATGACCAACGCCTACTACGTCTTCGACGCCGACAGCCTCGGTTACTTGTGCTATCCCGCAAGATCTTCCGCCAACCCCCTCAACGCATCGCGATACATCAATCCTCACCAGGGCTTCATCGTGATGGTGAAAGGCGACGCGGATTCCACAGTTGAAACGCAACTGGAGTTCAACAACAACATGCGTTGCATCGCCGGCAACAACGACTCGCATTTCCGCGACGGGAATCTCAACTACCCCCTGGTGAACCTGTTGTGCTACGACTCGGACGGCAAGCGCGATGCCACCACGGTTGAAATCAACCGTCCCGACAACGGCGGCGGCCTCAAGCTGAAGAAACTGCGTTCGGGCAAGATGTTGCTCTATGCCCGTCAGGACAACCAAGACTACCAGACCGTGTTCACCCCTGTCGGCACCAACACCGTGCCAGTGCGTTTCCAAGTCTTCGAGGATGGTGTCTACACCATGAAATGGCAGACATTCCACGGCGACTTCAGCTACTTGCACCTCATCGACAACATCACGGGTGCCGATGTGGACTGCCTCAGTGCCAACGAATATCGCTTTGAAGCCAGCACGAGCGACTATCTCTCCCGCTTCAAGTTGGTGTTCGACTGCACCGGCGTTGACGAATTTGAGGATGAAGAACCGACGGGTTCCGCCACCTTCGCCTTCCAGATGGGCGAAGAGCTGGTGGTGAACGGCGAGGGCACCATCCAACTGTTCGACCTCAACGGTCGCTGCCTCGTCACGAAACAAATCGCTGGCGGCCAAGGCAGCATAAGCTTGCCCAATGTTGCATCGGGAATCTATCTCTTGCGACTGGCCAATAGCAAGCAAGTAAGAACTCAAAAAATTGTTATTAGTCACTAAATTAGGAAAGGAAACAAGCTATGATAAAGAAAATCGCAATAATAATCCCTTCCCTGCTAATCTTGGCATGCAGCATCGCCAACGCCCAAGTGTTCATCATGGATGATGATGAGGCTTTCAGCCTCTATCGTGATGGCGCTGACGATAGTTTTATCGGAGGATATTTACCTAATGTCCCAATACAAAACTTAACCATCGACCAATACGCCCCTCTGGGCGGCGGCGAGGTTCTTTTGCTCGGACTGCTTGGCGGTGCCTATCTCTTGGGCAAACGCCGCAAGAAGGAAGACAATTAATCTGTTTTTGAGTTCTAATGGAAACGCTCTCCGCCTCATTATCGATAATGAGGCGGAGAGCGTTTGCTTTTTTGAATACGTGACGGGATGGTGCCGTCGTTATTCCACTACCACCAAATAATAGTTCTTCTTACCCTTCTGCACAAGGATGTACTTGCCGTCAATCAAGTCGGCAGGGGTCATCACCTTGTCGAGGGTGACCTTTTCCTTATTGACGCTCACGCCGTTGGCTTGCGTCATCTTGCGGGCTTCGCCCTTCGAGGGGAAGATGTGCGTATTGACGGCCATGAAATCCACAATCGGGATGCCGGCTTCGAGGTCGGTGCGGGCGATGTGCTCCTGCGGAACGCCGTCGAAGATGTCCAAGAAAGTCTCCTCGTCGAGTTTTTCCAAGCCTTCCTTGGTGGATTTTCCGAAGAGGATGTTGGAGGCTTCGATGGCGGCATCCAAAGCCTCTTGCGAGTGCACCATGACGGTGACTTCCTCGGCCAAACGCTTTTGCAGCACGCGCAAGCCCGGGTCTTTCTTGTGCTCCTCAACGAGCGCGTCGATGACGTCTTTTTCCAACGAAGTGAAGATTTTGATGTATTTCTCCGCGTCGTCGTCGCTGACGTTGAGCCAGAATTGGTAGAACTTGTAGGGCGTGGTGCGCTTCGGGTCGAGCCAAATGTTGCCGCTCTCGGTCTTGCCGAACTTCTTGCCGTCGGCCTTGGTGATGAGCGGGCAAGTGAGCGCGAAAGCCTCGTTCTCAAAGCCTAAAGTGCGGCGAATCAGCTCCGTTCCCGTGGTGATGTTGCCCCATTGGTCGTTGCCGCCGAGTTGCAGTTTGCAGTTCTTGTGCTGGTAGAGCCAGAGGAAGTCGTAGCCTTGCAGCAGTTGGTAGGTGAACTCGGTGAAGCTCAGGCCGTCGCGGGCGGTGCCGTTGAGGCGTTGCTGCACGCTGTCTTTGGCCATCATGTAGTTCACGGTGATGTGCTTGCCCACTTCGCGCGCGAAGTCGAGGAAGGTGAAGTCCTTCATCCAGTCGTAGTTGTTCACCATTTCGGCGGCGTTGGCTTCCTTGGCGTCGAAGTCGAGGAACTTGGCCACTTGCTTCTTGATGCACTCTTGGTTGTGGCGCAAAGCCTCTTCGTTCAGCAGGTTGCGCTCTTGGCTTTTGCCCGATGGGTCGCCGATCATGCCGGTGGCGCCGCCCACGAGGATGATGGGCTTGTGGCCGCAGCGTTGCAGGTGGCGCAGCATCATGATGCCGCATAGGTGACCGATATGCAGCGAGTCGGCGGTCGGGTCGGTGCCGAGGTAGGCCGTCACCATTTCTTTCTGGAGGAGTTCTTCCGTGCCGGGCATGATTTGCGCCAGCATTCCGCGCCAGCGGAGTTCTTCAACAAAATTCTTCATCGTTGCTTTGGTTTTGAGGCGCAAAAATACGGGAATTTGGGGAATAATGGGGCCTTTTGGTGAAAATTGTGTTATTGTACCCAAAGTCATGTGTCCCGCGTCAAGAACATGTAGTTTGATTTTGAACAGTTACTTAGTTTTCCTTCTTTTACGGTATTTTTTGTGAAATGCGACAAAATCTTTATTTTTGCCTGCATAAATCCAAAACATCATGAAAAAACTCCTTCTCTCTGCGCTCATTATGCTTTGCGTGAGCGCCTTTGCCCAAAAGCAATACACCCTGCAATCGCCCAACGGGAAAACCACAGTCACTGTCTCGGAGGAAGAGATAGTTGAGATGAATACCGAACGATCTGAGTACTGGTTATACTATTCCGTGAAACATGAGGAAACCGTCGTCTTGGACATGTCGAGAATATCCATGCAAATTGATAACGGCAAAACGCTTGGCATTTCCTCCAAGCCATCCATCATTTCGGCCAAGACCAAATCCGTGAACCAAACCGTCAAGGCACCTTTTTACAAGAGAGCCGAAATACATGACCAATACAACGAACTGACGCTCACTTTTAAAGGTAATTATAAGGTGATTTTCCGCGCTTATGACGAAGGCGTCGCCTATCGTTTCCAAACCGATTTCAAAAAGCCCTTCAAAGTGGTTAAGGAAACTGCGGATTTCAACTTTGACGAGGACTACATCGCTTGGATTCCATACGTCAACGCCCAAAAAGGCGACGGCAACTTCATCCAACAGCAGTTCTTCAACTCGTTTGAGAACACCTATACCCGCACGCCTTTGAGCAAGATGGAACATGACCGCTTGGCCTTCCTGCCTTTGCTCATCGAACTCAAAGATGGCAAGAAAGCTGTCATTACCGAGGCGGACTTGGAAGATTATCCCGGGATGTATCTTCGCAACTCGTTGCCCGCCAAAGAGCTGTCTGCCTACCATGCCGGCTACCCGAAAACCGAAGAGCAAGGCGGCCACAACAACCTGCAATACTTGGTGAAGGAACGCGAGTCATACATCGCCAAAGTGGAGGGTAAACGCTCGTTCCCGTGGCGTTGCCTGATTATTTCCGAAAACGACAAGGACTTGGCCGACAGCGACTTGGTCTATCTTTTGGCCTCGCCGAGCCGCATAGACGATGTTTCGTGGATCCAGCCCGGCAAGGTGGCTTGGGACTGGTGGAACGCATGGAATGTTTACGGCGTTGATTTCGAGGCGGGCATCAACAACGACACCTATAAATATTACATCGACTTTGCCGCGCAATACGGCATCGAGTATGTCATCTTGGACGAAGGCTGGGCCGTGAACAAGCAGGCCGACCTCTTCCAAGTGGTGCCCGAAATCGACTTGGAGGAACTGGTGCACTATGGCCTTGAACGCAATGTTGGCCTCGTGCTTTGGGCTGGCTATGCCGCCATCGACAAGGACATGGAGCGCGTGTGCCAGCATTATTCCGACATGGGCATCCGAGGCTTCAAGGTCGATTTCATGGACCGCGACGACCAGAAAGCGGTGGAGTTCTACTACCGCATGGCCGAAACCGCCGCCCGCCACGAGCTTTTCATCGACTTCCACGGGGCCTACAAGCCCACAGGCCTCAACCGCACCTATCCCAATGTGCTCAACTTTGAGGGCGTTTACGGCCTCGAACAAGCCAAGTGGGACAGCCAGAGCGACCTCGTGACCAACGAAGTCACCATTCCTTTCATCCGCATGGTGGCCGGCCCGATGGACTACACCCAAGGCGCAATGAAAAACGCCAACAAACACAACTTTGCGGCCATATACACTGAACCGATGAGCCAAGGTACGCGCTGTCGACAATTGGCTGAATACGTGATATTTGAGTCACCGTTCAACATGCTCTGCGACAGTCCGAGCAACTATTTGGCCGAAGACGAATGCACCCAATTCATCGCCACCGTGCCCACCGTTTGGGACGAAACCGTTGTCATCGACGGCAAGGTGGGCGAGTATCTGGTTGTTGCCCGTCGCAAGGACTTCCGCTGGTATGTGGGCGCCATCACCAATTGGGAAGAGCGCGACCTCGTCATCGACCTTGGCGTTTTGCCCAATTTTGGAGCCAAGTCGGGGCACATCTTCCGCGACGGCACCAACGCCAACCGCGTGGCCAAGGACTATGTTTCGGAACATATCCAAGTGATGGGCAACAAGGTCAAGGTTCATCTCGCCAAGGGCGGCGGCTCGGTGATGGTGTTCTGATTTAGGCCGCACAGATAGATATGTTATGAAACATTATTTCTTTACAATTCTATCAGGATTTGCCGCGATGAACTGGCTCCAGTCGGGCTTGCGGTGGGCCTTGGCCTTTTCGGTGGTATGCTTGGTGTAGTTGACATCCTTGCCTTTTGAGATGGAGTGGCACACGGCGGCGGCCACAGCATCGGTAGCGTCGAAAAACTTGGGGTCTTCGTCGGTCTTCAGGATGAAATGCACCATCTTGGCCACCTGCTCCTTCGAGGCGTTGCCGTTGCCCGTGATGTTTTGTTTGATGGTCTTGGGCGAGTATTCGAAGATGGGGATGTCGCGGTAGAGCGCGGCGGCCATGGCCACGCCTTGGGCACGACCCAACTTCAGCATCGACTGCACGTTTTTCCCAAAAAACGGCGCCTCGATGGCCAACTCGTCAGGGTGGTACTCATTGACGATTTCCAAAACGCGCTCGAAGATTTTCTTTAGTTTAAGTGCTTGGTTTTCAAGTTTCTTCAAATTGATGACACCCATCGTGAGCAATTCCATCTGCTTGCCCTGCTCGCGGATGACGCCGTAGCCCATCACCATGGTGCCTGGGTCGATGCCTAATATGATTTTCTCTTGGTTCATCATTTTATCGCTTCTTCGTAAAAACAACGCCGCAGCGTCCTGTCAACCTTGAATTTCCGGTATTTCCCCGTATGGAGGTCGCAGTCGAAAAGGGTTTGGATTTGTGAGACAAACAGCCGAGAGTAGAGGCGGCTTTGGAAGGCTTGTTTCTCTTGCATGAAGGCGATGGTCTGCTTGATTTGGTCGATGTCGAGGTCTTCCTTGGTGAAGACGAAGAGGTCGAACTCGCGGAAATCGCCGTAGAAGCCGTTGTTCACCTTGTCCATCTTGATTTCGAGGATGCGCTTCAGCGGCAGGGCCAGCGACCAAAACTCGTACTCGTTGCGACCCACGATGCTGCCGTCGCCCAAGCCGTAGGCATAGCCTGTCTGGCTGATGTGGCGCAAGTCTGCGTCGTTCACTTCCACGACTTCCTTTCCCGCCATCTCGTTCACCAAGGCGTTGGCCACGTTCTTGTTCTCGCGGATGGCGCGCGTCACCTCGATGCCGATGCCCAGCGTTTCATCTTGCAAATCCGGCCTGTCGCGGTTCTCTAAATGGGCGTAACGCTCGCCCAGCAGCGTGGCCAACGAGACCATCGCATAGCGTTCAAAGAAACAGGTATCGAATTTTGGGGTTAGCATTTTTGGACATTTTTGTTTTGCAAAAGTAGGGATTTTTTGTTTATCCAAACAACTCCGTCCCCAAGTCATAAACCGAAGCCACAGGAACAATCTCAATCTTGAACCGTTTGGCATCCAATCCTGTCGCAGACGATGCCGGGGATAAATTTCGCACCCTTGTGCTCAAGTGCGGCGTTAAAAAAAACGTGTTTAAAGCATATTGAAAATCAATAACATGCAAAAAAGTTGCCGAAAAATGCAATAAATAAACTAAAAAAATAGTTTTATAATCAAAATAATCTATACATTTGCAGCGTTGAAACAATAAAAATCCGCAACCATGAAAGAATTAACCAAAGCTGAAGAACAAGTGATGCAAGTCATTTGGAATGTCGGGCAGGGTTTTGCCAACGAGATTATGGCGGCCTTCCCCGAGCCGAAGCCGGCCTACAACACCGTGCTCACTGTCATCAAGATTTTGGAAAAGAAAGGTTTTGTGCAGCACGAGACCTTCTGCCGCGCCAACCGATACAGCCCGCTCATCAGCAAGGAGGAATACTCGCACCGTTATTTGGGTAGCGTAGTGGAACGTTATTTCAACAATTCCTATCTCGACCTCGTTTCGGCCTTTGCCAGAAAGGAGAATTTCAGCGTCGAGGAGTTGGAGGAAATGAGAAAAACCATCGACGAGGCCATAGCCTCAGAAAGGAGTTAAGCCATGAACGCACAAGAATTAATCATCGGTCACCTGCTGCCCATTGCAGCCACCGTTGCGGTGCTTTGGTTGGTGTATCGCTTTTTGTTCCGCAACAGCAACCGCTTGTATTTCAATCGTTTCTTCCTGCTTTCAAGCTTGTTATTGGCCTTGGCCATGCCTTTTCTCGGCTTGCTTTCGGGCCAGGAAGCGCCGCAAATGGTGGAGTTGAAGCAAAACCTGTTTGGCGGCGGCACGTTGCTGAACGAGGTCATCGTCACGCCCGAAGGTCAGCCCATCTTGCCCGAGGTGACGGTGACAACGGATACACAGTCGCGTTTCAGTGTATGGCAAGTCATAGGTGGCATCTATTTATTAGGTGTCGGCGTGATGACGCTGCTGTTTCTCATCAAGTTGGGGAAACTCGTCGTGCTCATCATCCGCTCGCCCAAACGCAAGATGAGCGGTTGCACGGCGGTGTTCACGGGTCGTGAGCAAGGCTCCTTCTCGTTCTTTCGTTATGCCTTCTTCCCCAACGAAAACGTGGACCCTGACATCATGCGGCATGAGTTGAGCCACATCAATCACCACCATTCGTGGGACATCCTTTTCGCCGAGGTGATGATGATTCTGCAATGGTTCAATCCCTTCATCTATCTGTACAAGAAGGAGTTGCAGAGCCTTCACGAATACCAGGCCGACCGCGACGTAGTGGCCACCGGCGTTGACAAACGAAACTACATGATGCTGATCCTGCAGCAGTGCACGGCTGTCGACTTCAGCGGAATGAGCAATAATTTCAGTTTAATCCTTACCAAAAAAAGAATCAAGATGATTACAAAAAACGAAAAGGCCAAGGGCCTCTGGTGGAGGCTCTTGGCGACATTGCCGGTGCTGGCTATCCTGATGATTGCCAACACGAAAGTGACGGCACAGGAAAAGACGACGGAAAGTCAACGTATTACAGTTGAAATGGGTCAATTTGAAATCTACGATGATGATGGTTTCCCGATGCTGTTGAAGGACACTATTATCTATAACGAAGACGGTTCCTATGTCAAATGCGAGACTTCCGATTCCGATGTTTTAGACCCGAATACTGGTGAGCCGCTCAAGAAAATGACCATTACCACACACAAGGCTGACGGTAGCCCTGCCAACCACATGAGTCTTCATTGGGAAATCCAAGGCGACACGACTCTATACACCGCAGAGCCGTTCAGTATTACGGAAGAATCTTTGGGAATCCTTTTGGGCGGTCTTTCGGCACTGGAAGACGCGCCCTCAAACGATAGCATCTATCAAATCGTTGAAGAGATGCCTCAATTCCCAGGTGGAGAAAAGGCCATGATGGAATACGTCGCCAAAAATGTCAAATATCCTCAGGAGGCGAAAGACAAAGAAATCCAAGGTAGGGTGTTTGTGGGTTTCATTGTCGAGAAAGACGGCAGCGTCAATGAAGTGAAAGTGCTTCGCAGCATTGGCGGTGGCTGTGATGAAGAAGCCGTCCGAGTGGTGAAAGCCATGCCGAAATGGAAACCTGGCAAGCAAAAAGGGGAACCTGTCCGTGTCAGTTACATGCTGCCAATCAACTTCAAGTTGAATGATGACACAACAACGAAGTCCGTCAAGAAAACGGAAGCCAACAAGCCCGACATGAAGCCCAACGCTGACGGCATCTATCAAATCGTTGAGGAAATGCCACGATTCCCTGGCGACGACAAAGCCTTGAAAGAGTATCTCAACAACAATCTGAGTGTTCCTGAGAAATACAAGGATATGGATGTCAATGCCGAATACCGTGTTTTTGTCCGCTTTGTGGTGGCTGAGGACGGTTCAGTTACCAATGTTGAACTGGCGAAGTCAAACCCCTCAAAACAAGATTTGAACGAAGAAGCATTGCGTGTGGTGAAAGCCATGCCAAAATGGAATCCAGGCAAGATGGACGGCAAGCCTGTGAAGGTTTATTTTAATCTTCCTATCATCTATAAATTCAAAAAATAATTTGGTTTTGTAGGGCTGTCATACCACGGCAGCCGCATGGGGCGAAACCCTGTGCGGCTGCCACGGTGTGACAGCCCTACAAGGCAAACTGCATATTTCGTTGTTGTGTTTAACGGCGAATGAAACTAATTAAGCGAATTTTTGGATTGCTTCGTTCCTCGCAAATCGCAGATTCGACGATGCGAAGCAAGTCAATGACGCGAAGCGTGTCGGCGCAAAGCGGTGAAAAATTCCCACGGTTCTGCGATTTCTGCGTGAGAAAAATCAATAATTCAACCCGAAGGCCCAAATGGGAATCACATTGCCGTAGCCGTATTCGATGTCGTCTTTCACCACATAACCTTCTTTGGCATCTGTAATTTGTTTCTTACCCTTACTTTTTCCGCCCACCTCGAAGGTTTTGCCTTGGATTTCAAAATCAGAAATTGAAGATGCTGTAACCTTATGATTGACACGCATTTGGTTGAAGAAAAAGGTTTCACGGATAGTGCCGGCATCTTCATTTCCATCGCCTAAATTGTACATTAGGTTGGTGTTGTCCAAATAGACTTTTTCCACCTTGCCAAGTTCGCCCAAGCCGCCCGTTCCGTCCTTCAGTTGCGCGAGAAGTCCAGCCTTTTCCATGTAAGTCAGGTAGTCTTCCACATTGTTTCGGCTGGCTTGGATTTGGCTTCCGAGGCTGGCCATGTTGGGCTTATAAGGCACCAATCTGGCCAAGATGACCATCAGTCTTTTCAGTTTTCTTGCCGTGCCGATATTCATGTTGGCATATTGAGGAATGTCTATTTCGATGGTACGTGTGACGACCTGGTTCAATTCGGTGCTGAAGTCAAGGTCGTGGCCGAAAGGATAATAGCCTTCTTTCAGATACTCCTTGAAATACATCAGCGGATGGCTCACATCGGGAATCCGGGCCTCGTGGTTCAGGATTTGCTTCAAACTGAAAACTGGCATTTTTATCTGGTGTCGGATAGCCAAAAACTCCCTGAACGAAAGACCTTGCATCAGGTATTTTGGGGCACGTCGGCTTAAGTCGGCCTCGCCTTTCTCGATGTCGAGGATGGACGACCCCGTGAAATAAACGTGCAAATCGGGGAAAGCATCGTACATCAGTTTCAACTCTTGCGACCAACGAGCGTATTTGTGCACCTCGTCAATGAAGAAATACTTGCCTCCGTTCTTGTTGAAGGTTTCAGCAGTCTCAAAGAGGCTATGTGTTGCAAAATGAAAGTGATCCGCCGTGACATAAAGCGTATCGCGGAGCGAATGATGTTTTTTGATATGTTGGAGAAACAAGGTCGTTTTGCCTACGCCTCGTGGCCCGACCAATCCCAACATCCGGTTCTCCCAATGGATGGCATCATACGCATAACGGACGAATTGACTTGGGATGGAGTCGAGTTGCTTCTCCATGTATTCATACAGTTTTTCCATCGTTTTCAGTATTTCGATGCCGCAAAAATACTAAAAATGCACTATCTGGGTGCAATATTTTGAAAAAAATGCACTATGTGAGTGCAATTTATTCCAAAATCAACTGCTCCCACCTGATTTTCGGCACAAACTGCATCCCATCCGCATCGCGATAATATGCTAATTTCTCACCCGCATCGACAGGCTGCAAATGGATTTTTTCGTTGCCTTTGCCGATGGCCAAAATCAACAGCGGGTCGTAGGGCAAATTGAATGCCTCGGTGATTTTCGCCTTGTTGAAAGCCCCAATCATGATGCCGTTCAAGCCCATTTCGGTGGCTTTCAGCAACATGCTCTGGGCGGCAATGCCAAGGTCGATGTCCACGAACTTCGTTTCGGGAACCGTGCTGCAAATGATGATGAAGGCTTCGGGTTCAGTGCCCTCAAAAGGCAGATGCAATTCGGGAAGCAAACCGCCCAATTTCATGTTTTGCGTGATGATGTCGGCACCTGTTTCCTTCGTAACCAACTTGAAGCGGAGCACCTGCTGGTTCTTCGCCGAAGCGATTTTGGCGTTCACCGCCACAATTCGCTCCAGCATCTCGCGCTTCACCACAAAGTCCTGATTGTAACCGCGATAGCTGCGGTTCTTCTCAAACAGCGTGTCGATTGAAGTATGTTTCACTACGGTCTTCTTGGCGCCCTTGCCGAAGACTTCCTCATAGCGTTTTTCCAAGTATCCGTCGGCCATTGCATTCAAAATTTAAAGATTTAAAATTCAAAGATTTAAAGATTTTGCAAAATTAGGCAAATTGCTGTAATCATTTGCATTGTTCGACATTTTTCCTTAATTTTGCGCAGTAATTGTCCAAAGTCTATGAATCAAAACGGAAATGATTTTTCACCCATTCCAAAGAACAAAGGGGAAATTGTGCTTTATCAGCCTGATGACCAACTTACTTTGGAAGTCAAACTGGAGCACGAATCGGTATGGTTGACGCAACAACAAATGGCCATCCTGTTTGATGTAAAAGAGAACAACATTACTTATCACATACAAAGTGTTTACAAGACCCATGAACTCGAACCGGAGGCAACTACTCAAAAAATTAGAGTAGTTCGAAAAGAAGGCAATAGGCATGTGAATCGTCAAATTGATTTCTACAATCTTGATATGATTATCTCTGTCGGCTATCGGGTCAATAGCGCAAATGCCACACAATTCCGCCGTTGGGCGACCTCTGTGTTGAAAGAATACATGTTGAAAGGCTATGCCGTAAACCAACGACTAATAGCGATGGAAGAGCGCATAGACAGACGGCTTGCCCAACATGAAAACATTCTGCAAGAGCACCAAGAAAAAATCGACTTTTTTGTCCGCACCAATTTGCCGCCAGTGGAACAAGTGTTTTTCGATGGCGAGTTTTTTGAAGCGAGGGTGTTGCTCGAAAAACTCATCAAAAGCGCACAACAAAGGGTTGTCGTCATAGATGCCTACATTGATGCCGCCTCTTTTGAAATGCTCGATGTGCGCAACAAGGGTGTCTCTGCCGACATCTATTCCGGGAAAGACTTAACCGCCATAAAGGAAACTCATAACGCCTCGGCAAGTGTTGAGCCGATCGAAACGCACTTGTGGTCAAAGCCGTCTCACGACCGTTGGCTGATCATAGACGACTACCTGTACCATTGTGGGCATTCGCTCAAAGACATGGGACGAAAACTTTCCGCCATCACCTTGATGGGAACTTCGCCTGAAACGATACTCGGCCAAGTAAAGTAAAAAACTAGGACAACCGCATCAAATTTGATAATTTAGGAGGATTTTTAAATAAGTAACTGTTCAAAATTAAACTACAGTATCTTTTTGACTTCGGGACACGGGACTTCGAGACTTCGAGACAAACCATTATCCCGCAGTCTCGTAGTCCCGTAGTCCCGCAGTCTCGCGTCGATTATGTAAACTAAATTTGCTCATCTACTTAATTATAGCCTTCTGAAATTATTTCATTGTTATTATGGTGCGGTTGCCCTGCAAATTGCTGTAATCATTTGCATTATTCAACATTTTTTCCTATTTTTGCGGGCGATTAATACAATACAATCAACGATGAAAAAACTCCTTTTTATACTTCTTTTCGTGGCCACGGCCTCTCTCGGCCAAGCCCAAGTGAGCAAGATGCTCGGCCAATGGAACACTTTCGACGACAAGACGGGCGACATGCGCTCCACCGTCAGGATTTACGAGGAAAAAGGTGCCTATCGTGCTGAAATCATCACGCTTTACGAGAAAGACGCCAACGGCAAATACAGAGTGATGAAAGCACCTTATCCGAAAGAATATGAGGGTGTGGTCGGCACCCAGCTTTTCAAGGAGATGAAAGTGCAGGGCGACCAACTGAAAGGCAAGATCTACGACCCCGAGAGCCAAAAGACCTATAACGGCAAGGTGACTTACCAAGCCAAGACCGACGAACTCAGCGTGCGCGGCTCGTTGGATAAGGCAGGGGTGCTGGGGCGCTCTCAGATTTGGAAACGCAAAAAATAAGTCCAAAGGGCTTGCATTCAAGGATTTTCCGTAAATTTGCCCCATGAAAAAACGCTTGCTTCAAATCGGCTCCATGTTGTTGGCTCTCGCGGTGCTTTTCGTTTCCGTGGGTTGGGACGTGAAGTTCCACTATTGCACGGCAGAGCATCACCTTTTGGGGAGCTTCGGCGAGGCGGCGGAGTCGTGCCTGCATTGCCACGACCATGAGCATGAACACGAGGCCCATTTCGCGCAACCGCATGAAATCCAGTTCGATGCAAAGTGCTGCTGCGAGGACTTCGAGAGCAAAATCCAATTCACCGACAACTACGTTTTTTCACCTGAAAAGCAAGTCCATATCCATTTCCAGCCCTTTGCCTTCGCCCATCTCGACCTGCAAGAACTGATGCCGGAGGCAAAACAGGCGTTACAGCATTTCACGGCGCGGAAAATCCCCAATCGGCGCATTGGCCGAATCGGGCTGATTTTCTTTTCACAATTGAAACTTAATCCGTTGGTTTTCTGAATGACGCTTCGTTTGGCGGATTTGCAATCCGCCAGCGTTGAAAAGGGAATTTCAAATCCCCACCTCAACATTGCCGGATTACAAATCCGGCAAAACAAAACAATTTTGAATTTTGAATTTTGAATTTTGAATTTTAAATCATTAAATCTGAAATCCAATGAAAACCAACAAAATAACCCTGATCACCCTATTATTGCTGGCCTTCGCCGCTCCCGTCTTTGCGCAGGGCTTCATCGAAGGCACGGTCTATGAACAGAACGAAAAAGGCGAAAAAACGCCGCTGCCGGGCGTGAACGTCTATTGGAAAGTCGTGAACGAGGGCGTGGTGACCGATGCCCACGGGCATTACAAAATCCCGCTACACGAAACCGTATGCTGCCTCGTGTTCAGCTGCATCAGCTACGAGAACGACACCATACACCACATGCATGACCCCGCCCATTACGACCACATTTTCAACACCGTACACATGTTGAACGAAGTGGAAATCTCAGTAAGAGAGAAGGCTTCCTACATCTCCGCCATCAAGCCCATCGCCGTGCAGGAAATCTCCTCGGAAGGTCTGCGCCGCGCGGCTTGCTGCAGCCTCGCCGAAAGTTTCGAGGGCAACGCCTCGGTCGATGTCAGCTACAGCGACGCCGTCACGGGCGCACGACAAATCGAGCTGCTCGGCTTGAGCGGCCTCTACACCCAGATGATGGCCGAAAACATGCCCAATTTCCGCGGTCTGGCTTCGGCTTTTGGCCTGACCTACGTCCCGGGAACGTGGATGAACGCCATACAAATCTCGAAGGGAACTTCCTCTGTCAGAAACGGTTACGAAAGCATCAGCGGACAAATCAATGTGGATTACTTGAACCAAGAAGTAGGAGATATTGAGAAACGATTGATCAACCTTTATGGCAACACGATGACCATGGCAGAAATCAACCTCGTCGAAGGCTGGGACATCAACGATCACAGTAGTATGTTGGCTCTTGGCCATCTCAACTATAACTTTATGTCGATGGACGACAACGGCGACGGCTTCATGGACGACCCGAGAACCCTCAATGCCAATCTCTTTGTACGCTACAATTACGCCAAGGATTGGTTTGAGGGGAAATGGGGCGTCAAAGGTTTATATGAGAATCGTTATGGTGGCATGATGGGCCATAACCCTTATGTCGAACCATCTGACATGAACTTCCTGATTAATACTGAACGCTGTGAGGTCTTCTCCAAAACAGGTTTCCTCTTCGACCGCGACGACACCAGCCTTGGCATTCAGCAACAGTTCATTTACCATGATTTGGGTTCAAGTTATTTCGGCAGAAACGATTATAACGCCAAGCAGATTTCCTATTACGCCAATGCCCTGTTCGATTCCTACATCGTCAACGACCATCACAAGTATTCCGTGGGCGCGAGTTATTCCTACGACAAGTACGACGAGAGCCTGAACGACAGTACTTTCCAACGCATTGAGCATGTGCCGGGTGCCTTCGCGGAATATGTCTTCAACGACGACCACCATTGGAGCATCATTGCGGGTTTCCGCGCCGACTACAACAGCTATTACCAAAAGATGCTCTACACACCCCGCCTGCACGTGCGCTTCAAGACCCACGACGAACTGACACTGAGGCTTTCGGCGGGCAAGGGCTACCGCTCGCCCAACGTCATCGCCGAAAACTCGACCATGATGGCCTCGGCGCGCCAAATCGTCTTCGTGGACACGCCGAAGATGGAGGAGGCTTGGAACTACGGCCTCAACCTGACCAAGGGCATCGACATCGGCTGGCGCGAAATCGTCATCAACGCCGACTTCTACCGCACCGACTTCGTGAACCAAATCGTCCTCGACCGCGATGCTGACGCACACCAAGTCCGCATCTACAACCTCAACGGCAAGTCGTATTCCAACAGCGCCCAAATCGAGGCCAACTGTGAGATTTTCAGGGACTTTGACCTGACCATGGCCTTCCGCTACAACGACGTGAAGATGACCATCAACGACACCTTGCGCGAGAAACCTTTCGTGAACCGCTACAAGGGTTTGGTCGCGATGTCATACGCGCCGGGCACTTGGCAGTTCGACCTGACGACCCAGTTCAACGGCGACAGCCGCGTTCCCGACATGAGCGGCAACGCCACCGCCGTGGCCAACGGCCAGAACATCGAGCGCTCGCCTTTCTATATCATTATGAATGCGCAGATTACCAAGAAGTTGGGCAAGTATTGGGAAGTTTATGTCGGTGGCGAAAACCTGACCAACTACAAACAAAATTATCCCATCATCTCCGCCGACAACCCAACCAGCGAGGACTTTGACGCATCGATGGTGTGGGGTCCGCTGAGCGGCATTCGGGCTTATTTGGGTGTGAGGTTCCAAATCAAATAAAAACTGTATCTTTGCAGCTTCAAACTTGATTCAAATGAAGAAATCCCTTTTGATATTTGCCGCTGCGCTGATGCTGACGGCTTGTGGACAAAAAGAAAACCAAGAACAGCAAGAGCAAAAAGAGCAACCTAAAAACCAGGATGGATATGTCATCCCTGGCGTGCCGATAGCTCCGATACAACAGATAGAAGTGCCTATCAAGGGCGGGATGGATCCTTTTGCCATGGGCGACCCCAATGGTCCTGTGTTGCGTCTCGAAGAAGGTGTGCCTATGGACTTCAGCCAACTGCAAGGCGGTGGTGTCTCGGTGGAAGAGCGTGTGGCTTCGCAGATCGACAGCATCCGCTACAAGGCCGAGCATGGCGACGTCAAGTTCCAGTATGCCTACGGCGTGTGCTACGAGAAAGGATGGGGCGTGGAAGAGGACGCGAAAAAGGCGGTGGAGTGGTACCAGAAAGCGGCAGAACAAGACAATGGTCCAGCCTGCACTGCTTTGGGCAATTTCTACCGTTCGGGCATTGGGGTGAAGCCCAGCGCCGACAAGGCCTTCGAGTGGTACCAGAAAGGTGCCGCCGTGAAAGACGACCAAGCCATGCTCAACGCAGGAAACTGTTATTTCTACGGCATGGGCACCCAAAAAGACACGCAGAAAGCCATCAAATGGTGGAGTGAGGCCGCTGCTGCCGGCAACACATTCGCGATGTCGCAGATGGGCGACTGTTACTTCTTTGGCCTCGGCGTGGAAAAAGACCTGAAAAAGGCTATCGAATACTACAATCCCGCTGCCGAGAAGGGTGTCAGCAGTGCCCAATTCCGCTTGGGAACCCTCTATTACACCGGCGAGGGTGTGGAGCAAGACCAGTCCTATGCCAAGCTCCTCATGCGCAAGGCCAGCGACGGTGGCTCGGAGGAGGCTCAGGCGTTTTTGGACAAGTATTTTAAAGATTAAAAGCGAAAAGCCACCATGGTGGCTTTTCGCATATTTATTTCAGATTTGTGTAAGATTTGCTTCTTTTTTATTACGCCTTTACCAGCGCTGCTGCGCCCAAAATGGCCGCGTCGTTGTCGGGCAATTCCGAGACACGTACCTCGACGCTGCCTCTATAGATGAAGCAGAGGTGTTCTTCGAACGACTTGCGCACGGGGTTGAGCAACACGTCGCCGGCCTTCACGGGACCGCCGAAGAGGAAGACCGCCTCAGGACCGCTGAAAGTGACGGCATTAGCCAAGGCGATGCCCAACAAATAGCCCGTCTTCTCGAACACCCTAAGGGCTAGCGGGTCGCCGCATTTGGCTGCGTCGCCCACCATCTTGCTGGTGAGGTCGTCGGGGTTCACTTTGCGCAACGCTCCGTCGTATTCGGGTGTGTTCTCTATCATCTCCAAGGCTGTGCGGCGGATGCCTGTGGCCGAGCAATAGGTCTCAAGACAGCCTTTGTTGCCGCAGCCGCATTGGCGACCTTCGGGGATGAGGATGGCATGGCCCAATTCGCCGGCGCCACCGGTCTTGCCCAACACCAGTTTGCCGTCAACCACCACACCGCTGCCCACCCCTGTGCCGAGGGTGAACATGATGAAGTGTTTCATGCCTTTGGCACCGCCATAAACCAACTCGCCGTAGGCGGCAGCGTTGGCATCGTTCGACACCACCACCGGCACGTCGATATGCGCCTTGAAGAGCGCCTTGAGGTCGACGATGCCCTTGAAGTTGAGGTTGGAGGCATTCTCGATACAGCCTGTGTAGTAGTTGCCCACGGGTGCCGCGATGCCGATGCCTTCGATGGCCGCGATGCCGTTTTCTTGCATCAACAACTTGATCTGGTTGTAGATGTCGGCCACGTAGATGTCGGCATCGAAATACTTGTTGGTCGGTAGGTTTTTCTTGGCCACACAGCGGCCGTCGTCGCGCACCAGCCCGATGTCGGTGTTGGTGCCGCCAATGTCGATTCCTATGGAATAAGTGTTCATGGTTTTGTTGAAATTTGAAAGTGCTAAAATACGGATTTTTGTTGAAATGGGAAGAAAAAAAGCAAGGCACGACGAAAAAAACTATTTTTGCAGCAAAAATCCGGCAAACATGTACACCAAACGCACTTTCCTTGCCATTCATATCCCAAGCGGGGCGGAATATCCTGCATTAGTCAACAAGTTGAAGAGAAACCTGACCCACGAGCGATTCATCAACTACTGCCGGCCCGAGAACATCCACCTGACGCTGAAGTTCCTTGGCAGCACACCTGTTGCCGACATTTCCAACATCATCGAGGCCTGCCAAAAGGTGGCTAAGCGACACCAGCCTTTCACGATGGACTTCGACAAGACGGGCTTCTTCGGCAGCAACCACGTGCCGCGCGTGCTTTGGCTTGGCATGAAAGACCAGCCCAAAGCGCTCTTCGACCTCGAGGCCGACCTCTTGGATGCCTTCGACGATCTGGGCTATCTGCGCGACCGCCAGAATTTCGTGCCACATCTCTCCGTGTGTCGCATCAAGTCGCTGGTCGACAAGCAGTTCTTCCTGAAGGTTTGCGACGGCATCGAGCAGAAGACCTACCTCCATGCCGACGTGAAGGAACTGGTGTATTACGAAAGCATCCTGCAGCCCACTGGCCCCATCTACAAAGTGATAAAGAAGATACCCTTGGGATGATTTGGCACTAAATTTGTCGTAAAACGCCCTGTGGCAACAAAAAAAGCACTACTTTTGCAATTTATTTGACCCGTATGAGTTATTATACATGAACGAATCGTTTGAATCTTGAATTTTAAATTTTGAATCGAAATACAATGAAAAGCAGAATCACAACCGTCATGATGGTCCTTCTCGCCGCTTTCATCACGATAGGAGGCACCACCAGTTGTAAGAGCAAGAAGAGATTGGCCCGCGAAGCGGCTGAGGCTGAGTACAAGTCAAGAGTGGAACAGGCCGTGAAAGACCTCAACGCCATCCTCGACGACGAGACCCTTTGGAGCCTCGAAGAGAAGGAAGCCCGTGTGCAGACCATCAAGGACTGGAACCTGCAAAACGCCGAAGTCGACGACCTGCTCCTTCAAGTCGAAAAGAAACTTGCCCGCGAACGCGCCCAGAAGGAAGAAGAGGAGCGTCGCGAACGTGAAGAACGCGAGAAAGCCAACGCCGCCGATGCCGTGTTGGGGCGCAACTTCATAAGCATCGCCAATGCCGGCAGCGCCAGCCAAGCCAACCGAGTCATCAACGAGACCATGGGCTTGTTCGAGTCGCCCAACACCCCTGTGCTCATCATCATCAAGCAGAACCAGGGCTTCAACGACTACGACCGTCCGACCACCATCGAGAAATACCTCAACTACCTGAAGGACCAGAAGAAAGCCACCGAGAAGGTGCACGATATCAAATACAACGACCAAGGAAAGATTAACGAACTTGAACTGATAAAGAAATGAAAAAGATCATTGCCACTTTAGTGATTGCCTTGTGTTTCGTGGGAAACGCCATGGCACAAGACGAATTGAGCTACGAACGCAAGCAGGCCATCGACAGCCTCGCCTTGGAAAAGGTGAGAGACCTGAGCAAATACATCAAGATTGTCGGTTCGAAGGATACGCCTTTCAGCGAGGCCAACCGCGTCATCGACCGCGCCGAAGAGCTCTTTATGAGCGACGCCGAGATTGGCGTGTCGTCGTTAGGCTCCAACCAAATCACCTATTACCGTGTCCGCAAGTACTTCGAACACCTCATGCGCCTCAACTACGACCGCGTCGAGATTGAATGGTACAACATCGAATACGTCAGCGACCTGCAACGTCAGCCCGACGGCACCTACGTGGGCGTCATCACCATCTTCCAAACCTTCCGTGGCTACGACAAGGAGGGCAACCTGGCCTACAAGGACACCACCAAGAAAGACATCACCGTCTACGTGAAACGCAAGGAGACCCAGATTGGAGGCCGCACCATCGGTTTCTGGGATGTGCTGCTCGGCGACATGCGTGTGAAAGAGACATCGAATAGATGAAAATAGTTAGAACAATTGCCATCCTGGCACTCACCATAGCCTTCGTCTGGCCCGTCGCGGGTCAGACGATTGGCGATTTTAAGATGGACGAGACCGAGCTCTATGCCATGACCAAGCAGATGGGCCAGTTCATGCGCAGGTTCAACTACGAGGAAGACCAGTTTGGCAACCAACTCAACCCCAAAAACCCCAAGTACCGCAGCAACGAGATGCGCCGCCAGTCGCTGCCCATCCTCTTCGACCAGGAGAAATACGGCAAGCAGACCGAGTTGCAGCGTTATTTCATCGAGGACGTCACCAAGGGCGACTCCACCTATATGACCTTCCTCGGCGGACGTTGGTACTCCGAGGTGTCGTGCACCTTCCGCTACAACGGACGCGATGTCAACGTGATACTCTTCCTCGCCATCGAGAAAGAGGGCTTGGGCTCGAAATGGGTGCTCACCAACGTGTATTTCTCGGAGTTCAACAAACTCTTCCCCAACGGCGAGATGGCCGAACGCGAGAAGCACTTCCTGCACCCCATGAGCCACGAACTCGATTTCATGAACATCTACAAGGCCTTCCAGGACACCGACGTCATCGAATACTATGCTTCCAAGGAATTCCAACCCGACTACCTGACCTTGTTCTTCTACGAAATCAAGAAAGGCAAGCTGGTGTTCCAGCATGTCGACGGGGTGAAGTTCCACGTCCTGCAAATCAAGGACTGGTACTTTGAGGTGTCGTGGTTCAACCGCTCGGGGCTCAACTCGGGCTGGCTCATGTCGAACGTCATCTACATGCCTGAAAAGGAAAAAATCAACCTCATCAAATTCTATCAACCATGAGAAAGGTAGCTTTACTTACCATAATGCTGCTGGGTTTCGCCTTCGGCGCACAAGCGCAAAAACTCTCGAAAGACGAAATCGCAAAATTCGAGAACGAAATCAAGGCGATGGTCACCTATCTTGAGGAGACCATGAACTTCCTGGGCGACAGCACCTCCACCGCCTTGGAGAAGGAGATCGTGTTCACCGAGAGTTGGAGCAAGGTCTTCACCGACGACAAGGTGCAGATCGAGGACGACCTCGACGTGAACCGCAAGATGCCCATCAACAAGGACGTGCAGGCCTATCTCAAAGATGTCGACTTTTTCTTCAAATGGGCCACCTTCAAGTTCGACGTGCAAAGCATCAGCAACAGCGTCCGCGACGACGGCAGCGTTTATTTCAAGGCCACCCTTACGCGCCACCTCACCGCCATGACCATCACGGACGAGGCCGTCGACAACGTGAGGAGCCGCTTCATGGAAATCAACCTCGACAGGCAGAACAACAGCCTTAAGATCGCCAGCATCTATACTAACAAAATCAACAAAAAAGAGGCGTTGCGCAATTGGTGGAACAGCCTGTCGCAGAACTGGAAAAACCGTCTCGGCAGCGACGTCTTGCTTTACGACAGCATTCCGTTGGCCTATGTCGGCATGATCTCTGCCAACGATTTCATGGGATCGTATCCCATCGTCGACCTTGTCACGGGTGAGACCATCCTCAAAGACAAGATTTTCAAGAACGACATGGCTGAACTCGACGCCAAACTAAAACTCGTCAGCCAAAAACAACGTCTCGACCTCTCCGGCATCCGCGAAATCATCTCGTTGGAGCCGCTCAGCGAACTGTCGGACCTCGCCTGGCTCGATGTCTCGGAAACCTCGGTGGACGACCTCTCTCCAGTGCGCAACCTCAACAAACTGAAAGTGTTGCGTGCCAACTCTGTGTTGGCTGACGACCTCACCGCGTTGAAATACAACATCACCCTCGAAGAACTCGAGATGGCCAATACCACCGTCGAAGACCTTTCGGTGCTTGCCTCGTTGCGCAACCTCACGAAACTCAACCTGGCCAACACACAAGTCAACAGGCTTACTCAACTGAAGAACTGCGAAAACCTCGCCTCGCTCAACCTGAGCGGCACGCGCATCGCCAACATCGGCGTGCTGCAAGACCTGGCACAACTGCGCTCGCTCGACATCAGCAAGACCTCGGTGCGCGACCTGGGCCCCATCAGCCAACTGAAGGACCTGCAAAGCCTCAACATCTCAGGCTCGGCCATCAGCAACCTCCGTGCGCTGAGCGAGATGCAGAACCTCAGGGAACTGTATTGCAGCAACACCTCCATCAGCGACCTCTCGCCCCTGAAAGGCAACCGTCGCCTGAGCAAGATATACTGCGACCATTCCGGCATCCACGACGAAGAAGCCAGCGCTTTCACCAAAAACAACCCCCTCGCCCTCGTCATCTATGACACCGAGGCGTTGAAGAACTGGTGGAACGGCCTTCCAATGTATTGGAGAGCCGTGTTCTCGAAGCAGATACAGGTCGACAAAGAGCCTACCACCGAACAACTGCACCAAATCATCAACTTGCAGGAACTCGACCTTTCGGGCAACGGCTTCTTGCAGAACCTGATGCCCGTCAGCCGCCTGACCAACCTGCGCCGCCTCAACATCGCCAACACGGAAATCAGTTACTTGCAGCCCATACAAGGCTTAGCCAACCTCGAGTCGCTCAACATCGAGCACACCTACATCAACGACCTCAATCCCTTGCAGGACATGCCGAGCCTCCGTTACCTCAACATCATGAACACCCCCGTCAACGACTTTTTGCCTTTGATGAACGACAATAGCCTCGAAGTGATTGAAGCCGACAGCACCAACATCAACCCGAGCCAAGTATTGACGCTGAAAGAGAGCCAAAGGCAGGTGCATGTCATATATCAGACCGAGGTTTTGAGAAATTGGTGGATTGGTCTCGACCCAATTTGGCAAGCCATCTTCCGAAACGCTGTCGGCACTCAAGATGAAGTGCCAAATGCCCTTGACTTGCAGCGAGTTGTGGATTTGCAAGAACTTGAAATCAGTGCGGATTTCCCCATCGTCAGTCTTGAGCCTTTGAAGAATTTTCTCTGGCTTGAGCGCCTGACCATCAACAATCAGGGCGTGCGCGACATTGCCCCTTTGGCCAACAAGTGGTATCTCTTGGAACTCAATGTGCAGAACAATCCCATCAGCAGCCTGAAACCCATCGAAGAAAGCACGATGCTTGAACTGCTCAACATTGAGAACACTCAAATCAGCGACCTTGGCCCTCTCTCGAAGATGAACAACCTCGTTACCCTCAATGCCAGCGGCACGGCAGTGAAGTCGCTGAAGCCTTTGTCGGGCTTGCAGAGACTGGAGAACCTGTTTGTCAACAATACGGATGTCAAGAGCCTGTCGCCCATCGAAGACATTCCAACACTGAAGCAACTGAAGGTATACAACACAAAGGTCAAGGCCCGCGCCATCGAGAAATTGCAGCAAAAACGGCTGGATTTGAACATCATTTACTATTGATGAATTAATTTTTTTATCTTTGCTCCGTCAAATTCTGAACAAAATGCCGGAAATAAGCAGGTTTTTAGGAATCATCATTAAAATGAATTACGACCTAAAAAACATAGAATACCAACACGATTACATCTATAGGGTGTTTTTTGAGGACGGCACTTCGGGTGAGGTCGATTTTTCCAATGGGGTTGATTCCGTGAAGCCTTATCAACTGCTATTGAACCTTGATCTGTTCAAAAAGGCGTATGTTCATCCCGAATTGAAAACCCTCACTTGGGCTGATGATTTGGATTACGACCCGATAATCCTTTATTATAAAGCGAACAACATCCCGTTTCCTGCCTCATGGCGCGAAATAAGTTGAACTGAATTTTTGAATCTTGAAATTTTAAATCTTAAATCTTAAATATAGAATCATGGAAATCAGAAAATTAGAACAAATGTTTGAGGTTTTGCGCAGCAAACCCAAGAAACGTCTTGTGGCCGCCTACGCCAATGACGACCATACCATCTGCGCGGTGAACGCCGCCGTCAAGGAAGGTCTCATCGAAGCCACGCTGATTGGCGACGAGAAAGTGATCGCCGAAGTGTGCAAGGCCGAAGGCATAGACATGGCCAACTTCTGCATCATCAACGAGCCCGTCGACGTGAAGGCCGCCGCCATGGCCTGCGACCTCATCAACGCCGGCGAAGCCGACATCCTGATGAAGGGCCTGCTCCCGACCGACAAGTACATGCGCGCCATCCTCAACAAGGAACGCGGCCTCTGCCCGCCCAACGTGACGCTGGCCCATGTCGCCGTCATCGAGAACCCCAACTACCACAAACTGATGGTTGTCTCCGACTGCGCCATCATCCCGCTTCCCGACATCAAGCAGAAGCAGCAACTGCTCAAATATGTGACATCCGTAGCCACCAAGCTGGGCGTCAGTTGCCCGAAGGTCGCCATGGTGACCGCCACCGAGCAGATGAGCGCCGGCATCCCCGCTTGTGTGGATGCTGCCATCATCTCGAAGATGGCCGAGCGCGGCCAGATTAAGGGTTGCGTAGTGGAAGGCCCCATCAGCCTCGACCTCGCCACCGATGCCGAGACCGCTGCCATCAAGGGCATGAAGAGCCCCGTGGCTGGCGATGCCGATTGCCTCGTGTTCCCCAACTTAGAAAGTTCCAACGTGTTCTACAAGTGCTGCACCAAGTTCGACAAGAGCGAGGTGGGCGCCATGCTCATGGGTGCCAAGGTGCCTTGCGTGCTCAGTTCGCGCGGCGACACATCGAAGACCAAGTTGTATTCCATTGCCCTCGCGGCCATGCTGGCATAGTTTTGGACACGCTTCGCGTCACTGCGAGGCACGAAGCAGTCTAGACAACAACCTCTTTGGATTGCTTCGTCGTTCCTCCTCGCAATGACGCAAAGCGACAACAATTCAACAGTTCAACAATAAAACAATTCAACAACATGTATAAATTATTAATCATCAACCCCGGCTCGACATCAACGAAAGTTGCTGTTTTCCAAGATAAAGAACAGGTCTTCAAGAAGAACATCAAGCATTCCGTTGAAGACATTGCCAAATTCGATAGGATTTCCGACCAATTCTCCTATCGTAAGGATGTGATCCTTAACGAGTTGAAGAACGAAGGTATCAGTTTGGACGGCCTCGGTGCCGTGGTGGGTCGCGGCGGTCTGCTGCATCCGCTCACTTCGGGCGTTTATGAGGTGAACGAGGCTATGCTGGCCGACCTCACCGCCGCTTCCTACGGCGAACACGCCTGCAACCTCGGCGGCTTGATTGCCAACGACATTGCCAAGGAATACGGTGTGAGGGCCTACATCGCCGACCCCGTCGTCGTCGATGAGATGGAAGATGTGGCGCGTTATTCGGGTCACCCGCTGTTCCCGCGCGTTTCCATCTTCCACGCCTTGAACCAAAAGATGATTGCCCGTCAGCACGCGGAGGCCGTCGGCAAGAAATATGAAGACCTCAACCTCATCGGTGTGCACCTCGGCGGTGGCATCTCGGTGGGTGCCCACAAGAAAGGTCGCGTGGTTGACGTCAACAATGCTTTGAATGGCGATGGTCCTTTCACTCCCGAACGCTCTGGCGCCTTGCCGTCAGGTCCTCTGATGAAGGCCTGCTTCAGCGGTCAGTACACCAAAAAGGATGTCGACCTCATGCTGAAGGGACAAGGCGGTTTTGTGGCCTACCTCGGCACCAACGACGCCCTTGAGGTGGAGAACGCAGTGAAGGCTGGCAACAAGGAATGGGAGAAGGTGTATCGCGCCATGGCTTATCAGGTCGCCAAGGAAATCGGCGGTCTCGCCGCCTCGGCCCTCGACATGGATGTCGACGGCATATTCATCACTGGCGGCATGGCCTACGACAAGACCTTCTGCGCCATCGTCAAGGAGCACGTGGAGAAGATCGCTCCCGTGTACGTCTATCCTGGTGAGGACGAGATGAAAGCCTTGGCGCTGAACGGACTGCGCGTCCTCAACAAGGAGGCCGAGGTTCAGGTTTACCAAGGGTAAAAAACCCAATAATGGTAATGTGTAGGGCTGTCACACCGTGGCAGCCGCAGGGGTTGTTCCAACTGCGGCTGCCATAATATGACAGCCCTACAAGCATTAATTTCCTGCACAAGCAGCCGTGGCGGCGCTGATGGTGATGCCGGGAACCGTTTCCAAATGGTGCGCACACGATTCCAGGGTGGCGCCGGTGGTGAGCACATCGTCGATGAGGAGGACGTGCTTGCCTTTCAGTTCTTCAGGAAACCGAACTACGAAGATGTCCTTCACATTCTTGAACCGTTGTTCCGCGGTCTTGTGGGTTTGCGTTTCGGTATAGGCGATTCTAACGAGGTGTTTTTCGCCGATGGGGATGCCCGTCACCTCATGGATGCCACGGGCGATCATCAGGCTTTGGTTGTAGCCGCGTTGCCGCTCGCGCTTGGGGTGCAGCGGAACGGGGATGAGGTAGTCGATGCCTTGAAACAAAGGCGCGTCCTTGATGCTCTCTCCGATTTGTTGCCCGAGGAAAACACCGGCCTCCTTGTGGCCTTTATATTTCAGTTGGTGGATGAGATGCTGCACCTTGCCCGACTTGGCGAAGAAGAAACAGGCCGTTACAGCGTGAAAGCGTACACGGCCATGGAAAGATTGTGCAACGGGATTGTCGGGGTTGAGTTCGTATCCCGTGTGGGGTAGCGTGTAGCGGCATTTGAGGCACACCGTCTCTTCGTCTTTGAGCAACGCCTCGCCGCAGGCGGCGCAGACACGCGGGTAGAACAGGTTGAGGATGCTATCGAGCCAGTCGCGGACAGTCATAAAGGAAAGGTTTAGTTCCCGAAATGGATGTATTTCTTTCTCGGGACCATCGGCTTGACTTTGCCCACCACGTTGGTCGTGTCAAGGATAAGTTTGCTTTCGTTGGTTTTGTCGTTTTCAGACCAGTTGTAGTCGACGGAGAAATCCATGGAGTCGGGGAGGAGTTCGTCGGTGCGGCCTTGTTCGCGCAGCACTTCGTTATATATCTTGCGGTTGCGGCGCAAGGTGGCTTGTCGGCGGGCCGAGGCGTTGTATTTGTCGTAAAGGTATTGTATGGGGTTGGCCGTGATGGTGGGCATGCCGTTGCCCACGGGCGTGCGGCTCAACCAGAGGTCGTCGAGGTCGTCGTAGAGCCGCTTGATTTCGTCAGGTGTCTCGATGCTGGGCATTGTGATGAGCATGTGCTTGAAGTCCTCGTAGTTACTGAAGGGCAGCACCGTCACCTCGCGCAGGGTGATGGTCTCGGGGAAGAGGCGGATGACGAGTGTGTCGTCGGAGGTGAGGGACTCGTTGATGGCGACAAGGCGGCGTGAGTAGCCCAAGCAACTCACCCACAATGTATCGACCTGCCGCGCCTGAATGTGGAACCACCCTTGCTGGTCGGTGATGGTGCCGTGATGCGCCATCTTACTGATGACGTGCGTGTTACGGATGGGTCGCAGACTGTCGGCGGTGACTACATAGCCGTAGAAATCCACGCGCTTGGACTTGGCATCGTCGCCGTTTTGCGCGATGACGGCGCGGCAGCACAGCATCAGGGACCATATTAGTAACAGACGTTTCAATCTTTGCGGTTTGGGTGGCGAAGATACGACAAATAATGAACGATGAAATTGTTTTTTTATTTTCGTGGGGGAATAATTCTATGTTCATGGCCGGCGGATTGCAAATCCGCCGGAACAAATACGTCATTTCTGAATCATTTTCTCGAGTCTATTGTACCAATCCTCCCCAAACTTGCGGATCATCGGCTCGCGGAGGAACTTCCACAGCGGAATGCCGTCGCGCTCGCCTTTGCGCTTGGCGGGCACGCACACGCTCCATTCGTGGTAGAGGATATGGGTGAAGCCGTCCTTTTCCACCAGTCGGATAGGGTATAGGTGACACGAAATCGGTTTCCAGAAGTCGCATTTGCCTTCGAGGTAGGCCTTTTCGATGGCGCAGAGGGCGGTGCCGTTCTCGTGGAAATAGACGAAAGCGCATTCCTCGCCATCTACCAAGGGCGTGACGAGTTCGCCCATCTCATCATAATCGTAGACATCGTTTTCTTCCACAACCTTGATGCCTTCGGGGCGCATATACGGCTTGATGGCTTCTAAATTGTCTTCAATCTGCTCTATCTCAGCGGCTTCCAAAGGCGCACCAGCATCGCCGGCCACACAGCACCAGCCTTTGCATTTCGGCAGGCAACAGCAGAACCGGGCATTCAGGAATTCGTCGGTGACGACTACATTGTCAAGTATTATCATGCTGCAAAAATAATTTTTTTTCCAAAAAATGCTTGCCACATAAAACAAAAGTTGTAACTTTGCACCGCAAAGTACTTTAAATACCATGGAAAACAAGGAAGCTCTCAATACGCTGAACGACATCAAGGAGATGATGGAGCGTTCGTCTAAGTTCAAAGCAATCAGCGGATTGTCTATTATTATCATTGGCATTTTGGCCTCGTTGGTGTCAGCCTATATCTATTTCTTTTTGGGTGATTACCGCATCAACACACCAACCAAATGGCGGACTACCGTCATCATCGCCATTGCCTTATTGGTTGTGGCCTTTACGACGGTGTTTGTCATGTCTTACTTGAAAGCCAAGCGTCTCAACCTGCGCTTCACCTTCGATTCAACCATGCGCCGACTCCTGCTCAATTTCTTCATCCCTATGGTCGCGGGAGGTTTGCTTTGCATCGCCTTGCTCACGCAGCAACATTATGGCCTTGTTTCGTCTATCACATTGATTTTCTATGGCTTGGCACTCATCAATAGCAGTCATTTCAGTTATTCGGAGTTGCGCTACTTGGGTTATGCCGAGTTGGCCTTGGGGCTCATCGATTGTTTTATGGTCGACTACGCCGTGTTGACCTGGTTTCTCGGCTTTGGTGTGCTTCACATTGTTTTCGGAATCATTTTTATGTTGAAATATGGAAGGAGAGACTAAGCCATGATTGCCAATTTGGACGGTTTGAACAAGGCTTTTGAGAGCAAGATCAGGCTCGGTATCATGTCGGTGCTGATGGCCAACGAGTCGGTCGACTTCACCACAATCAAGTCGTTGCTCGAACTCACTGACGGCAACCTGGCCAGTCATGCCCGTAGCCTCGAGGACTTGGGCTACATCCGCTGCGAGAAGAAGTTCATTGGCCGCAAACCCAATACGAGTTATTCCATCACCGACTTGGGCCGTGCTGCCTTCTCCGCTCATATCCAAGCCCTTGCGTCGTTTATCGACACCCAACAGTGAACCGACTCTTTTTTTTGACCCTTAAACTTTGAAATTCAAAGTACTTTAAAATCATAAACAACCATCAAAAACTAAACATCATGACAACAGAAAGAAACATGGAAGACAAAGAAAACCTACCTGGGGAAAACGAAAACCGTCAACGTGCGAAGAAAGCCCTTCCAGGGCTAAAACTTCTGCTCATCGCGGGAATGTGCGTGGCATTTCTCATCCCACAAGCCTTGATTCAGAACTTGGTTTCAGAAAGGCAAGGCACTGAGAGAAGTGCTGAAAATGAAGTGTTTGAGAAATGGGGCGGTAGCCAAACACTGACAGGACCTTTTGTCGAGGTAACCTATTCTTGGAATGCCTCGACGGAACGTCATACGATGATTTTGCTGCCCGAGACATTGGAAATGAAAGGTGATGTAAGCACCAAAGCATTGAAGCGGGGCATTTACGATTTCACAACCTATGAAACCGAACTTGACCTCAAGGGTCAATTCAAGTTGCCCAAGGATTTCGACAAGAACCAGCACAACAAAACCTGGCATTTCGAGGATGCTCGCGTCATTGTTGACATCACGAATTTAAGGGGATTGCGCGATAATGTGACGTTCAACTTGGACGGTACAAAATACGATATGGAAGCCTGTGGGGAGTATTGGAGCGGCCTCTCTTGTCCCATCGATTTATCCTGTCTCTTGGAAGGCAAAACCCTCGACTTTGCTGTAACCATTCCTTTCAAAGGCTCAGGAAACCTGATGCTTGCACCATTAGGGCAAACCACCGTTGCCAACTTGAACTCCGACTGTACTACGCCGAGTTTCAATGGCTATTATCTGCCTGATGAACGACAAGTGAACGACAATGGCTTTCAAGCCTCATGGAAAGTGTTGGCCATCAACCGCGACTACCCGCAGTTTTTTTCACGCAACAGCGATAACCATCGACAACTTTCATCTTCCACCTTCGGTGTCAATTTGAAAGTCCCAGTAGAGCAATATCAGCAAACCGACCGCGCTATCAAGTATGCTTTCCTTATCATCCTGCTCACCTTTGCGGCGGTGTTTTTTGTGGAAATGCGCAAGTCCACTCCCATCCATCCCGTGCAGTATCTCCTTATCGGCATCGCTCTCATCATTTTCTACACACTTTTGCTGTCGTTCTCCGAGCATATCAATTTCGGACTCTCCTATCTCATCGCCAGTGTGATGACCATTGGGATGATAGTCGTGTTTATGGCTTCGATTGCAAAAGACAGAAAAACCGCCTTGGGCATCGGCCTCTTGCTGGCTGTGCTTTATGCTTTTGTCTTTGTTTTGCTGCAATTGGAGAGCTATGCCCTGCTTGTGGGAAGTGTCGGCCTCTTCATAATTTTGGGAATTGCCATGTTTGCAACACAAAAGATTGATTGGTACAAGAAAAAAGACTAATTTTGCAGCGAATTTGAAATTTTAATCTTTAAATATTAAATCTTAAATCCAAGAAAAATGGCTTTTAACCTCAGAAACAGAAACTTCCTGAAGTTGTTGGACTTCACTCCGGAAGAGATCAAGTTTTTCCTGAAGCTGGCCGCCGACCTGAAGGCCGCCAAGTATGCAGGCACCGAACAACCCAAGCTGACGGGCAAGAACATCGCCCTGATCTTCGAGAAGACCTCGACCCGCACCCGCTGCGCGTTTGAAGTCGCCGCCAAGGACCAAGGCGCCCACGTCACCTATCTCGGCCCCACCGGCTCGCAGATCGGCGTGAAGGAATCGATGAAGGACACCGCCCGCGTGCTCGGTCGCATGTACGATGGCATCGAGTATCGTGGCTTCGCACAAGACATCGTCGAAGAGCTCGGCAAGTATGCCGGCGTGCCCGTGTGGAACGGCCTCACCAACGAGTTCCACCCCACCCAGATCCTCGCCGACTTCCTCACCATGATGGAACACAGCGACAAGCCCCTCAACCAAGTGACCTTCGCCTACTGCGGCGACGCCCGCTTCAACATGGGCAACTCACTGATGGTGGGCGGCGCCAAGATGGGCATGGACGTGCGCATCGTGGCTCCCAAGGAACTGCAACCCAACCAAGACCTCATCGACACCTGCAAGGCCATCGCCAAGGAAACGGGTGCCACTGTGACCGTCACCGACAACGTCGCCGAAGGCGTCAAGGGCTGCGACTTCCTCTACACTGACGTGTGGGTATCGATGGGCGAACCCGCCGAGGTCTGGAAACAGCGCATCGACCTGCTCAAGCCTTACCAAGTGAACCAAGCCATGATGGACATGACCGGCAACCCGAACTGCAAGTTCATGCACTGCCTGCCGGCCTACCACAACCTCGAGACCCAAGTGGGCCGCGACGTGCACAAGCAATTCGGCTTGGACGGCATCGAGGTGACCGAAGAGGTCTTCGAAGGCAAGAACAGCATCGTCTTCGACGAGGCCGAAAACCGTATGCACACCATCAAGGCCGTCATGGTGGCCACGTTAGGCGACTGATTATAGTCCGATAGCATCAAAAAAAGGAAGGAACTTCGATTATTTCGGGGTTTCTTCCGTGTTTATATAGCCTTTTAAACCTAGAAATAGTTTGTAATCAATCTATTTAATCGATTGATTATCAGTGTAAAAACTTTTTAAAAGTTTGTAAACGCCTTTTCCGTTGCATTTTTCAAGCATTTTTTGTAATACTTTTGCGTTGTCAAAACAACATAATATGTCATTGGACAAAATGAATCGGATTGCAAAAACGTTGGGGCTGGTTTTCGGTATGCTTCTGCTGTTGCCTTCTTGCGGCAGCAAGGGCAAGACGGAACACATGACCGCCATCGTGGATGAGGTGCGCGCCAAGTACAAGGCATACGAAGATATCAGCAACGACGACAGAATCTTTGAAGCCTACGCCTATTTCGTGAAGCAAAAGGACTTCGAAAACGCCGCACCTGCCGCCCTCTACAGCGGCTGCGTGCGCCAAGCCAAGAAGGAATACGAGGCCGCCATGAACTGCTACAAGGAAGCCGATGAATATGGTCGGCGGGTCGGCGATTCGGTCAGCGCGGCCTTCGCGCAATATTATATAGGTGACCTGCTTAACGCGAGCGGCCACGAAGCCGAGGCCATCACGAACTACAAGGCCGCCGCCGAGCTGTGGGGCGACAGCCTCTCGCGCAAGGCCAGATGCCTCAACGCCGTGGCCATGATGAACCTCGTCATCGACGAGTACGACAGCGCGTTTGTCTATCTCAACCAAGCTTTGAGCCTTGCCCAAACCGCCAACGACAATGTCACAGAGGCTTCGGTTTGGAACAACTATTCCGTTGCATACCAATTACTTGACGAAAACGAGGCCGCCTTGGACTGCCTGCGGAGATCTGTCCCTTTGGTGGACGAAAAACGTCGCCCCATCGCCCTGCTCAATTTGGCGAAAGTGTTTTTGGCTTTAGAGGAACGCGACTCGTTGGAGTATTATAAGACACGGATGCTCAGCGCAATAGAGGAAGTGGAAAGCTCACCCGAGACCATGGCCGCCGTGTATGGCTTTTTGATTAAGGACGCGCTTGCCGTGGGCGACTACGAAAGTGCGTATCAGTTTGAAAAACAGCATGAACAAGTCGCCCTCGACCTCCTTTCTGACCAAACGCAAAGCTCGGTCTTGGAAATCCAGAAGAAATACGACTTCGAGGCGCAGGCCAACCAACACAACCGGCAGATGCTCTCGCGGCAACGCTTGATTATCGTGCTGATTGTCATCTTGTTGGCTGCTCTGGTTGCTGTCACCATATTGGTTTCCAACGCCTTGAAAAAGAAACGCATCGAGGCCGAAATCAATGCCAACCTCTTGGAACTGAAGAAACGCAATGAGGAGCAACAGCAAGAGCGCAGTGAAATGAAAGTGCAGTTGGAAGAGCTGCAAAAGCTAACCGACGGCAAGTTGAAGGACGAATACCTGCAAAAATGCCACATCATCCGCTGCTTTGAGGTGCTTTCGCATGACAGAAGCAACGCAATGGCTTTCAAGGACTTGGAGAAGTCGCTCTTTGAAGGCGAAGACCATTGGGCGAGTTTCGAGCAGGCCTTCGAGGGTGTGCATCCAGGGTTCATCGCCTCGGTGCGGCAAAGCTATCCTGGCCTCAGCGACTTGGAGTTCCGCTATTGCCTGCTCTCGCACTTCAGGCTCTCGCGCCAAGAATACGCCGACGTGCTCGGTTGCAGCGTCTACAATGTCGACAAGATAAGGGCAAGCCTTAATAACAAGATGAAAGAAAATGAATAAAGCCATGAAATACAGATATTTATTGTTTCCCATTCTCATTATTATCACCTTACTGTTTGGTTCGTGTGAAAAGTACAATCCTTTTGAGACCTCTAAGCCTACAATGGATTACGTCTCAGGCGACGACAAGGACAAAATCGACCTGAAAGGCTCGCTGATGAAACCCGAAATGAGGTATGTGAACATCTATGCCGAGTTGGTTGACAAGATTGTTTATGTCTATTTCAACGAAACCGTGGAAAACTGCCTGATGACCCTTTCCGCCGAAAACGGTGACGTGTTGTATGCCAGAAACATGAAGGAACAGTATCCGGCTACCATTCGCATCTACATGGAGAACGAGCCGACAGGCGACTATCGGCTCTACATCACCAACGGCATGGAGGAAGCCTCGGCGTGGTTCCATTTTGAGAACGCGGAATCGCCCAACCGTTGCCCAGTTCCCATAGGAAACAACTGATTAATTCAAGATTCAAGATTTAAAATTCAATAGTTTATGAAGAGAAGTATTTTGATTGCCTTGGTTTTGGCTCTCTGCCTGCCTGCCTTGGCACAGCAAGAAGAAGAACGTTGCACCAGCAATGAGTTCAGCATTGGCTATGGGTTTCATCCCGTGAGCGGAGACTATTTTGGGATGAATGCCATGCGTTTCAACTACTGGATTGACAAGGTGGGTGCGATTTACGGCACTTACACCCATTTCTTCAACCAAGTGGTTGGCGTGGGCGGCACCTATTGCTTCGACCCGAGAATCATCGGCTATACCTACAACGGTTTGGTCACGAACAACCCTTTGGTTTGCCAACTCAATGAGTCGTGCCATTCCGTCATGGGTCACGTGAAACTCAACTGCATCAACAAGAAGCATTTCGTCCTTTACACCAAGTTTGACGCAGGCATTTGCTTTTGGGGCTACAAACTAAAGGAATACCAACCTGAGCATTTCGGCGTGGAACTCCCCGACCAGCACTGCTGCTTCGCTTGGCAGGTTGCCGCTGGCATTGAGGTCGGCAACGAACGCATCGCGGGGTTCGCGCAATGCGGCCTCGGCATGGAAGGAAATTTTAGCATTGGAATCCGATACAAATTCAATAAATAACGCACCATGAAGAAGATAATGATAATTGGCATGACGCTCTTGATGATAAGCGCCTGCGTGAAACACGCTGACATTTACATGCTGCTGTCCGACGAAGATGCAGCGGCCATCCCATACCAGCAAGGACAGACCGTGGAATTCCTCGACCAAAACGGCGACACGGTAACCTATCAGGTTGAGCGAGACGTAACCTATCCTTACAACGAAGACCAATACGTCAACGCCATCCATGGCGGAGACGTAATGCACCCAGCCCATCATTCGGTAGAGTGCTACGCCCGCACGGTGAACCTCCGTGAGCAATCGCACGCAAATCGTTTCTGCTTCACCGTGAAGCCAGGAAAGGAATTCTCTTTCTGCTTCCTCTCCAGCGAAGGCGAACTCAACTTGGACATGTACTTGCCATCCAACGATACCTGCACAATCAATGGTATCGACTACGAACGGGTTCATCACGAAATCTTGTACAGCCAATACACCGGCGAGTTGCTCTACGACTGGTACTACAATGAGGAGTTTGGACTGCTGTACTTCAAGAAAGGCGATTTTTCACTAACCAGAATCCCTTAATAACACCATCTGATGAAAAAAAAGCTATTAGCATTGGCAAGTGTCATAATTGTAGCATTCATTGCCGTGTCGTGCATGAAAGAACCTACGTATTACTCGCTCATCGGCGACAAGGACAAAATAGACATCAAGGGCTCGCTGATGGGTGGCGACATGAGAAGCCCTAACATCGAGGCGGGCTACTTGGGTAAGACGGTCTATGTGTATTTCCATGAATACATGGACTATTGCACGGTGACCATCAGCAACGCTCAGGGTGTTGTCCTGTTCAGCGAAAAGACCCCAACCTATCCCAATGCCGAGGTGCGCTACTACATGGGCGACCTGCCTTTGGGCCGCTACCATCTCGTCATCAGCAACGGCACCGACGAGGCCGAAGGATGGTTCAACAATTTCAGGATTGTGGCGGTTAGGCTACATTGAATTCGAAGAACAATAAAAGTCAAACCTTAAATCAACAACAAAATGAAAAAGACAGTGTTAACCCTCGTCATGGCCCTCTTCGCCATTGCCGCATTCGCGCAAAATGAAGAAAACAAGAACTACATCCCCAACGGATACCAAGGCTTTTTGGAAGAGAGCAGCTGCTGGCATTTCGACAAAGACATGCCTGCCACCATTCAACTTTCGACCACGCACGGATTCTATTTCAACGACCACATCTATGCGGGCATAGGTGTCGGCTTGGAGTTCAACGCCAATTATGTGCTGATGCCCCTCTACGCCAATGTCCGTTATGTGTTCCTCAACAAAAAGGCCGTCAGTCCTTTTGTAAGCATGCGTTTGGGCTCGTTCATCTCCGACAACATGGGTTCCTACGGCGACTTGGCCTTGGGTGTGCGTTTTTCCTCAAAGAGGGATTTCGCCGTTAGCGTAATGGTGGTAGGAACGTATTACGACAAACTCCATTACAGTTATTATGACGACTATCAGGATGAACAAGGCGAATGGCACTATGAGTATGTGAAAAAGGCCATTAGCCCATCGGGTGTTTCCTTGAGAGTCGGTATCGAGTGGTAAGGTAGGCAAAAGGAATCAAACCAAAAGCAACACACCATATACCACCACCACCAAAAAACTATGCTTGACCTGACGGCCCAAAAACGGGTCTAACAGTTCGGGCGTGGTTTTTTTTATGGCGACCAAGTCCTTGAGGAACAAGGGAAAAAGCAACCAAAACAGGTAGGAATACCATGCCGCGTGGTGCAAGACGAGATAGACGGAGAGGCAGACGAACGTCCCGCTGATGAGCAGGCAATGGTAGACGAAGGCCTTCTTCAAGCCTAACTTTACCACAAGGCTGTTCTTGCCCGAGGCACGGTCGTTTTCCATGTCGCGCATGTTGTTGATGTTGAGCACAGCGTTGGAGAGGAAGCCCATCGCCGAGGCGGGCAACAGGACGCTGAAGTCGAGTGCTCTTGTGGCCAGATAGAAAGTACCTGCCACGGCAGCCCAGCCGAAGAAGAGGAAGCAATACAGATCGCCGAGGCCACGATAGCCGTATGGGCGTTTCCCCAAAGTGTAGAGCAATGCGGCCAGCACTGCCCCAAAGCCCAAGGCGGCGAAGACAGCCAGTTCCTGCCAAGTCAGGCGGGCGAAAAGGAAGATGAGGGCACTGCCTGAGAGCAGGCATAGCAATCCGCTGAAAACGATGGCTTTACGCATGCCTTTTTCGGTAATCGTGCCGCTTTGCAACTCTCGCTCGGGGCCTACACGCTTGGCTCCATCGACACCCTTCTTGAAGTCGCCGTAGTCGTTGGCAAAGTTGCAAAGGACTTGGAGCAATATAGCGGTTAAGGCACAAAAAAGCAAGCAGAACAAAGCTCCTGGGCTTGTAGGAACCCCGACTCTAAGAGACAAAAACCCTCCAAGCAGTATTCCAGAAAAAGAGAGCAGCACCGTCTTCGGACGTGCCGCTCTCCACCATGTTGTTATGTTGGCCATAGGCACATTCATTTAAAGTAACCACCATCCCAAAAGATGGAAACACAGATGCCAAGCCGGGTTTATTTGACCTTTTTCAGGCGAAACAACATCATTTCAATCATGCCATCTCCTACTTCCTTGATTTCTTCCCATGGCCCAACTTTTTCGCCGAAGACTTCGCCTTCGAAGCCTGTGTCGGCCATGTTTTTGCCGTCTTCCACTTTCCAATGGTGTTGTTCGGTGAGCATCATTCCGTTGCGCAAAACGATTTTGCCTGATGCCACGGCGGCGTCAACTTCTTCTTGGCTCACGCCTTCTGGCAACGGGGTCAGGGAATCTACGGTTCCGTCTTCATGGAATTCCATTTCGGTTTTCAGCAGCATGATGGTCTCTTTGTCCAAATCACCTTTTTCAAAAACCGATTCCACGCTGGTCCATTCCATTTCGCCTTTTTCGTCGTTGAATTGCAGGGTTTCTGCTACAATCCATTTTCCTAACAAGTTTGTCATAGTATTATATTCTTTTGTTTGTAGATTTGTCTGTTATCTTCTCCCTCCCTTTCGGTGGCGAGGCGAATAGTAGTCATCGTCATAGCGGCTGGCGCCACGGCGGCCACGGTTCGACTCTCTTGAAGAATAGCCACCTCTCGAAGAGTTGCTGCTGCGTGAGGAGCCGCCTTTCGAACCGCCGCTGCTCTTCTTGGCACCGAAGCCACGCTCGGCGTTGCGCTGTTTGCGGCTCGGACGGTCGTCATCGTCAATGAAAACCTCGATGTCGTCGAGATGGTCTTTCCAGTCGAGGTTGAGCCACTCGCGACCGTCACGCGACCGTTCCGACTTGTAGTAGGTCCTGTCGTCGTCGAAGTCCTTCTTTTTCTTCTTCGACTTCTTCTCGGGGAAGTCGTCGCGATTTTCACGGCGCTCGCTACGGAACTCGTCGCGTTCGCGGCGTTCCTTGCGCTCTTTGCGCTCGACGGGTTTCTTCTCACCGCCATTGGCTTTCTTGCGCTCGGGCTGTTCTTTGGCCACTTCCACCACGATGCCGCGCGGGTTGTTGTGCGGGTCGGCGAAACAATCCAGGATGAGCGGCACGAAACTCTCTTCCACGTCGACATACGAGAAGTCGGGGTAGAGGTCGATGCGGCCTATCGGGATGTTCTTCGAGCGGGTGACGTCGTTGATCTTGCCGATGATTTTCTGCGGCAGGATGTGGTCGTTCTTGCCCATGCCGAAGTAGAGGCGTTTCATGGTTTCGTCCTTGTGTTCGCGCTCTTTCTTGCGTTCTTTTTTGTCTTTCTTTTCGTCTCGCTCGTTGACGTTGAGGTCGACGGCATCCTTGTAATAGTCCAGGAAACGGTTGAAGTTGAGTGCCACCATGCGGGTGATGAGTTCCTCGCGGCTCATCCAGTCCAGCTTGCGGAACACCACGGGCAGGTAGTCGTCGATTTCCTCGCGGTTGATGTCGACGTGCTCGATGCGGTCGATGTGGTTGAAGAGCTGCTTCTCGCATACTTCCTTACCCGTCGGTATCATGCCCTTGTCAAAAGGTCTGCCCACGATTTTCTCAATCCTCTTGATTTTGCTTTTCTCTCGCAAGTTAATGAGGCTGAGGCAGATGCCTCGTTTGTCGGCACGACCTGTACGACCGCTTCGGTGCACGTAGGTCTCGATGTCGTCAGGCAGGTTGTAGTTGATGATATGCGTCAGTTCCTTCACGTCGATGCCACGGGCGGCCACGTCGGTGGCCACCAAGAGTTGCAGGCTGCGCTTGCGGAAGTGGTCCATGACGTTGTCGCGCATTCCTTGCGAGAGGTCGCCGTGTAGGGCAGCGGCGTTGTAGCCGTCCTGGATGAGGTTGTCGGCAATTTCCTGTGTCTCCAGCTTGGTGCGGCAGAAGACGATGCCGTAGATGGACGGTGTGTAGTCGATGATGCGCTTCAGCACCGAGTAGCGATCCTTGGCGGCCATCATATAATAGATGTGGTCGACGTTGGCGGTGCCGGAGTTGCGTTCGCCCACGGCCACCTTTACGGGGTTGGTCATGTATTTGTTGAGGATGGCCTCCACCTCTTTCGGCATGGTGGCCGAGAAAAGCATGGTGTGGCGGCCTTCCTTGGGCATGTATTCGAGGATGTCGTCGACCTCCTCTTGGAAGCCCATGTTGAGCATCTCGTCGGCCTCGTCGAGGACCATGGCCTTCACGTTGCCGAAGTCGACGCGGTTGCGGCGGATCATGTCGCGCAAACGGCCGGGTGTGGCCACGATGATTTGTGGTTTCTTGGCTAAGTCCTTGAACTGGAGTTCGATGCTGGCGCCGCCGTAGACGGGCACAATCAGGATTTCTGGAATGTAGCGGGCATAGTTGCGCAAGTCTCTGGTAATCTGCAAACAAAGCTCACGTGTCGGACAGAGAATCAACGCTTGGACGCAACGCTGCTCGGCATCGATTTTGTTTAACAGCGGCAAGCCAAAGGCTGCCGTCTTGCCTGTTCCCGTCTGTGCAAGACCCACGAAGTCAACATCGCTCTCAAGGAGCGCAGGAATTGCTTTTTCTTGAATTGGCATAGGATTCTCGAATCCCAGCTCCTTAATAGCCCTCAACAGAGCGGGATTCAATCCAAAATCGGTAAATTGTAACATTGAAAAAATGTGTTTGGTTGTATTTTAAGGCTGCAAAAGTAGTAATAATTAGCGAATTATACCGTATTAATCTATGTTTTGGCCGAAAATAGTCGTAATGAAAGCCTCTTTTGATTATTTTTGCCTCGAAAATGAAGCGAAAAACCCTCCTCATAATACTCCTTTTGCTCGTGGCCGGAACGGTCGTCCTCTGTCGCCGTCGCTGCGGCCATGAGGTGCCTGTCATTAACGTCGACAGCTTGTTTTTCGACCTGAACAAGGAAATTGTGGACAAGCGTGCCAAGCAGGCCGACAAGGTGTTCACCGACATGTCGCGTAACGGCTTGAACGCCGTGGTGCTCTATGCCGAGCAGGGACAGGTGGTCTACGAGAAGGCTTTCGGCTGGCGCGACCTGACCAAGCGGCAAAAGGACTCGTTGCGCATCGACGACGCCTTCCAACTCTCGTCCGACTCGAAGATGTTCACCGCCGAGGCCATCATGCTGCTTAAGGCCGACGGCAAACTCGATTACGACGACGACGTCAGGAAACACATCCCTGAGTTGCCTTACGAGGGCGTGACGATAAGGATGCTGCTGACACATCGTTCGGGTCTGCCGCGTTACGACTCGATGGCCGACGAGTTTTGGCCCGACCGCAGAAAACCTTTCTCCAACGAGGCTTTGGTCAAGATGCTCGTCGACAAGAAACCAGAGGTCTATGGTGCTCCCGATGTCGCCTATTTCTACAACAACGTCAACTATGCGCTGTTGGCCACGGTGGTGGAGCGGGTGAGCGGACAACATTTTGAGGACTTCATGCGCGAGCGTATCTTCGAGCCAGTGGGGATGAGCGGGTCCTACATCTATTCCATGCGCGACGAGGGCGAGGTCTCCAGGTATGTGCCCACTGATGTGCAAGGCCACGACCTCTACAAGAAAGGCCCCGTGAAGACGCAAAACGACTACCTCAACGGCGTGATGGGCGACAAAATCATGTATTCGACGGTGGAAGACTTGTGGAAATTCAACCAAGCCTTGGACGCGCATCTGCTTCTTCCCGACAGCCTGCAGCGCGAGGCTTTCATGCCCGGCTCGCCCAACTGGAAAAACGGCGAGAACTACGGTTTTGGGTGGCGCCTGATTCAGCAATACCCTGATGTCTATTTCCATTTCGGCTGGTGGAAGGGCTATCGCAGTGTCGTCATCCGTAGCGAGCGGCACAGCCGTTTCCTTGTCGTCTTGGGCAACACCACCTTTATCATCCCGTCCGATGAAGTCTTTGGCTTCGTGGACGATACGAGTGTGGTGCTTCCTGAATCGGAGCCGTTGGAGCAATGAAAAAAAGGAAACTCGTAAGAATCTCCTTTTGGTGTTTTTCGTTTTTCTTGTCTTATCTCACCACCAACTTGAATCCAACGCCGTGGACGTTCAGTATGTCAACCTTGTTGTCGTCCTTGAAATATTTGCGCAACTTGGTGATGTAGACGTCCATCGAGCGGGCGTTGAGGTACGACTCCTCGCCCCAAATCTGTTTCAGGGCTTTGGTGCGTTCGAGCGTGTTGCCCATGTTTTCGCATAAGAGCAGCAGCAGTTCCGACTCTTTCGAGGTCAGTTTGTTTTGACTGTCGTCCTTGGTGAGGAGATGGCGCGGAGCATCGAAGACGAAGTCGCCGATATGAAACACCGAAGGCTGTGACTTCACTTGTACGTATGAACTCCAACGTTGCCATACCTTGACACGGGCCAGCAACTCGTCCATGCTGAATGGTTTGGTGATATAATCCTCAACGCCAATATCGAAACCTCCCAGTATGTCGTCCTGTTCGTTCTTCGCCGTGAGGAAAAGCACTGGCAACATCGGGTTCGTTTCCTTTATCTTCTTGGCGAGGGTGATGCCATCCATCAAAGGCATCATAATGTCGGTGACGCAAAGGTCAAAATCGTTGGCGAGGAAACTGTTCCATGCTTCTTCGCCATTCATGCAAAGGGTGGTGGGGAAGCCTTTGGCATCGAAGAACGCCTTGAGAATCATGCCCAAGTTCTTGTCGTCTTCGGCCAATAATACTCTGAATTGTGTCATAAACAATTGTATGTTTTCTTTTTTTAGTATAACGTAAAAACCACTCGTTTAGTGTTGAAAAACGGAGCGCAAAGTTAAGAATTTATACATAATAAAAAACAAAAGATTGCAAAAAAATCCCTACCTTCGCAGCATCTTAAATCTAAACCTTATGAAAATCGACCTCACACATGTCCAACCTTTTTTGGATCAAAAGTCCAGGAATGAATTAGAGTCAAGAATATCAAGTGTTTACGATACGGTTTACAAGAAGACTGGCGCGGGCAACGACTTCCTCGGCTGGGTGAGCCTGCCTTCCGAAATCGATGAAAGCCTGCTGGCTGACATCGGAAAAACGGCATCGGAACTGCGCAAGAAGTCGGAAATCTTCGTCGTCATCGGCATCGGAGGCTCCTATTTGGGAGCGCGTGCCGTCATTGAAGCGCTGCAAAACCACTTCGCCCCGCTGACGGGCGAGAAGCCGCTCATCGTCTATGCCGGACACAACATGAGCGAGGACTACATGCACGACCTGATGGCCATTCTCGACAAGAAGGACTATTCGCTGGCGGTCATCTCCAAGTCGGGCACGACGACCGAGCCGGCCATCGCCTTCCGTATTCTCAAGCAACACATTATTAATAAATATGGCGAACAGGAAGCTGCCTCGCGCATCGTCGCCATCACCGACAAGGCCCGTGGAGCCTTGAAACAATTGGCCAACGTGAAAGGCTACAAGACCTATATCGTCCCCGACGACGTGGGCGGTCGGTTCTCGGTGCTCACACCCGTGGGCCTGCTGCCCATCGCCATGGCAGGCATCGACATCTGCGCCTTGGTGAAGGGTGCCGTCGAGATGGAAAAGCAATGCAAGGAAAACCCGACTGTCGACAATCCCGTTTCGCAATACGCTGTGGTGCGTCAAGCCCTGTATGCCCAAGGCCTGACCAACGAAATCATGGTCAACTACGAGCCCCGTTTGGTGTATTTCAGCGAATGGTGGAAACAACTCTACGGCGAGAGCCATGGCAAGCAGCACAAGGGCATCTTCCCCGCCTCGGTCACCTTCAGCACCGACCTCCACTCGATGGGCCAATACATCCAAGACGGCTTGCGCAACCTCTTCGAGACGGTGATTTCGGTGGAGAACTCCAACCACGAACTGCGCATCCCGACGGAAAGCGACGACCTCGACCAACTGAACTACATTGCTGGAAAACGCATTTCAGAGGTGAACCACAAGGCTGAACTTGGCACCGTTTTGGCTCACGAGGACGGCGGCGTACCGAATATCCGCATCGTCATTCCTGAGGTTTCCGAAAAAGTGCTCGGTGAACTGATCTATTTCTTCGAGATGGCCTGCGCCGTGAGCGGCTACATGCTCGATGTGAATCCTTTCGACCAGCCTGGTGTGGAAGCCTACAAGAAAAACATGTTCGCATTGTTAGGCAAGAAGGGCTTTGAAGAGCAAACTGCGGCATTGAATAAACGTTTAGGAATCTAGTTTTGTTGGCTTGTAGGGCTGTCACACCGTGGCAGCCGCATAATCGGCAAACGGCTGTCATATTATGGCAGCCCTATAGGCCTAATTGAAAAAATGTGTATCTTTGCACCTGCAAAACAACAGTAACATCTAAAATGGACGTACCTAAAGACGACGTAAACTCACAGTTTACATTCACTTACGACGACATCAAAGGCACAGTGCATGTCGTCGATCATCTCACCGGAGAAGAATACGATTTGTTGAAGGAAGACACCGGCTGGTTTGACGCCGAATTCAAATTTGACGTATAAAACAGTAGAGACGGTGTGCACACCGTCTCTACAATGTTCATATAATACGATTGGATTATTTCACCACCAATTTCTTGGTCACGACGACACCGTTCTGTTCGATGATATTGACGAAATAAACACCCTTGTTCCAGTCGGCGGCACTGATGTTGACGACTTTGCCTTCGGCTTGGTGGACTTTTTGTCCGACGAGGTTATAGACTTCAACCTTTGTTACATTCGCGCCTTCCACGGTGAATTGGCCCGTGGTCGGGTTGGGGTAGAGCTTGGTTTCGGCGGAAAGCTCGGTGACGGAGAGCAACTCGTCATTGATAGTTAAGACGAACTCACACTGCCTGTCACTCGATTCAACGAATACAGAGGTCGTGACTGTTCCTTTGACGTGAGGTGTGTTGGCATAGAAATGTATGGTGAAATAGTCAGCGGGTTCCAAAGTATAAGGCAAGGAGTGATCAGGATATATAATCAGATAATCCGTGCCATCCTCGGTGATGGAATAGATTTCTACAGGAATCTGCGAACCAAAGTTGCGGTTTTGCAACACGCCTTCAGTTCCGTCTTCATTTTCTATGTGTTGGTAAGGCGACCCAACAATGGTCAAACCAAAGTCAAGTGCGGTTTTCTTCACCATTGCGGTAACGTGGCGTTCGCCCATGGAAGTCAGCACTTGGATGTCGTAAGCCAGATAGTCATTTTTCCCCGGAGGAATTTGGAACCATACGGTTACCGTGACCGTTTGTCCAGTTTGCAAGGAATACGGCAAAGTAATGCCTTCGATATTCAAAGAGCCACCTTCAGGAATAATGTCTTGGATAGTCACAGCATTGCTGGTCTCATTTTTGATAACGAAAGCTCTTTCTTCACCCATTTGATTAAACCACAGCGTATCAGGCGTAATCACCAGTTCTCCCGCCGGCTGATGTGCCTCCATCGTGAAATGGTGCGGGTCGAGGTCGGCGAAGACGGGCTGTGTGTAGCGGTGTCCCGACTCGTCGGCACCGAACACGTAATAATCGATTTCGGAGCCGCCTTGGTAGCCCGTGATGTAGCCTACATACTCGTCGGGTTTGCTTGTTGCGGTCATGTGGGCCACTTGGTATGAGCCGCCGTCGATGCTATAATAGACAAGGAGCGAGTCTTGCTTCAGTTCGGCACCGCTGTAGGCGATGAATTTGGAAACAACGGGGATGGATTCTTGCCATTCTTGCTCGCCGTGAATCACGTCGCGGTGATCGACGAAGAGCATGTCGAAGTCCATCACGCCACGGGTGCGGCAGTGCAGCGCGTCGGTGTTTTCCCAAGGCGTGTTGGTGTTGTTGGCCACGCCGACGATTTCGTAGCCCGGCATGGCTTGGCGATACACTTCAAGGGCTTGGTTGTTGTAGTTGCTGTTGCTTCCAATCGGCACATAGACGGTCTTGTTGAGGATGAGGCTGTTGGTGTAGGGAGCCACGGTGTAGCCGCCAGGCTCATCGACGCGATACACCTTGTAGGGATAGCCCCAGCAGCAGTTGGTGGTCTCGAAGTATTCGGCCACTTGCTCGTAGTATTGGTAGCGTGGATTGTTTTGCGGCATTCGGGCGATAAGAATCTTGTCGGGAGCGAGGTACTTTCCCCAGCAATCGACATGGGCGATGTAGTCGCCTTGCGGGTCGATGGTGATGTGGTACGGGTCGATGCCGAGATAGTCGCGCATCTTGTTGCGCACGTTGGCCTCGTTATAGTTGTTTTCACTCAAGACGAGGTCGTCGCTCACGCCGTGGCCGCGACCGTCTTCCATCATGTTGCCGCCGGTGTGTTCGATGTTCATGCCGTACATGGGGATGTTCCAGAAGTTGGCGAACACGCCCGACATGTTGTCGTCGTTGGGGCGCGGGCGGTTATAGACGTTATCGACGATGGCAGGGTGGCGGTCTTCGAAGATGTACCACGGGCCGTAGTCGCGCACCCAGTATGAGTCACTCGCCGCATTGACGAAAGTCACGTTGCTCATGTTCACGCCTGCGTTTTGGAAGGTGTTTTGGGCTTGGTTTTGTTGTGAGTTGCTGACAATGCAATACACCATGCAGTTGTTGGAAAGTTGCGCCACGAGGCTCGTCGGGATGCCGAGGGGATAGCGGATCATCACGCCTTGCATCGGCTCAAATTCGGCCACGAAGCGCGGTTCGCCCGTCGGCGGGTCGGTCTCGACGAAGTTCATGCCTCGCGAGGTGTCGTGCATTTCTTCTTCGGAGAGATAGTGCCATCTCTTCCAGTCGGGTTGCTTCTCTTGGGCTTGCATAGTGGCGGCCATCAGGAGCAAAAGGGTGAAAAGCGAAAAAGTTTTCTTCATAGGATTGAGGATTGAAAATTTGCGGCAAAAGTAGTAAATTCTGCCAAAACTCGGAAAAATGATGAATTTTGGCAGAATTTCAGACAAAAGGTCACCCAAAAACGGGCGACTTTTTCGTTTACCATCCGTAAAATTCCAAGCTTACAGCGGGAAATACACACCTATGCTATAAAGCAGCATGACAGGAACGTTTGCGTAGTCGGGGTTGAGTGCAGGGCCTTTTGCAACCCGTGCCCCCATGCCTATTTGGAACTGGAACACCTTGGGTGCCCTGTAAGTATAGACCGGGCCAACCACTCCTTGTGTAAAGCTGTCACCAATGCCTTGGTTCCAATACACCAAGGAAATCATCGAGCTGTTGATGAACGGCTTGAAGTGATAGTTGATGGACGCGCCGAAACTGACAAGACCAATGCCGGCCTGCGCACTGAAATGGTTGCCGAACATGTACTCGAAATCGGCGCCAACGATGCCACCACCGCCTTGCAAGACACCTGCTGAGATAGCGCATTTCTTCGGGCTGGGCACTCGTTGTGCCATGGCCTGAACACCGAACATCGCCAAAAGGGTGATAAGTAGGAACTTCTTCATAGTGATTTGGTTTTGATGTGTTTTGTTGGATTTGTTAGAGTTTTTGTCCCAAGGCCCATGAAACATGAATATAAACTTGCAGACAAAGCGAAGCCTCCCAAACTTATCCTTTATTTCCAAAGGTTGGGCTTGCACTCCCATAAAAAGCAAAATAATGGACAAGAGCGCGCTCCACTGTACATGAAAGTATGAAAGATATCAATCATAACAATGAAAGCAACTTTCGACCCAATATTCCTGCTCTTTTGTGATTTGTGCAAATTCACCTTCGAGGAACAAAGCGAAGAATGCGCTTTCTCTTGCCAAATCGATTTCTCCTGAAATGGCAGGAGCAAAAATACAAAGATTTTCTTTTGTGGAAAAAAAACGTATGAAAAACTTGGAATTTTGTCTTTGTGTTTTTTCAGAATAGCTTTCTAACAATCTCACCAACTATTCTACTTCTCACATCAGCTTCTGATAGAACTGCCACCACTTGTCAGGCAGCTCGTTGCGCATGGCCTGGTCATAGTCTTCCTTCGAGCAAGGGATGTAGTGGTGACGCTCGTAGCGCTTGTCGTCGTTTTGCAGGAACGACATGTCCATCCACCACTTGCCCGTGATCTTGTGGCAAAGGAAAACCACATCATTCTGGTTTTCACCGATTTGTACGATGTAACGCTTGAAGTCTGTGCT
>JBGUHI010000072.1:0-199943 GCA_045111995.1 Candidatus Limimorpha sp. | reverse complement strand
CCGAACTCGTGCCTACCACCGTCAGCGCTCCTTCGAAGAAGCAAGCCGGTGCCTCGCGTTCAGGAGGCCGTGGTCCCCGCCGTGGTGAAGGAAAACGTAAATGATCGTGTTAATCTTTAAAAGTTGACTGAATATGTTACAACCTAAAAGACAAAAATACAGAAGGCCACAGAAAGGCAAGATGAAGGGCAACGCCCACCGCGGCCACCAACTTGCTTTCGGCTCTTTTGGAATCAAGACACTGGAAGAGGCTTTGATTACTGCCCGCCAGATCGAAGCCGCCCGTCAGGCCGTCACCCGTTACATGAAGCGTGAAGGCCAAATCTGGATCCGCATCTTCCCCGACAAACCCATCACCAAGAAGCCTTTGGACGTCCGTATGGGTAAAGGTAAGGGCGATCCCGAATACTTTGTAGCTCGTGTCACCCCGGGTCACATGCTGTTCGAAGCCGAAGGCGTGCCGTTGGCCATCGCCAAGGAGGCTCTCCGTCTGGCCGCACAGAAACTGCCCGTCACCACGAAGTTTGTTGTTAGAAGAGATTACGTCGAATAATTTGGAGGATAATACACAATGAAAAAGCAAGAAGCAATCAGAGAGATGAGCACGACCGACCTGAACGACCGTTTGGACCAGGCCCGCGAGCAGCTGGTGAAGATGAGACTCAACCATGCCGTTTCGCCGCTCGACAATCCCAATCAGATTCGTGAGACCCGCAAGAACATTGCCCGTTATCTGACCGAACTGAAAAGACGTGAACTTGAAGGTAATAAATAACTAAACGACGCAGAACAATGGAAAGAAACCTCAGAAAAGAAAGAATCGGCGTGGTTGTCAGCAACAAGATGCAGAAATCCATCGTCGTGGAAATCGAGCGTCGCGAGAAACACCCGATTTACGGAAAATTCATCAAGAAAACGAACCGTTTCATGGCTCATGACGAGAAAGAGGAATGCAACATCGGCGACACCGTGCGCATCATGGAAACCCGTCCGCTGAGCAAGAGAAAACGTTGGAGACTAGTAGAAATTATCGAAAGGGCTAAGTAAAATGATACAACAGGAAACCAGACTCGCAGTAGCTGACAATAGCGGTGCAAAGGAAGTCCTCTGCATCAGAGTGTTGGGTGGAACCAGAAAGCGTTACGCCCACACGGGCGACATCATCGTCGTCACCGTGAAAAGCGCCATCCCGAGCGGCAACGTAAAGAAAGGTACCGTCTCGAAGGCAGTCGTAGTCCGCACCAAGAAGGAAACCCGTCGCGCCGACGGATCCTACATCCGCTTCGATGACAATGCTTGCGTGCTGCTGAACCAAGCCGGCGAACTCATTGGCACCCGTATCTTCGGGCCAGTGGCCAGAGAGTTGCGCGAAAAGCAATTCATGAAAATAGTTTCGCTCGCTCCAGAAGTGCTTTAATCAACATTTAAAAACTGAAAGAAATGAGCAAATTACATGTAAAGAAAGGCGACATCGTCTTGGTCCTTTCAGGCAACGACAAAGGCAAGCAAGGCAAGATCCTCAGGGTCGATGTGAAGAAGGGTAGAGCTATCGTCGAAGGCGTTAGAATCATCTCCAAGCACACCCGTCCCAACGCAGAGCATCCCCAAGGTGGCATCATCAAGCAGGAAGCCCCCATCCACATCTCCAACCTCATGGTGGTCGACAAGAACGGCAAACCCTCGAGGATTGGGCGTAAGCAAGATGAGAACGGCAAATTGGTCCGTTATTCAAAGAAAACAGGTGAAATCATTAAGTAACTATGAACTATCAACCCAGACTTAGAGGACAATACAAGAGTGAAATCGTGCCTGCATTGATGGAAGAATTCCACTACAAGAGCGTGATGCAGGTTCCACGACTCCTGAAAATTTCACTCAACCAGGGTATCGGCGCAGCATTGGTCGACAAGAAACTGATCGATGTGGGTGTGGAGGAGATGTCCGCCATCACCGGCCAGAAAGCCGTACCGACCATTTCCAAGCACGACGTCAGTAACTTCAAGCTGCGCCGTGGCAACCCGATCGGTGTCCACGTGACGCTGCGCGGCGACAAGATGTACGAGTTTCTCGAACGTCTTGTCTGCGTGGCTCTTCCGCGTGTGCGCGACTTCAGGGGCATCAGCGACAAAGGCTTCGACGGCCGCGGCAACTACAGCTTCGGCGTCACCGAGCAGATCATCTTCCCCGAAATCGACATCGAAAAGGTGGTCAAGATGAACGGTATGAACATCACCTTCGTCACCTCAGCCAAGACCGACCAAGAGGCTTTGGCTTTGTTGAAACATTTTGGTCTTCCCTTTAAAAATCAAAACAAGTAAACTATGGCTAAAGAATCAATGAAAGCGCGCGAGCGCAAGAGAGCAAAGATGGTCGCGAAGTACGCTGAGAAACGCGCAGCCCTCAAGGCTGCCGGCGATTACGAAGGCCTGCAGAAACTGCCGAAGAACTCGAGCCCCGTCCGCCTGCACAACCGCTGCAAGCTGAGCGGCCGCCCGAAAGGCTACATGCGTCAGTTTGGCATTTCGCGTATCGATTTCCGTGAGATGGCCCTCAAAGGCCTCATCCCGGGCGTTAAGAAAGCTAGTTGGTAAACATTTAAGATTAAGTGAAAGATGAATACAGACCCTATAGCAGATTATCTGACTCGCATCCGCAATGCGAACAATGCCAAGCATAGAATCGTTGAGATCCCCGCTTCGAACATGAAGAAGGCCATCACGAAGATCCTCTTCGAGAAAGGCTACATCCTCAACTACAAGTTCGAAGAAGGTGAAAAGAAATCACAGAATGTCATCAAGATTGCGTTGAAATACCATCCTGTGACCAAACTGCCGGCCATCACGACCATCGACCGCGTCTCGCGTCCTGGCCTTAGAAAGTATGCCGACAGCGAAAACCTGCCCCGCGTGATGAACGGCCTCGGTATCGCCATCATCTCCACGTCGCAGGGTGTGATGACCGACAAGGAAGCCCGCAAGCTCCACATCGGCGGTGAAGTGATTTGTTACGTTAGCTAAAAGAATAGGAGATAGAAAGTATGTCAAGAATTGGTAAGTTGCCTATCGCCATCCCCGCTGGCGTCACGGTCGACATCAACGATGGTGTCATCACTGTCAAAGGTAAGTTAGGTGAACTTTCGCAGAAGTTCGGCGATGCCGTCATCATCGAGATGGAAGACGGCCAGCTCAGCGTGAAGCCCAACGAGGCTACCACCGTCGGCAAGCCCGATGCCATGCACGGACTCTACCGCGCCCTCTTCGCCAACATGGTCAAGGGCGTCAGCGAAGGTTTTGAAACGGTGCAGGAATTTGTCGGCGTCGGCTACAAGGCCGAGGCCAAGGGGCAAATCCTCGAAATGTCTCTGGGCTTCTCCCACAACGTCTTCATGGAGATGCCTCCGGAGATTAAGATTGAAACCATCAACGAGAGAGGTAAGAACCCCATCTTGAAGATGCGTTCGCACGACAAACAACTTCTTGGTCAGGTGGCCGCAAAGATCCGCTCGATGCGCAAGCCTGAACCTTATAAGGGTAAGGGTATCAAGTTCGAAGGCGAAGTCCTGAGACGTAAGGCAGGTAAGGCTGCTGGTAAGTAAGATTAATACCTCAGTAAGAAAAGTAACACAATGGCAAAAACTAAAGAAGAGAGAAGACAGTTCATCAAGAAGAGCATCCGCAAGAAGATCTCGGGTACGGCTCAGCGTCCGCGCATGTCTGTCTTCAGAAGCAACAAGCAAATCTATGTGCAGCTGATTGACGACGAAGTCGGCAAGACCCTGGCTGCCGCCAGTTCCCGCGAGAACGGCATCGAAAATGAAAAGATCACCAAGATCGAACAGGCCGCCAAGGTCGGCGCTCTGATCGCCGAGAAGGCCAAGGCCGCCGGCATCGAGACCGTCGTGTTCGATCGTAATGGTTATTTGTATCACGGAAGAGTGAAGTCGCTGGCCGACGCAGCTCGTAATGGAGGACTTAAATTCTAATTGTCATGGCAGAAGTTAATGTAAAAAGAGTAAAGTCTAGCGAAATCGAGTTCAAGGAACGTCTCGTTAGCATCAACCGCGTCACCAAGGTGACCAAAGGTGGTCGTACTTTCACTTTCGCAGCGCTGGTTGTCGTCGGCAATGAGAATGGCGTCGTCGGTTACGGTCTTGGCAAGGCCAAGGAAGCCACCGCTGCCATCCAGAAGGGCGTCGACGATGCCAAGAAGAACCTGGTGAAAGTTCCGGTTCTGAACGGCACGCTGCCCCACGAACAATACGGCAAGTATAGCGGTGCCTACGTTTTCATCCAGCCCGCAACGCCCGGTACCGGTGTCATCGCCGGCGGCGCCATGCGTGCCGTGCTCGAAAGCGTTGGCGTGAAGAACGTGCTGGCCAAGTCGAAAGGCTCCTCGAACCCCCACTCGGTGGTGAAGGCCACTTTCGACGCCCTGACCAAAATGCGCGATGCCTACACTGTCGCACAATTGAGAGGTGTGGATTTGGATACTGTGTTTAACGGATAAAACTTTTGAAAAGATGAAGAAAGTAAGAATCACCCAAGTAAGAAGTGGTATCGGAAGACCACAAGATCAAAAGGACACTTTGAGGTCACTCAAGTTGAGAAAGATGCACCAGTCTGTCGAGGTCGACATGGACGACCCCGTCATGGCCGGCATGGTGAACAAGATCGCCCATCTCCTCAAGATCGAAGAAATCTAATTGTCGAACTTATCAAATCTACATCATCATGGATTTAAGTAATCTCAAACCAGCAAAAGGTTCTACAAAGGAAAAGAAAAGATTAGGCCGTGGCCAAGGTTCAGGAAGAGGCGGCACGTCAACGCGCGGTCACAAAGGTGCTCAATCCCGTTCGGGTGCCAAGCGCAAGGTCGGCTTCCAAGGCGGCCAGATGCCTCTCGCCCGCTTGGTCCCCAAGTTCGGTTTCAAGAACATGAATCGCGTTGAGTATTGCCCCGTTAACCTTGCAACTTTGCAGAAGCTTGCTGACAAAGGCATCACGGTAATCACACCCGAAGTGCTCGTCGAAAACGGTGTCACCCACAAGAAGGAACTCGTCAAGATCCTTGCCAAGGGTGAACTGACTGCAAAAATGGAAGTTAGGGCTCACGCTTTTTCTGCCAAGGCTAAGGAGATGATCGAAGCCGCCGGTGGAACCTGCGAAAAATACGAAACGAAATGAAAAGATTGATTGAAACCATAAGGAACATCTTCAAGATCGAGGAACTGCGCAAGCGCATCCTTTACACGATCCTCATCATCTTGATCTATCGCTTCGGCTCGTTCATCGTGATTCCCGGCGTCGACCCGACCCAGTTGTCGGCCCTCCAGAACAGCAGCGACAGCGGCCTTCTCGGCCTGCTCAACATGTTCTCGGGCGGTGCCTTCGGCAACGCCTCGGTGTTCGCCCTTGGTATCATGCCTTACATCACCGCATCCATCATCATCCAACTGCTCGGCATGGCAGTCCCGTACTTCCAGCGCCTGCAAAAGGAAGGTGAGAGCGGCCGCAAGAAGCTGAACCAGATCATGCGTTACCTGACCGTGCTCATCGTGGTCATCCAAGCCCCAGGCTACATCAAGAATGTGCTCGTGCAGATGCCCAAGGCTGCCGTGACTCCCTTCGACGGCATTCACGACCCAGGCGTATTCTTCTGGATTTCAACGGTGATACTGCTAGTTGCAGGAACCCTGTTCATCATGTGGCTCGGCGAGAAGATCACCGACAAGGGTATCGGCAACGGTATCTCCCTGATCATCATGATTGGTATCATCGCCCGCCTGCCCGGCGCTTTCGTGGCCGAGTGTGGCACTCGCTTCAGCCAAGGCGGCACTGGCCTGCTGATCCTTGTCATCGAGCTTATCGTGCTGTTCTTCGTGATGGTGGGCACCATTGCCCTCGTCCAAGGCACGCGTAAGATTCCGGTACAGTATGCCAAGCGCGTGGTCGGCAACCGCCAGTATGGCGGCGCCCGCCAGTACATCCCGCTGAAAGTGAATGCCGCTGGTGTCATGCCGATCATCTTCGCCCAAGCCATCATGTTCCTGCCCATCACCATCGCTGGCTTCAGCCAGTCGGAGAGCATGACAGGCTTCGCCGCTGCGTTCACCAACATCAACGGCTTCTGGTACAACCTTGTGTTCTTCCTCCTCATCATCGCCTTCACCTATTTCTATACGGCCGTGACGATGAACACCAACCAGATGGCGGAAGACATCAAGAAGAACGGAGGCTTCATCCCTGGCGTGAAGCCTGGCAAGAAGACGGCCGAGTATCTCGACACCATCATGTCGCGCATCACCCTGCCTGGCTCCATCTTCTTGGGCTTCGTGGCCATCATGCCTGCCATCGTGGCCTCGCTCATGAACGTCACCACGGGATTCTCCCACTTCTATGGCGGAACCTCGCTGTTGATCCTTGTGGGTGTCGTCCTCGATACTTTGCAGCAGATCGAGAGCCACCTGTTGATGCACCACTACGATGGTCTTACCAAGACCGGACGAATCAAGGGCCGCATCGGCAGAATGTAATTGAAAGCGTCTGTCCCAAGATGCTTGCCAAGACTTCAGGGAACCTTCGTCTGTGGGACGGAGGTTCCCCGAAGGAAAGGCAAAAAGAGGCTCGGAATCGGGAATGGTGAAGAAAATTGACAAAAACATCCTGCAATTGGAAAAGAATTTGTACTTTTGCAGCCCGAAAAACGGGTCCTTCGCATGGAAGGACGGAAGTGAGTAACAACAAAATAGTATTTGAAAGGAGAAAATATGGTAAAACAAATGTCAATCGAACAGGAAGGCACAGTAGTGGAAGCGTTGGGAAACGCCATGTTCCGCGTCGAGCTGGAGAACGGGCTGGTGATTATCGCCACCATTTCCGGAAAGATGCGCATGCACTATATCAAGATCCTGCCTGGCGACAAAGTCAAGTTGGAGATGTCTCCCTATGATTTGACGAAGGGCCGTATCACCTTCAGGTACAAGAGTTAGAGCAAACTACAAAATCATAATTGAAATGAAAGTTCAAGCATCTGTAAAGAAAAGATCTGCCGACTGCATCATCGTCAAGCGTAAAGGCAGAGTGTATGTGATTAATAAGAAGAACCCTAAAGAGAATCAGCGTCAGGGTTAATCTTGGTCGAAAATTTTAAACTAAAGAATAAGATAATATGGCAAGAATCGCTGGTGTAGATATCCCGAGCAACAAAGCCGGTGAAATCTCATTGACCTACATTTACGGCATTGGACGTTCGCTGTCCAAGGAAATCCTGAAGAAAGCCGGTGTCGAGCCCGCCAAGAAAGTCCAGGATTGGACCGACGACGAGCAGAAGACCGTTCGTGACATCATCGCCGAACAGTACAAGACCGAAGGTGAACTTCGCGGTGAAGTTCAGATGAACATTAAGCGTTTGATGGATATCGGTTGCTACAGAGGTGTCCGTCATCGTGCCGGCCTGCCCGTTCGTGGACAGAGCACGAAGAACAACGCACGTACCCGCAAGGGCCGTAAGAAGACTGTCGCAAACAAGAAGAAAGCTACGAAGTAACAAGTAGTTGGATCATCTAAAAACCTAATCAACCACACAATTAAAAAAATGGCAAAAAACAACAAAGTTACAAAGAAACGTGTTGTGAAGGTCGAAGCGACGGGCATGGCTTTCGTGAAGGCTTCGTTCAACAACGTCATCGTTTCTCTGACCAACAATGAAGGACAAGTCATTTCTTGGGCATCAGCCGGTAAGATGGGCTTTAAGGGCTCCAAAAAGAACACCCCTTATGCCGCACAAATGGCCGCTGAAGAGTGTGCCAAGACTGCATACGACTTGGGATTACGCAAAGTGAAAGTTTATGTGAAGGGACCTGGTTCAGGACGTGAATCCGCCATCCGTGCCATCCATTCGATGGGCGTGGAAGTGACCGAAATCGTCGATGTCACCCCGCTGCCTCACAATGGCTGCCGTCCTCCAAAACGTAGAAGAGTGTAAAGTCGAACAATTAAAAAACTTGAATTATGGCTAGATATACAGGTCCAAAAACGAAAATCGCTCGTAAGTTCGGTGAACCCATCTTCGGTTCAGACAAGTACTTCGAAAAGAGAAACTATCCTCCTGGAATGCACGGTGCCAACAGCAGAAGAAAGAAAGTGTCGGAATACGGCATCCAGCTGAAGGAAAAGCAAAAGGCTAAATATACCTACGGAGTTCTCGAGAGACAATTCCACAAGACCTTTGACATCGCCCGTCGCAAGGAAGGTGTCACTGGTCTGATCCTGATGCAACTTTTGGAATCACGCCTTGACAATGTGGTGTACCGCTTGGGCATCGCCCCCACCCGCGCCGCCGCACGTCAGCTCGTGAACCATCGTCATATTGTCGTCAACGGCAGCGTCCTCAGCATCCCGTCCTACCTCGTGAAGGTCGGTGATATTATTGGTGTCCGTGAGAGATCCAAGAGCTTGGAAGTCATCTCCAACTCACTCGAAGGCCGTCAAGGCAGCAATTTCGCCTGGCTTGAGTGGGACGGCAACATGATGAGCGGCAAGTTCCTGAACTACCCGGCTCGCGAGGAGATTCCGGAAAACATCAACGAACAACTCATCGTTGAATTGTATTCTAAGTAATTCTTGATTGTTAACCTGGTAAAACAAACAAACATGGCAATATTAGCGTTTCAAAAACCCGATGAGGTTATCATGGTTGAAGGCTCCGACACCAAAGGCGTTTTCGAGTTTCGACCTTTAGAACCAGGTTTCGGCATCACCATTGGCAATGCGCTGAGAAGAATCCTGCTGTCTTCGCTCGAAGGCTTCGCCATCACTTCCATCCATATCGATGGCGTCACCCACGAGTTCGCGTCCATCGACGGCGTTATCGAAGACGTCGCCGACATGGTCTTGAACTTCAAGCAAGTGCGCCTCAAGCAAGTGGTACCTACCGAAGTGCACGAGAAGGTCAGCTTTACCATCACCGGCCAAGAGCAATTCAAGGCTGGCGACATCAACAGCCATCTCAACTCCTTCCAAGTGCTCAACCCCGATCTCGTCATCTGCAACCTCGAGCCCTCCGTGAAACTCAACATCGAGCTCAACATCAACAAGGGCAGGGGCTATGTGCCTGCCGATGAGAACAAGGTTGCTGGAGCCTCCGTCGATACCATCGCCATCGACTCCATCTATACGCCCATCCGCAACGTGAGCTACAAGGTGGAGAACTGGCGTGTCGAACAAAAGACTGACTATGAGAAACTGGTCATCGAAATCGACACCGATGGTTCCATCAATCCCAAAGATGCCCTGAAAGAAGCTGCAAAGATCCTCATCTTCCATTTCATGCTCTTCTCCGACGAGAACATCAACCTCGTTCCTGATGAGAAAACCGTCACCGAAGACTTTGATGAAGGCTCGTTGCATATCCGTCAGCTCCTCAAGACCAAGCTCGTAGACCTCGACCTCTCGGTCCGTGCGTTGAACTGCTTGAAAGCTGCTGAGGTTGAAACGCTTGGTGAACTTGTCGCCTTCAATAAGCAAGACCTCCTCAAGTTCCGCAACTTCGGTAAGAAGTCGCTCACCGAACTGGAAGAACTGGTCAGAAGCAAAGGCCTTGAGTTCGGTATGAATGTCAGCAAATATAAATTAGATAAGGAATAAGAAAGATGAGACACAATAAGAAATTCAATCACTTGGGAAGAAAAAGCGCACACCGCAAGGCCATGCTCTCCAACATGGCTTCCTCGCTGATTCTTAACAAACGCATCATCACCACTACGGCCAAGGCCAAGGCGCTCCGCATGTACATCGAGCCCTTGATTACCAAGGCCAAGCCGGAGAACAACACCACGACCGAGACAGGTTCGAGCAACCGCCGTATTGTGTTTGCCTATCTGCAAAACAAATATGCCGTGACCGAACTGTTCCGCGAGATAGGTCCGAAAGTGGCCACCCGCCCCGGCGGCTACACCCGCATCATCCGTATGCCTGAAAACCGTAAGGGCGACGCCGCCGAGATGGCTCTGATGGAACTCGTCGACTACAATGAGGTCTACACACGCGAAGGCCAGAAGCCCGCGAAGGCTAAGAGCACGCGTCGTAGCACCAAGAAGGCCGCTCCAAAAGCCGAAGCCGCCGTCGAAACTCCCGCTGAGGCACCCGTTGCAGAGACCGAGGTGAAAGAGTGATGCTTTTTCAACAATGCATGGGAGGCTGTCATTTCGTTGACGGCCTCTTTTTTTTGTAAAAAGAGTTTTTTTTCGACGATTTCCCCAAAAAAACGAAAAAATTAGGTAAATTTACCTAATGGCATGTCATATTTAATTTATAATTTTGCCCTATAAAACTTTTGATACGTTTTGAACTCACATAATTACTAACTTAAAAAACAAAACATCATGAACAAAACATCTAAAAGATGGGGCAAAGTCCTCATGATCGCCTTCTTAGGCATGGGTCTTATGACCTTTACATCCTGTGAAAAAGAAGAACCTGTGAACCCGACTCCCGATCCAGTGAATCCGACTCCCGATCCGGTGAACCCGACTCCCGATCCCGTTAACCCAGGTGGCGGTGGCGGCGGTGGAACCACCTCTGGCGACTCGTGGGCTTATCTCATCAACGAGACTCCTCACGATGCCATCGTCAATGGCAATACGCTGACTTACGGCGACCATGTGTATACTGTGAATGGTGAGCTTACCTATGACCAAACTTATTATGACACACCTACTGCTTTTGTAACCTTCACCAACATTCCTTCGGGTTATACCGAGTTTGAGGCTGTATACAACAACCTTCTCGGCAAGACGCCTCAAGGCGCTGCTGCAATGGTTCCCATGGCTATCGAAATCTATGCCCGCGATGCCGATTTGGGTGAGCGCTGCTTCAACCTGCTCTGCAATAGCTCGTCGACCGTGGCTGGCATTGTCCGTATCCTGAAGACCAAATTCAACTATTCGCAGTACAGCCCTGAAAACGACGCGTATGTGCAGCGTTATCTGCCGGCTGCTTTGCTGAAGGATGCTTCTTACACCAATGGCTATAAGCCGAGCGAGCCCTACACTGTCCAATTGTCTGGCAACCCCAACGGCATCCAAGATGCTCCTCTGACAGGTGGCACGGTGTACTACAGCTACATCTTGACCTCTGGCGGCTGGGATACCTTCCAACGTACGGTTGAAATCTTCCAAGCCTATGGCTCCAGTAACTATAAGGTGTTCAACTGCCCCGCTTGCTATACGCAGTGCAGAACCATTCAAAATGGTCCTTGGGGTGGTCTGAAGTAATCGACTTGTGATTATTGAATCAAAAAGGGACGAAGTAACTCGTCCCTTTCTTTTTGTCGTATGGCAAATAGAAAAGCCGCCTCAAACGAGGCGGCTTTTCCTTTGTCAGTAGAACCGAAAATCAGTTCTCGGCCTTCACGTTGTCCATGCCGACCTGCACGGCCTGCATGTTCAACGGGATGAGCTTGTGGGCGCGCTCCGGCAAGGAGTGGCGCAAGCCCTCTTCGACGTTCTTGTTGTCGATGATGGGGCGCAGCTTCAGGAAGGCGCCGAGGATGATCATGTTGAACACCTTCGAATTGCCCATGTCGGAGGCGAGTTGTGCGCCTTCGATGCTGTAGATGTGGATGTCTTTGCGGGTGGGCTTCTTCGTGATGCCGTTGGGGTCGTAGAGCAGGTAGCCGCCGGGCTTCACCTTGTCCTCAAACTTGTCAAGCGACTGCTGATTGAGAATGACGGCAGTGTCGAAAGCGTTGAGGATGGGAGAGCACACGCGCTCGTCGCTGACGATGACGGTCACGTTGGCCGTGCCGCCACGCATCTCGGGGCCGTATGAAGGCATCCAGCTGACTTCCTTGTCCTGCATGATACCACTGTAAGCAAGGATCTTACCCATTGACAAGACACCTTGTCCGCCGAAACCGGCTATAATAATTTCTTCTGTCATTGCTTTGTCGTTTTTTTAATGTTTTATTGACTTCGGGACTTCGAGACCTCGGGACTTCGGGACGCTTTGTCTCGCAGTCCCGCAGTCTCGCAGTCTCATGGTCATTTTATTTTGTTACCAGCTCAAAGTTGTCCTTGAGGTCGCCTAACGGATAGACGGGCAACATATTGTCTTGCAGCCACTTGTTGGCATCGACGGCGCTCATCTTCCAGTTGGAGTTGCAGTTCGACACGATCTCGACGAAGTTCACTCCGTTCTTGTTCTCGATCTGGTTTTGGAAAGCCTTCTTGATGGCGGCCTTGCACTTGCGCACGGTGGCGGCGTTATAGACAGCCTGACGGGTGACATAGCGTGTGCCGGGCAATTGGGCCAAGAGGCTGGTGATTTGGAGCGGGAAGCCGTTGTTGGGGGTTCCGTCGGGCCATTGAGGCATACGGCCGTAAGGCGAGGTGGCAGTCTTCATGCCCACGAGGGTGGTGGGAGCCATCTGGCCGCCGGTCATGCCGTAGATGCCGTTGTTGACGAAGATCATGGTGATGTTCTCGCCACGGTTGCAGGCGTGGATGGTCTCGGCGGTGCCGATGGCGGCCAAGTCGCCGTCGCCTTGGTAGGAGAACACGATCTTGTCGGGCCACACGCGCTTGATGCCCGTGGCGCACGCCGGAGCGCGACCGTGAGCCGATTCGACGAAGTCAACGTCGAAATAATCGTAGGCCATCACTGCGCAACCCACGGGCGAAACGCCGATGGTGCGGTCGTCAACGCCAAGCTCTTCGAGCACTTCGGCGATGATGCGGTGCACGGTGCCGTGGCCGCAGCCGGGGCAGTAGTGGAAAGGTTTTTCCGTCAGCAGCTTGGATTTTTCGTAAACCAAGTTTTCGGGCTGGATGATATCTTGTAAGGTGATGTCTGCCATTTTCTTATCCTCCTATAATTTGTTTCTTCATAGCTTCGAGAACTTCTTCCGGGGTGTGGATGATGCCACCGACGCGGCCAAAATGCTCGGCCTTCACGCGACCGTTGCAAGCCAGCAGCACGTCTTCGATCATCTGGCCGCAGCTCAACTCGACTGAGAGGAATCCCTTCACGCCCTTGTCGATGAGGTTGCGAATGGCTTGGGTCGGGTAGGGCCACAGGGTGATGGGGCGGAGCAAGCCGACCTTCAGGCCTTCGGCGCGGCCGAGTTGCACCGACTTCTGCGCGATACGGGCGCTGGAGCCGTAGGCCACAAACACGTATTCGGCATCGTCGCAGTTGATCATTTCGTAGCGCACCTCATTGGCGGTCACTTCGGCGTACTTGCGCTGGAGGTGGCGGTTGTGTTCTTCCATCTTGGCCGAGTCGAGGTCCAAGGAGGTGATGACGCGGTGTTCGGTTCCGCGCTTGCGGCCTGTCAAAGCCCAAGGATACTTGGCCTTGATTTCCTCTTCCGTCATGCGGGCTTTCTGCTCGGGCATGATGACCTTTTCCATCATCTGGCCGATGGCACCGTCGGAGAGGATGCACACGCACATGCGGTATTTGAAGGCCATGTCGAAGCCCAGCGGCACGAAGTCAGCCATTTCCTGCACCGAAGCTGGGGCGAGGACGATGTTGTGGTAGTCGCCGTTGCCGCCGCCCTTGGTGTTCTGGAAATAGTCGGCTTGCGAAGGCTGGATGGTACCCAGTCCCGGGCCGCCACGCACCACGTCGGCAAAGACGCAAGGCACTTCGGCGCCGGCGATGTAGGCCAGACCTTCCTGCTTCAGGCACACGCCAGGGCTTGACGACGAGGTCATCACGCGCTTTCCGGCTGCACCGGCGGCATACACCATGTTGATGGCGGCCACTTCACTTTCTGCTTGAAGAACGACCATTCCGGTGCGTTCGTAAGGGTTCTGTTCCGACAGATACTCGATCACTTCCGATTGGGGGGTGATAGGATATCCGAAATAAGCATCGGCGCCGCAGCGGATGGCGGCCTCGGCCAATGCCTCGTTACCCTTCATCAGTTTTAATTCTCCCATTATGTAAGATTTTTTGATTTGTTAGACAATTGGTTGGATTACAAAGCCTTCTTGTACACTTTGATGACGCCGTCGGGGCAGGTGATGCCGCAGCTGGCGCAGCCAATGCACGCTTCGGGATTGGCCATGAATGCGTAATTGTAACCTTTTCCGTTTACTTCTTTTGCCAATTCGATGACATCGCAGGGGCAGGCCGTGATGCAAACACCACAACCTTTGCAACGCTCAATGTCAACCACGATGGCTCCTCTGAATTTTGCCATATTGATTAGATTTTAGAGTTTGTTGTTTCTATTAGATAAATGGGCCACGAAATTAGGGATTTTTGGGCAAATGATACGCGCCTTTTTGGTTTATTTGTTGCTTTGGGCTTAATTTAGATTGATTATAAACAGTGTTTACCTGACAACCCGGGTAAACACTGGGCTTTCACCCTCGGCCACCGTCACATAGACTTGCATCTCGCCCGCAGGCGGCATGTCGTCCCTGCCCTCGCGCGGGAGGTCGATGGCAGTGAACAGGTATTCAGTGCCATTAGGGATGGCATGCGAAGCCACGGTCTTGGCCTGGGCGTGAAGCATCGGATAACCGTCAACGGCGGCATCGAAGATGGCGGCTTCCTCGTTGCTCACTTCGTGTTGTTCGGGGAATTCTTCCAACTTGACGAAATCGCCTTCGAGGAAACCATTAGCCTTCATGAACTGGTCGATTTCGGCGGGTGCGGCTTCGAGACGGGCTGCACGCACACCGTAGCCTGGGAGAATCTCCGCCTTGGGTTGCTTTTCTGCCAAATCTTTTGCGCTGGACTCCAGCCCACCGCTACCGAAAGTGCAGAACGGGACAATCTTCTTGCCGCTCAAATCCACTTGGTCAAGGAAGGTGGCGACAGGCGGCGCGTAGGTGCCAAACCAGACGGGATAGCCGATGAACACCACGTCGTATTTGGCGATGTCGGCGGTCAAAGGCTGGATTTCGGTGACGGTGCCTTCTTCGCGTTCCCTAATGCAGCGCTCGATGGTGGCTTGGAAGTCGCCGTCGAAGGGAATCGTGGGAACAATCTCCTCTATGTCGGCATCAAGCCGTGTGGCGATTTCTGTGGCCACGGCCTTCGTGTTCGACGTTTGGGAGTAGTAGAGAACCAGCACTTTAGGTGCCTCTTCCTTTGTCTGTTCTACTTCTTTGGCTCCTTTTTTAGGACCGCAGGAAACGGCGGTCATTGCAATGGTCGCAAGGACCAACACTCGTGTCAGATTTTTCATAGTACTATTGATTTGTGTGTTTTTGGACTGCAAATCTACGAAAATATAAATAGGGACGCAAATTTGCATCCCTATTCATGGTTTTTGCGTCTAAATCCTTATTTCACTGGATGGTCCTTGGCAAACGCCGCCAGTCTCTCCGCCAAGATTGGAATCTCTTCCCGCTGGATGAGCGAGGTGCAGGCGCGCACGCCTTGCTTGGTGCTGCCGCAGGTGTCGAGCGAGATGCCGGAAACGCCGTAGTGGAGCATTTCTTCCACGAGGTCGGCACCGGTGAAGCCTGGATAGCAATAGGTGAAGTAGAAACCGTCAGCAATAGGTTCGCCGCAGTCCTCGTCGTAGGTGATGTAGAAGCCGTTGTCGGTGAAGGCTTTCTTCATCAGCTCGGCCTTGCGACCGTATTCGAGCACGTCGTCGCGGTAGCTGTAGGTGCCATCGTTGACGGCCTTCAGCACGGCGGCCAAAGCGTATTGTGCCGAGTGCGAGGTGCCTGAGCTCAGCGGGTGCAAGGCACCGAAGAGGAAGGCGCGCAGGAAGATTTCCTGTCCGCAGAAGGCTTCCAGGTCGGAGTAATGGCGCTGGGCCAGTTTGTCGCTGATGCCGATGATGGCGCAGCGTTCGCCAGCGTAGCTGAATGCCTTGGAACTGGAAATCATCAGGATATAGTTGTCGGTGTATTTGCCTACGCTGGGTTGGAAAGGCTCCACGCCCGGGTGGCTGTAGTCCTTGCGGAAGTCCATGCCGAAGTAGGCGAGGTCTTCCATGACGATGACGTCGTATTTGTTGGCCAGTTCGCCGATGATGCGCAGTTCCTCGTCGGTGAGGCACACCCATGTTGGATTGTTGGGGTTGGAATAGAGCAGGCTGTGGATGTTGCCCTTGCTCAGCACTTCTTCGAGTTTGCCGCGCAACTTCTCTCCACGGAACTCGTAGATGTCGAATTGCTCCATTGGGATGCCCAAGACCTTGTTTTGGAACTTGTGGACGGGGAAGCCCGGGTCGATGAAGAGCATGGTGTCTTTCTTGACGTTGGTATGACCAGCGATCATGAACGAAGCGAATCCGCCTTGCATGGATCCGACGGTGGGGATGCAGTTGGCGGGGTCGACATCGAGGTCAAGGAAGTTCTTGATGAAGCGCGAGGCCTCTTTCTTTAAAATAGGTGCGCCGTCGATGGGCGGATAGTTGGCGGCCACGCCGTCTTGCAGTGCCTTGATTTGGGCTTCCACGCCGACGCGGGCGGCGGGCAGACCGGGATTGCCGATTTCCATGTGGATGAACTTCTTGCCGCAGGCGGTTTCGAGGTCGCGGGCCAACTTGTTGATTTCGCGGATGCCAGCCTTGCCGATGCTCGGCAGACCGCTCTCAGCAAAGAGTCTCTTTGCGATGTCTTGTGGTACGATATTGTGTTGCATCATATCTGTTTGAAAAATACTCGTTTTTGTTTGGAACGGCAAAGATAGTGGTTTTTCCGATAAAACCACTATCTTTGCCCCAAATTTTGAAAACTATGATTAGATTGGAAATCTGTGCCAACGGCATCAAGTCGTTGCAGAATGCGATGGACGGTTGTGCCCAGTGCGTGGAGTTGTGCGAATGCCTCGAGGTGGGCGGCGTGACGCCTTCTTTCGGCACTCTGGCGAAGGCCGCCGACATTTCTTTCATCCCGATTCGGGTGCTCATCCGTCCGCGACCGGGCAACTACATCTACGACGAAGAGGAAATCGACATGATGAAAACAGACATCATGCTTTGCAAGAAACTCGGCTTTGAGGGTGTGGTCATCGGAGCCTTGAACGACAAGGGAGAACTTGACACTGAGGCGATTAAGGCCTTGATGGAGGCTGGCGATGGGCTGAAATTCACCTTCCACCGCGCTATTGATGCCTGTGTGAAGCCTTTCGAGGCCGTCGAGAAACTGATAGAACTCGGCTTCGACAAAATCCTGACCTCGGGCGGCAAGCCCACGGCGCTCGAAGGTGTCCCGATGATTGCGGAGATGCAGTTGCGCTATGGCGGCAAAATCGCCATCATGCCCGGCGGCGGCATCAACCTCGGCAACGTGAAGGACATCCTCAACATGTCGGGCACGGTGCATTGCCACGCCTCGCTGGCGCATTGGGTGCCGCGCTTCAACGAGAAACTCTATCCGACCCAAAAGGACGCCACCGGCGCGACGATGGTCTGGACTGAGTCGAACAGGGACTTGATTTACGAAATGGAGAAAATGTTGAACCCGTTTTAATGAATAATTATCTCACGCAGAATGCGCAGAAATCGCAGAACCTACCGGCTGCAAAATATGCGTCGCATCGCGATTCCCAAGATTCTGCGTATTCTGCGTGCCAAAAAATACTCAAAAATGAAAAAAAACTTTCCTCTGATTTTACTGGCACTCATTTTCTCGGCGTGTCAACAAATTGAAAAGCCCAACATCGTCGTGCAAAGCCTCAACCAAGGCTGGACGCTCACTGGCGACACCTTATCTATTAATATGCAGGTCGATGTGCCTTCAGTGGTGCAGCAGAGCCTCTATGAAAACGGCCTCATCCCACATCCTTATCTCGGTACCGTTGAAAACGAGCTACTCTGGATTTCCGACCATCCGTGGGACTACACTTTGTGTTTCGATGTGGATAAGGAACTGTTTGAAAAAGAGAATGTTGAGCTTGTCTTTGAAGGCCTCGATACCTATGCCGATATCTCTTTGAACGGTTATGAACTTCTCTCCACCGACAACCAATTCCGTGAATGGAAAGTGGATGTGAAACCGTTTCTGAAAGAGAAGGACAACCTGCTTGAGGTGCATTTCACAGGGTACGACAGCGCAATCATGGTCTTGTACGACCAGGTCCTGCCTGTTCTGCCCGAGAAGTATGCCGTCAGCCGCAAGGCACCTTACCAGCATGGCTGGGACTGGGCACCGAAGTATAAGAATGTGGGCATTTGGAAACCCGTGAAACTGATGGGATGGAACGAGGCGCGATTGGGAAACGCATACATCGTCACGCAGGCGGCCAATGCGGAACGGGCTGAACTGTTGCTGCATTTGGATTTGAATATGGCTGCCAATGAGAAAGCTACGGTGGAATGGTATGTTAATGGGATTAAAACCAATGAAATACCAGTTGGAACGATTCAATCGGAAACGGCAACGATGGCTTCGGACATTCATTCCCTCGAAACCAAGGAGAATCATAGGATTTTGCCTGTAACGCTTGAAAATCCTCAGCTTTGGTGGCCCAACGAAATGGGCGAACAGCCTTTGTATGATTTTGAAGTCGTCTTGAAAAAGGGTAATAAAGTATTGGATTCCAAGAAGTTCAAGTCGGGCATCAGAACCTTTGAGATGGTCGATGAGCCTGACAGCATCGGGCGGGCGTTCTATTTCAAGGTGAATGGTGTGCCGTTCTATGCCAAAGGCGCGAACTACGTCCCCGAAGAGATGATAGAGACTTGGATCAATGCCGACAACACCCTGTCGTTGCTTCGTCAAGCCAAAGACGCACATTTCAATATGTTGCGCGTATGGGGTGGCGGCATCTATCCCTCCGACGACTTCTTCAATATTTGCGACTCGTTTGGCATTTTGGTGTGGGAAGATTTCATGTATGCCGGAACGATGTATCCTGGCGATGTGACTTTCCTTGACAATGCCCGAATCGAGGCGGAGGAGCAGGTGAAACGCTTGGCTTCGCATCCCTCGTTGGCCCTGTGGTGCGGTGGCAATGAGATTTCGGAAGGCTACTACAACTGGGGCTGGCAAAAGTCGCTGAATTGGAGCGAGGAGGACGACAAGGCCATCAAGGCGGGCTACGACCGTCTTTTTGAAGGCATTCTGTCTCAAGCGGTTGCTGAGTTTGACGGCACAAGACCTTATTGGCCCAGTTCCCCCTCGAAAGGCTGGGGCAGACCCGAAAGCCTGACCGAAGGCGACGTGCATTATTGGGGCGTTTGGTGGGGCGAACAACCCTACGAGATGTATCGCGAGAAGGTGGGCCGCTTCAACAGCGAGTACGGCTACCAAAGTTATCCCGACTATTCAACCTTGTTGAAAATCGCGCAAGGCGAGGCGTTGAGCATGGATGCCGAAGTGATAGCGGCGCATCAAAAACACGCCCGTGGCACGCGCCAGATTGATGATTTCATCAAGCGTTATTACCCTGATGTCCAGCCCAAGGACTTTGAGGAATATGTCTATCTGAGCCAACTTTCGCAGGCCTACGGCATGGAAATCGCGATTGAGGCGCATCGCACGGCGAAGCCCTACAACATGGGAACGCTCTACTGGCAACTCAACGACGCTTGGCCTGTGACTTCGTGGTCGTCCATCGACTATTACGGCAATCCCAAAGTGTTTTATGAGCGGCTGAAAACGCTCTATGCGCCCGTGCTGCTCTCGATAGACAGAAAAGACTTTGGCGTTTTCGTCACCTCCGACCTGCTGCGCGACATCGACGGCACATTGTCCGTCGCGGTGTGCGACCTTGAAGGTCGTCCGCTGTTTGAACAAGAAATGAAGGTGAAGTTGGATGCCAACGAGAATCGGAAATTTGTCGTGGAAGGCTTGAGCGAATGCTTGCGCAACGCCGACTTGCGGAAGGTATATGTGAAGTTGGAACTGGCTGAAGGAGGTACCCTCACCGCCGAGCGCAAATGCTATTTTTTCGCGTTCTTTGAACCTTGCCAGAACGGACTCTGAGGACACGCTACCTGCAAAAAGTTACCGTGAAAAGCCGATTTTACCTGCAAAAAGTTACTGCGAAAACTTGTTTTTATCTGCAAAAAGTTACTATCTTTGCAGCGAAATACCTGCAAAAAGTTACTAAAAAATGTATAAAAGAAAGATAATCAGGTTTTTAAGTGATTGGAGCAAAAAGCCGCATAAAGAAGCCCTTTTGATCAAGGGGGCGCGACAGGTCGGGAAGACCACCGTTGTGCGCGAATTTGGCAGAAAAAACTACAAGAATTTCGTCGAAATCAACTTTGAGTTGGACCCCAATGCCAAGACCGCTTTTGACGGCAAGCGCGACACGAAAACCATCATCGGGAACCTGTCGTTGATGGGCTACGGACCGTTTGTAGAAGGGAAGACTTTGGTCTTTTTCGACGAAATCCAAAGTTGTCCGAATGCACGCACGGCCATCAAGTTTTTGGTGGAAGAAGGGCTGTATGATTATATTGAGTCAGGTTCGCTGCTGGGCATCAATTACAAGGATGTTTCCTCGTATCCTGTTGGTTTTGAGCGGCAAATAGAGATGTTTCCGATGGATTTCGAGGAATTCCTTTGGGCGCGTGGCGTGAGTGCAATGGCGGTTGAAGGTGTGCGGGAAGCGTTTTTGAACCAATCGCCGGTGACGGATTTTGTGCACGGACAAATGATGAAGTATTACCGTGAGTATCTGATTGTTGGCGGAATGCCGGAGGTGGTTTTCACGTTTCTCAACAATGCCGATTTCGCGGCAACGCTTTTGCAGCAGCGCAAGATCATACAAAGCTATCGCGACGACATCGCCAAGTACGCCGCCGAGCAAAAGACCAAGGCGAAGCGCTTTTTCGATGCCATCCCATCGGAGTTGAGCAAGCAGAAGAAGCGTTTCATATTGAAGAACATGGAGAAAACGGCTTCCATGCAGAAGTATGAAGACGCGGCCTCGTGGCTCGATGATGCGGGCGTGGCTTATTTTTGCTACAACCTGCATTCGTTGGCTTTGCCGTTTGAGCAGGAAGAAAACCGCAGTCTTTTCAAGGTGTATCTGCTTGATACAGGGCTGCTTTGCGCACTATGGAACGAAAACATCCAATTCAAGGTGATGCAAGGTGAGATTGACATCAACGAGGGGGCCTTGACGGAGAATTTTGTTGCCGCCGAGTTGCGCAAGCATGGACACAAGTTGCACTATTACGACCGCAAGAGCCGTCAGGAACTGGATTTCCTGCTGGCCGAAGACAACAAGGTGACCCTTGTTGAGGTGAAGTCGGGCGACACTTACAAGCGGCACGGTTCGGTGGATACGGCCTTGCAGGAGCAGCCTGAAAAGATAGGCAAAGTATTGGTAATGAATAAGTTCAATTACGAAAAGACGGAAAAAATCCTTTATGTTCCTTTATATATGGCGGCGTTCATTTGAAAAAGTTTTGCCATGCCTGTAACTTTTTCCCCACTTCTCCGTATTACTGGTGTTTTCCGCGAAGAACAACAGTAAAAAGAGTAATAATCTAAACCTAAACAAAATGAAAAAACGTTTGATTTTTGCAGCGATGCTGCTGCTGGCCTTCGGAACGATGAAGGCACAAGACACCTTGGTTGCGGCTCCGCAAAAGGCCGACACCGTCGTTACTATGACTCCCGATCTGTCGGACCTGCCTGACCTGTTGCGCGAACTCAGTGTGACTTTGGAACAACTCTCTGACTCGGTGGATTGGGAACAGTTTGAGCGCGACATGGAAAGATGGGGCGCTGAGATGGAGAAATGGGGCGAGAAAATGGAAAAGTGGGGCGAGCAATTCGAGGCCAAACATGGCAGAAAACATGGATATCACCATGATTATCCGAGCAATCGTCCGGAAGCCAAGAAAGACGGGCCAAAGGACAAACGTCCCAAGAGAAGGAGCCTGCTCCTTGACCCGCACTGGTGCGGCTTTGAAACCGGAATGAACATGCTCCTCGACCCCTCCGCAATGGATGTTTACACAGGCGACAATGACTACATGGCCATCCGTCCGCTCCGCAGTTGGTATTTCGGGTTCAACATCGCCGACGTGGGCATTGCCTTCGACCGCAACAGTAAAAGAGTGGGAATGTTCACGGGCGTAGGCCTCGGCTGGAACAACTACAGTTGGAAGAACTACATCAGGATGACGGTCGAGGACGGCCAGTTGGTCAACACCTTGCTCCCCGAAGATAGCGAGGTGAAAAAGAGCAAGTTGGGCGTGCTTTACCTTCAAGTGCCTCTCATGCTTGAGGTGCGCCCCACGTCAAGCATGTATGTCGACTTGGGCGTTACGGGCGGCATTCGCCTCGCGGCTTGGAACAAGATCAAGTATGCCGACGGCAACAAAGAGAAAGATTACCAAGGTTACATGATTAATATGGTGAAGTGCGACGCTTCGTTGCGTGTAGGCGGCGGCGACATGGGCTTCTTTGTCAACTATGCCTTGGTGCCGATGTTCAGCAACAACAAGAATGTCCATCCGTTGAGCGTAGGATTCAACTTGGTGTTCTGATAGTTGTTTCCACGCAAAGCGTTTGGAGTTATTGAATGGTAAAGACGTAGCGCGCTACGTCTTTACTGCATTAATTCGCATAATTCGTGAAATTCGCCGATGTTATCATCGGCGAATTTTGCGTATTAAACGAATTATTCTCCCCGTTTCTCTTCCCAGCGTTCCTTGGTCTCCTCAAAGCGTGCCACCAAAGCCATGTCGGTGGCGGCTTCGGTGAGGTCTTGCTTGGCCTTGCTGAGGCCGAAGCTGATCAGGCTGGCGAAGCTGTCGTGGCGGCCATCGGTCAGGCGGAAGATGCCCTTGCCGATGAGCGAAAGCTCGCGCTCGTCTTCGGTGGCGTCGGAAAAGCCGTTTTCGTCGATTTGCGCGAAGGCTTGGTTGGCGTTCATGCGGTAGGCCAAAAGGTCGAAATCGGGGCTGTCGTTGTTCTGAAGGGTCGGCAGGGTTTGCACCTTTTGCGGCTCCAATTCAGCCACAAGCGGCGTTTCAATTCTTTCAATTCTCTCAGGTCTTTCAATTCCTTTTGAAACGACGGTTTTCCCTTTATTAATAGGTTGTGTATAAGCGAATTGTGTCGTTCTTGGCGGCAGGGTGGTGGTTTCGCTTGCGGTGATGAGCCTTCCGGGAAGGATGGGTTTCAACTCGGCAAGGGGTTCCACCTTGGGCAACGACTTCTCAGGCCACAGGCTCACGGTGAGCAGCAGTCCGGCGGCAGCGGCAGCCGAAGCGATCTTGGCATAGAGCGGCACGACGACGGCTTTCTTTTTCAGCTTCTCCTTGCCTTCGTATGCGACTTGCGGCGCTTCGAGATAGGGCAGGGGCGCGGTGAGTTCGTCCCAGTCCAAGCCTTGGGCCGCGACGAAGGCTTTCAGCTGCCCTGCCTCGTCGGGGCTGAGGCTGCCTTCCATGTAGTCAAGGAGATAAGCCTCGTAGTTGTCGGTGGTGATGTTCGTGTTCATGGCTCTATGTCGATAAGGTTGTCGATGCTTTTCAGTTTGTTTCTCAGTGCGGTGCGGGCGCGGAAGATGTTCACTTTCACCTGCGCCTCGCTCATTCCCGTGATGTCGCCGATTTCTTGGTACGAGTAGCCCTCGTAGTCGCGCAAGAGTACGGCGTTGCGCTGCGTTTCGGGCAGGGTGGCCAAGGCCTTGTGCAGTATGTCGTTCACGTCGGGGTATTGCCTCGGCGTGGTTTTCGCTTCGGCGGACAGCGGCTCTTCGGTGTTCGCAAAACGCTGACGATGACGCACTTCGTCCACCATGGCGTGGTGGGCGGTGGTGAAGAGGTAGGATTTCGCCTTCGCAAACTCCACGCTCTCAGCCTTTTCCCATACGCGGGCAAAGCTCTCCTGCACTACGTCCTCGGCCTGCTCGCGGTTGCGGAGGCTCGAGAACGCGAAGCGGAAAAGCCCGTCGGCATATTGCTCCACGCACCGGTTGTATTGTGTTCTGTCCATCGTTTGCATTGGTAATACGGAGAAAAGGCGAAAAAGTTACATCGTGACGCGATTTTTTTTACTTTTGCCCCAAAAATTTTGAACAATGCATCTGAACTACATCACTTGGAACGTCGATCCCGTCTTGTTTTCACTGGGATCTTTGCAGGTTCGCTGGTACGGCCTGCTGTGGGCTTTGGGCTTTTTCTTCGGCTATTTCGTCATGCGTCGCATCTACCGTCGCGAGAAGATGGCTGCCGACTCGTTGGACAAGTTGCTGTTCTATATGCTCATCTTCACCGTCGTGGGGGCGCGATTGGGCCACTGCCTGTTCTATGAACCCGACTATTACCTTTCTCATCCATTGAAGATGTTGGCCGTGTGGGAAGGCGGCCTTGCCAGCCACGGCGGCGCCATCGGCATCCTGTTGGGATTGTGGTTCTATGTGCGCAGCTACAACATGTCGACGAAGAAGGAGAAGACCGACCTGCAGCGCATCAACTATATCTGGATTCTCGACCGCATCGTCATCCCCGTCTGCCTCGTCGGTGCCTTGATCCGTTGCGGCAACGTGATGAACCATGAGATTTACGGCACGCCTACCTCGCTGCCGTGGGGTTTTGTCTTCCTGCGCGGAATGGAACAGTTTTGCGGTACCTTCGACAACTACACGGCCTGCACCTCGTGGGCAAATTGCTGTCAGTCCGAGCAATGGCTGCCCTGCCATCCCACCGGCCTCTACGAGGCCTTCTTCTGTCTCGTGGCGATGGGCATCCTGCTGTGGATGTACTACAAGCGCGACCTCGGCCACAAGCAGCCCGGCCTGATGTTCGGCACCTTCCTCATCATCATCTTCGGCTCGCGTATCGGCATCGAGTTCCTGAAGAACGTCCAAGTCGACTTCGAGCGCAACATGACCTTCGATATGGGACAATGGTTGAGCGTTCCCTTCGTTGTTATCGGCATCGTGATGATTGTTTGGAGTTTTATGCATCGCCGAAAGTTAGAAGGATAGTGGATGTGCCCCAGCCCATGACGGGTTCGTGGTACTGGGCAGGATAGAGAAACGCCGTAATCCTGGTTTGTGTAATTGCAATGAAGGCAACGATGCAACGCCATGGCTAATCAAAACAGAGAAAATGCCGCCATTGGCGGCATTTTCTGTATAGCAGGTTGGCCTACTCGTCGTAATAGAGAGTGAAATACTCCATCATGCGGTCTTCGATGTCTTGGGCCAACTCGTTGCGTTCGTACTTCTTGGCTACGCCGTTGAAGTGCTTGAGCAGGCTCATGGCCTCGTCGATGTCTTCTTCGTAGTACTTCTTGAACTTGGGCTTCATGCCGCCATAATACTTTACCTTGTCACTATAGCTGTTGACTAGGTTCAAGAGGTGTGTGTCGCCCTTTTCCGTGGCTCCACAGATGTAGTACATCTCGGGGAACTGGTAGGTGTGGATCTCGGCGGGGAACTTCTCGTTGGGGAAGAAGTCAAGGTATTTGTCCATCACGATGACGGCGGAGTCCAATTGGTTGTGGTTGACCAAGGCCTGCGCCAGACGCGAGTATGCCAGCTGCGCATAGCTCAGGTTGCGCATACTCTCGCGGTCGGGCACCACGCCTTCCTGGTTCAGACTGCCCCAGTTGACGATGCCTTCGTTGGCCTTGGTGACCAGCAGGTCGAAGCTGCCGTCACGGTAGACGCCGCCACGGTAAGCCTTCACGAAGTCTTCAGCCTCGACAGGGATGAAACGGTAGGCTAGACCCTCCATGTGGAGGTACTTGTCGATGCCGAGCACTTTCGACATGTCGCTGAACGAGGTGAAATACACCGGACGTTCCCAATTGTTGGTGGCCATGAAGTCAAGGAGCATAAGCCCGCTCTTGTAGATGTAGTCGTCCTTGATCTCCCAAGTGATTTCGTCGACGATGCGGTCTTGCATTCCCTCGGGCACGATGCCGTTGCGGATGCAGGCTTCCTTGTCGACGGTGAGTTTCACGTTGCGGCAAGGCACATATTTATAGGTGCCGCCCGCGTAGCGTTTCACGGCCTTGGGGTTGTGGATGAAGTCAATGACCTGTTTCAGTTCCACCGTCCTGTCCTTGAAATAGTCTTCTTCTTCGATGTACAAAGATTCGTTCACTCCATTGTCGTATTCCTTCTGGCTCAAGGTGAGCGGGAGCTTTTCGGATTCGTACACCTTACGGCCCATCTGGTGGACGTACCAGTAGCCGCCCGACAGCATGTAGTTGCACACGCGCACGTCGGTGCGGAAGCCCTCCACCTCTTGAACGTACCACAAGGGGAAGGTGTCGTTGTCGCCACGGGTGAAGATGACCGCGTTGGCGGGCAGTTGGGCCAAATAGTTTCGCGCCCAGTCGCGAGCCGAGGTCTTTCCCGAGCGATTGTGCTCTTTCCAACCGTTGGTGGCCAACACGCAAGGAACGGCCAAGAAACAAATCAGTCCGATGGCCACAACGGTGATCATGGTTTCTTTTTTGAGCAACTTGTTGACCCCGTCGATGAGGGCGATGACACCGAAACCAATCCAGATGGCGAAGGCGTAGAACGAGCCTGCATAGCTGTAGTCGCGCTCACGCGGTTGGTTGGGGGTTTGGTTGAGGTAGATGACGATGGCCAGTCCTGTCATGAAGAAAATCAGGAAGATAATCCAGCTTTGCTTCCAGTCTTTCTTGAGCAGCCAAACCAAGCCGATGAGGCCGAGGATGAGCGGCAGGAAATAATAGGTTGTCCTTCCAGGGTTGTGCATGCTGGCAGGGATGTTTTTCTGGTCGCCGAGACGCGCGCTGTCGATGGCGTTGATGCCACTGATCCAGTTGCCGTGGCTTAGCTCGCCTTGGCTCTCGATGTCGTTCTGTCGGCCCACGAAGTTCCACATGAAATAGCGCCAATACATCCAGTTGCATTGGTAGTCGATGAAGAACTTGAGGTTCTGCCCGAAGGTGGGCTTGCTGACGTTGACCGTCTGACCCCGATAGTTCCTCACGCGCACGTTGGTGCCCACGATGTTGCCGTTCTTGTCCTTGCGATAGGTCTCATACATGTTCGAGTGAGAACCTTTTTGTGTGCTCCACATGCGCGGAAACAGGGTCTTCAGTTCGTCGGGATAGTCGGGCTTGCAGCGCTTGTTGTCGTCGGTGATGACGTATTTCCCAGCCTCTTTGTCCTTGACATAGACGGGTGTGCCGTCAACGAGGTCGGTGGCAACAGCGTTGTAGTATGGACCGTAAAGCAATGGCCAACTGCCATACTGGTCGCGGTTGATGTAGGCCAGCATCGAAAGGGCCTCCTTGGGTTCGTTCTCGTTGATGGGCGTGTTGGTGTTGGCCCTGATAATCAGCATGAAGAACGAGGAATAGCCAATGAGGATGAACATCAGCGAGAGGATGGCCGTGTTGACGATGACATGTTGCTTCTTGGCCGAGAGCCATAGTCCGAAAATGATGAGGCCTATGACGATGGCGAAGAAAACGATGGCACCCGAGTTGAACGGCGCGCCGAGCGAGTTCACGAAAAACAACTCTGTCTTGCCCGCCAGGTTGATGACCTGCGGCACGAGGAACATGTTGAGGAACCACAACAGCACCACCGAGACCACACCTGCCAGCAAGAAGCCTCCGAACGAGGTCTTCTTCCATTTCTTGAAATAAACCACATACACGAAAGCAGGCACACACAGCAGGTTAAGCAGGTGCACACCGATGGAAAGGCCTATCAGGAAGGCTATGAAGATGATCCAGCGATTGCTTCTTGCGTCGTCGGCCACTTGTTCCCATTTCAGCACCGCCCAGAAAGTGACGGCAGTGAAGAACGACGACATGGCGTAGACCTCGCCTTCCACCGCGTTGAACCAGAACGACTCGGTGAAGGTGTAGGCCACAGCACCAACGAAGCCTGCCAGTAATACACCTATTTTATTAATTGGAGGCGCGTCTTCGCCCTCCTTCATCCAAACTTTGCGGGCCATCAAGGTGATGGTCCAGAAAAGGAAGACGATGGTGAGTCCGCTACAGATGGCCGACATTACGTTGACCATCATGGCCACTTTCGTGACATCGCCGCCCGCGAAAAGGGTGAAGAAACGCCCAATCATCTGGAACAAAGGCGCCCCTGGCGGGTGACCCACTTGCAGTTTGTAAGCCGTTGAGATGTACTCGCCACAGTCCCACCAACTGACGGTAGGCTCAAGCGTGAGGAAATACACGACGGTGGCGATGATGCCCGCCAACCATCCTGTAATGTTGTTTAACCTTTTGAAAGTCATAGTGATATAAGAGTTTTTGTTGTTTCTCGTCTGGTTTTTTGGCGTTTGCCAAACCGCAAAGATACTGCTTTTTTGTTTTGCTTCCGTCCGAAAACGCCAAAAACGCGGTTTGTGGTATGTGAATGCAATTTTTTTCAAAAAAAAACAAAAAAAAGCTTGCGCGTAACGAAAATAGTTGTACTTTTGCAGCCGCATTCGGGAACGAATGATGTCGAGTGGTGTAACGGCAGCACTGCAGATTTTGGTTCTGCCTGTCAAGGTTCGAATCCTTGCTCGACAACTTAAGGTGGAAGAAAAGACCTGCTACTTTGAGTAACAGGTTTTTTTATTTGAAGTTGGGATTTTGAAACGCCAAGTATTCGACGAAGTCAATTTTGAATTTTAAATCTTTGAATGTCAAATGATAACGAAAGAACAAATTGCAACCCTCTGCGAAGAAGCCCTCGCCGGCACCGACCGGTTTTTGGTGGAAGTGAAAGTGAAGCCCAACAACGTGATTGAGGTTTACGTGGATTCCGACACAGCCGTCAACATAGACCATTGTGCCGAATTGAGCCGCTACATCAACGAAAAACTCGACCGCGACGTGGAAGATTACGAACTGAGCGTGCTCTCGTGGGGGCTCTCGGGAGCCTTGAAGATGGACCGCCAGTTGCAGAAGTATGTGGGCAAGGACGTGGAAGTGAAGACGAAAGAGGCGGGCAAGCAGCAAGGCAAGTTGTTGGGCTTCGATGCCGAGAAAGTGGAGTTTGCCCCGGCACCCAAGAAAACCTCGAAGAAGAAACCCGCCGAAGAACCCACCAACCTGTTCCTCGAACGCAACAAAGTGGAAATCAAACCCGCAATTGTTTTTTAAATCATTGAATTTTAAATCTTTAAATCTGAAATCTTAAATTTGAAATTTTAAATTTGAAATTTTAAATCAACAATATATGGACAACTACAGATTAGTAGAAACTTTCAGCGAATTCAAGGAATTCAAGAACATCGACCGTGAGGCCATGATGCGCATCATCGAAGATGTGTTCCGTGGCATGTTGAACAAGAAGTTCGAAACCGACACCACCGCCTTCATCGACATCATCGTGAACGTCGACAAAGGTGACTTCGAAATATACCACAACCGCACCGTGGTGGAGGACGACGAGCTGGCCGACCCGCTGCGTGAGATCAAGCTTTCTGACGCCATCAAGATCGAGCCCGACTTTGAGGTGGGCGAGGAAGTGAACGAAGAGCTTCGCATCCAAAGTTTCGGTCGCCGCGACATCCTCGCCCTGCGCCAGAACCTCCAGACCAAGGTGTCGGAATATGAGAAGGAGAACATTTTCCAGAAATACAAGGACAAAGTGGGCGAAATCATCACCGCCGAGGTGGCCCATGTGTGGAAACGCGAGATTGTCGTCGTCGACGACGAAGGCATCGAACTGGTCATGCCTAAGGCAGAGCAGATCCCGAGCGACATCTACAAGAAAGGCGACACTATCCGCGCCATCGTTAAGAGCGTAGAAAGTGTCAATGGATCGCCGGTGATCACCCTGTCGCGCACCTCGGAGGTGTTCCTCCAACGCCTGCTCGAAGCCGAAGTGCCCGAGATCTACGACGGCCTCATCACCATCAAGAAAATCGTTCGCGAGCCTGGACAACGCGCCAAGGTGGCCGTCGAGTCGTATGACGACCGCATCGACCCCGTCGGTGCCTGCGTCGGCATGAAAGGCACCCGCATCCACGGCATCGTCCGCGAATTGCGCAACGAGAACATCGACATCATCAACTGGACGTCCAACCCCTCTCTGTTCATCACGCGCGCCCTCAGCCCGGCCAAGATCTCCAATATCGTGCTGAGCAGCGACAACACGATGGCCAACGTGTATATGGAAAACGACCAAATCAGCCTCGCCATCGGTAAGGGAGGATACAATATCAAGTTGGCAGGCAAGTTGACCGGCTACGAGATTGACGTGTACCGCAACAGCGAGGCTAACAACGCCGAGGAAGATGTCGACCTCCAAGAGTTTGTCGACGAAATCGACCAGTGGGTCATCGATGCCCTCGTCAAGATGGGTTGCGACACCGCCAGGGATGTGCTGAAATACACACCCGAAGACGTGGCGTCGCGTGCCGACCTTGAGATCGAAACCGTCAAGGATGTGTTCAATATCCTCAAGTCCGAATTTGAACAAGACGCCGAATAAGCAATTGCAATAACCAACAAAACGAGAAACAAAGAAGAAACTATGTCCGAAGAAACTATTTTTACGATTCGATTGTCGAAAGCGGCAAAAGAATTCAACGTGGGAAAGGATACCATCGTGGAGTTCCTCGCCAAAAAGGGCTTCAAGGTGGATCCTTCACCCAATACCAAACTCACGGCAGAAATGTATGCGCTGCTCGTGAAAGAATATCAGGGCGAGAAGGAAGTGAAGAACGAGGCCATGAAATTGGGCAACCTCTCTTTTAAAGGTGGTAGTGTTTCCGTTGATTCGGCATTGCAATCGGCAAAACCCGTCGAAGAGGATGACCACGAAGAGGTGATCATCCGAACGACCACAATATCATCGCCAATCAAAAAGGCTACGACAGAGCCTAAGAAAGCAGAGAAAGTCGAAGAAGCTAAGGAGAAAGCCCCCATAACCGAGACAACCGTCGCTCCCGAAAAGACCGAGCCCGAAAAGGATAAGGTAGAGGAGAAGACCGAAACAACCGACAGCCCGCTGAAAATTCTCGGCAAGATCGACCTCGAACCCAAACCGCGCGAAAAAAAGAAGGAGAAGAAAAAGGCTGCAAAAGAATCCTCTAAGCCGAAGGAGAAGAAACAGGAACAACCAAGACAGGAGCAACCAAGACAGGAACAGCATGCCAAGCAAAAGCAGAAGTTTCAACAACCCAAGGAGAGACAACAGGAAAAGACGGAGGAGAAACACCTTGAGCCGAGAGTCATCAAACTGGAAGCGCCAAAGTTGACGGGACCTACCGTGTTGGGCACCTTGGACCTGCCTGTCGAGAAGAGTTCGAAAAAGAGAAAACGCAAACGCATTTCGGGTAGCAAGCCCGAAGGGTCGTCGGAAAACCCGACAGGCCCCAACGTGAACGCCGGCGGCAAGAAACAAGATTCAGGCAAGTCAGCCAAGGGGGGAGCCAAACCCGCCGATCAAGCCGGCAAGAAAGGCCCGAAAGACAGCCCAAAACCAAGCAAGAAAGACAAGAGGTCGAAACGCGAGGAAAAACCCGAACTGAGCGAAGAGGAAATCTCAAAGCAGATCAAGGACACCTTGGCGCGTCTCGCCCCCATGGGCAAGTCGAAGACCTCGAAACACCGTCGTGAAAAACGCCAACAGGTGGCTGGCTCGATGATGGAGGAGATAATGCGCCAGGAAGAAGACAAGAAAGTCTTGAAAGTGACCGAGTTCGTCACCGCCAACGAGTTGGCAACCATGATGAACGTGCCAGTGGTGAAGGTCATCAGCACCTGCATGAGTCTCGGTATGCCCGTCTCCATCAACCAGCGTCTCGACGCTGAAGCCTTGAGCGTAGTGGCCGAGGAGTTCGGCTTCCAAGTCGACTTCGTCAGCGCCGACGTGCAAGAGGCCATCGCCGAGACCGAGGAAGTCGACCGCGAAGAAGACCTCGTGCCCCGTTCGCCCGTCGTCACTGTCATGGGTCACGTCGACCACGGTAAGACAAAACTCCTGGACTATATCCGTAACACCAACGTCGTGGCAGGCGAGGCAGGCGGTATCACACAACATATTGGCGCCTACGAAGTTACGACCGAAAGCGGAAAGAAAATAACCTTCCTCGACACACCTGGTCACGAGGCCTTCACGGCCATGCGTGCCCGTGGCGCCAAGATCACAGACGTGGCAATCATCGTCATCGCCACTGACGATAGCGTGATGCCACAAACCGTTGAGGCCATCAACCACGCACAAGCGGCTGGCGTACCTATCGTATTCGCTCTGAACAAGATCGATAAGCCCACCGCCAACCCCGACAAGATTCGTGAGCAGTTGGCCAACATGAACATCCTCGTCGAAAGTTGGGGCGGCAAATACCAAGAACAGGAAATCGCAGCCAAGATCGGCTTGAATGTCGATGCACTACTTGAAAAGGTGCTGCTTGAGGCCGAGTTCCTCGACCTCAAGGCCAACCCCAACCGCCTGGCCAAAGGCACCGTCATCGAGTCGGCTTTGGACAAGGGTCGTGGCTATGTGGCCAAGATTCTGGTGCAGAACGGCACATTGAAGATTGGCGACATGGTGTTGGCTGGTACGACCTACGGCAAGGTGAAGGCCATGTTCGACGACCACAACCGACCCGTCAAGGAAGCCGGCCCATCGACACCGGTGCTGCTGCTCGGCTTGAATGGCGCTCCCATGCCGGGCGATGCCTTCAACGTGATGACTGATGAGCGCGAGGTAAAGGCCATCGCCAACCGCCGCGAACAGTTGCAGCGCGAACAAACGCGCCGCACCAGCCCGCACATCACCCTGGACGAAATCGGACGTCGTATCGCCATCGGCGATTTCAAGGAACTCAATATCATTGTCAAGGCCGACGTGGACGGTTCCGTGGAAGCCTTGGCCGACAGCTTGCTGAAACTCTCCACCGAACAGGTGCAGGTCAATGTCATCCACAAGTCGGTGGGTGCCATCAGCGAGTCGGATGTCATGCTGGCCTCAGCTTCCAACGCCATCATCGTGGGCTTCAACGTGCGTCCTACCGCGCAAGCACGTAAGATGGCTGATAACGAGAAGATTGACATCCGCATGTATTCCATCATCTATACCGCCATCGAGGAAATCAAGGCCGCCATCGAAGGCATGTTGGCCCCCGAAATCGAAGAAGTAATCACTTGCAACCTTGAAATTCGTGAGACCTTCAAGATTAGCAAGGTCGGAACCATCGCCGGCTGCATGGTCCTGGACGGCAAGATTAACCGCAACACGAAGATCCGCCTCATCCGCGACGGCATCGTAATCTATACTGGCACACTCGGTTCGCTGAAGCGTTACAAGGACGACGTCAAGGAAGTCAGCGCTGGCATGGACTGCGGTTTGAACATCGAGAACTTCAACGATATCAAGATTGGCGACATCATCGAAGGCTACACCGAGAAGGAAGTCGCTCGCAAACTGTAAGGCGGTTTGTAATTCAATCATTGATAGTAGCGATTCAAGAATGAACCCCGAAAGTTGGAAGAAAAACTTTCGGGGTTCATCACAGAATCGCGTTTTTGTTGTCTCTTGGTTGGGGAGAACTTGTTACGCGAGTTCTCCGCCTTTGGCAAAATGCTGATAGAACGCGATAATCGTCTCGATGCCTTTGTAGAAGTGGTCGAGGCGGTAGTTCTCGTTGGGCGAGTGGATGGCGTCTTCGCCGAGGCCGAAGCCCATCAAGATAGACTTGATGCCCAACACTTCCTCGAATCTCGCGATAATCGGGATGCTTCCGCCTGAGCGCATCGGGATGGGCAGCTTGCCGTAGGTGTCCATGTAGGCAGCTTCCGCGGCCTTGTAAGCCGGCAGGTCAACGGGGCAGCCGTAGGCTTGTCCGCCATGCAGCGGCGTGACCTTCACCGTGACGTAGTCGGGAGCGTTCTTTTCGAGGTAGTCCTTCACCAACTCGGCAATCTTCTCGTGGTTTTGGTCGGGCACGAGGCGGCAAGAGAGTTTTGCGTAGGCCTTCGAAGGCAGCACGGTCTTTGCGCCTTCACCCGTGTAACCACCCCACATGCCGCAGAGGTCGAAGGTGGGACGGATGCCGACATGCTCAATCTTGGTATAGCCTTTTTCGCCACGCAAAGCCTTCACGCCGAGGCTCTTCTTGTAGTCGGCCTCGCTGTAAGGTGCCATGTTGAGCAGTTCGCGCTCGCGGTCGGAGCATTCAATCACGTCGTCGTAGAAATGCGGAATGGTGATGTGGTTGTTCTCGTCCATGCACTTGGCGATCATCTCGCAAAGCGTGTTGAGCGGGTTGGCCACGCTGCCTCCGAAGAGGCCCGAATGCAGGTCGGCGTTGGGGCCAGTGACCTCGATTTCCCAGTAGGCGAGGCCGCGCAAACCCGTGGTGATGCTCGGCACGTCGGAGGCAATCATGGAGGTGTCGGACACGAGGATGACATCGGCCTTGACGAGGTCTTTGTATTCCTCAATCCACTTCGAGAGGCTGCCCGAGCCGATTTCCTCTTCGCCTTCGAGCATGAACTTCACGTTGCAAGGCAAAGTGTTGGTTTTCACCATAGTCTCAAAGGCCTTGGCGTGCATGAACGACTGGCCTTTGTCGTCGTCGGCGCCGCGAGCCCAGATTTTGCCGTCCTTGATGACAGGCTCAAACGGGTCGGTGTGCCACAGGTCGATGGGATCCACGGGCATCACGTCGTAGTGGCCGTAAACCAAAACGGTAGGCAGTTTCGGGTCGATGATTTTCTCGCCATAGACGATGGGGTTGCCCTCGGTGGGCATCACCTCGGCCCTGTCGGCACCAGCTTTCAGCAGGTTGTCGCGCCAGCACTCGGCACAGCGAATCATGTCCGGCTTGTGCGCCGATTCCGAGCTGATGGAAGGGATTCTGATCAAACCAAAAAGCTCCTCAAGGAAACGTTCCTTGTTGGCTTCAATGTAGTTGTTGGTGATTTGCATTGGATTTAAGATTTTAAATTCAAAGATTTAAGATTTGAGATTTAGATTGGGCAAAGGTAGTGAAAACTTTTGGAAATCTTTTAGACTGGTCTTGCATAAATCGAAATTATTTATCTTTGCAGGCGGAGTTATTCATGTGGATATATAAAAATAGGAGAAATAGAAATGGCGACCATCACATTGACAACAAAAAGCCAAATCGAGTTCGACGCTGTTATTGCATTTCTTAAAGCGTTGAAAATCAGGTGGAAAGTAACTGATAATACACTAAATGAAGAAGCTGTTGACATTGCCAGAAGCGTCGAAGGGGTAAAAAACGGAACGATTGCGACGAGACCGCTTTCGGCTTTACTGCAAGAGTTATGAGTTACCAGATTGAAACCATTGCGAAGTTCGACAAGCAAATGAAAGCCTTGTCAAAGAAATATCCTTCTATCAAGGAGGATTTTTTGGAATTGGCAGGTAAGTTGTCGGAAGACCCTTTTTCGGGTACGTTGCTTTTCAACGATGTGTATAAAATCAGAATGAAAATTACCTCGAAAGGGAAAGGAAAAAGCAGCGGGGCAAGGGTGATATATTTCAATTTGTTTGCCCAAAAAGAGGTTGACAAGGTGGTGTTGATTTCAATATACGACAAGAGCGAAAAGGAAACCATTAATGATAAGGAGATAAAGAGGGCTCTAAAGACGATAAGGAGCTGATATAAGGATGATAAAAACAAACAACGAAGAAACAGACAAACTCAAATTGACATAGCAAAAAGATAGCGTTTGTTGCTGTCCTTGAACATCAAACTACCACCAGCCTTCGTTGAGAGGGCAAGCATACCAAGGACGAGTTATTAAACGCCGTGTTTATTACGGCGTGGAATACTTGTTAGGTATGTGGGGTGTGGTAGCCCTGATGTTCAAGCAAGAAATAAATTCCACGCTTTTTCTATACCCAAATCTCAAGGACATGGCCACGCAGGAAGCACCACATATCGGACACCTTATCAAAGAAGAACTCGCCCGGCAGGAGCGGACGGTGGCGTGGCTTGCCCGTAAATTGTGTTGCTCGCGGCAGAACGTCTATCATCTTTTCGAGTGCCAATGGATAAGTACGGAAATTCTTATAAGGCTCTGTGACATAATGGATTGCAACTTCTTCAAAGTCTATTCAGACCATTGGGAAAGCAAGAAAGCGTAAAATATTGTTTGACACTTCTGTAAAAGAAATTGTTACACACCTGACAAAGAAGTTGTTACACTTTAAATGTTTGGTTTTCAGTTTGTCTTTCTACTTTTGCGAAGTTTGATTTAGTTAAAACCGATGGCTCCGATGGGATATAACAGGGCAAATAGAAAATGAAAAAACTTGGTCTTATCATTACCGCAATCTTGCTTTTGAATGGAATGCTTTTTGCGCAGACTTCTCTCATCTATGGTGATGGCATCAAACTTGGTATTCCAGCGGGAAACACAAGGCTTGAAAGTGTTTCTCTTTATGAAGGACAACAATCCATGAATGTCCAACAAGGGAAGTATATTTCCTCTTACACAAGAGGTAGCGGTTTCGTCATTCGCCCCGAATTGTACAGAGGCTTTTATCTGTCTTTGGGTTATCAAATCAATCCTTTCGTGCAGCCTCTTCTTAGCATTGGAATCGGTGGCGATGGTCTTGCCAGTTCTGTAGGAGTAAGAATCTACACAAACGAGGGGATTTGGGCAGGCATGATAGATGTCAGAGCCAATTATAACATTGATTATGAGTTATATGGAGCTTCTCTTGTTGGCGGAGCCAGTTACAAAGACTTGGATTTTGGAGGGGGACTTGCTTATTTGACCAATGGAAGAAGCCAGAATTATTTGCTTGGGGTTATTAGTGTAGGTTGGAATATTAGGTGTTATAGGCATAGATGAACTCAGCATTGAGAACTAAAAAACTTCCACTATTAGTGGAAGTTTTTTAGTTTGTTTTAGTTTTAGTTCTCCTCAAACCGCTTCAACTCAACCCTTTCCCCATCAAACACCGCAAAAGAAAAACCATAATTCTTGGATAACTTGACGGAATCTCACAAAAAATCAAAGATTCCGTCAAGTTATTTCAGTCTATGTCATGGCGTAAATAGTTGTTCCAAAGCCACTTGAGATTGGGCTATGTCGCTGTAAATGTTACGCTTTAGTCCGTAGGTGGTGACTATGGTGAGGTGTAAGGCTTTGCGGGTTTTTGTGTGTTTTTGGAAGGTGCTGATTTTGTGGCGCAAATCCTTCTCGTCGTTGATGTCGATTTCGTATTCGTCGTTGGCAAACTTCATCTCGCAAAGGTTGATGACATTGTCGCTGCGGTCAATGACAAGGTCAATCTGCGCACCGCGTTCCCCTTTTTCGGTTTTCTGGAACCATGTGGAGCTTTCGCAAAGTATTCCCGAAATGCCCAAGCGTTCTTTCATTTGAGAGATATGTTGGAGGCAGAGGTTCTCGAAAGCGAGGCCAGCCCATGTGTTGTGTGTGGGCGAGGTCAAAGTGCGCGTCCAATAGCTTTGGTCTTTGCCGTAGTGCTCCTTGATGAATCTGTTATAGAATAAGGTGTAGAAATCGGTGAGGCGATAAAGGGTGTTTTTCTTGTTGCTGCCGAAGTAGGTGTAGGCTTGTATAAAGTCGCTTCCGCAAAGGTTGTTCAGGATTTTTGTAAGCGTGCCACTGTCGGCCATCTTTGTGTTTTTTGCTATTTCGCTGCGGGTCAATCCTTTGCGTTTCTTGCTTAGTGCTTCCACGATATGGATATAAGGCTCGGGGCTATTGAACAGCGAGGCATACAAATGGTCGTATTCATCCCACAAAGCGCCTCTTTGCTTGAAGAAAAGTGCGTCGATGTTCTCGGAAAAGGTGAGGTCGGGGCTGAGTTGCCGCAAGTAGAAGGGGATGCCGCCCATAATCATGTAGCATTCGGCGATGGTCTTGTGGTTCCATCGGATCTTGCGCGATTTCAAGTAACGTTCTGTCTCGTTCAACGTAAACTGTTTCAGGTAGATGCGTTTTGTTGCGCGGTTGAAGAGACCGCCTTTGTTGGCGAAAATCTTGTCGGTAATTGAACTGTCCGATTTTTTCGGACAGTTGACTTCCTTCTAATTCCAGTTTCTTTTTTAAGTCACTCCAATATTTACGAGGTCTGTCGGTTCCTGTCAATACGGCGACCACATCCACAATGGAAAAATACCATTTCTCTTCTTGGTCGTCCCAAACAGTGCGGACTTTGCGTTGCTCAAATAGTTGTAATGCTTCTTTCTTTGTCATGTCAATCATCTCATTTTTTCAGTTGGTTACAATTTGTAACCGCTTCAGTTCTCCTCAAATCGCTTCAACTCAACCCTCTCTCCGTCAAACACCGCGTATGAAAAATCATAAATCCAATTTCCAACGACGGTGGTCAAGGCATGGTCGCCAGTTTCATACTGCATAGGCTTGTGTTGGTGGCCGAAGACGAAAAAGTCAATGCTTGGGTCAAGTTGGGATTGTTCTTGGGCGTATTGATAAAGGCGCGTTTGTGGGATATTGTCGTAATAGCCGCGTTCCACCTCGTTTTTTAGTTTCTTCAGGCGGTGGTTGTGTGACCAACGCAAGGCCAATCCTATGCCCAAGTCGGGGTGCAACAGCTTGAATAGGAATTGATTAAACTTGCACTCAAACACTTTCTTCAAAAACTTGTAGCCCTTGTCGCCGGGACCTCTGCCGTCGCCGTGGACCAAAAAGAATTTCTTTCCTTTGATGGTTTTCTCAATGGGTTCGCGGTGCAGTTCAATCCCAAGTTCGTCATGCAGGTAGCCGAAGCACCAAAGGTCGTGGTTGCCGATGAACAGGTGCACGGGAATGCCTGCATCGGTGAACTCAGCCAACTTGCCTTGCAGCCTGACGAAACCTTTGGGAATCACGGTCTTGTATTCAAACCAAAAGTCGAAGAGGTCGCCCATCAAATAGAGTTCCTCGCAGTCGGGGCGGATGCCGTCGAGGAAACGCAAGAGTTTCTTCTCGCGCTCGTGGCTGTCCTCAAGCGTAGGAATGCCCAAGTGGAAGTCGGTGACGAAATAAACGGCCATCAAAATTGGATTTCAGACGAGCGGCGGATGAGTTCGGTGATGAGGGTGATGAGTTTCGGTTCCACTGCATTCACGGCCTTGATGACCTCCTCGTGTGTGATGGTGACGGTCTTTTCTTCGCCGTAGATGTTGCCCATGTCGGACACGATGCTCAGGCCGAAAACGGGCAGCTTGCCTTGCCGTGCCACGATGACCTCAGGCGTGGTGGACATTCCAATCGTGTCTGAACCGATGATGCGGAAATAGCGGCACTCGGCCGGCGTTTCGTAGGTTGGGCCAGTGGTGGAGCAATACACACCATGTTGAACCTCAATGCCTTTCTCTAACGCGATGTCGTCTGCCAAGCGGATAAGACGCTTGTCGTAAGGCTCGCTCATGTCGGGGAAACGGTCGCCGAAACGGTCGTCGTGCGGACCAATCAGCGGGTTGGGCATGGCATGAATCTGGTCGTTGATAATCATGATGTCGCCAACCTTGAAGTCGGGGTTGAGGCCGCCCGCCGCATTGCTGAGGATGAGGAACTGGATGCCCAATTTCATCATCACGCGGATGGGGAAGACCACCTCGCTCATCGGGTAGCCTTCATAAAAATGGAAACGTCCTTGCATGGCCACCACCTTGCGCCCCGCGATGCTGCCGAAAAGCAGTCGCCCTTCGTGGCCTTTCACCGTCGAGACGGGGAAATTGGGAATGTCGGCGTAGGGGATGGCGCATTCCACGTCGATGCCGTTGGCCAAACCGCCCAAGCCGGAGCCGAGCACAACGCCGACTTCGGGACGGAAGTTGTTGGTTTTCTTGTCGATATACTCAACAGTGGTGAGGATTCTGTCGTACATAATTCAATATTTCTTCGTTAAACTTTTCTTCTTCAAGGAACCGCACCCCGACGGGCAAAACGTAAAGCGGCGCGGTTTTAAAATGACAAAGATAGGGAGAATTTGTCAATCGCGCGGCATCTTTTTCGGTGGTGACGATGATTTTCTTTCCGCCGCCAAGGCTTTCAAAACGTTTTTGGATGGCTTTGATGTCGGTTACTGTATAGGCGTGATGGTCTGCAAAATGCAGTAAATCAACTTTTTGGTATTGTTTTTTCAACTCTTCGACAAAAGGTTTCGGGTTGGCGATGCCACAAAAGGCCAAAACAGAATCGGCATTCTCGGCGGAAACTTGTTTCGCGATCTCGTTCAAAGGCTGCAAAGTCGCATACTCCAAAGTGGAGAAATACACTTTTTGATGCTTCTTGGGCCTCAATTTCTTGATAATTCGTTGCTTTTCAGTTTCTTCCAACTCTTTCGGCGACTTGCTGACCACGATTATGTCAGCGCGTTTGGCGGCGGATTTCACATCGCGCAAAGTGCCTGCGGGAAAGAGGAAATCATTACAGTAAAGATGCTGGTAATCAGTTAGTAATACATTGAATCCAGCCTTGATTCTTCGGTGTTGGAAAGCGTCGTCCAAAAGAAAGACATCTGGAGTTTTTTTGCTTTGGATTAGTTTCCTCACGCCATCCAAGCGGTCTTCATCGACAGCGACTTGAATGTCGGCAAATTTGCGGAAATACTGCAGCGGTTCGTCGCCAATTGTCTCGTAAGTGCTCTGGTTGTCAGCGCGTTGGAAACCTTTTGTCTTGCGCCCGTAGCCCCGACTGAGGGTCGCCACAAGGTAGTGCGGACGCAATATATTAATAAGGTATTCCACTGTGGGCGTTTTTCCCGTCCCGCCGAGGCTGAGGTTGCCCACTCCGATGATGGGGTATTCTAACCGTAGCGATTTCAAGACACGCCAATCATAAAGTTTATGCCTGATTGTCAGTGCGATAGAGTAGAGGAATGATATGGGCCAAAGTAAAATTCTCATTATCGGGGTCAAAATTAGATAAATTTCGCTAATTTTACGGCCAAATTTGAAAAATATTGGACACGAGACTGCGAGACACGCGACGCGAGACAGTCCCGTGTCCTGAAGTCCCGAGTCCCGCGTCAAGAAAGAATTATGACCGTAAAAGACATTTTGGACAGCATTACTGAGATTGCACCGCTGCATTGGCAGGAGAGCTACGACAATGCCGGCCTACAGGTGGGCGACCTCAACGCCGAAGCACGTAAAGCCTTGATTTGCTTGGACATAACTGAGGATGTTGTCGATGAAGCCATCGCCAAAGGCTGCAACGTGATTGTCAGCCATCACCCGTTGATTTTCAAGGGATTGAAGCATTTGACCCCTCAAACCTACATCGAGCGTGCCGTGATGAAAGCCATCAAGCACGACATCGCCATGATTTCCATGCATACCAACTTGGATAACAGCTATTTGGGCGTGAGTCGCGTGTTGGCTGAAAAGTTGGGTTTGAAAGATCTTCATCTCTTGCAGCCTTCTGCTGACGAGCCTGAGATTTGTGGTTTAGGCATGGTTGGTGAACTGGAAAAACCGATGGAAGAAACTGATTTTCTGTGCCTTGTGTCCGAAACAATCGCTTCTCCATGTCTGCGCCATTCCGCCTTGACGGGACGCAAAATCCAAAAAGTGGCGCTTTGTGGCGGCTCGGGAAGTCCGTTTATGGCTGAAGCCTTGCGCCAAAAGGCTGATGCCTATCTCACCGCCGACATCAAATATCACGACTTTTTTGTCCCCGAAGGACGCATTTTGCTGGTCGATGGCGGTCATTTCGAGACCGAACAATTCACGAAAGTATTAATATGTGACTTGATTCTGAAAAAATTTCCTAATTTTGCAGCCGAAATCGCTGAAACGGAAACGAATTCGGTGCATTATTTTGTAAGAAAATAGTAATCGCAATATGGCTAAGAAAGAAAACAAAGAAGTTGCCAAGGTAACCGAAGTTGCTGAGGTTGAAGAGGTTAATGAGACCAAGACATCTACAAAGAAACCCTCAAAGGACAAAGTCGAGTCTGAGGTCGTAGTAGAACCCGTAGAAGAAAAGAAGCCTAAGAAGGAGGCCAAGAAAACGGCGAAAGCCGAAACGGAGACGGAGGCTCCTAAAGAGGAAGCTCCCGTGAAAGTGGAAAACGCCAAACCGGTGGAAGACTCCGTGGAAGTGAGTGTTGAGCAAAAGCTGGTGGCCCTGTATACCTTGCAGCAGGTCGACTCAAAGATTGACGAGATTCGCGCCTATCGCGGCAACCTGCCCTTGGAGATTCAGGACATGGAAGACGAAATCGCTGGTCTTGAGACCCGTGTCGCCAATTTCAAGGAGGAGAGCAAGAAAAACCAGAAAGACATCACTGACTTCAAGATTAGGATTAAGGAAACGGAAGCCTTAGTCAAAAAATATGAAGAGCAGCAAAACAACGTCCGCAACAATCGTGAATACGATTCGTTGACAAAAGAGATTGAGTACCAACAACTTGATATTCAGCTTTCGGAGAAACGCATTAGGGAGATTACGGCCAAGGATAACGACATGGCATCCAAAGTGGCCGATGCCCAGGTGCGTCTGACCGAACTGAAGGCCGCTCTGAAAGAGAAAAAAGACGAGTTGCACTCCTTGGTGGAAGGTACCGAGAAAGAAGAAGAACAATTGCTGCAGCGTTCGGCTGAATGCGAGAAACTGGTGGAAGACCGTCTCCTTGTGGCCTACAAGCGCATCCGCAAGAACGCCCGTAACGGTCTTGCCGTGGTCGGCATCTTCGATGAGGCTTGCGGTGGCTGCTTCAACCGCATCCCGCCACAGCACCAGTTGGACATCTGTATGCACAAGAAGATTATCGTTTGCGAGTATTGTGGGCGTATCCTTGTCGACAAGGGCATCATCACGCAATACAACGCATGATTAACGGAATAAGAACGAAAAAAGACCGCAAAAGCGGTCTTTTTTTTGTTCAGAATCTCACCTTGAGGGTGGCGGATAGGTTGCTTTTGTATTGTCTCTGTTCGATAGACTCGATACCCAACACGCCTGCGTCGTAAAGGGTCGTGTAGGTGCGTCCGTAGGTCAGTTCATAGGCAAAGTCGAATGTGGTATCATCGGAGACAGGCATACTGACACCGGCAGAGGCCTTCTTGATGCTGCCTGCCGTTTCGCCTAAGCCGAAAGGGCTGCCATAATAGCCTGCGCCCAACCTGACGTAGCTGCTGCCGAGGTTCCATTCGGTGCCCAGACGGAAATTGCAAGTTTTGCCATAGGTCTCCTTGATCTGTTCATTGGTGGGCGTGTAGTCGTAGTTGTCGTCTGCGGCGGTCAAGAACCGTGCGGCGCCAAAGTTGGTGTATTCCGCGTCGATACTGACCATGCCTTGCTGGCCGATGACGAAAGCCATGCTGCCCACCCATCTTAGCGGTTTGATGAAGGTGTATTCGTAATGCGACTCGGGACTGATGTGTTTCCATGTGACATGACTGATTTCCGATACCGTCTCGGTCTGCCAGATCTCTTCGAATGCGTACACGCTTGGGGTGTGGAAGGCTCCACCAATGCGCATCCATGGCGTTGTGTGGAAAATGAAGCCTACCTTGGCGTTGCATCCCCATCCTGTTGAATGTAGGTCTTCGCTGAAACTCCATTCGCTGAAGCCGGTCTCAGGGTCGGTTCCGTCGGGGTGTGCCTCATTCAGGACATGGCTGCCGATGCGCTTGATGTGGGTCAGGTTGGCGCTAACACCAAGAAACAGGCGGTCGTGGTAATTGGCGCTACCCGCAAAGTTCCATTCCTCCGAGCGACCCTTGAAAGTGTTTTTTTGACTTTGCCAAACGTTGCCTTGCGGCACCGGACTGCCGAAATATTCCCCTTGGTTGTCTTGGTAGGTATCAATGAGATAAGTCCGCCAGGCAGGATAGATGTCGTAAGGGAAATAGTCGGCCAGTTCATCCACCGAGTAACCGTCGATGAGCGAGAGATAGTTGTCAATCTTGGAACTTGTCGGGTTGAGACCTCGGGCTCGGGTGCGCATGTTGTAGTCGTCGGTGCGTGTCAGCCCAATGCTGAACTGTGTGGAGCGCAAGGGCCGATAGTTGCTCCTTTCTTTGTAGCTCACAAATCCTATGTTGGGAATGGATAGGCGCATTTTGTTGCCTCCATTTGGGGTGCCGTAATAAGAGGATCTGTGATAGTTGTCGAGCAGGTTGAGCGTGGTCGTGAACTCGTTGCTGCGGTAGAGCCCCATGCCGGCAGGGTTGATACAGACTGCGGTCATGTCGCCCCCGACGGCTCCCATAGCGTTGCCCATCCCCAAGGCTTTGGCCGTGCCTTGATAGTAGGTTTGGGAAAAAAGACGTGCATCGTCGCTGCCTTGTCCGAAAAGCGGGACAAGTGCCAGAGTGGTGATGAGGGTGGTGAAAATCTTCTTCATGGTGATATGTATAAAAAAAACTACCTTGCGTTTGGTGCTGCAAAGGTAGTCTTTTATTGTCATATTTTTGGCTCTTGGGGAGAAAATTATCTTCTTCCTCCGCCGCCGCCTGAACTGCGACCGCCGCCGCCACTCGAGCTGTGGCTGCCGCTCGAACTCGAACTTGAGCTGCGACCGCCGCCGCCGCCACTGTAGCTGCTGCCGGAACTGCGGCTCGAACTGGACGAGGATGAACTGCTCCTGTCGTAGCTTCCATTGGAGGAAGAACTTCTCGAAGGCGAACTGCTTCTGTTGTAGCTTCCGCTGGAGGAAGAACTTCTTGAAGAGCCGCTATTGTAGTTTCCGCTTGACGAACTGCTTCTGCTGGTTTCTGTTGAGGAGGAGCGAGCGTTTGAGCCTTGCGGGCGCACATATTCCGAGCTGGAACGCGACGGGCGGCTGCTGTTGGGAGAGGTGTAACTTTGGCGGTTGCTAGAGCTTCCTGTGTGTGCCGAACTGCTGTTGCTCGACGGACGGCTGGCCGAAACGCCCGTGCGTCCGCTTGTGCCTGCCGTCGGTCTGTTGGTGCTCGGACGGCTGACGCTTCCATTGCTGTTGGTGCGACCGCTGCTGATGCTTCCCGTGGTGGGGCGGCCTGTTGTGTTGCCCGAGTTGCGGCCTTCGCCTTGCATACGATGGCTCAACGAGCCCGAGTTGCTACCACCGTGACGAACGCTGGCTACATAGCTGCCCAAACTGCCGCCACCATTTCCTCCAGGTTGATGTCCGCTGCCATGGCCATTCCAGTTGTGATGGTGCCAGTTGTGATGGTGCCAGTCGTGGTGGTGCCAGTGGCTGTGGTAACACCAACTGTGGCTCCAATAAGGATCCCAGCCCCAATAGTAACTATAGCGGTATGGGTAGCCCCAATACCAGTTCCAACTCCAATAGCTGCCCCAATAAGGACGATAGCTCCAATAATAGCTTGGGTAGTAGTCCCAATAGAACGGGTCGTAGCTGTTCACATAAACGTAAGTGTTTCCACCACTACCACCGTAGGTGTAATAGTCGTCGTAATAGTCTCTTGATGAAGAGGCTTGGGTGCCGAAACGCTTGATACGCATCGCATAGTCGGCATCGTAATAGGTTTCTGTTGTGGTGTAAACCACGCCGTTGGTGTCGGTCACCGTCTCGGTGGTCTGATAAACGGGCTCGGCATTGCTGACGTAGTTCTTGCTGTCGGAATAATAGGCTTGGTAGTCGTATTCCGAGTTGCTACTGATGCTGGGGCTTACATACGATCCGTTGCCCGTCGTCATGTGTCCGCCTTTGTTGTATGGCGAATAGTAGGTGTCGTCGTAGGCCGTCTGCCGGCTGGATGAGCAGCTGGCGAAGACCATCAAAGCGACGATTGGAATGAGTCTTAGCGTTTTCATTTTATTGGGTTTTTATTTGTTCTTGGAATAGTTTTGCCAATCGATTGGGAATATACAAATATCATACCAAAAAAGGCTTTTCTGCAATCGGGTTGATAATTTATTCCAGTCTCATGACTTGCCCGTCGCTCTCGCAGTATTGCTCGACCCATGGTTGGCCTTTGTAATAGACGTTGCCGATGCTGGAGAGACGGGCAATTAGCTGGCTTCGGGCCCAAACGTAGGTGTCGTTGGTGGATTGCGACATCACTTTGACGATGTTGGAGTTGAGCGTTTCGGCATGGATGCATCCGTAGCTTTTCACGTAATGCTCGGCGTAGCCCGCAGTGCCGCGCAAGGTGACCCTAGAGGTGCCGAAACTGAAGACGGTTTTCAGCACGTCACATTTGAAGCAAAGGTCGATGTCGCCACTGCCTTCCTTGATCCTGAGCACGAAACTGCTGCTCCAATAGGCCATAATGCTGTCGAGGCCTATTTGAGTGGTGTCGATTCCCGTAGTGTCGATGCCAAGGGTGATGGTGTCGGTGACCAATGAGCCATATCCGCTGATGGAATCGGCGCAGCGCAGGTCGCCAATGGAGGCGTAGGTGATTTCGCGCAGACTGTCGAAATACACCGTCATGTCAATGCTGTAGTCATAGCTGCGTAGCCAGTTGAAATCGTTCTCGTTCTTGATGATCAACGAATCGCCTTTTACCTCGGTGGTCACCTTCTCAAGGAGGTTTTCGGGGCAGGTGAGTTCGATTCCTTGGTGGTTGCTGTTGACGAGCTTGACATTCACGTTGTTGTAGATGCAGATCGTCTCGAAGCGTTGCCCCAGGTTGCGATGCTCGGTGACGGGTGTGCCGTTGGTGAACATCTTGCTACACGAGGCGGCCATCAGGCTAACGAGGAAAAACAGGACTGCGATGACGTTTCTTTTCATGGGCGGGCAGGTAGTATTTGTGTTGGATATGGTAACCTATGCCGACGCTGATGAAGTCGGCCTTGATGTCGTAGGTGGTGAAGGCGATGGTGGCAAACAGGTTGTCGTTGAAGTAATAGCGTGCCGCCACCTTCTGGTAAAACAGCATCCCGAAAGTGAGCGAGCTGAGCGGAACGTTGTTGCGCAAGCCCACATTGAACATGAAACTGGCTTGGTTGAACAGCATCTCGTAGGAGACCAGAAGGCCGGGCTTGATATACATGTCCCAGTCGGGTTTCGTGATCTTGTCGGAGTTGTCGTATACTAACTCCACGCCAAGACCCAGCCGGTCGCGTTCGCTGATCTGGAACATGAAGTTGGCGGCCACGTCGTGCACGAAAAAGTATTGGTGCGTGCCGTATTGTTGGCTCATGTCCTTAAAGCCAACGGTGTATTGGTAGTCGGTGACGAAATGCCGCTTGCCGTCGAATTCGAAGAGATAGTTCTTCGGGCGCAAACGCTTGTCGAGATGCGTTTTGGGAGGCACCAGATACCACGACAATCCCGTGGCCGCGCTGAGGATGTTGATGCCCATGTTGGGTGTGCGGGTGGCACCGTTCGAGAAGTGGGTCAGCCCCGCTGAAGTCACCCAATGGAGGCGGTCGACGATGCGCTGCCGGTATTCGAACGACAGGTTGACGGCGGCGTTCACGTGCGAGCCGATGGCATAGTTGTGGTAGTTCTCCTTCGGGTCGAATTTGTTTGTGAGATAGGAAAGGCCTACGCCCAACTTGAAGGTAATCTTGCTCGATTCGCCAGGCGTGAGGGGGAAGTTGATGAAGGGATAGAGGGCAAACACCTTGCCCAACTCTGCCGAGATGCTGTCGTTGCCGAAGCCAGAATAATAGAATGTGAACCCGATGGAAGGGTAGTTGTGCAACACTTCCCAACGGTGCTCGCCGTAGGTGTTGCGGTGGAGCGTGAACTCGTAGGATGGTGTATGTCGGCTGTAACGTCCTAAAGCAGAGTGGTAAAGGTCGTTCTGGAAGTACATGTAGCCATAGTGCGTCCGAGCCTCAATCTCGTAGTTCCTACGGCTCAGTTGCGCTTTCGCCGTGCCTGTTATTAATATTAATAAGGTGAGCAGGCCGAAAATGATATGGCGTTTTTGTCTCATCATTTGAGCTGCAAAAATACAAAATTCCTTACTTTTGCGGGCAAAAAGAAGAACATACTATGGACGAAAGACTGCAATCATTCAAACGGCTTTTGGATATCATGGACGCGGTGCGCGCGGGCTGTCCGTGGGACAGTGCCCAAACCATCCACAGCCTGCGCCATCTCACCATCGAGGAAACCTACGAACTCAGCCAAGCCATTCTCAACGACGACCTCGACGAGGTGAAGAAGGAACTCGGCGACCTCATGCTGCATCTCGTCTTCTATGCCAAGATAGGGCAGGAGCAAGGCGCCTTCGACATCGCCGACGTGCTCAACGGCATCTGTGACAAGATGATTGTGCGACATCCGCATATCTTTGGCAATGAGCATGTCGAGAACGCCGAGCAGGTGGAGCGGAACTGGGAGAAAATCAAGTTGGAACGCGAACACAACCGCAGTGTTCTGGGTGGCGTGCCCGAGGGATTGCCCTCACTGCTGAAAGCCTACCGGATGCACCAAAAGACTGCCGGGGTGGGCTTCCGTTGGCCCGATGAGGAGCAGGCTTGGCAGAAAGTGGAAGAGGAGAGGAAAGAACTCTTCGCGGAGTTGCAAAAGCCTGACAATGCCGGTCGTGTCGAGGAGGAATACGGCGACCTGCTCTTCGCCTTGGCGGCCTACGGCAACTATATCGGCGTTAACCCCGACGATGCCTTGGAGAAGGCCAACAAGAAGTTTCGCGGGCGTTTCGCCCATGTCGAACAGCGTGCCCGCGAGCAAGGCAAGGGCGTGCAGCACCTCACTCTTGAGGAGATGATCGCCTATTGGAAAGAAGCAAAGTGCCAACCCTAAACTAAAAAAAATCCCATTTCTCCCTTGCACTTTTCATTTTTTGGTTATATTTGCAGCGCATTTTGTGTGCAATTTGAATCAATTCACTTAATACTAACTAAAATTTCAAAGAAATGAAAAAAGTATCTTTACTTATCGCGATGATTGCCTTCGTTTGCGGCAATGCTTTCGCACAGTTGAGCTTCGATTTCAACGACTGCCCCGCAGGCGCTAAGGTAGCTCAAACCCTCGGATCACCTTGGACTACTTGGAGCAACGCTCCTGGTGGCGCAGAGGATGGTGTCTTCGCTGAACAAGGCACTATGGCCGCCCACTTCACCTATGACAATGACCAAGTGCTTGAACTTGGTAACGTCACCACTGGTACATACGAACTTGCCTTCGATATGTACATTCCCACAGGCAAGGATGCTTACAACAACGTCCTTCATATCTTTAACGGAAGTGGTAGTGAATGGGCAACAGAGGTTTGGTATAAGACCTCTGACAATGGTACATCAATCAAAGCTGGAGGTGTGACCACCAACTTCGAATGCCCCTTCGACTCTTGGTTCACTGTGAAGTACGTGGTTGATCTTGACAACGATGCCGCTACTTTCTATGTGGACGATGTTGAGATTTACACTTGGCAGTTTAGCCTTCAGGCCGATGGCACTGCTGGTTCTCGTCAACTCGGTGCCATGGACTTCTTCCCTCCGACAAGTGCCGCCGTTTCTGACTACTACATTGACAATGTTGAAGTCGAGCCTCTCATGAACGTTGAAGTGATTGTCGAAGATGATTTTGAGGCTTACACCGAAGGTAACAAGATCGCTGCAGAAGCCATCGCTGCCGGTAACGACTTTTGGACCACTTGGAGCAATGCTCCTGGCGGTGCCGAAGACGGTGTCGTCGCTGCTTTCGATGGTTCAAAGCGTGGCCATTTCACTTATGATAATGACCAGGTTCTCCTTTTGGGCGATGCTACCAGTGGCATGTACACAACGGGTTTTGACATGTACATTCCTGCTGGTAAGGATGCCTACAACAACGTTCTCCATATCTTCAACGGAAGCGGTAGCGAGTGGGCCACTGAAGTGTATTACAATCACTCAAGTAACGGCACCTCAATCAAAGCTGGTGGTGTGACCACAAACTTCACAGTTCCCTCCGACACATGGTTTGCTGTTATGTACGTCATTGACCTTGACAACGACCTGGCTACCTTCTATATCGATGATGAGGAGATTTGCACTTGGCAGTATAGCCTCCAGGCCGATGGTACTGCCGGTTCACGTCAACTGGCCGCTATGGACTTCTTCCCGCCCAGCAGTGCTTCTGTTTCGGAGTACTACATTGATGATGTCTATGCTTACAAACTTGGTGGCGTTTCCGCTCCCGAACTCTCCATCAATCCTGCCGAAATCACTATGGAACTCATTGAAGACGACATGAACACCGTTGAAGTCACCATTGAGAACAACGGTAACTCCATCGGCGACTGGAACGGTTATATCGATTTTGGTCAGGGTGGTGCTGGCTCACAGACTGCTGAACTCTACTACCACAATGAAGAAGAGAGTCAAGGCATCGGTTATAGTGAGGCTATGACCCGTGAGATGGCCATCCGTTTGCCCGCCAATGCCTATGCTGGTGCTGCTATGGGTATGAGAATCACTTCTGCCAAGTATTTTGTAGGTTCTCAATACAAGTCGGAGGATGATACTTATATTTTCCGTGTTTACAATAGTAATGTGAACAACCAACCAGGTGAACTGTTAGCCGAAAAGGCCGTTGTTTCTTCTGCACTTGGTACTTGGATTGAAGCTACCTTCGATGAGCCTGTTTATTTGACGGGCCAAACCTATTGGGTCTCTGTGTTCCTCAATCAAGCAGCGGGTGAATATCCTTTGACTATGGACGGAGGTTACTATGGTGAAGAATCCGATGGCAACTGGCTCAGCTCGCGTGGCGGCAATTTCAGTCATTGCTTCTCCGCTGACGATTTTGAAGGCGCTTGGCTGATTACTGCCAACTGTGAAGGTGAACTCATCCCTGGCACTTGGGTCACCATCGATAAGACGAATGGAACGGTTCTTGGCGGTCAGAATGATGTTGTTACTCTTACACTCAACTCCATTGGTCTTCCTATGGGAGCGAACTATGAAGCCACTCTCATCATCAACACCAATGATGAAGAGAATCCTCAGTTTAATGTCCCTGTCACCCTCTCCATCACCGATGGCGTGGAAGAGACAACCACTCAACTGGCTAGTGTCTACCCCAACCCTGCCACTTCGCAGGTGACCCTCGAAGGCGAGAACCTCAACAGCGTGGCCATCTACAATGTGGCTGGTCAACTCATCCGCGTTGTGAAACTCAACAGCGTGGTCAACAGCATCGATATGGACGTTGAAGCTGGCGTGTACTTCTTCAGCGTGTACGACAACAATGGCCGCAACAGCGTCCAGCGCGTTGTCATCACCAAGTAATTCCTATTTAATGGAAACTGGAAAAACCGCTCCTTTCTGGGCGGTTTTTTTATTGTCGTTTTGCGTCATTGCGAGGAGGAATGACGAAGCAATTTGGATTGTCTGGATTGCTTCGTGCCTCGCAATGACGCAAGCATCAGTCAAATCAATATTTTGTCAATTGCGCCATAATTATCCCCCCAGCCACGGCCGCGTTCAGTGACTCTGTAGCACTGCCACTCACACGAGGAATGGTGAGGGGATGCGTGATGCAAGGCAACACCTCCGCCCTAATGCCATGCGACTCGCTCCCGATGACGACGATGCCATCGGCTTGCTCCCGCATCTGAAACAGGTTCTCTCCATCCAACAAAGCCCCATAAATGGCTTTGCCTTCGCTTTTCATCTTTTGCAGATAGGCGGCCAGGTCTGTTGACCAAACCTTCACCCTGAACAGTGAGCCCATGGTGGCCTGCACCGTCTTGGGGTTCCAAAGCTCCACGCAATCTTGGCTACACACCACGTCGCGGATGCCAAACCACTCGGCCGTGCGGATGAGGGTGCCCATGTTGCCGGGGTTGGCGATGCCGTCCAAGGCAAGAACAAGCCGCGAGGCGGTTTTGGTTTCAACTTGTTGAGGAATCCTGACTACGGCCAAAATGCCTGGTGGCGTGTCAAAACCGCTCATCTGTCCCATCTGGATCTCTGTGACAGGTTCGGCATTGGCAAAAGAAGGGTAGGAGACGATGAAAGCCTCAGTGGCATAAAGCCCAACGGCTTCAAAACCGGAGTGGAGCAGTTCGTCAACCATCTTGCGCCCTTCCACGACGAAGAGGCCATTCTCCTTGCGGAATTTCTGTTGGCGAAGGGAGGCGATTTGCTTAAGGGTGTTCTTGGTGAGCATCTGGTAATAGTATTTGACACGCTTTGCGTCATTGCGAGGAGGAACGACGAAGCAATCTGTGGAATAAGCTAAGCAATCGGACTGTTTCGTGCCTTGCAGTGATGACTATGCGTCAACAAAAATACGAAAAAAGGCCGTCCCACAGAGGAGACAGCCCTAAAAACATGAAAAAGTTTGTTCTTCTTATTCAGCGTAGACGTTGAAATCGATGTCGACGGACACTTCCTTGTGGAGCTTCAGCTTGGCAGTGTATTCGCCGATTTCCTTGATGGCGTCTTCGTTGAGGACGATGTGCTTGCGATCCACTTCGATGCCAGTGACTTCCTTGATGGCGTTGGCAATCATGATGGTGTTGACCGAGCCGAAAATCTTACCCGTGGCGGCAGCCTTGGCGGGGATTTGCAGTTTCAGACCTTCCAAAGCCTTGGCTTTCTCCATGGCCTCGTCCTTGATCTTTTGTTCCTTGTGAGCCTGCTGGCGCATCTCTTCGGCCAAGATCTTGCGGTTGCGCTCGGTGGCGAGGATGCCGAGACCTTTGGGGATGAGAAAGTTGCGGCCATAGCCAGGCTTCACGGTGACGATGTCGTTCTTATATCCTAAGTTGGTGATGTCTTGTTTCAGAATGATATCCATTGTGTTTCCTCCTTCAAATTATTTCAAACAATCTGCTACGAACGGCATCAGGGCGAGGTGGCGGGCACGCTTGATGGCCTGGGCGACCTTGCGCTGATACTTGCTGGAAGTGCCGGTGATGCGGCGAGGCAGGATCTTGCCCTGCTCGTTGACGAACTTCAGCAAGAAGTCGGCATCTTTGTAGTCGATGTACTTGATGCGGTTCTTCTTGAAGCGGCAGTATTTCTTTCTTTTGGTATCGACTGCAATGGGAGTCAGATATTTGATGTCGTTGTTGTTGTTCACTTGTGCCATTTTTCTTCAATTTTTGTTGTTCAACATTAGGCTTGTGCCTCCTCCGTGACGGCTTCGGCTTTCTTGCGCTTCTTCTCGTTGTAGGCAACGGCATGTTTGTCGAGCTTCACGGTGAGGAAACGGAGAATGCGCTCATCGCGCTTCAGTTCGGTTTCGACATCTGCAATCACATTGCCCTCGGCCTTGTACTCAATGAGCTGGTAAAAGCCTGTGGACTTCTTCTGGATAGGATAGGCAAGCTTGCGCATGCCCCAGTTCTCTTCATGAACGATCTCTGCACCGTTCTTGGTCAGATGATCTTCATACTTCTTTACCGCTTCCTTCATCTGTTCGTCAGACAAAACGGGAGTTAAAATGAAAACGGTTTCGTACTGATTCATAACTGTTTGATTGTTAAATAATTAAATTGTAAATGAGTTTGCTTGTTTAGCGGGGGCAAAGATACGACTTTTTTCTTAATCCACAACACTTTACGCGAAATTTATTTTCAGCATTTGCTCCAGCATGAATTCCGCTGCATGGCCGTTGCCGAAAATCTCGGGGAAAGCGGTCGGCGGGTTGTCCTTGAAATGTTGCCAGGCTTGCATGATACGTTCTTCGTCGGCGTCGGTGAGGATGGCGTTGCCCGTCTCCACGATCTCCACCCATTCGGTCTCGGGACGTAGGATGATGCATGGCTTCTTGAAGAAATAGGCTTCCTTCTGTACGCCGCCGGAGTCGGTCAAGACAAGTCGGGCGTGACGTTCCAAGGCGATAATCTCAAGGAAGGATACAGGAGGGATGAGACGGATACTCCGGCTGTTGGAGATTTGCCTTTGCTTGTCGATTTTCAGATTGGTTTTCAGTAGTTTGGATGTTCTTGGATGCAACGGCAGAACGACTTGCACTTCTTTGGAAAGCTGAAGCAGTGAGTCAAAGATGGCATCGAGCCGCTCGGGATGGTCGGTGTTGTTGTCGCGATGGATGGTGGCGAGGATGAAAGGCTTGCCGTCCAGTTCCAAACGCTGTATGATGTCGGTTTTCTCTTCTGCGATGTTGGCGAAGTGCAGGCTGTTGTCGTACATGATGTCGCCGCAATGGTAGACCTTGGGGTTGTCAATGGTGTGTGGGCCGTTGTTGCCTGTCGGGAAGCCTTCGCGTTTCAGGTTTTCGAAGCCGGCCTTCGTGGGTGAAAAGAGCAGGGTGGAGCAGTGGTCGCAGACGATGCGGTTGATTTCCTCGGGCATGGCCTTGTTGAACGAGCGCAAGCCAGCTTCTATATGGGCGATGGGCACGTGGATTTTGGCGGCGGCCACGGCACCGGCGAGGGTGGAGTTGGTGTCGCCGTAAAGCACGATGAAGTCGGGGCGCTCCTTTATTAATATCTCCTCGATGCCTTCCGTCATGCGGGCGGTTTGCACGCCATGAGAGGCCGAGCCTACATGGAGGTTGTAGTCGGGGCGAGGGATGCCCAATTCGTCGAAGAACACTTGCGACATGTTGTCGTCGTAGTGCTGCCCCGTGTGGACGATGACTTCCTGGATTTGGCCAAAATAATGGTTGCGGATGGCGCGACTCAGTGCCGCTGCCTTGATGATTTGGGGACGTGCCCCGATGATGGTGACGAGTTTCATGGGATGAGTTTTTTCAGAGGGTCATTTCTCCGTGGTCGCGGAAACTGTAGTAGCGTTCGTTGCCAATGATGATGTGGTCGATGACGGTGAGGTCAAGGAGTTTGCCTGCCGCGACGAACTTCTTGGTCAGTTTTCGGTCGTCGTCGCTGGGGCGCGGGTTTCCCGAAGGGTGGTTGTGACCCAAGACGATACAGGTGGCGTTGAGGTTTATGGCGTTCTTGAAGACGATTTTCGGGTCGGCGATGACATTGGTCGTGCCACCATTGCTGATGCATTCTATCTTCATGGCGTGGTTGCTTTGGTTGAGGTACATGACGAGGAAATGCTCTTGGTTCATGTCGTCGATATAGGGAAGGAATCGTTCGAAGGTTTCTTTTGAGTCTTTCACTTCCGTGGGCAGGTTGGCTTCGGCGGCGCGACGGCGTTTGCCTAGTTCGAGCGCGGCCATGATGGTGACGGCCTTGGCCTCGCCGATGCCTTTGTGTCGCATTAGGTCGTTGAGTGTCATGTTCGACAGGTCGATGAGGTTGTTGCCTGCGCTATCCAAGATGGAGCGCGACAACTCCACCGCCGACAGTTTGCTGCTGCCCGAACCGATGAGGATGGCAATGAGTTCGGCGTTGCTCAGCGCGGATTTTCCTTTGGTCATCATTTTCTCGCGCGGGCGGTCGTCGGCAGCCCATTCTTTGATGGTCTTTTTCTCGTTCATGGTGTTCCTGTGGTTAGCGGCAGGGAAGCCGCGTTGTCTGTGTGCTTATTGTCTTGCTCCTGTTGGACTTGGTGTCCGCAAAGATAGGGCTTTTTTGGCTTGCCGCAAGCAAAAAAGCCTCTTCCACGGAGTAGAAGAGGCACCAACATGTATGAATAAAACTTCCAATTATGCCAATTTGTTCGTGAACTTCGTCAACTTCGACTTCAGGTTGGCGGCTTTGTTCTTGTGGATGATACCGCGCTTGGCGACCTTGTCGATGATGGAGTACAGCTTCGGCAACTGGCTCTCGGCAGCCGACTTGTCGGTCAAAGTCCTGAATTTCTTCATCTCGTTACGCATGTTCTTGGCATAGTAACGGTTGTGCAAACGTCTTTTCTCGGTCTGACGGATTCTTTTGATAGCGTCTTTGTGATTTGCCATATCTCTTATTCCTTATGCTTAAATTTTTTCTTTTATTTCGGGCTGCAAAATTACAACTTTTTCGTGAAACCCAAACTAAAAAGATGATTTTTTTTATATAAATGTCTAATTTGTTGGTTTGCAATCAAATGTCATCTTTCCCTCATTGTCGCGATGAAGGATTTCGCCGAGCCTTATATTAATAAAGGTGTTCTTTTCTGCTTCGAAGCCTTTGAGGATGACGGGGATGTAGTTTTCTCCAAAACCGCGTGCCATGCCTTTGCTGTCAACGCGCTCGATGAGCATACGTTGTGTTTTGCCTTGCATCGATTCGAAATACTTGGTTTTGTTCTCCAACGAAATCTTGCGCATGACCTCGCTGCGTTCCGCCTTGACTTTTTCGGGCACTTGGTCAGGCATCGCGGCGGCTTTGGTGCCGGTGCGCACCGAGTATTTGAAGGTGTGGATGTGGCTGAAGCCGATTTCTGTTGCGAAGTCGCAACTCTCTTTAAAGGTTTGTTCGGTTTCGCCCGGGAAGCCCACGATGATGTCGGTGGTGAGGTTGAAGTCGGGGCGCGCGGCCTTGATGCGCTGGCACATTTCGCGGAATTGTGCTGCGGTGTAATGCCTGTTCATGCGTTTCAGGGTGTCGTCGGATCCGCTTTGCAGGCAGATGTGCATGTGCGGGGCTAACTTTTCGTGTTGGAACAAGGCCAAAAACTTGTCGCTGAACTGGTCAGGCTCGATGGAAGAGACGCGGACGCGGAAGTTGCCGTCTATCTCCAAAATATTCTCCACAAGTTGCTCGAAATTAGTGCTTTCGTGTTGGTAACGCCCCATGTTTACGCCCGTGAGCACGATTTCCTTGAAGCCGTGGGCGACGACCTCATGCACATTATTATAAATGTCCTCGGCGGGGCGGCTTGTGGAGCGTCCTCTGACCATGGGGATGATGCAATAGGAGCAGAAGTTGTTGCAGCCGTCGTGGATTTTGATGAGGCTGCGCGTGTGGAAGGTGTCGAAGGCGGGCTGGTAGCTGAACAGGTCGCGGTCGTAGCCCTCGGGGTCGCTGTGACCTGTGCGGAAATGCTCGTCGATGATGTCAAACAGGGCGGCTTTGCGCTCGTTGTCAATGACATAGTCAGCCATGCCCGATTGCAGCAATTCCTCCTTCCTATGGTTGACCATGCACCCTGTGACAACCATCAATGCCTCGGGATGTTTCCGCCGAATTTGGTGTATGGCTTGGCGGCATTTCTGGTCGCTCGTGTTGGTGACGGTGCAGGTGTTCACGACGAAGACATCCGCCGCACTGTCGCCGTCGGCAATCTCATATCCCGCCGCCTTGAACCGCGACGCCAAGGCATCGGTTTCATACAGATTGACGCGGCAGCCAAGGGTTTTGAAGGAGATTGTTTTACTCATAGTCATTTTCACTCAGCAAAGGTTAGACTTCTATTGATGGTCTTTCTAGTCGTAATAACGTCATTACGATATTCCGTTATTACGAAAAGACGACCAAATATCAAACATTCCTTGTCCCATCGCAATTTGGATAACTTGAACAACTCCAAAACTCATTACCGGCGTTTTTGCCTTTTTTAGCCATTCGCTTAATCATTGGCTTGCCGCATTTCGGGCAAAGCGGTGCTTCAGCTTGAATACTTTGTGCAGTCCTGTGGGCGAGTCTTTCTGCCGATAAAGCCTCTGAAAAGCCACCTTCTTCTCTAAAAGACTCAAGTTGATTCTCAATCTGTTTGCCGAGCATCATGATGAGGCGATTGCAAAGCACAAGCAAACAATTAGCTTCAGTTATGGAGTTCTTGGAACAGAGCCATGTGTCAAACTTGTGTTTCTGCTTCAGGATGTGTATGCTGCTAAGGTGTTGCACATCATCTTTGTAGGTTGGCTTATCTAGTGGAATATTGCTAACACTTTTGTGCTCTTCGGACTTCACCGACCACGGAATTTCCTCGTGCCGCATGAGCCAGTTTACATAATCGTTGGCCAATTCGGCCAAACTTGCCCTTGCCACATCGGTGAGGCGCATCTCTGTTTCCTTTGAGGTGGAATGCCGTGAGTTGCCTTCCGCAATGTTGGCGGGGACGGAGCGAGCCGCTTGTGTCATTTGGTCGTACTGCCGCCCGCAAGGGTCATTGGTGCGGTTGAGATTGCGGGCGCAGAAGTCTTGTGTGGCCAGTTGTATCACGTTAGCCAACACCCATGTGTCTAGCCAGTAATATCCGAATCTGTTGATCTGCATCTTGCGTGTCTTTTTGTCTGGTAAAATACAACATTTCCCCTTATTTGTCAATTCATTCGGAAAGTGGGAATTATTCCTCTTTCTCTAAAACAACTTCGGTATCATCTGTACAACAGGATTTGTATTTTATGATAACTTTTTTGTAGCCCTCTTTTTCAAAAGATAGTGATACTTTAGGGCAACCAAATAAACCTATTGCCTTTGGGGAAATGTCGAAATGACCAAGACTATCCGTATGTAATGTACCATAGATGTCACTATTTTTAATTCTTGTATTCTTTACAGTTACATGATCTATTGGCAATCGAGTTACAGAATCTATTACAACACCTTGTACATGCTGAAAACACTCGCAGGAGACGCAGCAACAAGCAAGAAATAATAACAATAATCCTTTTGTTTTCATGGTTTTTCTGTTTTATGGAAATTTCAATTATTTGTTTCCATTCCAACGAGAAAACTATAGGTTTATTGTTTACTTCTTCAGTGTTCAGCAATTATCAAAATGCCAACTCTCCTTCGATGGATAAAGGCGAAGCCGAAGTAACCTTGACATTAACAATCTGCCCAATGAGTGAAGTGTCTCTCGAAGCAAACCGAATGACAATCTTCCCCTCAGTGTGCCCAGTGAGGTAGCCGTTCTTGCGGTCGTGGCTCTCCACCAGCATCTTGACGGTCTGCCCGATGAGGCCTTGGTTATAAACAAGGCTGTGTTTCATCAGCTCTTCGGTGAGGCGGTGGTAGCGCTCGCGCTTCACTTCCTTGGGAACGTCGTCGTCCCATTCGGCGGCCACAGCGCCGGGGCGCACGCTATATTGCGCGATGAACGCCATGTTGTACTTGAACTCTTCCATGGCCTTGCGCGTGTTCTCAAATTCCTTCTCGGTCTCGTGCGTGAAGCCCACGATGATGTCGGTGAAGATGGTGGCTGTCGGCAATTTCTCGCGGATGGTCTGGATGATGTGCCGATAAGTGGCGAGGTCGTGGTGGCGGTTCATGCGTTGCAGCATGTTCTCGTCGCCCGACTGGATGGGGATATGAATCTGCTTGGCGAGGCAGTCGTATTGTGCCATCACCTCGATGACGTCGTCCTTCATGTCGCGGGGGTGCGGCGCGGTGTAATACACCCAAAACTCCTTGCCCGAAGCCTTCCCAAACTCTCCCACGCGGCGCAAAAGTTCCGTAAAATCAATCTCTTGGCCTTTTTTGTCCAAGCCGTAAGAGTTGACATTTTGTCCCAAAAGGGTGATGCTCTTATAGCCCTTCTCGACTAAACTTTTCAGTTCGTCCAAAATCTCCTCCGAGGGGCGCGACACCTCGCGGCCACGGGTGTAGGGCACGGCACAGTAAGTACAGAACTTGTTGCAGCCGTTCTGAATCGGGATGAAAGCCTCGAAATCAGAGGTTTGCGTCGGCGTGATGGCCCAGAAATTGCCCATGTTGGCCGAAGGGTTGATTTTGTCGTTCTTGTGGAAAAGTGGCGCAATGGGTTTGACAACGGGCTGAATGTCAATTTCTTCTCCCATTTTTAGCGAGGCCGGCGTGACGATGCCGTATTGTCTGATCATGTCGGGCAGTTTGGGCAGGTCGTTCATGGGAAACACAAGGTCGAACAGCTTGAGGAAGCGCAGACGGTCGGCGGGCAACACGCAGCCCGACACGAAGGTGATGACGCTTTGGCGGTGCTTCATGGCGTTCCATTTCTCGATGCGGCCATACACCTTGTCGATGCCTTTCTGCCGCACCGAGCAGGCGATGATGCCGAGTATGGTGGCCTCGTTTTCGTTGTCGGTCTCGACGAAGCCCATGCCACGCAGCACCGTGCGCACGCGCTCGCTGTCGCTGAGGTTCATCTGGCAGCCTAAGGGGAGGAGGTAGTATTTCATTCAGTTGTTCAGTTGTTCAGTTGTTCAGTTTGCAGTTGATAGTTTGCAGTTGATGGTTTTCAGTTGTAGGGCTGTCATACTGTGGCAGCCGTATTGGTTGTTCAGTATTGCCTATCGGGGTGTTGCCGTAGGTCGCTGACCTGCGGTTACTATAGTATCGCCCTTCGGGCGAGGTGTTGGCCTCGACATCACCCGCTTGTGTTCGGGTCGCCCTTTCAGGGCTTGATGTAAACCCAATTCGGGCAGCAAAAATACGAATATTTGTTCAGCCGTAAATCAAATTGACGATGTCCCGAAGGATTCCGTTGCCCTCATCAAAGGCGGGAACCGCCTTCGTGCTGCAACCTTTCAGCAGGTTTTCGGCTTGCCCAATGATTTCAGTGTCAAGGCAATCCGAAGCGATTTGAACGTCTTTGATTGCGGCATTGGCTTCGTCCACTTTCAAAGCGATTGCCACGCCGCCCCATGGGAATTGGGCCTTTTTCGTGGTTTCAAACTGCTCCCAGCGACCGAAAAGGAAGTCGTGAGACGAGATTTCCGACGTGATGGCCTGCACTTCCTTATTATTAATATAGGTGTCGAAGTCGAGCGTCTGTGCCTTGCCGCCATAGACCTTCTCAAACGACTGAATCAAGGGTTGCTTGATGCTTTCTGAAGTCAGTTCGGGGACGGCCTCGCTGAGGTTGATGACGCGGCTCGCCACGCTTTTCACGCCGTTTTTCATCAGTTTGGCTTTGTCGACGATGAGGTAGCGCTGCATCATCGCGCCGTCGGTCTTGATGAGGATGGTGCCGTGGTGCAGGTCGTTGTGTTTCCCTTTCGCGAAGGCGTTGCCGCTGAACTTGCGCCCCTCGCAGGTGAGGTCGTTGCGGCCTGAGATTTCGGTCTGCAAGCCATAGGAGAGGAGTGCGTCCTGAATGACGGAGAGCTGCTTTTTCACATCATACAGCTTCTTGTCTGCGATGAACGAGAAGTTGATGTTGCCCAAGTCGTGATAGACTGCTCCGCCGCCCGTGCCACGTCGCATGAGGTGGCCGCCTTCGTCGAGCAAAAGCTGTACGTTGCACTCGGAATAAGGGTTTTGGTTGTAGCCGATGACGACGGTCCTTTGGTTCTTCCAAAGGTATAGAGTCACGGTGTTTTCCTCTTGGTTGTCGGTGAGATATTGTTCCACGGCGCGGTTGAGGAAAGGGTTGTGTTGGTTGCTGATGATGGTTTGAAGTTTCATGGCATTCGAGTTAGGCAATAAAAAAAGCCCGTTTCTGACGGGCTTCGTTGGTAGTCCCTCCGGGATTTGAACCCGAGTTACCAGGATGAAAACCTGGCGTCCTGACCAGGCTAGACGAAGGGACCATTTCCTGTGTCATTTTGACGGTGCAAAATTAGACAAAATTTCGTTATCTACAACGTTTTTGTTGGAAATTTTGATAAAATAATTGTAATTATTTGAAAATCAATATTATTGAATTAAAAAATTATTCCACAATCAGCGAAAATTGGAACAATTTGTTGCGCAATTGGTCAATGGGAGCCGTGTAGATGAAGGCTTCGTTCTTCATGATGTCGAACAAACCATAACTCATTTTCACCTCGATGCCTAACTTGAACCATTGGTTGTAGAAATCAAATCCGGTGCCAATTTCGCCTGCCACATCGAAGCGTTTGGTTACCAGGTTGTTGATGAATTCGTTGCCTTGTCCGTCGGTTTCTTTGTTGTCTTTCTGCGAGGCGAGGTCGATTTTCGGGTTGATGCCGCCAAAGACATAGGCTCCAATGTTGTTGTATCGCTTGGAGCGGTATTTGATGTTGAGCGGGAATTCGACAAAGGTAGTCCCAATCGATTTGGTGAAGGCTTTCATGGTGATGTTGCCGTCAAGGTCCTTGACGGCAATGTCGTAACGCATACGGCGTTCGCTGAAACTTAGCGAAGGGATGAGGCGCAGGTCGAAATAGCGACCAAGACGTTTGCTGCCGATGATGCCCACGGTGAAGCCAGGCGTTTGGCGGGTCTCAATATTGTAGACGTAGAGGTTTTGCGTGCTTGGGATGTTGTAGTTGCCATTGGGCCATGAGTTGGCAGGCTGGGGAATGTTTTGGTAGTCCTCGACGGTTTTGACGGTGTACATCATTTGGTTGTAGGCCAGCAAGAAACCGAAATGGTAAGGCTCCTGCTCGTATTTGGGCAGGTAGTGGATGACCCTTCGTTGGGCTTGTGACGGCACGACTGTTGCGGCGAGCAACAGTATGACGGCCAGTATTTTCAGTGATTTCTTCAAAACGCTATGATTTGGATGTGAATTAAACGAACTGAGTGTGCTTTTATTTTACAAATCGGCGGCAAAATTACAAAATTCCTGTTTTGTTTCCCCAATGCAATGTCGCGATGCCAAAGGAAAGTGGCTTTTTACCGTTGTTTACCAACCCCTTTTCGGACAAGATTCGGAGGAAATCATCGGGTTTCGGAAACCTTTCCACCGATGCAGGAAGATAGGAGTATGCGTTCTTGTCTTTGGAAACCCATCCCCCGATTTTTGGAAGTATGTGCTTGAAATACAGATGGTAAAGTTGCTTGATAGGAAACCTTTCTGGCATTGAGAACTCCAAAATAAAGGCCTTCCCGTTAGGCTTTAAAACACGGCTGATTTCGGAAAGCCCTTTGTCCAAATTCTCAAAATTCCTGACCCCGAAAGCTACGGTGACGGCATCGAAAGCGTTATCTTCGAAAGGAAGGGTGGCAGCATCACCCGAACGCAATTCGATTTGGTTTTCAAGGTCTTGCGCCTTGATTTTTGCTTCTCCAATTTCTAATATCTTTTCGGAAAAGTCCACGCCGATGATATGCGCCTGTGGATTGTATTTCGCCAAAACGATGGCCAAGTCTGCCGTACCGGTGGCAAGGTCGAGGATGGTCTTAGGGCGGCTTTTCGCGGCAAACTTGGCCGTCTTGCGTCGCCACGCTTTATCTATATTAAAGGACAACAGATGGTTGAGCCTGTCATATTTCGGCGAGATGCGGTCGAACATGGCCGCGATGGGAGAATCATTCATGGCCGACCAATTTTTCAATGATTTGGCTTGGTGCAATGCCGTTCAAGCAAGCGTAATCGCCTCTGAAACAAGGCTTGTTGCCATAAACGGAACACGGACGGCAGGGCAAGTCGAGTTGAATGCAATCATTTGGACTTTGATTCCAACCCATGAAGCCGGCGTAAGGATGTGTGCCGCCCCAAACGGAAGCCACCCTCGTCCCTACCAAGGAAGCCAAATGCATGTTGGCGGAATCCATGGAGAGCATCGCGTCCAACTGGCCCATCAGGGCAAGTTCGCCTCTCAAACCTTGCTGACTTTGAGCGGCTTGTACATTAGGATATTTTGCGCAAAGCTCCGCGATTTGCCGTTTTTCCTCCTCGCCGCCACCGAAAAGGAAAATGGTGGTATTCTCTTTTCCGCTCAATGCCGCGATGACTTCCTCCATCTTGTCCATCGGATAGACTTTGGCGGCGTGCTTGGCGAAAGGCGCGATGCCAATCCATGTCTCATTCATCGATTTTTGTGTCTCGCAAAAAGAAGAATAGTCAAGTTTAGTGAAAGTGGACTTTAACGGAAATCCCAATTGCTCCAACACTTTAGCGTAACGCTCAAACGAGGTGGCTTGCTGCACAAAAACCTTGTTTTTCTGTCGGGTCAAAGCCTTTTTGCCATTGCGTCCCTTGTCGATTTTGGCGACTTTCTTCCCGAACAACTTGCAGACCAACCGAAGCCATTGTGTACGCAAAACATCGTGAAAATCAGCGATATAGTCGAAGTCTTTGAAATGAATGTCGCGCAAAAGTCGGTTCAAGCCGAACAAACCTTTGTGCCTTCCGTTCAAATCTGCGGCGAGGAAATGTACATTGTCGGGCAAGCGTTCAAACAAAGGCCTCGCCATTTCGCGACTGAGCATAGTAATCTCCAAATCAGGGTATTGCGTGACCAAGTCATGGACGACTGGCACCGTCATGGCAATGTCGCCCAAGGCCGAAAACCGTATGATGAGGAGTTTTTTCATTTTTGCCCGTAGAGCACTGGATTCAATGCGGGGTCGTTGTACATCTTCATCTGCTTATAGACCTTCATCACCTTTTCGCCCGTTTTGTAGCATTCCATCAGTTGGTCGATGGCGGTGCAAAGGTCGGTGTTTTGTTCCAAAAGCACATCCAATTTGGCTTGGCATTTGGCTTTATGCTCCTCGCTGACATCGGTGCGTTCCACCTCGGCCTTCATGTGGTAAATCTTCAGTTGCAGAATCGAAAGGCGGTCGATGGCCCAAGCAGGACTTTCCGTGTTGAGCGTGGCATTGGGCTGTGGCTCAACCTTTTGGAAAAGCAGTTGGTAGTAGTAATCAATCATCTCCACGATGTCAGTCCTGTCTTGGTTCGACTTGTCGATGCGGCGTTTCAAGGCCAAGGCCTCCACAGGGTCGATGTTCGGGTCGCGGATGAGGTCTTCGAGATGCCATTGCACCGTGTCAATCCATGCCTTATTATATAGGTACCATTCGATGGTCTTTTCGTCGTGAGGGTTTTCGCAAGGATGGTTCACGTCGTCGAACTTGTGATAATCGGCGATGGCTTGGTTGAAGATGGGGAGGATGGGGTCGGTGGATAGGATAATCATGGATGTCGTTTGTTGAATTGTTGAGAGGGAGGACTTTTCTGCCGCTTCGCGTCATTGCGAGGAGGAACGACGAAGCAATCCAGTAAAAAGTTGCTCGTCTGGACTGCTTCGTGCCTCGCAGTGACGCAAAGCGACGCTAAGTCTTGTGTTTCGTGTCCAATTAGTGCAGTTTCGCCAAAGCAGCCTTAATGCGCTTTACGGCCTCGATGAGTTTGTCTTCAGAGGTGGCGTAGGATAAGCGGATGCAGTCGTCGTTGCCGAACGCATTGCCGGCCACGCAGGCCACATGGGCGTTGTAAAGCAGCCACATGCAGAGGTCGTCGCTGCCCTTGATGACGGTTTCGCCGTCGGTCTTGCCGTAGAACGACTTCATCTCGGGGAACACGTAGAAAGCGCCGGCAGGAGTGTTGCATTTCACGCCTGGGATTTCGTTCAGCAGTTTCACGAAGGTGTCGCGGCGGCGGCGGAAGGCATCCAGCATGTCCTGAATCTCCTTCGAGTTCTCAGGGCTGAGTTCCATGGCCTTGGCAGCGGCGGCCTGCGCTATGGTGCAGATGCCGGAGGTGATTTGGCCTTGAATCTTGTTGGTGGCTTTGATGATGGCTTGCGGCGCGGCGATGTAGCCGATGCGCCAGCCCGTCATGGCATAGCCCTTGGCCACGCCGTTCACGATGACGAGGCGGTCCTTCAAGAACTCGAACTGGCCCATGCTCTCGTGCTTGTGCTCGTATTGGATGAACTCATAGATTTCGTCGGAGATGACGATGATGTTCGGATATTTCCTCAGCACTTCGGCGATGGCGCTCAGTTCGGCTTTGGTGAACACGCTGCCGCTGGGGTTGCAGGGCGTGTTGATCATCAGGGCTTTGGTCTTGGGCGTGATGGCCTTTTCGAGTTGCTCGGCCGTAATCTTGAAGTCGTGCTCAAAATCGCTCTTCACGATGACGGGCACGCCGCCGCTCAGTTTCACCATGTCGGGGTAGGAAACCCAGAACGGGGCGGGGATGATGACCTCGTCGCCGTCGTTGAGGATGGAGAGAAGCACGTCGTTGATGGCTTGTTTGGCGCCGTTCGACACGAGGATGTCGGTGTCTTTGTAGTCGAGGCCGTTGTCGCGTTTCAGTTTCTCGGCGATGGCCTTGCGCAGCGCGGGCGTGCCAGGCACGGGCGGATAGTGCGTGTCGTTGGCGTTGATGGCGTCGATGCCGGCTTGCTTGGCCGCCTCGGGCGTGTTGAAGTCGGGTTCGCCGATGCTCAGGCTGATGACGTCGATGCCTTGGGCTTTCAGTTCGCGGCTCTTGTTGGTCATGGCCAGCGTTGCCGACTCAGCCATGTTCAGAACTCTGTTGGAAAGGATGATTTCGCTCATGATATGTTATTTGACTGCGGGACACGGTACTTCGGGACTGCGAGACAAGCATTACTGTCGCTTTGCGCCAATGCAAGCGATAAGCGAAGCGATCCATGTCATAACATTCAAGTGTCCGTGCTCCATTTGTTTATGATTTGTGTTAGATTTGTTTCTTATATTAAACGCGCCAAAATTAGGCCTTTTTTTGATAGGGTCGGCAGAATAACGCGAAAATCATCACGAAACCCGAAACCGAAAACGGAAAAAGTCCCCTTTTTGCCCCCAAAATTTATGGAAAAAGTCCCTTTTTTATGGGTAAATGATGGAAAAAGTCCCTTTTTTAGGCTGAAATTTTCGGAAAAAATCCCTTTTTTAGACGAAAATTTATGGAAAAAGTCCCTTTTTCTTGCGGGAATGAATTGATTTATATGGTTTTACGATTATCTATGAGTTTTGCATGTTCTACCAGCGGGATTTTGTGCGGGATGAGGGGGCGTTGGTGATTCCGGAGTTGAAGCCAATGTAATTGAACTCCAAAATCAAGATGCAAGTGCTAAAACACCAAAAAATCCGAGTTTTAGTTATGATGTAAGGGGCTTTTTCCTTATTTTTGCATTTCAAATGTTTTTGAATGAGCAAAGAATTAACCATAAGAAACAGCACTGCGGAATTCCTGATTTTCCAAGCCGAGGAAAAGGCACAAGGCGTACAGGTGCTTTATCAAGATGAAATGATATGGTGTACCCAGGAAGCCATGTCGATATTATTTGACAAAGGGCGAAGCACTATCACGGAGCATCTGTCAAGAATTTTTCAAAGTGGTGAATTACAGCGAGATTCAGTATGTCGGAAATTCCGACATACTGCTACTGACGGGAAAAGCTACGAAACGCAATTCTATAATCTTGATGCCATCATTTCCGTAGGTTATCGGGTCAATTCTGTTCGTGCGACGCAGTTCCGGCAATGGTGTACGGCTGTGTTGCGCCAGTTTGCCATTCGAGGGTATGTGATTGACAGAAAACGGATGGAAAACGGTGCGTTTTTGGACGAAGATTATTTTGAGCATCTGCTTGAGGAAATCCGGGAGATTCGGTTGAGCGAGCGGCGTTTCTACCAAAAACTGACCGATATTTATGCTACGGCAATAGATTATAACCCCTCAGCACCGACGACTTATCAGTTCTTCAAGAAGGTGCAAAACAAAATGCACTATGCGGTGCATGGCCATACCGCGGCGGAATTGATTGTGGAGCGGGCAAATAGCCAACGAGAACACATGGGCTTGACGACTTGGGAAAAAGCCCCGAGTGGAAAGATTGTCCGTAGTGATGTTTCGGTTGCCAAAAACTATTTGAAACAGAATGAATTGGAGGCAATGGGGAGGATCGTGAATGCTTTCCTTGATGTGGCTGAAGACATGGCGAAACGTCATATCCCTATGACGATGGAGGATTGGGCGAAGCGCATTGACAAATTCCTTGATGCCACCGACCGTGAAATTTTACAAGACGGCGGAAAAGTTACTGCGGAACAAGCCAAAGCATACGCTGAAAGCGAGTTCGAGAAATATCGTGTAATCCAAGATCGTTTGTTCCAATCCGATTTCGACAGGTTGTTGCTTTCTGATTTTCCTTTTGAGGATACTGGAGCAGGAAATATTACAGAAGAGTAATTTGCCTGTTTATTATTGCATGTTTTATCAGCGGGATTTTGTGCGAGATGAGGGGGCTTTGGTGATTCCGGAGATTGAACTCATGTAATTAAACTTCAAGTGCCAATATGAAGTTCATGCGGCAGTTTATGAAGCATAGATTCCTGTGATTATTGGGAAAGAGAGCAATTCGGTAACCACGACTATCGAATTGAATTAAGAAGAATTTGTTTCAATCAGTTAGAGCAATCAAATCGCAATACGAGTGCTAAAACGGTAAAAAATTGACGGTTTTAGCAACTAAATCGTGATTCGAGTGCTAAAACGGTAAAAAATTGACGGTTTTAGCAACTGAATCGGCAAGTTTTTGTATTTTTGCCTCGAATTAAAACGGAATGTACCATGCAGAAAAAAGTCATTGGACGGAAAGAAGAAATCAGACTGCTCAATAAATACGCGGCCTCGCATAAGGCTGAATTTGTGGCATTATACGGTCGTCGTCGCGTGGGGAAAACCTTCCTCATTAACCAAGTGTTCAAAGACAGGCTCACTTTCTCCATGACGGGCCTCATGGAAGGCGACAAAAACGCCCAACTTCACGCTTTCACGGATGCTTTGGACTTGTACGGCCATCCTGTAACAAAACAACCCAAAAACTGGTACGAAGCTTTCCAAATCCTCCGCCATTTCCTAATGGAAAAAGTGCAAGACGGCAAAGAATGTATCGTGTTCATCGACGAGTTGCCTTGCTTCGAGACGCGCAAGTCGAACTTTGTCAATGCCTTGGGCTATTTTTGGAACAGTTGGGCATCGTTACAGGACAATATGCTGCTCATCGTCTGCGGGTCGGCCACTTCATGGATGATGAAAAACGTCATTGACAACCACGGCGGGCTTCACGACCGTATCACACACGAGATGCATCTCAAGGAATTCAACTTGCACGAAATGGAAGAATATCTTTGTGAATTTGGTTTCCCTTGGGACAGAGCAATGGCGTTGCAAGCCTATATGGTCATGGGCGGCATTCCTTATTATTTGAGTCTGCTTGACCCGTCGGAGAGCCTTGCACAAAACATCGACCGATTGTATTTCCATTCCAATGGAGAGATGAAGCGTGAGTTCCAAAGGCTTTATAAAACGCTGTTTTCCACTCCCGAACCTTATATTGCCATCATCGAGGCCTTGTTTGAGAAAAAGAAAGGCCTGTCGCGTGACGAAATAGCGGAAGCCGTCAAGACTAACGCCAACGGCAACCTGACCAAGATGCTGCAAAATCTGGTGGATTGCGACATCATCCGCTTCTATCATGTGAAAAACAAGACCATCGCCTCGCGGAAAGGGCTTTACCAACTGCTCGATTTTTATTCCATCTTCTATCTCCAATTCATGAAAAGCCATACGACCAACGAGCATTTCTGGACGCAAAGCCTCAACACGCCTACCATCAACACATGGATGGGGCTGTCGTTTGAGCGTATCTGCCTGACCCACATTCCTCAAATCAAGCAGGCGTTGCGCATTGGCGGGATGAAAACGGAGTATTATTCGTGGCGCGGTACTGACCCCGAAACCCAACAGCAAGCCCAAGTTGACCTCATCATCGAGCGTGCCGACAGGATGATTAACCTTTGCGAGGCCAAATACAGCGAGAAGCCCTATCTCTTGGGCAGGGAGGAATACGAAAAATACATGCGTCGTGTTGACTTGTTCAAGCAACAGACCCGTTTTTCGGGCGGCATTATCCCCACTTCCATTACGGCCAACGGCTTGCAACGGAACGCCTATTCGGAACACATCACAGCGCAGATTACGATGGACGATTTGTTTATGGAGGTAGGTTAAGATTAAATCGATTGCCACGGCTATCGATTTGGAAATTGTGGATTGCACCTTTGAAAATCCAATGGGTGTGGCCATCTATAGGACTGTTGAAGATGTGCGTAAGGTGTTGCCCACGGAAGAAGAATTGCGCAAGGTGATGGATGAGGAAGTGTAAGAAAACAGGGCCATATAGTTCGGAGGGTAAAACATGACTCCTAATTGAAAGAGGATCTGTAAATAGCAAAAAAGGGACGCAACTTCTCTTCTCTTATTGAAAAGAAAGACAGTTAACGTCCCCAATCGAAGTCGCCAAAGGCGTGCCTCGATAAAACTTCACAAAGATACAAATCTTTTATTCTTTCTCATCATTGTCTTCTGAGAAAAAATCATTCTCATCATCTTCATCATAAAAACTGGAATACTCTCCTTCAATGGTGTTGGCAGTAACTGATTCATCATTTGTGCGACACACTTCGTTGATTCTGCTCATAATCTGCATTCCTCTATGCTTGATGAAATTTGAAAAATCATTCTCTTTTGCTGCTTCGTATGCTTCTTCGTTTATAAAATGAGTTTTCAACGAATTCAATATGAAAGGATTTACTTCTTCAAAGTTAGTTAAATAAACAGATGGAGTATTATTCAGTATGTGTCCATTCAGCCTTTTTGAGATAAAAGCAAAATTAAGCACATTGTTTATATCATTCTGGGTCAATCCAAATTTTGAAGCTAATGAGTAAGGAAAGAAATGATGGTTCTCTTTTGAGTTGGAACGAGAAGCATTAGTTTTGTCCAAAGTAACCGCATCATTATTATCAAAATCCTGAGGGTTATTCAATGCCATCAAACATAAAATGCCATTCTTAATAACCGAACGAGTGTTCATGCGTACTCGCTTCAAATCTTCAATTGAAAGCTTCACAGTAAATAATCTTGGTTCTCGACTACCATCAACAAGCGATTTAATCCATAATGCATCTTCATTCATTCTTGTTAAAGTCGAACTTGAATAACGTTGTGAAAAAGTTAAAGTCCAAAACCAATCACAAATCAAAGATTTGACATCAGAACTAATGTGTTTCTCTCCAGAAAGGAAGAAATAATGCTGAACAATCGCTATTATACTTGAATATGGTATAATGGATAGTTGTTGTACCCCAAGTTGTTTTAAAAAGTCAATCGTCAGTCTAATGCATTCTAAAGTTTTCTCCCAGCACAATCGGCAGTCTTCGTTTTTCAGTTTTAATTGATGCTTGTTCGTACAATCTTTATCAATATTCAAAGCCAATGATTGAGTGAAAGTTTCGTGATCTATTGAACCGAAAATCTTAATAGCAGCTTCATCATTGAATTTTTTAATCCTGTCTCGCAAATCAAAATCCGGTGACCATACTGAAGCATGAACCAAATCAAACAAAGATAATCTTTTGCCGCCTTGATTGATACGCTCAAAAATAGTGACAACTTTATCCAAATCCATGTTCATTGATTTGATGATACTAACTGGATACTCATGGAGTATTTGATGGCATTCTTGTATTGTCGTACCTAATTCAATCTGTCCACTCCCGTAATACTCTTTTAACAAATTCCCATATTCTATATCATTGTATATTTTCCATGCAGGTATGTTATTTGGTTCGGTTTTTAAAGCTGGAATTTTGAAAATTCTTTTATCCAAATTGAAACAAATTGTCCTGTAATCTATTCCGTTTAATTGCCTTCCCTTTAATGTGACATACAAAGATGTAATACGTTGCTGGCCATCAAGTATGAAAGTGAATTTGTTTGCCTCGGGTTTTGTTGGAAATCCGAATTCGGTAATATCTCGACAAAACGACTCCATTTGCGTATCAGTATCCCAAAAGAAAAATGAACCAATCGGGAATTGATTATAGATGCTGTTCAGTAGATTTACGATTTTGGATCTTTCCCAAACATATGCGCGTTGAAAACGGGGGATGCGCATATTGCCATTTTCCAATTCGGAGAATACCCGATTGAGTTTCCATTGGTTGATGATTTCTATTCTTTCGTTTACATTCATCGTTAGTAAAATTCATTGGTGCAAAAATACACATTTTCTTATTTCATACCAAGCTTGAACCTGAACACAATTTAAGCATTCAAACGGGAGTGTTACAAATACGCCGCATAATACACCGGCAAGCAAGTAACAACCTCGTCTTTCTGATAGTCCTTGGTGTAAAGCAAGATGCGCTCGCCAATGCGCGAAGGGTACTTTTTGCAGAACTCGTCCAATGATTTGTGGAGGTTAAATAGTTATAATCTATTGTATATCTGTGTGTTAATACATGTTTTTCAATTATCGCAAAATCCTTTTTGGCTAAAACAGCACTTTTCGCAAAATGTTTGTCAGTCAAAATGGCGTTAGTCTTAAAAACAAGCCTTGTTCCATAGGATTTTGCGCTTCAACGAAAAATCCTTACTTTTGCAGTCCAGAAACGATAGAGAATTATGACAGCGGAAGAATTGAGAGAGATTATTGCTTGCGGTGAGACCAGCAAAGTGCAGTTCAAGTTGGTGTTCAGCACGGCGAAGCAGATTGCTGAGGAGATGGTGGCTTTTGCCAACAGCAAAGGTGGAATGATAGTGTTTGGCGTGGAGGACAAAACGGGGCAGGTTATTGGGTTGTCGTACAGCGAGATACAGAAATTATCAAACGAAGTTTCAACGGCTGCCAACGACCAAGTGCGCCCCGTGATTTATTTGGAAACAGAGGTTGTGCTTGTTGAGGGGAAACGCTTGCTTGTCGCGTATGTTCACGAAGGCAGCAACAAGCCCTACAAAACGCTTGGCGGCAACATTTGGGTGAAGCAAGGCTCGGACAAGCGTCGCATTGTGGAGAACAACGAGATTTTGTCGTTGTTTCAGGCTTCGGGGAGTTATCATGCCGACGAGGCTGTCATTGCGGGCACCAGCATGGCCGACCTTGAAGTGGCTTATATTAACGACTATTTTCAAAAGGTGTATGGCAAGCCGAAAGAGTCGTTTGGGATGCCTGTCGATAAACTGTTGACGAGTCTTGGCATTTTAGGGAACGGCGGTCAGGTGACTCGTGCGGGCATGTTGTTTTTCGGCCAATACCCGCAAATGAGGATGCCGACTTACACCATCAAGGCGGTGGCTTATTATGGCAACGACATCGGCGGCAGCGATTACCGCGACAGCCGCGACATCATTGGAACAGTTCCTACGATGTTTCGCGAGGGGATGTCGTTTTTGAAGTCGAACTTGCACCATTTGCAGGCTGGACAAAACTTTAACAGCGTGGGCAAGTTGGAGATTCCCGAGGTGGTGTTGGAGGAGTTGCTTCAAAACGCTTTGGTGCATGTGGATTTGTTGGGGTCGGCGTATATTCGGTTATTGGTTTTCGACAACCGAGTAGAAATCATCAATCCGGGCAGTTTGTTCGGTGGCTTGACCGTTGAGGACATCCGTTTGGGAAAATCGAAACAGCGCAACCAACTTATGGCTGATTTCTGTGCGCGGACGATGATTTACCGTGGTTTGGGTTCTGGCATTCCAAGGGCGTTGAAAGAGGATGCCAAGATTGATTTTGTCAGCGATGAAGGCTCCGGTGATTTCAAGACCATCATTTGGCGGAATACTGATTTGGAGTTTTGGGAGGAAGAATCATGGGAAAGCGGTTCGTTCATTGCTGCTGAAGGTCAATTATATGGTTGTAATGGTCAATTAAACAAGAAGAAAGGGGCGTTAAATGCTAAAAATGGTCAATTAAATGATAATATTGATACATCAAACGCCGATAATAGTCAATTAAAAATCGTAAACGGTCAATTAAACGAAAGTCAGAAAACAACATTGGCGTTTATTACTGACCATGAGGGGTGCAACACGACTGGCATTTCTGAAGGATTGTCTAAGCCTTTCAGAACGGTAGATAAGCATGTCCGTGTATTATTGCAGTTGGGTATTATTGAACGCCGTGGTAGCAAGAAGACGGGAGGGTATTATTTGATTAGGGATTAATTAGTGTTTTGTGTTTCAACGAAAAACCGTACCTTTGCCGCCAAATTAGAAAGTAATGAATAACTGGATTATAATCGCTTTGATGGGCGCAGGTCTCTTGTTGATGGTCGCGGCCATGATACTTTTGTCGCGACTGATTAGGATGAAAGACGCCGAATTACGGAAAGGTCACACGATGGAGCTGAAGGTGCAAGCCCTCAAAATCATCATGCCGCTGAAAGTGCAGGCCTACGAGCGGTTTTTGCTCTATCTTGAAAGGGTGCAACTGCCGCAGTTGGTGAAGCGCGTCTATGTGCTGGGTATGGAGAAGGGCGCATTCCATCTCCAACTTTTGCAGAATGTGAGGGAAGAGTTTGAGCACAACCTCGCCCAGCAGCTTTATGTTTCCAATTCCACTTGGAATGCCGTGGTGAATGCCAAGGAAGAACTTGTCAACCAAATCAATACGACTTTCGAGCAGTTGAAGGACGAGGAGGATGTTTCCATCTTAGCGCAGAGCCTCGTGGCCTTGCCCAATCCTATGGTTGAGCAGGCCGTGGCCGTCTTGAAACGCGATTTTGAACGGCTGTTATAAAGACACGAGACTTCGTGACGCGAGACACGAGGCTTTTTGCCCCAATGACTCGCGTCTCGCAGTCCCGCGTCCCGTGTCAAATAATAATCCCTACATTTTTACGTTATATTCCAAACTTAAACAATGAAATTTACCGCTACGCAAATCGCCGAGTTGCTTTCCGGAAAGGTGGAAGGCAACCCCATCGCAGAGGTCTGGAATGTGGCCAAAATCGAGGAAGGCACTCCTGGGATGCTGAGTTTTCTGGCCAATCCGAAATACACGCAATACATTTACGAAACTCTGTCGTCGGTGGTCATCGTGAACGACGACTTCGAGGCGACGGCGCCTATCCAGGCCACATTGATTCGTGTGCCGGATGCCTACGCTTCGTTTGCCAAACTGTTGGCCTTCTACGACCAGATGAACCAAAACAAACAGGGCGTTTCGTCGTTGGCTTTCGTTTCATCGACGGCGCAATGTGGTGAAAACCTGTATTTTGGCGAGTTCGCCTTTGTGGGCGAGAACGCCAAAATCGGCAACAACGTGAAACTGTATCCGCAGGTTTACGTCGGCGACAATTGCGTTGTCGGCGACAACACGGTGCTTTATCCGGGTGTGAAACTTTACCGTAACACGGTGGTCGGGAAGAACTGCATCCTTCATGCGGGCGTGGTGCTTGGTGCCGACGGCTTCGGCTTTGTGCCACAACCTGACGGGCATTACGAGAAGATTCCGCAGGTGGGTAACGTGGTCATCGAGGACAACGTGGAAATTGGGGCCAACACCACCATCGACCGTGCCACAATGGGTTCGACGCGCATCGGCAAAGGCGTGAAACTCGACAACCTCATTATGTTGGCTCACAATACGGTAATAGGCGAGAACACCGCCATTGCAGCACAAACCGGCGTGAGCGGCTCGACGCACATCGGAAAAAACTGCGTGATTGCAGGTCAGTGCGGCTTTGTAGGGCATATCCAAGTGGCTGACGGCACCAGAATCGGGGCGCAGTCGGGCATTATGGGCAACATAAAGAAAGCCGACGAACTGATGGGCAGTCCGACCCAGCCCTTGCGCCAGTATCTCAAGTCGATGGCCTACATCCGCCGCCTCGACGAGATGTCGAAGACCATCGATGAACTCAAGAAGGAACTGGCTGAGTTGAAAAAACAATCCTAATCATGTAGAGACGTAGCGCGCTACGTCTCTACACATATAATTTAAATCCAGCCTTTTACCTTATAATATCCCAACGCGAAATACTCCCGCAAGCAGGTGATTTCCAATTTCAGATAATTGAAAAACGTGTAGCGTATCTTGACACTTTCCACCGACGGTATAACCTCGTTTCCGCCAAGTTTCTGCTTTTTCAGCGACAGGTCGAAATCCACAGTGGAAGGGAAGGCCGCCTTGCCAATGACATTGCGGAATCCGACCTTGTTGAGGCATTTCACCGTGCGTCTGACGTGTTCTGGCGAGGTGACGACAATAATTTGTTCCTCAGTTAGTTCCGGGTAGGCTTCCAGCAGTTCCACGGCTTGCGAGCGCGTATTGGTGCCTTTTGTCATGTAGTTTATGCGGTCAATGCCGCCTTGTTGGAGCAAACGTGTCATTTCAGCCTGACAAGGTGCGTTTTCGGGGTGGACAAGGACGACAGGTGCCTTATAGTGCCGAGCCAATGCCGCAGTGTGGTAGAGTCGCATCAGGTTGTCTTCCGAGGGCATCCCAGCACCTCCAAACATGACGACATGCTGTGGTTGCGTGAGTTGCGCTTCACGGTCGGGAGTCTGTCCCAGGTTGAAATACCAATAAAACGGAGCCGATGTGAAGGCCAGTATCAACATCAAAGCAAAGAGCACTCCGAGGGTACAAAAAATGATTTTTATAAGTCTTGCTAAACGCTTCATTTTGTGTATTTTCTGTAAAAATCGTTTCGTAAAGGCGTGTAAAGATACGGTTTTTTTTGGCGTTTGAAGAATATTTTCCTATTTTTGCCCGTTTTTTAGTGGAGAAAATTCCACATATTTGCTTTTTTATGGAGAAACAATGTACGCTCAAAAATAGAGTCAGTGTCAAAGGAGCAGGTCTCCACACGCGTCAGTGCGGCACCCTCACCTTCAACCCGGCTCCCATAAATTCCGGAATCCGTTTTCGTAGAATAGACCTTGAGAACCAGCCTATTATCGAGGCTGATGTGGATAATGTCATTGATACCGCCCGTGGTACCACCCTCGGCAAAGGCGGCGTGAAGATTTACACCGTCGAGCATGTGTTGGCCTCGCTGCGCGGCATGGGTGTCGACAATGTGCTGATTGACATTGATGTGGAGGAAACGCCCATCATGGACGGCAGTGCCAAGTTCTTCGTCGAGGCCATCCACAAGGCTGGCATCGTTGAGCAAAATGCCTCACGCAATTACCTTGTCGTCGAAGAGCCGATTTCATACAAGAATGAGGTCTTGGGTATCGAACTGACCATCGAGCCGGCAGAAGCATTCCAAATCGACGTGAAAGTGAAGTACAACACACGTGTGCTTGACGAGCAACATGCCTCGTTGTACGATCTTAAGGAATTCGAGAACGAGATTGCCCCGTGCCGTACATTTGTGTTCCTACATGAATTGGAGACCCTCATTAGCCGCAACCTCATCAAGGGTGGCGACCTGACCAACGCCATCGTGTTTGTCAACCGCAACGTCTCCGCCGAGGAGCTCGACCACATTGCGGCCTTCTTCAAGAAACCCAAGGTGGCGGTCAAGGAAGGTGGTATCCTGAACAATGTGGAGTTGTATTTCGAGAACGAGCCGGCGCGCCACAAGCTGCTTGATGTCATTGGCGACCTCACGTTGGTCGGACGTCCCATCAAGGGCAAGGTGACGGCAATGAAACCCGGACATTTTTCCAACACGGCTTTCGCTAGGAAAATCAAGCACACCTTATTATATTAAGCATGAACTATCCTTTGGCTTATATTCACCCTAACGCCCGCATCGCGGATGATGTGAAGATTGAAGCATTCGCTTGGATTGGCGAGGATGTCGAGATTGGTTCTGGCACTTGGATTGGCCCCAATGCTACCATCATGGACGGTGCGCGCATCGGGAAGAACTGCAAGATTTTCCCAGGCGCGGTCATCTCGGCCATCCCCCAAGACTTGAAATACAAAGGAGAGACCACCTATTGCTTTATCGGCGACGGCACCACGGTGCGGGAGTCGGCGACGGTGAACAAAGGCACTGCCGCCTCGGGCAAGACGGTGGTGGGCAAGGACTGCCTGCTGATGGCTTTCACCCATGTGGCCCACGACTGTTACCTTGGCGACCATGTCATCATGGCCAACGCAGCCACTTTGGCGGGTCATATCATTGTCGACGAGTGGGCTATTTTTGGCGGCCTTGCGGCAGTGAGCCAATTCAGCCGTATTGGTGCCCATGTGATGATTTGTGGAGGTGCTTTGGTCAACAAGGATGTCCCGCCGTTTGTGAAGACGGGGCCAGGCTATCCGGTGTGTTATGCAGGCGTCAACTCCATCGGACTGGTGCGCCGTGGCTTCACACGAGAGCGCATCAACGCCATACAAGATGTGTATCGCGTCATCTATAGCGTGGGCATGAACATCAGCCAGTCGGTGCAATACATCCGAGAGAACCTTCCCGTTTCTGAGGATCGAGATTTCATCCTCGACTTCGTTGAAAGCTCCAAAATCGGCATCATGAAGAATGCCGTGGGTCGTGAAGAATAGGTCTTCCTTACTTTTTCAATAGCACTTCAGCCGCCCGTAAGGCTTCGGGTGTGACCTTGTCGTTGCTGAGCATCTTGGCGATTTCCTTGACACGTTCTTGGGCATCCAATATGCGGATGTGCGATAGTGTGCGTATGCCTTCGTTGTCCTTGTAGATGTAGTAGTGTTGCCCGGCTTGGCTGGCCACTTGGGGAAGGTGGGTGATAGAGATGAGTTGCAACGACTGTCCCATCTGCTGCATGATGCCTCCGATTTTGGCGGCCACTTCACCCGAGACACCCGTGTCGATTTCGTCGAAGATTAGGGTGGGAATGTAGTTGTAGCTCGACACGGCACTCTTGATGGAGAGCATCAGGCGCGAGAGCTCGCCGCCAGAGGCTACACGGCTCAAGTCATCTACGGGGATGCCTTTGTTGGCTGAGAAAAGGAAACGGATTCCATCACAGCCTTTGCTGCCGAACGTTTCTTGTCTTTCTACCTCAACCTTGAACTGGGCGAATGGCATGGACAATTGCCGAGCCAAATCCTCGGTTTTCTCGCTAAATGCAATGGCGGCTTGGCGGCGCTTGTCGTGTAGCGACTCGGCAAGCTCGGAAAGCCGATTCTCGCTTTCCTCCAAAGTCTTTTCGACTTGGTCGATGGCCTCGCCGATGTTCTCGAAAGCGTTCGCCTTTTCCCTCAGGCTGTCTCTTAATGCGATGAGTTCACAAAACTCCTTGGAGTGGTGTTTCATCATCAGACGGCAGAGCAGGTCGTATCGTTCCTGAAGGTGCTGTAGCAGCGTTTCGTCGAACTGGGTGCCGTCTTCGTGTCGCCGCAGGTCGTATGCGATGTCTTTCAGCTCGATTCTTAGGCTGTCCACACGTTCTTGGAGGTTCTTGGTGTCGGGTAACAGATGCCTTAGGCGTGAAAGGGTCGAGGCAAGTTCGTTGAGTTGTCTCAAAATGGCGTTTTCGGAGTTCTCCATCAGCCCATTGGCCGCTACGAGCAAGGTCTTGATTTCCTCTGCGTTTTCCATCAAACCAAGTGTTTGCTCGATGTCGGCATACTCGCCTTCCTTGAGGTCGGCTTTGTCGAGTTCGTCTAACTGGAACATCAGGTAGTCGTTTTCGGCGGTGTTTTTGCTCGCCAGGTCTTTCAGTTCGTCCAGTCGGCGTTTGAGGTCGTTGTGTTTGGCGTATTCCGCTTGGTAATCGGCCAATGTCGTGCTGTTTTGTGCGATGTCGTCCAATAGTCGCAATTGGAAGTCGGCATTGCTGAGCAGTAGTGAGTCGTGCTGCGAGTGTATGTCGACCAACAGGCTTCCAATCTCTTTCATCGTCTGCAATGCCACAGGGGTGTCGTTGACGAAGGCTCGGCTTTTCTTCTGAGGGTTAAGTTCGCGGCGGAATACGCATTCGGTCTCGAAGTCGAGGTCGTTTTCTTCGAATAGGGGTCTTAAGGTGTCGTTGCCCAACTCGAATCGTGCTTCCACGACACACTTCTTCTCGGGGTTGTTGAGCACACCCGTATCGGCGCGGTCGCCTAATGCGAAACCCAAGGCGCCGAGTAGGATTGACTTGCCTGCTCCTGTCTCGCCTGTGATGACGTTGAATCCTTTGTCGAAGCCGACTGTCAGTTCGTCAATGAGGGCGTAATTGCTGATGTGCAATTGCTTGAGCATGTGTTGGGTTACATTCCTTTGTTTTGGAGCATGGCATCGTAGCGCGACGACTGAGACGGGTCGATGGCCTTCATGATGTTGGCGGCTTCGGTTCTGATTTTCGTCTCGCCTTGCGAGAAGACTTGGATGATTTCGTCTCGTTTGCTCTCGATGATGAGTTGTAGGAAGTAGCACATGGGGTTGCGCTCATACACCACCCTCAGTCCAGAGAGGGCGTTAAGGATGGCCTCGCGGCCTTGGTCGGGATGCTCTGCCATCACGTCGAGGCCGTTGCGATGGTATTCGTAGAGAAACTGGCGCAATGGCTTGTACGAGTGGTTGTTGATGTCGCTGATGATGGCATGGCGGTTCTGCCGCCCCGACGAGCTCCATCCGTTGTCGCCGCCGACTTCCTGGGGTGCTGTGTTTGCGATAGTCTCGGCGATGGCGAAGAAATAGTCGCCTCCATTGGGTGAGAATGAGTCGAAATCGAGACCGAGGAAGAGGTAGACGTAGAACCCTATCGTGCTGGTCAGGTTGGAGATGTAGCTGTTCGGATTGAAGTCAAGTGCCTGGCCTTCGGTGTATTCAAAGGTGAACTTGCGGTCGATGTAGTTGAACATCGGTGTGCTGTAGTTGGACTTGTAGACGGGACGACGCTGGGCGAGGTTGATTTCGGCAGTGATATAGTCGCCTTCACGCCCTGTCACGTCAATGAGCATCGAACACTCGATCTTCTCCGTTTGCCTGAAATTGATTTCTGTGAATTTCGTGTTGTTGATGAATTCGTAGAGGGAGGTCTGCAGGTTTTGGTAGATGGTCTTGTCGCTGCCTTGCACCTTGTTGGAATTGACGCGCACGTCGCATTGAAGCTCTTGCGCCTGCAAAGAGCCAAGGCTTGTCATGCAGGCGAAGGCGACGAGTAGTGTGGCAAATGCTCTTTTCATGGCTCTCCCTTTCTTGTCATGGCTCAGAAAGCCTCCTGGCTCTCTTTGGCGGGGTTGCGGAAGTAGATTTGGTCGTGTAGGAACTCGTGGATGGCGACCAAGGTGGGCTTGGGCAAACGTTCGTAGAACTTGGCGATTTCGATTTGCTCCTTGTTCTCAAACACTTCTTCCAAACTGTCGTTGGTGATGGAAGCAAACGAGTCAATCTTCTCGTTGAGTTCGGCTTTCATCTCTGAGGCAATCTGGTTGGCCCTGATGGAAAGGATGGCTACGGTCTCGTAGATGTTGCCCGTGCCTTTGTAAAACTGGTCTTTCTGACGGGTGACAACCGTCGTCTCTGTCTTAATTCTCTTGAAATCCATGGTTTATTGTATGTTTTGTAATTTCTTTCTTGCTTTTTCGGCGATGATGGCGGTTTCGTTCACGTACTTGCTCTCAGGATAGAGGTAGGAGAGGGTGTTGCAGTGCTCGACACACGACTCGTAACGCTCGCGCTGTTTCTCTGGGATGCTGTTCTCGGCATAGTCGAAGTAGGTTTTGGCCATGTCGTAGAGGATTTCCTCGCGGTGAGGCGTGTTGGGATATTTTTTCAGCATGTTCTCAAACGAGGTGATGGCAGCACTGTAGTTCTCCATGCGGTAGAACAACCTGCACATGTTGTAGTCTTTCTTCTCCAGCTTGTTGTTGAGGTTGGTCATCAGTTGGTTGACACGTTCCAGGCTGTCGCTTTTGGGATAGCGTTCCGTGAATGATTTCAGCAGTTTGATGGCGTTGTGCGTGTTGGTTTGGTCTAGACCCGACTCGGGCGAGAGCAGGTAGTTGCAGTAGGCATTCATGTAGGCTGCCTTCTCGGCGTCTTTCGAGAATGGATAGGTCTGCACGAAACGGTTGTAGTAATAGGAGGCAATATCGTAGTCGTCCTGAAGATAATAGCATTGTGCGGTCTTGTAGGTGATCGATTCGCCTCGGGGCGTGTTGCGGAACGAGGCTTGCAGCAGGTCGAACAACTGTAGGGCATGGCTGTAGTCGCCACGCTCGTAATAGTCGATCGCCACCTCGTATTTCGCCTCGTTGTCGGTGCTCTTCACCAAACGGTTGAAGTCGTTGCACGAGACGAAGGCCATGAGACCCAAAACTGCCAATATAAGGATCCTGTTTTTCATTGGGGCTGCAAAATTACTCATTTTTACGTTAATAACGAGTGGTTTTCGCTTTTATTTTTCAATGACTATCTTTTCGACCAAGATGCCGTCGGCGGTCAGTTGCAGGAAATACACACCCCGACCCAAATCTGATGCATCGATGTTGGTCTTGCCATTGCCATTGCCCGACATGACTTGTTGCCCAACGCTGTTGAAGAGCTTGTAACGGAAGTCACCAATGGCGTTTATGGTGAAAGTACCGTTGCTCGGGTTGGGATAAATCAAGGAGGTGCAGTAATCTTCGAACAGAGACAGGTCGTCAACGCAGTTCACGGTGGCCACCCAGCCGCTGGCATTCACGGCCTGGTCGGATGTGAAACGGAAGGTGAGGGCACCTTCGTCGTTGGTGGCGGTCACTTCGTCAGGGCTCACGGTGCCATGATAGCGACCCACCAACGTGGCATTGGTTGAACTTCCGTCATACACATACAAATAGTCATAGTCGGATTCGGTGTTGAACTCAATGAAACTGACGCTGATTTTGTTGCCTTGGATTGCGGGTTTGAATGTTATGGTGAAATCTTTGTTGTTGCTATAATTGTTGCTGGGGCCGCCATTGTCGTAGAACAAGGCACTGCAGGTCACTATGGTGCCGTTTTGCATGTTGTAGGATTCGCGCACATGGACGTAGTCGGATCGGGTCATCGTTTGGCTGTTGCCTTCGGTGTCGGTGATGGTTAGCGTGACATCGAAGTCGCCCGTTTCGTTGTAGGTGATGTTGCTCGGGTTTTGTTGTGTCGAGGTCGAAGGGATGCCTCCTTCGAAGATCCAACTCCAGGAAACGATGTCGCCAAACGAGCCGTCGGTGAAGCTGACGCTGCTTCCAAGGGTCACCTGAGTGTTCGAAGCATTGAAATTGGGCAACAGGCAACTGCCGGGGACGAGTTGCACGTTGAGGTTGACGGTCTCGTAGTCGGCAACGTTCACTTCGACAGCTTTAGGGCAATAGCCGTCCTTGCTGACGATGACAGTCCAACTGCCGCCTTTGATGGGACGGTGGAAGTCACCGACGGGAAGGTGGCTTTCCACAAACGAATAAGCGTCGTCATGTCCGCTGATGGTGATGGTGGCCTCAAGCGGCTCGCCAGTGATGGAATCGGTCACCACACCGTGGATGCCGTAGGTGCATTGGTTCATAAAAAGGAACAACGCGGCCTTGTTGTAGTTCCAAAAACTAGGCAATTGGTTGGCGTTAGGCAGTTTGGTGTTCGAGCATTCGATGGTGAGTTCGCGGCATTGCGCATATCCGTTCATGTAATCCTGACGCCCGCCGCCAATCATATACCATTGGGCTCCGTTGGTGATTCCGTTGTTGAGGTAGGTCATGTAGTTCGAGTCGAACTCCTGGCACTTGTCGGCATACTCATGACTGATTAACTTCCACCAGGCATCGTCGGCATGGAGGGTGTAGCTGTTGTCCCAGGGATAGTTCATCACCTCGGCGCCGCCGTGGAAGTTGCCTCCCATCACGAACGGGATGTCTCGGGTGAATTGCATAAGCCATTCTGTTTCAGTTGCGTATGGATTGTTGTCAGGATGGGCGCTGCCGTGCGGGTCGGGGTAGTTGCGGTTCATGTCCACACCGTTGGCGTTTTCGCGGGTGGCGCCATTCACGGTGTTGTTGCCACTGTGGTAGGTGCCGTCGGGGTTGGTGTTTGGGGCGATGTAGAGGTCGATGTTCTTCATGACATTCTGCACCTCTGGCTCGTCAGGATTCTCAAGCAGGTAGTCGATCAGACGGAGCATCATGATCCACCCAGTGGTCTCGTCGCCGTGGATGGTGGAAGAGTAAAAGAACTTCGGCTTTCCTTCCGGTTCGCCGTTGTTGAGATGGGCAATCAAGATTTTGCGACCGCTTGGCAAGGTGCCGAGGTTGATGATTTCGCACTTGTCGGGGTGGTCGGTGCCAAATTGGAACATCATGGCTTCGTAGGCCTCGTAGGTCGGGTAGCTGTCCCAGTCGTATCCGGCGCGGTTGCTGCCGTCCCACATCTTATGCTCCTCCAGCATGGAAGGAGGCATTTGAAGCGTTATCTCGTATCCGAACTTTTGGAAACTCGAGAAATCTTGGTTGTTGGCGTATGCGGTCACCAAATCGCCGTCCACGCGATCCACCGAAATGGCGCGGGCGATGGCGCTCAGGTCGTCGCTGCCATTCAGATTAAAGGTGAAATAATACTCGTTGCGCTCTTGCATGAGCTGGTTGAGTTCCTGTTGGCTCTTTTGAGCGAAGATGTTGCCGCAAATCACTGTGGCAAACAAGAGGATAAAATAGCGTAAACTCTTCATTTTATTTGTCTTTTAATTGTTTCCATTCTTCAATAATCTCGGCTTCTACCTTTTCATTTGCCCTTATCAAAGGCAGACGCAACACATTTTGGCACAGACCGATATGACTCATCAAACACTTGATTCCGGCAGGGTTGCCGTCGGCGAAGATGAGTTGGTTCATTTGTAACATGGCATAATGCAAGCGCAAGGCTTCTTCAATTTGGCCTTCTTTCATGGCGCGCATCATGCGGCTGAATTGGCTTGTGTAGGCATTGGCGGCCACGGAAATCACGCCCGTGGCGCCAAGGGCCATCAGCGGTTGGGTGATGCCGTCGTCGCCCGAAAGCACGTCGAAATCGGCAGGCTTGTCGCGAAGGATTTCCATGATTTGTTGCAAGTTGCCCGAGGCCTCTTTCACGGCGATGATGTTGGGATGCTGAGCCAATTCCACACAGGTGGAGGCTTGCAGGTTCACGCCCACGCGCCCCGGCACGTTGTAGACTACGACGGGGACGGGACTGGCATCGGCGATGGCCTCAAAATGTTTCTTCATGCCGCACTGGTTGGGCTTGTTATAATAAGGTACGACACTCAGGATGCCGTCGATGCCGGTGAAGTCCTGCTCCATGGTGATAGCCTCAACGACGGCTTGCGTGTTGTTTCCGCCCATGCCGAGCATGACGGGCAAACGGCCTGCGTTGGCCTTCAGTATCGTGTTGGTTGCCAGTGTCTTTTCGTCTGCCGACAGGGTTGGGGCTTCGGAAGTGGTGCCCATGGCAACCAAGAAGTCTGCACCGTTGTCGATGACGTGGCTTACAAGGTGATCCAAGGCATCAACGTCAATTGAGCTGTTGTTCCTGAAAGGTGTGACTAAAGCTACACCAGTGCCTCTAAATATGTTTCTCTTCATAATTATTGATAATCAGTTGTTTATGATCCAATTAAGGCTTTTATGTAATTATGGAGCACATGGATGTTGGAAACAGGGTCGGCGGCGCGCGGGTTTTCGATGATTAGGTCGTATATGGATTGGTTCTTGCTCTGGTGAAAACAGATTCGGAAGTCCGACTTGGGCAAGGTGGTAAGGTAGTCGCTGATTTCGGCGTTCTTGCCTGCCATGTTGATGAGCATCGCGCTGAATGGCAGTTTTTTGAGGAATTCGTTCTTGTCGGGTTTCAGGACGCTCATAAAGCCGAAGTCCTTGGGCGTGATTTCGGTGTAGAGGTCGCTCTGCAGTATGGTGTCCGACATCTGGTTGCAGAGGATGATGAATCCACATCGGTTGGCACCGAACAAGCCTTTCACGCTGCTCTCAATGTTCTTGACGATGCTCTTGTCTCCTTCGTCCAAAATAATCAGTATGGAGTTAATGCGCTGAAGATTAGGCATTTTTGCTGCCGGTTTTTCAGCGAGAAACTGCTCCAAGGCACGTTTTAAAGCCCTGTTTCTGAGATAGGATGAAAAATTCATGCCGCAAATTTAGGGATTTTCCATGAGATAGCGTATTTTTTAAGGATAAAATCGCTAATTTTGCCATTGTTTTATGCTATGGTGTATTCTGGATGCTGAAAATATGATAAAAATATGATTGTCACTGTTTTAGGTAGTGGGACATCACAAGGCGTACCTGTCATCGGCTGCACCTGTCCCGTGTGCCAATCCAAAGACCCTCGCGACAAGCGGTTGCGAACTTCCATCCTGATTCAAACCGATGAGGTAACGTTGGCCGTGGATGCCGGCCCTGATTTCCGCCAGCAGATGTTGCGCGAGAACGTCACCAAACTCGATGCGGTGATTGTTTCGCACGAGCACAAAGACCACATCGGCGGCTTGGACGACCTGCGCCCGTACATTTTCATGCAAAAAAAGCCCATGACGCTTTATGTGGCCGACACTGCCTTGCCCGAAATCAAGCGAGAGTATTCCTACGCTTTTGAAGCGCATCCCTATCCTGGTGCCCCGACTTATGACATCCGTCGCCTTGACGAAACGCCTTTCGACATTGGTGACCTGCACATCACACCTATTAAATTAAAACACTTCACCTTGACCTGCTACGCCTTCCGCATTGGCAATTTCGCCTACGTCACCGACCTGAGCGAGATTTCCGAAGAGGCGATTGTAAAACTGCAAGGCGTTGAATACCTGATTATTGAGGCTTTGCAAAAGAAGAAACACTATTCCCATCTCACTTTGGACGAAGCCATTGAAATCGCCAAAAGGGTGGGCGTGAAAAAGACTTGGTTCACGCATTGCAGCCACAGCATGGGCCTCGCCGCCGAAATCAACCGCGAACTCCCCCAAGGCATGATGCTCGCCTACGACGGACTGAAAATAGAAATAAACGATGGCCTATAGCCAATGGCCAATGGCTTGCCTTTACGTTGTGGCAGCCATAGGCCATAAGCCATGAGCCATAGGCCAACTGAATAACTGAACAACTAAAATAACTGAACAACTAAAATAACTGAACAACTGATATGAAAGCAACCAATTCCCAAAGGCTAATCAAACTCGCCGACCTCAACCACCACCAAACCTTTTTCGCAGGTCGTTGCTCCGAGTATTTCTTGGAGAGTTCCTATTTCGCTGTGGCGCAGTATGTTGACACGAAGGACACCGTCCTTTTGGTGCTCCACGGCATCGACTTCAAGTTCCCGATATTCGCAGGCGATATCGTTTCTTTCGAGAGTAAAGTGATTGCCGCAGGGCGTAGCACATTGACCGTCTACACGAAAATGTACCGCAGCCGCGAACCCGAAAAAATCGCCGCCGACGGCTTCGCCACCTTCTCCTATCTCGACGAAAACCACCACTCCAAGCCTCACGGCGTGACACTCGTCCCCGAAACTGAGGAAGAGAAATTCTTGCAGCAGCAAGCTTTGGAGGTGATGGAGGACTCTAAGCGGCGGGCTAAGGCGATGAATCAAGCGGCAAAGTCTTGACGCAAAATTATTGTGATTATAATTATTGTGTTTGTAATAATTGTATTAGCAATAATTATAAACAGCATAATTCAAAAAATAATAATTGTATTTGCAATAATTGAAAAATTGTTTCTACCTTTGCGGCAAAATTTGATGATATGGGAAAAGAAACCAATCCGTTTGTCGTGAAGGGAGCGATTGAGCCTCAATACTTTTGCGACCGAGTGACCGAGACCGAAAGAATGGTCAAGTCCATTACGAATGGCAATAATTTGGTGCTGATTTCACCGCGCCGAATGGGTAAAACCGGACTGATTCATCACTGTTTCGAACAACCAGAATTCAAGGATTATTATACTTTTTTCATCGACATTCTGCATACTTCGAGTTTGCGGGAATTTACCTTTGTCTTTGGCAGGGAGGTTTTCGAGAGATTGCTGTCTAAAGGAAAGAAAATGAAGAAGATGCTACTGCAAACCATGGAATCTTTACGAGGAAGTTTTGGTATAGACCCAATGACGGGCAATCCCACTTTTGGCCTTCAGTTGGGCGACATCGCTTCGGCAGATTACACCCTTGAAGAGATATTCCAATGTTTGGAACAAGCCGACAAGCCTTGCATCGTAGCCATTGACGAGTTTCAGCAGATTACGAACTATCCCGAAAAGAATGTGGAAGCGTTGCTCCGGTCGTATATCCAAAGGACAACGAATATCAGTTTCATCTTTGCTGGAAGTGAGCGACATATCATGCAAGAAATGTTTCAAACGGAGTCGCGCCCCTTCTATTATAGTGCCGAAATGATGGAGTTAAATGCCATAAAAAAGGAGGTTTATGTACCATTTATCATGCAAAAATTTGAAGAAAAGCATAGAAAAATAGACATAAATCTCGTAGAAAATGTATATGATTTGTTCGATGGACATACATTTTATGTACAAAAAACCTTCAATGAGGCGTATCTAAATACACCAAAACGCGGGATTTGTACAATAAAAACTGTGTCTGAATCCATCGAAACACTATTAGAAATTTATTCTCCCTTCTTTAAAATGACGCTTTCCGAGATGCCGGAGAAGCAAAAGGAACTGTTTTATTCCATCGCTTTGGACGGCACTGCCGAGGCCATTACCTCTGCTGGATTTATTGATAGGCATAGTTTGAGTTCGGCCAGTTCGGTACAAGCGGCCTCCAAACGCCTTTTGGAACGCGACCTGATTACTAAAGAAGGCAAGGAATACCGCCTAACCGATCGTCTTTTCTCCTTATGGATCAAGCGCTTGCATGGGAGAGCTTATTTGAAACTGTGATTTTGTTAATGCTACAGAAAAAATATTTAGTTGTGAGAAACGGATATAAATACTGAAATGAAGCCAAGGTATTTGATTTTGCTTTTGTTGGCACTTCCCGCCATTCTTTTTGCCCAAACCGATAATGTGGGTGCTTGCCTCGTAAAAGGTGATACTTGTATAGGAATAAACGAAAACCATCGTTTCCCGATGCATAGTGTGATGAAATTTCCTCAGGCTTTGTTTGTTGCCAATTATTTGGAAAAGAATGGAATAAACATGGATGCCGAAGTGCTTGTCAGACGAAAGGATTTGATGCTGGAAACATGGTCGCCAATGCTGAAAATGATGGACGATGAAGCTGTGTTTTCTTTTGGCGAACTCCTGTCCCTCTCGTTGCAGCAGAGCGATAACAATGCTTGTGACATCTTGTTTGAAAGATGCGGTTGTCCTGCGGATGTTGAAGATTATATCAAAGGTATTGGTTTTCAGGATATTCAAATACGAAAGACGGAACGGCAGATGTACGAAAACCCTACTTGTGCGATTGAAAATTGTAGTACGCCCAAGGCAATGGTTAGCCTGCTCAAATGGTTTTATCTTCACCATGAGGATAACAAGTCTTTTCGTTATGTTTGGGATTGTATGGCTGCTTGTCGCACTGGCGAAGGGCGTATCCCTGCTGCGGTTCCAGATGGCGCAATTATTGTTCACAAGACGGGAACAGGATTCCTATCTCCAGAAGGTGTGTCGGATATGAATGATGTAGGAATGGTGTTTCTGTCTGACGGTCAGTGTTTTGTGGTGGCTGTATTTATAAGAAATTCTGATTCTGAAACGCAAGTGGCGGAAGCAGTAAAGCAGTTGTTGTCTACTTATCCAACTCCTTCGGATAGCAAATAAAATGCTTCACCACAGGCTGCGAGAGCACCGAAATGTTCAGTTGGTCGGAGGCCTCGCTGATGTCTTTTATCGTGCCGTCCTTGTAAAGGATATTGATGGCGGGCTTCTTCGGGTGGTAGGCATGGTTGGACGAAACGCCCTGCACCAACATGAAATCCGCCTCCTCCAACGACCAGCCGTAAAGTTGCGCAATCTTTTTCCGAATGTCGTCGATATAGTTCGGGTCAAACTCCGAGTCGCGCATCTCTATCTTAAATAGGTGTCTGTCCGTCAGGCGGCGGCAGAGTTCGGAGAGCACGCGGTCGGGGTCGTCGCGCCAGGCTTTCACAGCTGTCATCACGTCGTAGTCGTCGAGTTGGCAGAACTTGTCCAAGACGAAATCGGGGTCGTGGCCGTCGGCGAAAGGATGTTGGTTTTTCAGGAAGAACGACAGGGCAGGGGTGGCAAACAAGTCGCGCTCTTGGCTGAGCATCTTGGCGCGTTTCAGCACCTTCATCAGCGTGTATTCCGCACTCAGCACGGCCTTGTGCATATACACCTGCCAGTACATGATGCGCCGCGCCACCAAGAAACTTTCCACCGAATAGATGCCCTTAGCTTCGATAGCGAGTTCATTCCCAACGACTTCCATCATCTCCAACAGACGCTCGGCATTCACGCTGCCCTCGGCCACACCGCTAAAGAAACTATCGCGCTTCAGGTAGTCGATTCTGTCCACATCCAACTGACTGGAAATGAGTTTGCTAAGGAAACCTTTCTCATATTCACCCTTGAACAACTTGATGGCCAAATCCAGCCGTCCGCCGTGGATTTCGTTGAATTTTTGCATCACTTTCAGCGAAAGTTCCTCGTGCGAAACGCCCTGCACGATGCTGTTTTCCAAAGTGTGCGAAAACGGGCCGTGGCCGCTGTCATGGAGCAAAATGGCCAACGAAGCCGCCTCAAGTTCCTCATCCGTAATGTCATAGCCCTTGCCGCGCAGTAGTTGGATGGCGCGCCGCATGAGGTGCATGGTGCCGAGGCTGTGGGCAAAACGGGTGTGGTTCGCGCCCGGATACACCAAATTGGTCATGCTGACCTGCTTGATGCGCCTAAGCCGCTGGAAATAAGGGTGTTCGATGATGTCGAAATGCAATTCGTCAGGGATGCTGACGAAGCCGTAAATCGGGTCGTTGAAGATTTTCTTTTTATTTGGGGAGGTGGTCATAACTTATTTTCCGAAAAGGTCGGCGTGGGTGCCAGTTCTGACAAGTGTAATGAGTTTGATGACCACATCTCGTTCATATATGAGCAACCAGTCGGCATGGATATGGCATTCACGAGTTCCTTTGAATTCACCTTTTAATGCGTGGTCGCGATTCTTGCGAGGGAGCGTCTCTCCATTGGCCAACTTTTCGACAACAGCAAACAATTCATTGTCATCTAAACCGCGTTTTTTTGCCAAGGCGATTTCATGGTTGAACCGCTTTGTTGTCACAACTTCATAAAGCATGGATCTTCTTTTTAAAATCTTCAAAATCCTTGTAATGCGTCACTTTTCCTTCTCGAGCTTCTTTCAGTGCTTCAAGAGTGATTTCATAGTTAGTCTTGCGCTTGCGTTTTGTCGTGGTCTTCTTTTCCATGACATTGAAACCATCGTTGTTGGCCAAAAATGCCGCGAGAGCATTGGCAAATGCGCCGCCAGCCTCATACCTTAATGTTATCGTTTCCATAGTTGCTTGGTTTTATCCCGCAAAAATACGCAAAATCTTTTATTCCGATAAAGTTGGTAAGATAAAATAAAAGCCTCTTTTCTCCGTTTTCCAAACAAATTATTGAATTATGGACAAAACGACAATCCTTTGGGCCGACGACGAGATTGATCTCCTGAAGCCCCATATCATGTTTCTGGAACAAAAAGGCTATGAGGTAGTTACGGCCAACAACGGCTCCGATGCCATCGACCTCGTGCGCCAACGCCATTTCGACATCGTGTTTCTCGACGAGCAAATGCCGGGCATCTCGGGCATCGAGGCGCTCGAAGTCATCAAGCGCGAATATCCCAACCTGCCCGTGGTGATGATCACCAAGAGCGAGGAGGAACGCATTATGGAGGACGCAATCGGCTCTAACATAGCGGATTACCTCATTAAACCCGTGAACCCGAACCAGATTCTGCTTTCGCTGAAACGCAACCTCGAAAACCGTAAACTCCGTGACGAGAAATCGACGATGGGCTATCAGCAGGAGTTCCGCAAAATCAGCATGGACCTCAACAACAACCTGAATTTTGACGAGTGGGTTGATTTGTATAAGAACTTGGTACGCTGGGAGTTGGAACTGCAAAAATCTACCGATGAAGGCATCAAGGGCATCCTCGCCGACCAAAAACAGGAAGCCAACACGCAGTTCACACGCTACATCGAGCGGAATTATGTGGACTGGATTCAAGGCAAGTCCGAGAAGCCTGTGATGTCGCATACCGTGGTGCGCGACAAGGTGATTCCGCGCCTTGACGACAACGACAAACCACTGTTTTTCATTGTGATAGACAATCTGCGCTACGACCAATGGAAGGCCATCCAACCGCTGATTGAGAACCATTTCCGCGTGGAGGCCGACGATGTGTATTACAGCATCCTGCCCACCACGACGCAATATGCCCGCAACACCCTCTTTGCTGGACTGATGCCCCTCGAAATCCGCCGCCGCTATCCGAAATGGTGGGTCGATGAAGAGGACGAAGGCACCAAGAACCAATACGAAGGCGAACTTCTCGGCGAGCAATTGAAGCGTTTCGGCAAAAATATCAAGTACTCATATAATAAGGTGTTGAACCTGCAGGCGGGCAAGAAACTCTACGAACAGATGTCGAACCTGATGCAGAACAAGTTGAATGTCATCGTTTATAACTTCGTCGATATGCTCTCGCACGCCCGCACGGAGATGGAAATCATCCGCGAACTGGCCGACGACGAGGAAGCCTACCGCTCGCTGATGTACTCATGGTTCGAGCATTCCAGCCTTTTCGACATGATGCGTTTCATCGCTGAGAAGGGCTGCGACATGATCATCACCACCGACCACGGCTCCACCTTCGTCGAAAAGCCCGTCCGCATTTTGGGCGACCGCGAAGTGAACACCAACCTGCGCTACAAGTACGGTAAGAACCTGAAATACAACCCGAAAGAAGTTTTCGAGGTGAAAGACCCCGAGAAGATTTTCCTGCCTAAGGTTAACCTCAGCACGACGTATGTCTTCGCCGGCGAGAGCGACTTCTTCGCCTATCCGAACAACTACAACTATTACGTGAGTTATTACCGCAACACCTTCCAGCACGGCGGTATTTCTATGAGCGAAATGCTGATTCCGGTGATTCATCTCACGGCGAAATGATAATTTTTGCACGCAGAGTTATTTAGCACGCAGAATCCGCAGAAATCACAGATTCGACGAAGTCAATTATATGAAGCGCGAAGCGACGAAAAAATTATGTCCGATAGGTTCTGCGATTTCAGCGTATTCTGCGTGAAATAAAAAAAGTGTATTTTTGCGGGAAATTGTTTAAGGATGAATTTCAAGGAATTTCATATTTCTAGTGTGGAGCAGTTGTCGGAAGTGTCTGACTATCTGCTCTCTATGCGCGATGAGGCAGACATTATCGCCTTTTACGGAGCGATGGGCGCAGGCAAGACGACTTTAATCAAAAACCTCTGCCACCGAATGGGTGTCACCGACGAGGTGAACAGCCCGACTTTCGCTATAGTCAATGAATATGTTACCGAAGAAGGCGAATCGGTCTATCATTTTGATTTCTATCGAATTAAGAAGATTGAAGAAGCCTACGATATCGGTTTTGAGAACTACTTCGATAGCGGCAACCTCTGCCTCATCGAATGGCCCGAAATGATTGAGCCGCTGATGCCTGAAAAGTACATCCGTGTGGAGATTCGCCACGGTGAAACGGACGATGAACGCATGATATGTTGTGAACTGGTTGGAGCATGAGCGACAAACTGAAAAATACCATTTCCGCTGCCTCAAAAGTCTTCATCCTGACCGACGAGAACGTGGCTCCGTTTTGGTTGCCCGAAGTGGCTCATTGGTTGCATTGCAATGCCGCAATTGACATCGTCATCAAGGCGGGCGAGCGGCACAAGAACCTGCAAACAGTCCAAAGGATTTGGAAAACCCTGATGAAGCATCACGCCGACCGTAACGCATTGTTAGTCAACCTTGGAGGTGGCGTAATCATCGACTTGGGCGGTTTCGCAGCCTCGACCTACAAACGCGGCATCAAGTTCATCAACATTCCAACGACCTTGCTCGCGATGGTGGATGCGGCGATAGGAGGGAAGACGGGCATCGATTTTGGCGGCGGCAAGAACCCAATTGGCGCTTTCGCGGAAGCTGAGGAGGTGATAGTTGACCCAGTTTTTTTGGAAACTTTGCCTCAAAGGGAGGTTCTTTCTGGCTTGGCCGAGATACTGAAATATGGTTTTATTGCCGATGCTAACTTGTTGAATGTCAATTTGGAGAATTATCAGCAGTGTATTCCCCGTTGTGGCGAAATCAAACGCGAAATTGTGGCAAAAGACCCGACGGAAAAAGGCTTGCGAAAGGTGTTGAATTTCGGACACACTCTAGGCCACGCCATCGAAAGCCATACTCTTACGACCGAGAACCCATTGTTGCATGGCGAGGCGGTGGCTTTGGGAATGCTCGGAGCTTTGTGGCTTTCCGTGAAGCAGTTGTGTTTGGATAAGTCTGTTTTGCAAAACTTTGAAGATCAACTTCCAATGCTGCTTTCGGAAACGGAAATCGGGCTTTCGGAAAGTGACATCGAACCGATTCTGTCCTACCTCGTCCACGATAAGAAAAACAAGGGCGAAGAGCCGCAATTTGTTTTGCTCCAAGCGGTTGGAAAACCCGTTTGGGATGTGAAAGTTGAATCGAATTTGGTAAAACAAGCCTTGGCATATATTATAAATAAGGTGTCAAAAGGATGAAAATAAAGTGTGACATCGAACTGCCTGCCAGCAAGAGCGAAAGCAACCGTGTTTTGATGATTGCGGCATACGGTGCCATCCCTCTTGATTTCCAGAATCTTTCGGATTCCAACGACACATTTGTTTTGGCTACTGCCTTACACAAAATCGAGCAAAACAACTCCGTCATCGATATTGCCGATTGTGGCACAGCGGCACGTTTCTTGACCACATTTTTAGCCTGTCATTCAGGGACATGGCTCCTGACGGGCACGGAACGTATGAAACAGCGTCCCATCAAGCCGTTGGTGGAGGCGTTATCGGACTTGGGTGCAAGCTTACAATGCGTTGAAAAAGAGGATTTTTTGCCATTGAAGATCGAAGGGAAACCCATTTCGGGCGGAACGGTCCGAATCGACATGAGCCAAAGCAGCCAATTCGCTTCATCCTTGCTGTTGGCCGCGCCAATGTGGCCGAAAGGTCTTGAAATGGAACTGCTTGGCGACCTCAGTTCCTTGCCTTATCTCGACATGACCATTGCAATGATGCGGCATTTCGGCGCGGATGCGGAACGAAAAGAAAGAAAGGTTGTCATCAAGCCAAGACTTTATCAACCAGCGAGCTTTTCGGTTTCTGCGGACTGGAGTGCAGCCTCGTATTGGTACGAAATGGCGGCTTTCAGCGATGATTGTGAAATCCGTTTGAGCGGCTTGTCGCTGCCATCGCTTCAAGGCGATGCTGCCATTGCCGATTGGATGCAGCGGTTGGGAGTCGGGACGTTTATTGAGAACGAAGCCGTCGTCTTGAGAAAAATCCCTTTCGAAAAACGCCCTATAGTATTCGATTTTTCCCGGCATCCCGATTTGTACCCGACAATGGCTGCCACTTGTGCCGGCTTGGATGTCGATGCTACATTTGCTGGCCTCGACAATCTTTCTCTCAAAGAGTCTGATAGGATTGAAGCCATGCGAACGGAACTGTCAAGAGTTGGGACAACTCCATTGCATTTCTGTGGCCACAACGATCACCGCGTGGTAATGGCTTTGGCTCCCCTGTCGATGCTCGTTGGCCCAGTCAGTTTCGACCAACCCGAAGTGGTCAGGAAGTCCTATCCCAATTTCTGGAACGATGCCGCGTTTTTGCCTGTCAGTGGGTAAAAGTTGGTTTTTTGGGGATTGTTTGTTGGTATGTGAAAGAAATTCCGTACTTTTGCATGATTTTTTTTGTATGAGTATGAAAGTTGAGTTGTTTGTGCCATGCCTGATCGACCAGTTCTTTCCAAAGGTTGCTGCAAATACAATGAAGGTGTTGCAACGCACTGGAGCGGAAGTGGAATACAATCCGGATCAGACCTGCTGCGGGCGTTTTGCCTATCATGCTGGCTTTCTTGAGGAAGCCAAGGAGTTGGGCGACAAATTCCTCAACGATTTCTCCTATGACGGTCCGGTGGTGGCTCCCTCGGCGACTTGTGTGCTTTACATCAAGAAACATTATCCGGAACTTTTTTTTAATACAGCCAACCACTTGAATTTCAAGCGGATGGTTTCCAATGTCTATGAACTTTCCGATTTCTTGGTCAACAAGATGCAGTTCGACGATTTCGGAGCAGAGTTTCCCCACAAGGTTACCTTCCACGATAGTTGCAGTGCACTGCGCGGCTTGGGTCTTGGCAAGGAGGCCAGGCAACTCCTCTCCAGAGTGAAGGGCTTGGAACTTGTGGAAATGAAACAGACCGACCTGTGCTGCGGTGCCGACTTCTCGCTAAGGATGAACCAAGAAACCCTTTCGGAAGGCATGGCCAACCACAAGGTTAGGAACGCCCTCAACACTGGTGCCGAGTTTATTGTCTCTACCGACATGACTTGTCTGATGCACCAAATGGCATATATTGAGAAAGAAGACTTGCCCATCAAGGTAATCCATATCGCCGATGTGCTTGCCTCGGGATGGGAATAAGAAAATGGATATGAATGACTATTACATACACGAAAGCAGCTACGTCGATGACAACGTAACCATCGGCAAGGGCACTAAAATCTGGCACTTTTGCCATATCCAAAAAGGTGCGGCCATCGGTGAAAACTGCTCTTTTGGCCAAAACGTCAACGTGGGCAACAACGTCCGCATCGGCAACAACGTCCGCGTTCAGAACAACGTGTCGATTTACGAAGGTGTTGAGATTGAGGACAATGTGTTTTGTGGGCCGAGTTGCGTTTTCACCAATGTTACTACGCCGCGAGCCCATTTCCCTGTGCATGGCGTTTACGCCAAGACCAAGATTTGCGAAGGCGCCTCTTTGGGAGCCAACTGCACCGTGGTGTGCGGCCACACGGTTGGCAAGAGTGCGCTTGTGGCGGCTGGCGCCGTGGTGACCAAGGACGTGAAACCCTATGCCTTGATGGCGGGCGTGCCCGCAAGGCAAATCGGTTGGGTGTGCGAATGCGGCCAGCGCTTAGGCGCTTTGCTGCAATGTGAATGCGGCCGTAAATATCGTGAGATTGACGGCCATCTTACAACTGCAAACTGATAACAATGCAATTCAGAGACCTGAAAACACAATATGCCGTCCTGAAGGACGAAATGGACAAGGCCATCCTCGACGTGGTTGCCTCGGCAGCCTACGTCATGGGGCCTAAAATCAAGGAGATGGAAACGGCTTTCGCCAACTATGTAGGCGCGAAGCACTGTATCGCATGCAACAGCGGCACCGATGCCCTCCTGTTGGCTTTGAAAGCCTGGGACGTGAAACCTGGCGATGCCGTGTTCGTGCCCAGTTTCACCTTCTTCGCCTCGGCGGAAGTGATTGCCATGCAAGGCGCAACGCCCGTCTTCGTCGATGTCGACAAGGATACTTTCAACATGGATGTAGCAGACCTTGAGCGGAAAGTTGAGCAGACCCTAAAGGCGGGAAAACTCACGCCTCGCGTCGTCATCGCCGTCGATTTGTTCGGCCTGCCCGCCGATTTCAAGGCCATCCGAAAAGTGGCAGACCGTCACGGCCTTTATGTTCTTGAAGACGGCGCACAAGGTTTTGGTGGCCGCATCGGCGACATGAAAGCCTGCACCTTCGGCGACATATCCACCACCTCGTTCTTCCCCGCCAAGCCAGTTGGCTGCTATGGCGACGGTGGCGCGGTGTTCACCGACAACGACGAATGGGCCGCCCTAATCGAGTCCTATCACATCCACGGCAAGGGCAGCGACCGCTACGACAACATCCGAATCGGCATGAACTCGCGCTTGGACAGCATTCAGGCAGCCGTCTTGCTCGTCAAACTGAAGGCCTTTAAGGACTACGAACTTGCCGACATTAACAAGGTGGCGGCTCGCTATACTGAAAAACTGAAAGACGTGGCAACGACCCCTGTCGTCCCAGAAGGCTACTATTCGAGTTGGGCTCAATATACACTTCGTGTTGAGAACCAGAAGGTTAGAAACGGCCTACAGGCCGCATTGAAAGCACAGGATATCCCTACAGCCGTTTATTATCCTATCCCGATGCATAGGCAGACCGCCTTCAACGATTTGAGCCCTGGCGAGAACCGTTGCCCGGTGGCCGACCAGTTAGCCGACACGGTCATATCCTTGCCCGTCCATCCGTATCTCTCTGAGGAAGAACAAGACAAGGTTTGCGCCGCCGTCCGTAAGTTCTTGAATAAGTAAAAATCATTGACAGGCATGGGTGTTAGGACTTTCTTCCACGAGATGATAGCTCGCGACAACTACGACGAGGTGATGGAATACCTTGCCGTGACCGAGACCCAACATGCCCCAAGATTTGAGTTTGACGATGCACCCGAGCAACTTCGCGTACTGATTGACGTAGCCAAGACCCCACGAGGCCCCGAACGGTCGAAGTGGCTCAAGGACTATGCCGAAAAGTCGTGGACAGCACCCGACGGTGAGGCGGAAGTGCTGCTGGTCAAGGACCATCTGAACGCCATCCGCTTTCTGAACCGTCACTTCCGTAGCGCCAACGCCAAACTGAAGCAAGACGGCTATCTCGTTTGTGGCTTCGACACGTCTCAGAAACGTCGTGCCCAGATCTTCACCAAATATCCCAGGTTTATCGCTCACATCATCTATTTCTTTGACTTCCTTTGGCATAGAGTGTGCCCTAAGATCGGCCTGACACGCCGCTTCTATTATCTATGCACACGAAAGGTGAGGAAGGTGTTCCCTAGGCCAGAAGTGCTGGGCAGACTGTATTATTGCGGTTTCGATGTGGTCAGCGAGCAGTATATCCACGACCGCTATTGTGTGATAGCCCAAAAGAAGCGACAGCCTAGCAAAGAGCAGCACACCTGCGGACTGCTGATCAGACTGAGAAGGGTGGGAAAGGACGGAGAGAAGTTCAATGTGTTGAAGTTCAGGACGATGTATGCCTATTCCGAGTATTTGCAGACCTATATCTACGAGAACAACGACCTTGACGTTGGAGGCAAGTTCAGCGACGACTATCGTGTCACCGAATGGGGAAGGTTCCTTCGCAAGACCTGGCTCGACGAACTGCCCATGTTCATCAACATGCTGAAGGGACAGATGAAGTTGGTGGGCGTTAGACCGCTGAGCCAACAATACTATAACTTGTACGACACTGAACTACAACGTCTTAGGATAAGAACCAAACCCGGACTGTTGCCGCCTTTCTATGTCGATATGCCTGAAACCCTCGACGAAATCCAAGAAAGCGAGAAACGTTATCTGGAGGCATATTTGAAACGACCTTTCCGCACCGACTGGAAGTATTTCTGGAAAATCGTAGGCAATATCGTTTTTAAGGGTAAGAGGTCGAAATAATACAATTGCATTTTTTTCTTGTTGTATTTGAAAAAAAAACCTTATTTTTGCAGACTGTAAACATAAAGGTGCATAGATGCCTGAGTTGTTTCGGAAACGCCACATTCTTGTATGTAAGATAAGTGGTTTGAAAACAAATGGTTATGCTTTCTTGATGTGAGTCAAGTGGCGGAGCTTTACTCTTTTTTTTTTTTTTTTTTGGAATGAAACAGATAACTGAAAACGAAAATTGGACCACCGTCATCAAGCCTCGGAACAAGCTTTTCGAGGTGAATTTGAAAGAAATATGGGATTACCGTGATTTGTTGACCTTGTTTGTGAAGCGCACTATCACGGTGCAATACAAGCAAACTGTCCTTGGCCCGTTGTGGTGGATCATCCAGCCGGCCTTCACCGTCATCATGTACATGGTGGTGTTTGGCGGCATCGCGGGCATCCCCACCGATGGCATCCCGCAACCGCTGTTCTATCTGGGCGGCATCGCTATGTGGCATTATTTCTCCGACTGTCTTGGAAAGGCATCCAATACCTTTGTCTCCAACGCGGGCATTTTCGGCAAAGTATATTTCCCGAGGCTGATCATGCCGCTTTCTAGTGTTGTCAGCAATTTGGTGCGTTTTGGCATACAGATAGGCTTGTTCATCATTGTGTATGTCTATTTTGCCATTGTCGGGAAGGCTCCGACACCCAATTGGTACCTGTCGTTGTTCCCCTTGTTGGTGGTCATGATGGCAGGTTTGGCCCTGGGTTTCGGCATCATCATCTCCTCGATGACGACCAAGTACCGCGACTTGCAGATCCTGTTCTCTTTCTTCGTGTCGCTGTGGATGTATGCCACGCCAATCGTCTATCCTTTGAGCCAGGTGGCGGGGAAGCAGAAGTTCGGCCTCGATTTAGGGACGATCATGTGCCTCAATCCCGTGACGTCAATCATCGAGACTTTTAAGCATGGAGCCTTAGGAGCCGGACAGTTCGTCGGTTGGGGTTGGCTGGCCTATAGTTTTGGTTTCATGGTGGTCGTCCTTGCCCTCGGCATCCTGATTTTCAACAAGGTGCAGAAGAGCTTCATGGATACGGTGTAGAACCATCTGTGAATAGAATGAGGACATGGGCTTTGTTCCATCCTGAAATAAGGTGCAGAACATGAGAATCTTGATTTTTCTACGCTATTGGCTTGCTTTTTTGTATTTGTGGGAGACGGGGCACCGCTCGTGGAGTATCGGGAGATGGCAAAGAGTAATAAACTGGAAAGGGTCGAGTTTGTCGGGTACCAATCCCCGATTCCATACTATCAGCGTGCAAAAATCATCTTGATGGCGTCGAAGTTCGAGGGATTGCCGATGGTCATATTGGAAGCGCAACAAATGGGAGTGGTGCCAATTGTGATGGATTCGTTTTCTGCAGTCCATGATATAATAGAAGACAAAGTCAATGGGTTTATTGTGCCTAATAATAGCATTGTCAAGATGCGCCAAAGATTACGGAGCCTGATGCTGAACCAGGCAATGTTAAAAGAAAAGGCGCTTAACGGGATGGAGACGGTAAAGAGGTTCTCGGTGGAACATGTAGTTTCGATGTGGGAACAGCTTTTCCAAGACATGAGTCTGCGCTCCAAATGATTTATGGTAAGATGTAACATGGTTTTGAACGGTTACCAAGTTTTCATTATTGACAGGAAAGTTCTTGTTGGCATCAATTACGAAAGGAAGTCGAAGACGCATTCTTGCAGGATTGAGAAGTGGCAAATTGGGTGAATGGTAACATGGTGCAGAAGAGTTTTAAGGATACGGTCTAAGTCAGTTATCAGTTATCAGTTGCCAGTTTGGAGTTAATAGTTGGAGAAGATGAAACAGAAACAAATCACAGTTACGTCGCCTTTGTTGCCCGACCTTGATGAGTTCCAAGGCCTGTTGAAGGAGATTTGGGATAGCAAATGGGTGACCAACAACGGTCAGTTCCATAAGCAATTGGAACAGGCTTTGTGTGAGTATTTGAAGGTGCCTTATATTAGTCTTTTCACCAACGGCACTTTGCCTTTGTTGACAGCATTGCAGGCTTTGCGTATCACTGGTGAAGTCATTACTACACCATATAGTTTTGTGGCTACTACCCATGCCATTTGGTGGAATGGGTGTAAACCTGTGTTTGTGGATATCGACTCTTCCAATTGTGGCATTGATTCTGATAAGATAGAAGCTGCCATCACGCCGCGCACCACTGCCATCATGCCAGTGCATTGCTATGGCATGCCTTGTGATATGGAACGAATTCAGGCGATTGCCAACAAGTATAATCTAAAAGTCATATACGACGCAGCCCATGCTTTTGGCGTGGAAATTAATGGAAAGTCATTGTTGACCCAGGGTGACATGGCTACCTTGAGTTTCCATGCCACCAAAGTTTATAATACTTTGGAAGGAGGAGCATTGGTCATGCACGATGCAGAAACCAAAAAACGCATCGACTATTTGAAGAACTTTGGCTTTGCTGGTGAAACCGAGGTGGTCGCACCAGGTATCAATAGCAAGATGGACGAGGTGCGTGCTGCATACGGTCTTCTTAATCTTAAACAGGTAGACGAAGCCATTGAAAAACGTCATCAGGTGTCCATTCGATACAGAGAAGCTTTGCGTGATGTCAAAGGCTTATGCTTCTTCGACGACGTGCCAGGCGTGAAGCACAATTATAGCTATTTCCCTATTTTTGTGAATGCAGAGGAGTATGGTATGACGCGCGATGAACTCTATTTTAAGATGCAGGAACAAGGGGTGTTTGGTCGTAGATATTTCTATCCATTGATTAGCACTTTTTCAACCTATCGTGGTTTGGAATCGGCAAGGCCGGAAAACCTGCCAGTTGCGACAAGGATTGCCAACGAGGTGATTTGTTTGCCGATGCATCATGAGTTGAGTGATGAGGATATCCAAAAAATCATCAATTGTATTGTCAAATGAAAAGGAATATTCTAGTTTTTCCCTGTGGCTCGGAAATTGGATTGGACATATATAGTTCGGTCAAATATTCCACATATTTCCATTTGATTGGGGCAAGTTCGATTGATGACCACGGGAGATTTGTTTATGAAGATTATATTTCTGGTATTCCTTATGTGGTAGAACCTGATTTTATTCCAACAATGGCTCGGATTGTTAAGAATCGTCAGATTGATGCGATTTATCCGACTATGGACAAGGTGATAACCGTATTGAAAGAACACGAAGAAGAACTTGGCTGTCTTGTCATCTCTTCTTCACTTGAGACGACAAGAATTTGCCTTTCGAAGGATTTGACATACAAAAAAATGCAAGGTTTTGTTAGAGTACCTAATGTCTATCATCCTTCTAGCATTCCTCAAAACGCTTTTCCTGTTTTTGCCAAACCTGAAGTAGGATATGGTGCAAAGGGTACTATGAAATTGAATACCCAAGAGGAGGTCGTTTCCTTTGTTAAAGGAAAAGATGGTTTGATGGTTTTAGAGTATCTACCAGGAGAGGAATTCACGGTTGATTGTTTTACTGACAAGGATGGTAAACTGCTATATAGTGAAGCTCGTAAACGAAACCGAGTAAAAGACGGTATAAGTGTAAATACTTTCTTTGCTGAAGAACAAGATGCTTTTAGGGACATTGCGCAAAAAATTAACGAGCAGATTAAGTTTCGTGGCGCTTGGTTCTGTCAGGTGAAACGTGATAAGAATGGACAATTGTGTTTGTTGGAAATAGCATCACGCTTGGGAGGCTCCTCTTTGCTCTCAAGAGCTATTGGAGTTAATTTTGCTCTCTTGTCTCTTTTTGATGCTTTCGACTATAAGGTAAGCGTGTCAAAGAATGACTATTACGTAGAGTTGGATAGGGCTTTGGGAAATAAATACAAAACAGACATTGATTTCGATTCTGTGTATTGTGATTATGACGATTGTCTTATTCTTGACAAAAACAAGGTAAATGTAGATTTGGTTAAGTTTTTGTACCAATGCGTCAACCAAGGGAAAAAACTGTTTTTGCTTAGCAAGCACGAGGGCGACTTGAAAAAGGAATTGCATGATTTCAGGTTGGATAGTCTATTTGATGAAGTAATTCATATAGACAAGAAATCGGATAAGGTCGACTATATACATTCAGACAAAGCGTTGTTCATTGATGACTCGAATGCAGAAAGGGTTAATGTCAAAAACAGGTTGACCATCCCTGTGTTTGGCCCAGAGATGATAGATGTGTTAATCCAATAATCCATTTAATACATGAAATACTACGTAACTCTCTGCTCCTCGCTTGTCCCCAAACAAGTCTCGAGATTGTCTGTTACTGAAATTGCATTAATAACGTTTATATAGTTGATGCTTGTTTTGTTTCAGCCTTGTTTTGGGTTGAAAATTATAAATATAACGTATATAACGTATTATATGATTCGCAAATGCAATAATAATCAACTTGCCGAGATATTAGGATATATTGGAGAAGATTATGCCCAATGTCTGTATTTATATCTTGACCTCATAAAGTACGAGTGCTCATCGGAAACGACGCAAACATGGATTCAATATGAAAACGAATCAATAACTGCTGTTGTTTTGGCATACCATACAGCATTGCATATATTTTCACGGAACAATGTTTTCGATGCCCGTGAAATCAGAGACCTTGTAAAAGAAACCAAGCCAACTATAATTAATGCAAGGGCGAATACGATAAAACTATTGGAGCCTTTATTGACAGATTTGGGCTTTATTTCTGAATTTGGACATATAGGTGAATGGAGTGGAATAGTCGATAATGAGGATAACAATGATGTTGTAAAAGCCGAAGAAAAAGATATTCCAGAGATAGCAACGCTATTATATGAAGATGAAGATATAGGTGCTTCATATGTTTTTGATGATTTATTAAAACAGATGAAGGAAAGGTTAGAACAAGGATATGTGCGAAGTTATGTGATAAGGAGAGATGGTAAAACGGTAGCGCATGTGGGTACAGGAGCGGAAATGAATGGAGTATGTACTATCGCCTATACAATAACTTCACCTATGTATCGAGGTCAAGGGATGGCAGGAAAGTTGTATAGGTATGCCTGTGGACACTTAAAAAGGGAAGGGAAACGTATTTTTTCTATTTATTATCCAGACAATGCGCGTAAGTTCCATAATAAAGTAGGGTTTGTCGATATTTGTGAGTGTGGAAAACTATTTAAGACCGTAGAATAATAGTTGTAGTTTAAATGAAAGACAATAATACTTTTTTGAATTTTACAGTAGGTCCCGTAATGTCAAGCGAGGCTGTGCGTGCAATAGGTGCAGAACAGGTGCCATATTTTAGAACAACGGAGTTCTCTGAAATTATGTTAGAGAATGAACGTCTTATAAAGAAATTCACTCATGCTACCGATGACAGTAGAGTGGTATTTATGACTTGTTCAGGTTCGGGTGGTATGGAAACCGCCATTATGAACTGTTTGTCAAAGAAAGATAAGGCATTGGTTATCAACGGAGGTTCGTTTGGAGAACGTTTTGTGGAATTGCTTAGGCTTCATGAGATTCCTTTCACAGAAATCAAATTAGAGCATGGTAAGGCGTTGAAGCCAGAACATCTTGCTCCATACGAAGAACAGGGTTATACGGCATTTCTTCTCCAGAAACACGAGACCTCAACAGGTGTTCATTATGACATCAATCTGGTAAGCGATTTTTGTAAGCGCAATGGTTGCTTTTTGATTGTCGACAGCATCAGCACATTTTTGTGCGACCCGTTTGATATGACTGCATTGGAAGTAGGAGTGATGATTACGGGTAGCCAAAAGGCTTTAGCCTGTCCTCCAGGCATTGCTATAATGACACTGGCACCATCGGCTTTGAAACGGATTGAAGACATCAAGTGCTGTTGCCAGTATCTTGATTTGAAGTTGGCATTAAAGAATCAAGAGCGTGGACAAACGCCATGGACACCTGCAGTAGGCGTACTTCGTCAAATTAATGTGCGTTTGAAAGAGATTAATGCTTTAGGCGGTGACAATGCAGAGATTAAGCGTACAGCACGATTAGCCAATTATTTCCGCAATAAGATTAAAGAATATAATTTGCCATTTGAGATTATTAGCGAAAGTTTAAGTAATGCGGTAACACCGTTGCATCCAACAACACAGTCTGCATTTCAAATTTTTCTGAAACTCAAGGACGAATACGGCATGTGGATTTGTCCCAATGGTGGTGATATGAAAGACACCGTGTTCCGTGTAGGACATATTGGTTATCTTACAAAAGCAGACTTCGATAAATTGATTGACGCTTTCCTTGATTTGAGGGAGAAGAGATTTATTTAACATGAAAAAAGTCATTACCTACGGCACATACGACCTGTTCCATTATGGTCATCAACGTTTGTTGGAACGTGCTAAGGCATTGGGAGACTATCTTATTGTAGGCGTTACTGCTGATGGATTTGATCGAGCAAGAGGCAAGATTAATGTACAGCAGTCGCTTATGGAGCGTATGGATGCTGTGAAAGCCACTGGCATTGCCGATGAGGTGATTGTGGAGGAATACGAAGGGCAGAAAATAGACGACATTATGCGTTATGGCGTTGATGTTTTTGCCATTGGTTCTGATTGGGAGGGATATTTTGATTATCTTGAGGAATACTGTGAGGTTGTTTATTTGGAGCGCACTGCAGGGGTCTCCAGCTCGGAACTGAGAGCAGAAAAGCGAGAACTGAAATTAGGTTTGGTAGGTGAGTCCACTTTCTTAAATAAGTTTGAGGTAGAAAGTCATTTTGTGAATGGTGTAAAGATAGCGGGGCTATGCACATCGTATAGTTTGAGTTCTGGTTTGTCCGATGCATTGAAAACATTGTCTTGTGTCACGGATGATTACGATGTGCTCCTGGATGAAGTTGATGCAGTGTACATATTATCGAAACCACAAGACCATTATGCTCAAATCAAGAAGGCTTTGGAACTTGGGAAGCATGTGCTTTGCGAGCCACCTATTGCGTTGGTCGTGGATGAGTGGAAAGAATTAAATGCCATGGCAAAGGAGAAGAATCTAATCTTAATGGATGCCATCCGTACTGCCTATTCAACAGCTTATTACAGAATGCTTCTTTTGGTCAAGAGTGGTCGAATAGGGAGGGTGGTATCGGTTGATTCTTCATGCACTAGTTTGAGAGACAATGACTTGCCAAGCGAGGAGTTGAGAGAGAAATGGAATAGTATATGTACTTGGGGACCCAATGCGATGTTGCCGATTTTCCAAATATTGGGTACAAAATACTTGCAGAAATGTATTACATCGCATATCGAGGACCAAAATATTATGTATGACAACTTCACCAAGATAGCATTTGTTTATCCTCATGCGGTAGCTTCAATCAAGGTCGGTAAGGGCGTAAAGACAGAAGGCGAGTTGGTGATATCTGGAACGACGGGTTATATTTATGTGCCGGCCCCTTGGTGGAAAACAGAGTATTTTGAAATTAGACGAGAAGATCCGACCCAAAACAAGCGATATTTCTATCAACTAGATGGCGAAGGTATACGATATGAGTTGGTGTCGTTTTTGAAAGCGGTCAAGTCTGGCAAATCATTCTCATATATTGATGATAAGGTGTCGGAAGCTTTTGTAGGAATAGTGGAAGACTTTTATAATTTGAGGGATTTTATTAAAATCTGAATTAAAATGTATTCGTCTGATGATATTCGCAAGGTTCAGTTGCGTTTGCTGGAAATGGCTGTTGCAATTCGTAATGTTTTAGAGAAATATGGCGTGCCTTACATGATAACCTATGGGACTCTGTTGGGGGCAGTGCGTCACAAAGGCTTTATTCCCTGGGACGATGATTTTGATTTTTATATCATAAGTGAACAATATGATGAGGTTGTCGATTGCCTACGAAAAGAATTGCCGCCTGATATTTTCATAGAAGACGGGAAGAGCGAACCGTTGTATTTTCACGGTTGGGCCCATGCAAAGGATGTTGGAACCGAAGCAGAATGTGTTTTGTTTCCACAGGACAATTTTTATGCACATCATGGCGTTTGTGTGGATTTGTATCGTGCATTTAGGATTAAGAAGTCATACGATAGAGTTAATAGATTAAAGGCTCATATAGAGTATTTGAAAAGAAAACTTGTAAAAGGATTTCTTGATGAAGAAGAGTATGAAAAGAAGAAAAATCCGTTGGAAAGTGAACTAATGCAAGAAGAAAGCAGAATATTGTCCGTTAACATGCTTGAAGACGATGATATGATTGGATTTGTTTCTGTGCATGATGATTCTATGTTGGTCGACGACGTTTTCCCATTGCGCAAGTATGACTTTGAAAGTACGTATTTTTTGGGTCCAAAGAATGCTGATGTGCTTCTGAAACGTTGCTACGGAGAATATATGCAGTTTCCTCCAGTGGAAAAAAGGAAGCCTCATTATTCGAAAGTTACGTTTATATAATTTATGGATATTAGGAAAGTTCAGGATAGAATTTTGGAACTGTCAATTGCAGTCCGTGACATATTGGAAACAAATGACATTCCTTATGTTTTGACTTATGGAACCCTGTTGGGTGCTGTGCGTCACAAGGGCTTCATTCCATGGGATGATGATTTCGATCTTTTCATCTTCGACGAGAGGTATGACGAGGCAATTTTATTGTTGAAGAAGCATTTGCCCAAAGACATGATGATAGAAGACAAAGAAACCGAACCTATGTTTTTTCATGGATGGGCTCGTCTTAAAGACAAAATGACCATTGTTAACTACGCTCTGTCGAACGATAATTATCTATACAAGAACAAAGGATTGGGTGTTGATTTGTTTAGGCCATAAAGGATGAAGGAGTATGAAGAAAAGAGATACAGGCTGTCGGAACATCTGGCATATTTGAAAAGAAAGATAGATTTGGGCATTAGAAGTGAGTCCGAGTTGTCAGAAAAGATGGGAGAGTTAAAGCTCATGCTTGAGAAAGAAGAAGAATCCATCTCCCGGATGAGCTATATGCAACGTTTCCAAGCTCCTGATGTATATACTTTTTCGAGTATAGTTCCATCCAGGTACTATCTGAAAGATTTGTTTCCATTAAGAAAATACGAGTTTGAAGGCGCGTGTTTTTATGGCCCTAATAACCCAGCTCCTTTCTTGACTTGTTGCTATGGCGATTATATGCAATTACCTCCTGTAGAGCGGCGCAGGGTACACAGTATAGATGTGATGTTTCTTGAAGAAAAGTAGAAACATAAGTGTTTTAATTCTGAATGAGTATGAGTGAACCAGATTATTTGTTAAGTATCCATTGCATGACATTCAATCAAGCAAAGTATATTACTGATGCCATGAATGGTTTTTGCATGCAGAAGACCACATTCCCGTTTGTGGCATTAATAGTTGATGATAACAGCACGGACGGAGAACAGGATGTAATTAAAAGTTATCTTGACGATAATTTTGATATGGCATCTGCACAAAGAAAGGAAACAGAAGATGCTTTTTTCATTGAGGCGAACCACAAAGAGAATAAATCCTGTCATTTTGTTGTTGTCCTATTGAAGCAGAATATGTATCGTAATAAGCCTAAAAAGCTTTCATTGATATCTCAATGGGAGAATAGCGTAAAGTATAGGGCGGTATGCGAAGGCGATGATTATTGGACAGATCCTCTGAAACTTCAGAAGCAAGTGGATTTCTTGGAGGAGCATCTGGACTATTCTTTGTGTTGTCATAGATATAAGGTTTACAACCAAAATGAAGGAACATGGGATGACGATTATGTGAAGAAATTGTTTGAAGAACAGCCTGGCGGTTTTTCTTTTGGTAATATGGAAAACCTCAACAAAGCATGGATTACAAAGACTTTGACTCTTGTATTTCGCCGAGATTGTTATCATGCCGAGGACCTAAAACATTATAAACATACTTGTGATGAGCATCATTGCTATCATTTGCTAAAGAATGGCAAAGGCTATTGTTTCCCTTTTTTTGGCGGAGTTTATCGTAGATGCGATAGTGGGGTGTTTTCGGTTTTGTCGGACGAGACAAGAAAAAAAAGGTTTTTGTTGATTAGAACGGAAATGTTGAAGTACAATAAGGATGACAGAGCGCTGAGAGATTGTCTTTTTGTGCGAATAAGAAAGAATTTGTCATCTCATGAAATGTATAAGGAACTCAGATCTGCAATTATGGTGTGCCTAAATTCATTTTATCATACGGATGGTTTTTATAAAACAGTATGTTCTTTGAAACGAATTATTGGCTCGTATGTGTATGGATTGAAAAAAAGTTGTGTGGCAAAGAAAAGCAATTGAAATTAAGACAAGTACTATAGCGCGTAGTATCCTCAAATCCAAAATCAAACGGACTGCTTATGCGCTGTGGATAACATTTGGTGTTTAGTTTTATAATTAAAAATAAGATGATACTGTCTATTTTGGTTATATCCCATAATCAACGTGAGCAGCTGAAACGTTGTTTGGATAGTATTCTCACTCAAAATATTCCTTTTGAGTATGAGATACTGATTAGTGATGATGCATCCAACGATGGTTCGTATGAATTGGCGCAGGAATACGCTAAACAATATGACTTTATATATTCATACTCCTGCGATACTAACTCTATGAATCCTTCAAACAACTCGTCGCGTAGTGGGTATAATAGGTGTAATGCATATCAATACGCAAAAGGGAAATACATAGCACATGTTGATGGCGATGATTTTTTCATCTCAGGTACTCATGTTTATGAGAAACAGGTTGATTTGTTGGAAAAACATCCAGAGTGCTCGTGTTGTATGGCTAACGACTATAATTTGTTGGAAGAGGAGGATGAATCGAAAGTCGTTTTTCGCCATGGGGAGCATTTTGTAACTGGTCAGATTCTGAAACCGGAAGATTATCTCCAAAATCATTTTCGGGAGTCTCCTTGCTTTGTATACAGGCGATCGACTAATTGTAGTCCAATTGAAATGCTTGGTGGTTATTATGTGGATAATGCAGCGACAGCCTTTTATTTACAATTTGGAGATATAGTTTGTTTGGACGAGGCAGGATACGTGTATGTCCAATATCCCAAATCCATTTGGAATGGTTATTCGATTAACGATAGAAAAATTCTTGGTAACGCGGCTCTTTTTAATGCTTTTTTGCTGCCGAAATGGAAACCAGTATATTGGCAATCACTCCGTTATATAGCTAAAATAAAAGAGGTTGTTGAGATGGCGATGCGCGAAGAACGAGTATCGGAAGAAACAAAGAAATGGATGAGCGGGATGGACAGTTGGTTATATCAAGCATTTAACCGGGATTTAACTTTCTTTGATAAATGTCATTTGAGGTTGTTGCATTTCTTGCTTGGTATGATGCGGCGCATGAAACGCAAACATCCTTCATGGCCGCAACCATGGAGATTATTGGGTAAACTATTGTAATTTGTGATAACAATGAGACTATAATGTGCCCTAAAATTGAGAGTAGGAGCTAAGGTCATAGACAATGAAATCCCAAGGCGCAAATAAGACAACAACAAATTATTAATCCGTACTTATGAAGCTGCTTGATGTTTCACATTAATTCTATATCTTTGTGGTCTCAATTAATGGGTGCATTATATTGAGCATGTAGTAAACGTTATTAATATGTTTCCAAATGGAAAATAATCGCATTCAGACCGAGGGGCCTTCATGCCAACCCCCTCTGGTGTCTTTTGTTGTATTAACTTATAATCAGGTTCACTTTGTTGAAGATACTTTGAAAGGCGCTTTGTCGCAAGATTATCCTAATTTGGAAATAATAGTTTCCGATGATGGATCCCAAGACGGAACATTCGATGCTATGCAACAGTATATGCATCAACATTCAAACGATAGAAAAGTCCATCTTAATAGAAATGAGACAAATATGGGATTAGTTCCTCATCTCAATTATGTGATGAAAAATTTTGTTCACGGTGAGATTGTGGTATTGGCTGGTGGCGATGATATATCCATGCCTAGTCGTACTAAGGATTCTGTTGCTCTTTTCAACTCAAATTATTGTATTATGGTTGCAACAGGTCAAGCAGTCGTAATAGATAAAGTTGGAAATGTTCAAGGAGACTATCGGCATTATAATGCAGGTGTTTATCCTTTAGACGAACGTTATATACGTTCAACGTCCTTTATGTGTGGAGGGATGGGTGTTGCATTTCGTAAAAAAGAAGTATGGGATGATTTCGGAGAGTTGCATCCTTTGTGCCCCACTGAAGACTCGACGATACGTTTTAGGTCTTTGCTACGCGGTCAGATTGCGGTGTCCGATAACGTCTTCATAAAGTATCGAATACATGGAAATAACATTTCTGGTCCTCAAAATATCCACAAACTAAGTGCAAAAGAAATAGCCCAGCAGTACTTGCGCGATTTGGCGGTGTCAAAGGAATTGTCCTTGGTTTCAGACGCAGAAATAAAAAGATTGCGAAAAAAAGCGAAATTGAATTGTTGTCACCGAAGATTGTTAAAAAAACTGTCGCAGCATACAAACAGGTATCGTAGAGCTCCATTCAAAATTATGCTAAAAGCTGTAAAAAAGGCGGCTGATAGATTGTAAACATTAGAAAAACAGTAAGATTTAGGTAATGAGTGTGAAAAATAGAACTAATTTTGGATTGTTGGTTGTTTCGACGAAAGCGAGAAACAAGAATATTGGCGATTATATTCAATCTATTGCGCAAAGACAGTTTCTGCCTCGTGTTGACGACTATGTCCAACGTGAGAAGTTGTCGTCGTTTGATAACGATTCCCATACGCCTACAGCATTGATTATGAATGCTTGGTACATGTGGCATCCCGAGAACTGGCCCCCGTCAGAATTAATCATACCCCTTCCGATTTCAATGCATTTGTCGCCGATTGGCAGCCAAAAAATGTTGACTTCTGAGGGAGTAAAGTGGTTTAAAGAGCATGAACCGATTGGTTGTCGTGATAGGGAAACGATGGATTTGTTGATAGCGAACGGCATAAAATGCTATTTTTCTGCATGCCTTACTTTGACGCTGCACAAAAGCTTCAGTCTGACCAGTGATGATAAGCGAAAGGGCATCTGTTTTGTCAACGCTTATTATCCTTCGTTTAGTGGGTTTAAGCAAGGCGCACGTTTGTTGCTATATGTATTGAAAGCCCCTGGTACGATTTTGACATTGTGGCGTAAAAATAAGTCATATTTTGAGTGTTGTTGGAATTCTTCATTACCAGACAGAAGATTTAAAGGGGTAAAGTCTTTATGCAGAACGGCATTGTTTTATCGGATTTATTCAAAAAAGTTTACAAACGAAGCTCTTCTTGATGCCGAGTATATTAACCATGTGGTTGATACCGCTAAATATCCTAGTGACGAGGCGTTGTTTGATTATGCAACATATTTATTGCAAAAATATGCAACTCAAAAATATGTTGTAACAAGTAGAATTCATGCGGGTCTGCCTTGCTTGAGTTTGGGAACGCCTACTATTTTCATTTTGCATCCTGATATTGTTGGTGAAAATTTTAATGGGAATCGGCTGGGAGGACTGTTAGACTTTTTTTATTGTATGCGTTTGAATCAACGAAGTTTTGTCGGCTGTGATAGCATTTTTGATCAGCAGTCAAAACTAGATGAGCATTTTGCTTTTACAAATAAGGCAACGTGGAAAAAGTTCGCTGAGGAATTGATTGACACGTGTGAGGAATTTGTTCAACAGTATAATAACTTATGAGGCTGAAAAGGGAGATAAAAAAACAATTGCAAAAGCTGTGTTATTGGCTTTTTAGCATGCTTCCTCTTCAAAACAAGGTTGTGGGCACTACTATGAGAGGTAGAAAATTTGGCGATAATTCCAAGGCGATTTTGGCCGCTATTCATGAGCAATCTCCAAAGACCAATCTGGTGTGGCTGAAAGACAAGAATTATACGTATGGCTTGCCCCAATGGGTACGAGGAGTGGAGTATTGGGACTTGTTTCGAGTCTTGTATGAATTGGCAACGGCAAAAGTGTGGATAAGCACGCATTTATTTGAGAGCGAATGGAAGAAAAGGAAGGGACAGCTTGTTATCCAAACATGGCATGGAGGGCTTGGCATAAAAAAAATTGAAGGAGACATTATGGGAGAATATGCCATAAATGACGTTGAAACGGCAAGGCTGGCAAATACTTGTGCATTGTCGGATGTTTTTATTTCCCAATCGGACCATCTTTCCTCTATCTATCGACGGGCCTTTGGCTATAGTGGACCGATTTGGAAATGCGGTTATCCGAAAAACGATGTTCTGTTTATGGACAATTCGGAAGCAGTGGAGAAAGTCAAGCGGACATATAACTTTAACACACGTTTTTTGCTGTATGCGCCCACTTTCCGCCAAGAATGGGGAGAAATTGATTGGACACCTTATGATGTGGATTTCGTAAGATTGCGTTATACTTTGGAAAAAACGTTTGGTGGAGAATGGACGATTCTATTGAAATGGCATCCAGTCTTGATTCCTTTTTTGAAAGGAAGGACGATGCCAGAAGGAGTGGTTGACGCTACGGATTATCCTGACATGCAGGAACTGATCATGGCAACGGATGTGATGCTTTCTGATTACAGCAGTTGCTTGTTCGATGCCGCTTTGCGTGAGATTCCTTGTTTTACCTATGCCACCGATTTCGAGCGATATAAGGCGGAAAGAGGCGTTTATTATGAGATGGAGGAACTGCCTTTCCCGTATGCGCGAAACAATGATGAGTTGATGCATAACATCGAGGCGTTTGACCAAGATGATTATCTCAACAAATGGGAAGCATTCAAGGTTCGCACGGGGTTGCATGAAACCGGCCATGCGGCAAATGATATTGCGGAAAAGATAGTTGGTTTTATGAATGGAAAAACAATAAAATGGGAATGACATGAGGAATAATGTGGCAGTCATATTCGCAGGCGGAACGGGCAACCGAATGAATACCGTTTCGCGTCCTAAGCAGTTCCTCGAACTGAGAGGCAAACCCATCATCATCTATACCTTGGAACTCTTCGACAACCATCCTGAGATTGACGGGATTGTAGTGGTTTGCCTGGAATCGTGGATTCCGTTCTTGCAAAAGCAGATCAAGAAGTTCGAGATCAGCAAGGTCGTGGAGATCGTGCCTGGAGGCGAGACAGGCCAAGCTAGCATTTATAACGGACTGGTGGCTGCTGCAGGGCATTATGATGACGACAGCCTTGTGCTGATTCATGACGGCGTTCGCCCGCTGATTACAGAGAAAACCATTAGCGATAATATCACTACGACCGCGGAATTTGGGAATTGCATCACTTGCATCCCTGCCACGGAGACTTTCGTTGTGCGGCAGAAGGACGGTTCGTTGGATATCCCCAGTCGTAACGACTCACTTATTGCCCGTGCTCCGCAAACCTTTGTGTTGAAGGATATTCTTTCGGCACATCGTCAGGCTCAATCGGAAGGAAAGAAAGAGTTTATCGACTCTTGTACCATGATGAGCCATTACGGCCACGAAATGCATACCATCATCGGGCCGATGGAGAACATCAAGATCACCACGCCAACGGATTTCTTTATCTTCAGGGCCATGGTGGAGGTGCACGAGAATCAACAGATATTTGGATTTTGACGACTATGGTGAGGAGGACACAACAGGAAGACGTTCGTGAATTTGCCCGTACATTTGCTTTGGCGGATGAGTTGGCCAATGCTTCGTTTCTGATCACGGGTGCCACAGGACTTATTGGTTCTTCGCTGATACATTGCTTGTTGGCATTGGACAAAGGCATCCGCATCATCGCCCCAGTCCGCAACAAGGAAAAAGCGACGGCGATGTTCGGTGATGTGCTTGACAGAGTGGCGTGGATGGAGTGCGATTTGACTTCGTGCGATTATGATCGTGTAGGTAAGGTCGATTATGTCATTCACTGCGCGGCCCCTACTTCCAGCAAGTTCTTTGTCGATAGTCCGGTTGAGACGATACGTGTCATTTACGAGGCCACTGCTTCCTTGTTGAACTATGCGCACCGTCAAAGCATCAAGGGTTTTGTGTATCTGTCTTCTCTTGAAGTTTATGGCAGCGGTCTGCCCGACACAAAAATCCCCGAAGACATGCAGGGCTATTGGGATGTGATGAGTGTGCGAAGTTCCTATCCCGTCGCCAAACGCGCCGTGGAGAATCTCTGCTGTGCGTATGCTGCGGAATATGGCGTTCCCGTGAAAGTGGCCCGGTTGACCCAGACGACGGGAGCCGGCATCGCCAAGGACGACAACCGCGTCATCGCCCAATTCGCCAAATTGGCGGCCAAGGGAGATGACATCGTCTTGCACACCACGGGAGAATCGGCTCGGCCGTATTGCTATACGACGGACTGCGTCTCCGCGCTGTTGTACATTTTGCTGAAAGGAAAGAATGGTGAGGCCTACAACGTGGCGAACGAGAGCACCTATATCTCGGCTCGCGGCATGGCCGAGTTTCTGCGCGACAATTTCAATCCTGCGATTGACGTGCGAGTTGAGTTGAACGACAATATGGGCTATGCCCCTGCGTCGAAATTGAACTTGTCGACGGATAAACTGCGGGCTTTGGGATGGCAGCCCCGATATGACTTGAAACTGATGTTTGAACGTTTGATCGAATACCTGTCCGAATGAACCACAAATTGCCCATAAAGATTGACTTGCCTGAGCACTTTTTGGAAGAAGAGGTGCGATGCGGGTACGTCGTGACCGAGAAGCAGAAGAAGATCTGGGCGGTGGAGTTGGATTTGCTGGCCGAGTTTAAGAGGGTGTGCGACAAGTATGACCTGAAATGGTTTGTGGGTTACGGTTCTTTGCTGGGCATCATACGCCATAAGGGTTTCATTCCGTGGGACAATGATATTGATGTAGCAATAACGCGTCAGTCGTTCGACAAGTTGTGTGAAGTGGCAGAGTTGGAGTTTCAAGACCCTTATTTCCTGCAAACACCTATGTCGGAGAAAGGTCGCTGTTTTATGATGGTCTGCAAGTTGCGTAATAGTCAGACGACCGCAGCTTCGGAGTTGGAATGGCTTCAAGGAATCAATGGCGGCCTGTTCGTCGATGTTTTTGTTTTAGACGAGATCCCTGACGATGACACGATAGTCAAACAAATGTTTGACCGAATAAATTACTACAAACACTTCGCGCGTTTTTTTTCTCCATACCCGCGTCATGATAGTTTTGTTGGGAAGGTTAAAAACTTGGCTTGGACAATGTTGTGGAAGTTCAGGTATCATAGTTGTGGAGGGGATGTGCTGTTTGAGGAGATGAGTCGTTATTTGTCAAAGTATGCCGGAGGAGACCATTGTCACAGATGGATGGCATTGGAAAACACTCCAGATAGAAGCCTGCATTTGGACAAATCAATGTGGACGGAAACTCTGATGGCTGAAATGGAATTCATGAAAGTCCCCATTCCAAATGGCTTTGATTGGATCTTAACAGACCATTATGGTAATTACATGGAGTTGCCTCCCGAGGAGATGCGTACAAATCATACCTATTTGGAACTGGATCCAGATATGTCATACAAAGACTATTTTGCTTCCAAGTACAATAACGTGAAGTAAAGTTGAGAAATCCAAATAAATTGTTCTGAAATCCAAATTATTGTTCTGATATGCAAAAGATTCTAACGATAGTCATCCCGGTTTACAAAGTCGAGCAATACATCAACAAGTGCCTCGATTCGCTTGTCATATCTCCAGAATTGATGGAGAAAATGGACGTGCTTATTGTCAATGACGGCACGCCGGACCAATCGGCTGAGATGTCGCGTGAATATGTCAAAAGATTTCCGGGCATTTTCCGGCAGATTGACAAGGAAAACGGGGGGCATGGTTCGGTTTGGAATCTCGGTGTGAAAGAGGCCTTCGGAAAATATACCCGTTTCCTTGATTCGGATGATTGGTTGGAAAATCTCGATTTGTTGGTGGAAAAACTGGAGAATTGTGATGCCGACCTTGTGATTACACCGACCTTGTGCCATTGCCCGAATGAAGAGCTGTGGAAACAAGAGGTATTGGATATGGAATTTGGCAAGGTCTATGACGCCGACACGTTTGATTGGCTTCACAATCGTAGCCATGGTAATTATGTATTCCACCATAGCTGTACCTATAAGACGGAAATGTTCAGGCAGTATCTGCCTTTGTTTTTGGAAAAACAGCCTTATGATGATGTGATACTTGGCGCTGCCTCAAAAATCGGGGCAAAGTCGTTGGTGGCCTTCGATTTCATCCTGTACCACTACTTGATGGACAGGGTGGGACAAAGCATCTCTAAAGAGGTGCAGCGGAAAAACATCAACGCTAAGATTAAGACCGAGAAGCATACGATTCGGTTCGTCGAGGAACATCCAATCGACAGGGGTTCTTCGAAGTATTTGTTTTTCAGGGAAAAGTTACCCAAAATGTATGGTTTTGGCTACACGGGTTTCTTCGATTTTCCCTATGAAGAGAATAAGCGGATGACAAAAGAATGGGATGCGTGGGTGAAAGAGAACAATCCGTTAATGAAAACAACCATTATCCGTTTGTATAGGGCGCTCCCATATCGGTTGTATTGGATAATCATAAGGAAAGCATTGAAGAAATGAAAAGATACGATTATCTTATAGTTGGTTCCGGCCTCTATGGAGCCACTTTTGCCCATTCCGCCAAACAAGCGGGCAAACGATGCCTCGTGATAGACAAACGTCCGCATTTGGGCGGGAATGTCTATTGCAAAAATATAGAAGGTATCAATGTCCACGAATATGGTGCGCATATATTCCATACCTCCAACAAGGAAGTTTGGGACTTTGTGAATGGCATCGTGCCGTTCAACCGCTATACCAATTGTCCCGTGGCGAACTATAAAGGCAAACTCTATAACTTACCTTTTAATATGAACACGTTCTACCAGATGTGGGGTGTGACCACCCCCGATGAAGCCAGAGGCAAGATTGAAGAACAGAAAATAGCGGCCGTGGAAGCATTGCAGGGCCGTGAGCCAGCCAATTTGGAGGAACAAGCCTTGTGTTTGGTAGGGCGTGACATCTATGAGGCGCTCATCAAGGGCTATACGGAAAAGCAGTGGGGAAGAAGTTGCACTGATTTGCCGGCTTTCATCATACGCAGATTGCCCTTGCGTTTTGTGTTCGACAACAACTATTTTAACGACACCTATCAAGGTATCCCTATAGGAGGTTACAACAAGTTGATAGATGGTTTGCTCGAAAGTGTCGAGACACGAGTCAATTGTGATTTCTTTGCGAATCGTGGTGAATTGACAGCCATGGCAGATAAAATAGTTTATACTGGCCAGATTGATGAGTTTTATGATTTCCGTTTCGGGCATTTGGATTTTCGTACGGTTTCCTTTGAGCAGGAAATCAAAGATGTTCCCAACTGGCAGGGCAACGCTGTGGTGAACTATACAGAGAAGGATGTGCCTTATACTCGCATTATTGAGCATAAGCACTTTGAGATGTTTGGGCAGGCAGTCTATGATTGTCCGAAGACGGTCATCTCCCGTGAATACAGCATGGAGTGGAAGCCTGGCATGGAACCATACTATCCCGTGAACAATACCAAGAACGACCAACTCTATCAACATTATAAAGCCTTGGCAGACAAGGAAGAAAAAGTTGTTTTTGGCGGTCGTTTGGCAGAGTATAAATATTATGATATGGCACCGGTCATAGAACAGGTGATGAAAATTAAAAACAACATATAATGTCAACAGCAATAGAATTCAACAACATCAGCAAACTTTACCGCTTGGGATTGGTCTCTAGCGGCACGCTGAGCAAGGACCTGAAACGATGGTGGCAGATGAGTGTTTTGGGGAAGGAGGACCCTTTCCTCAAAGTGGGTTCGGTGAACGACCGCTCCATAGCTGCCGATAGCGAATTTGTGTGGGCCTTGAAAGACATCGACTTCAAGGTGGAACAAGGCGACGTGGTAGGCATCATCGGCAAGAACGGAGCAGGAAAATCAACGCTTTTGAAGTTGCTTTCAAGAGTGACGGCTCCTACTACGGGAACCATTAAAGCCAAAGGACGCATCGCTAGCCTGCTTGAAGTGGGCACAGGCTTCCATCCCGAGTTGACGGGTCGAGAAAACATCTATATGAATGGAACAATCTTGGGCATGACAAAAAAAGAGATTGACGGCAAGATTGACAAGATTGTCGACTTCTCCGGCTGTGAACGATACATCGACACGCCAGTGAAGCGATACTCGTCAGGTATGACGGTGCGTCTCGGCTTCGCAGTGGCAGCCCATCTCGATCCTGAGATTTTGGTTGTGGATGAAGTTCTTGCCGTAGGCGATGCCGAGTTCCAGAAGAAAGCCATCGGAAAGATGCAGGATGTTTCGCAAGGCGAAGGTAGGACGGTGTTGTTCGTGAGTCATAATATGGCGAGTATCAAACAATTATGCCGTTCAGGAGTGCTTCTTGACAAAGGACAGGTGGTGTACCGTGGAACTGCTGTCGATACAGTGGCAGAATATCTTAGGGCATCGGATGTGGATGTTAGTATTGGGAAAGCCATGAGAGTAAATATATTCAACAAGGCGTTTAAGGTCAACTCAGTGACGGTTGATGGAGCCAAACAAAACACCCTCAGGTTTGTCGGCAATGACAAAAAAACGGTTGCGTTTTCCATAGAGTGTGAGACGAAGGTCGATTTGAATATTTCCGTGGAAGTTTTCATGTATGACAGAAACGAAACCCTAATAGCAGGTTACTCACCTACGGATTGGGACGGTAGCACCCATCGTCTTTCTTCTGGAAAACACACAATCAGCGAGTCCATAGAGTTGCCCGAGATGCTTACTTCTGGAGAATACACGATGTCGGTTCGCCTCTCCCAGAAAAACATTGAACATATAGCCAAAATTGACCATTTGGTAAATATTGTTGTTGAGGAGTTTTCCAGTCCAATCACGGGAAATGTGTTTTGGCAAAATTATATTGGTAGTATAGTCCTGCATCATGACGAAAAGTGACAGTTTGGTGACCATAGCCTCGACAACCTACAACATGGAGGCCTATATCGGCGAGGCTTTGGACAGTTGGCTTGCCCAGGAAACCACTTTCCCGTTTGACATAGTCATTTCCGACGATGGCAGCACCGATGGCACTTGCGATGTGGTCAGAAAGTACATGGAGGGACATCCGAATATCAGGTTGATTTCCACGGGCCATATCGGGAAGATGCCTAACTTCATTCGTTCATTGAAGGAGTCGAGAGGAAAGTATATAGCCTTGTGCGATGGTGATGACTATTGGATAGATACGAAAAAATTGCAAAAGCAGTTTGATTTCATGGAGTCTCATCCCGATTTCTCGGAATGTTTCACCAATTCGTATGTTTTGGACGTGAAAACAGGTAATAAAAAGATTGCCAAGACACAAATTTGGGATACGGCTGATACCGAAGGCCTTTTAGCGCATCGTGATGACGACAATGTGCAAATGTCGCCTGGGCATACCTCGACATTCTTTTATCGCAACCAGTATCTTCAAGAATATCCGGAGTGGATGTATGGCGATGTGATGACGGATTTTCCGCTCTATATGTTGATGTCGCGATATGGGAAGGCGAAATTCATCAATGAGATAACTAGTGTATACCGTCATCGGCAGGGTGGTGTTTCCAGTTTGGGATGGAACTTTGAAAAGGCTACCAGACGAAGGATTTTTGTTTATAAAAACGTGAATAGGGATTTTAATTATAGATACAAAAAGATAATCAACCCTATTATTTCAGGTTACTATTATAATTTGGGCAAACGATTGTACAAAACAGGGCATAAGGCAAAAGGAGTGTCTGCTTTGCTTCACTCTTTTCGGCATAGTCCACGTGCTTTTAAAAACAAAGGATTGATATGAATAGAATCAAAAAGTTCTTCGGCGACCCCTATTACGTGTTTGGCAACTTCATGATGAAGCGTTGCCCGAAACTGATGTCCGACAAGTATTTCCTGAAGGTCAGGTGGAAGAAGTGGATGGGCTACGAGTTGAATTTTAAATCCCCCCGTACTTTGAATGAAAAGTTGCAATGGATAAAACTATACGATCATAATCCTTTGTACACGCATTTGGCCGACAAATATGAAATGAAGGCAGTCGTTAAGAATATGGCATTAAAAGGAGTGGAGACAATTCCGACTTTGTTCGTTTATGACAAAGTCAGTGATATTCGATGGGAGGATTTGCCAGAAAGATTCGTCATTAAGTGCAATCATGATAGTGGTAGTGCACTGTTTTGCACTGACAAATCGTCGTTTGATAAGGAATCGGCAGTCGTCAAATTGGAGAGCGCTTTACAAAGAAATTATTATTATAAGGAGAGGGAATGGGCTTATAAAAACATCAAACCGCGTATTATGGTAGAGCCTTTTTTGATAGGTGATGATGGGAAACCATTGGTGGATTATAAGTTTTATATTTATGGAGGAGAATTGCAGTATTGGATGTATTCTGTTGGAGAAACATCTCATAGTGGGACAAACCTGAAGTTTTCACCAGAAAAAGAGAATATAGATTATTTATTTAAAGAGACCCCGAAACTCCAAGAATCAGAGGTGGTTTTCCCGAAGAATATTGATGAGATGATAGATGTGGCCAAAGTTTTAGGGAAGCCTTTCAAACATGTTAGGATAGATATGTACAGTGTAAATAATGTTATTTATATTGGGGAATTCACTTTTTACAGTAGCGGAGGCACGATAAATATCCACAATCGGGATTATGCTCAGAAACTGGCGAATCTAATTGATACGAAGAGATGATGTCAAAAGGAAGATATAAGTTAGTTTGTATGGATTTGGATGGCACACTGCTTGATTCGAATAAAAGAATAAGCTTGACCAACCAAAAAGCCGTGTATGATATTCATCAGAAAGGGATTTCGTTTATAGTTGCTACTGGAAGGCATTTGGAGGAAACTCTGGTGCTGTTGAAAGAGTATAATTTGCTGAATTGTTTTGAATTCGTTATTTTTGCGGATGGGTGTGGCATCTATGACATTGGGAAAAGCAAAGTCCTTGAAACTTCTTTTTTGACTAAAAATAACATAAAGGCCATTCTTAAGATTGTGGGGAGAGATAAGAATATGGCTTTCTATAATGAAAAAAACGATTTCTTTGTTTTCGATAGGTTGTCGAAGTCGAATTTACGTCGACTGCTAAGGAATAATGTTTTACACAAAAGCAAAAAGAGGTATATATACTATCCATTTTTACAGTTGTTTTATAGAGGCGTTGAAAAACAAAAAGCGGTTCTTCCCCTGCTCTCGTTTTCTGGGAAAAAAGAACTAGAGGATTGCGGACTTTATGTACTTGAGACTAATCAGGCAACAGAAGTGATGCCTATTAATAAATATTTGGCAATCGAAAAACTATTGAGAATTGTAAGTGCATCTAAAGAGGAAGTCTTGTATTTTGGTGATGAATTCAATGATAAGGAATGCTTTGAGCATTTTGATAGTGTGGTTTTGGGGAACGCTTCAGCTGAATTGAAGCAATACTCAATGATTCATGCCAAAACCAATGATGAAGACGGAGTTGGTTGTGCTCTACGTGAGATTTTTGACAGAATTGTATGATATGAAAACAGTTTTAGTAACAGGTGCAGCCGGCTTTATTGGCGGTTTTTTGGTCAGGCGGCTTCTGTCTGACTATGAAGACTTGACAGTGGTGGGCATGGATAACCTCAACGACTACTATGATGTTTCGTTGAAAGAATATAGGTTGCGGCTGGTTGCCAAAACAGCTGAGGGAATCCAAAACAATATTTGGAGATTTGAAAAAGGTGACTTGGCTGACAAAGCGTTTGTAGAGCGGCTTTTCTCTGAACACCAGTTCGATGTGGTGGTGAATCTGGCAGCTCAGGCTGGTGTGCGTTATTCCATTAAGAATCCAGATGCATATATCGAATCGAATATTATCGGTTTTTACAATGTCCTTGAAGCGTGTCGCCATAGCTTCGACGATGGCAAGGAAGGCGTGAAGCACCTTGTGTACGCATCCAGTTCAAGCGTCTATGGCAACAATGCCAAAGTTCCTTATTCCGTTGAAGATAAGGTTGACGAGCCCGTGTCGCTGTATGCCGCAACGAAGAAATCGAACGAATTGTTGGCATATTCCTACTCGAAATTGTACGGGATTCCTTCAACAGGACTGCGGTTTTTCACGGTCTACGGTCCAGCGGGACGGCCTGATATGGCTTATTACAGTTTTACCGACAAGTTGCTGAAGGGCGAGAACATCCAGATTTTCAATTATGGTGATTGCAAGAGGGATTTTACCTTTATTGACGATATAGTGGAAGGAATTGTCCGCGTGATGAACCGTGCTCCTGAATCGCGAATAGGCGAGGACGGGCTGCCTTCAGCTCCGCACGCGTTGTATAATATTGGGAATTCCAATCCTGAGCAGTTGCTGGATTTCGTGCATGTATTGGGCGAAGAACTGATGAGAGTGGGCTTGCTCCCTCAGGATTATGATATCGATAACCATTTGGAACTGGTTCCTATGCAGGCTGGCGACGTGGTGACCACTTTTGCCGATGTCAGTGCATTGAAAAATGACTTTGGCTTTGCTCCTCGGACATCTTTGCGGGAGGGCTTGAGGAAATTCGCTGAATGGTATAAGCGTTATTATGGCGTGTAAATAAAGTACTGTTTATAGTAAGTCAATAGTCAAAAACAAGCTGCATGATGAGAGTAATCTCAGTTCTAATCGTACTGCTTTTCTCATATCCATTAAGGTTTGTCCTGTGATAACGAAAATCGCAGCCCAATAGTATTAATAGAAAACCGGTTTTGAACATTTACTAAAAAGGAGAGCAAAACATGCTTCATGATTTAATTATTTGGTCAAATGCTGCAACAATTAAAGATTTTATTGTTGATGATTTGCGTGTTAACTTTGAATTATACAAGATATTTCAATTTCGCTGGAAAGAATCTGATTTTATTGGGAATTTAACAACCTTCTATGCTCATTCGCAGAGACACTTGAATGAAAAACATTATGAGAATCTCCTTAAACACAAGATGGTGCACTGTGGAATTGGGGATTTTTATGTTATTGTTTTTGAAGATAAAAATCCAGTTATGGAGAAGAGACAAACGTCATCGGGCGGTTCTCTAGTAAATGTGAATGTGTTTGATAAAAAAACTTATTATAGAGAGCTATCGGGGGGAGGACATAAAATCCACACTAGTAATGATGAGTGGGAGACCAATAAGGATTTGACTATTTTGTTTGGAAAAAACATTAAAGATTTTTTGCTTGAAACTCCAAAAAGTCTGGATATTGAGATTTGTGAAAACAATTGTTTGGGTACTAATGGATTTAAGTCAATACAACAGCTTTTTTATTTGCTTAACAACACCTTGAATTATTGTGTGTTGCGCAATCATGAATGCTTGCCAGATCAATATACAAGTGAAGCTCACGGAGACATTGACTTATTGGTGGAGGATAAAAACTATGCCAAATATCTGACTCAAGCAAAAGATGTGTATAATATTCCATACAGGGTATACCATACAATTCAGATTGCCGGGGAGGAAGTCCCGTTTGATTTTCGTTATTTAGGAGATGATTATTATGACATAGACTGGGAAGTCAGTGTTTTGCAGACCCGTCAATTTCTTCAAAAGGGTTTTTATGTTCCGAGTGATGAGAACCAATACTATACGTTGCTGTATCATGCCTATGTTCAAAAATCCAAGGTAGCAAAGGATTATGAAGATAAACTATCCTTTTATGCTTCTTCCATTAATACTGTTTATGTTCCAACAGTTACAGGTGCAATGGATTCTTTGGATGTTTTTATGGGGAAAAAGCTATACGAATATGTGCGGCCTTCAGACAAAACGGTGTATTTTAACAATAATGCTGTAAGTCAATCTCATCATGCATCCCGACATGGTAAAATGGTTTCCAAACTATGTCATGATGAGTCGAAATCAGTCCCGTTTTTTTCTGTCGTGTATGAAAAAGATAATTCCTTTTATAAACGAGCAAGTGATTTCTTGATTGAAAACGAAGTGCAGTTTCTTCAGAGATTATCACAATATGATTGTTTCCCTAAAGTGTTGGCATCTGGTGTCGCGGACGACGGCGCTTGGGTAGAAACTGCACGTGTTGAAGGTGTAAAAATGGATGAGTTTTTTTCCAAAAAACAAAATAATAAGCCATTGTTAATACGTTCCTTGATGAAGGAAACAATTGCTATTCTTCGCATTTTGGTAGAGAATAGGGTTCTTCATAGGGATTTTATCGATAGGAATATTCTTGTTAAAGATGAAGGAGATGTATGCAAAGTTTCACTCATTGACTTTGGTTGGGCTATTGATTTTGCTAATAGGAATGAATGTTTGAAGCCAGAAGGTCTTGGCTCTGTTTTTCGGCTAAAAACTGGTTATTCCGATTTTTATACTTTTGGGAAGGTGCTTGATAGGCAATGGCATTTACACGAGGTGCCATATATAAAGCGTGTTGCATTGGGATTGGAGACCGTGTTATGGAAAGATTATGAAGATGTAAATTGCTTATTGAAAAAACTGGACACTATTGAAGGGTTGGTTTGTCGCAGATTTTCTGTTAGAGACAGAATTGGACTTTTTGCCTATAGGCATCGTACAGTTGGAAAGTGTTGGCTTAAACTAAAACGTTTTTTGAAAATCTTTAGGAAATAATGGCGCTCAACTACTTTGTGTGGCATTAATGGGACATTGAATATAATGAAGTTTCGTTATCATATGAGTAAGGCCAGGCACATCATCTTGAAGCAGAGCCTCTCTCCTATGCGGGATGCTCTATCGAGTTTCATCCGATGGACTTCGCTTAGTTCTAAGCGTACAACTTTCCTCATATCCATTAGGGTTTGTCCTATGATAACGAGAATCGCAGCCTAATAGTAATAGTATTAATAGAAAACTAATTTTGAACATTATTTAAAAGAATGAAACTCTTAATTATCGGCGGCGGCGCCATAGCCGACTGCAATCATATTCCAGCAGCAAAGAAGCTGTTGGGGGTAGAAAACCTCGTTTTGGCGGAGCCTAATGCCGCTCAGGCTGAGAGACTGACGAAGAAGCATGGCCTGCTTCATGTGGTGAGCGATTACCACGAGGCGTTGCCAAAGGTGGATGCTTGTATTATCTGCACACCTCCTCATGTCCATAATGCGATTCTGAAGGATTGTGTGGCAGCCCACAAGCATGTGCTTTGCGAGAAACCGCTCTCGCCTTCCTCTAAAGAGACCAAAGCCATTATGGCCGAAGCCCCTGCCGACTTGGTGGTTGGGGTGTGTCATAGCTATCGCTTTTTCCCTACCCGGCAAGAGGTACGAAAGCTGATTCAAGACGGCTTTTTTGGTCAATCACCCTGCATCACGATAAACGAGGGACTTCCTTCCAACTGGCCTACCGTTTCAGGGTATTGCTTCAAGAAGGATCTCGTGCCGGGAGGTGCCTTGTATGATAATGGCATACATTCGCTTGACTTCTTGTTGTGGTGTCTCGGAAATCCTGACAAGATTGATTATGAGGATGATGCAGCTGGAGGACTGGAAAGCAACCTGACTATTGACATGCGGTTCGGCGAGGCTAAGGCCTTTTTCAAGCTGAGCCGGACGAGAACACTCTCCAACACCATTGTGGTTGAAGGCAACGGACATGAGGTCGTGCTTGGGGTTTTCGATTCTAAGGAAATGTTGTTGGACGGCAAAGAAAAGGTTGTCGATGGAAATGGCGTTTCGCAATTGGGCAATTTCCTCGATGCAGTGGCCGGTAAGGCTCAATTGGTATGCCCTGTTGGAGATGGGTTGGCCGTTATGGAGACATTGGAACGCTGCTATGCACAGAAAAAGCCCACTACCTATGAGAAGCATCCAATAGGCGGATTTGAAGGGAAAACCGTATTCGTTACGGGAGGTACAGGGTTTATCGGAAGTCAGTTGGTCGAACAGTTGGTGCTGCACGAGGATGCCAAAGTGCGCGTGTTGGTGCATAATTGGGGCAAGGCAGCTTATGTCAGTCGCTTCGATGTGGATTTCGTTCAAGCTGACATTCTTGACGAGGATGCCATGGCCAACGCGATGGAAGGCTGTGATTATGTATTCCATTTGGCTATCGTGGGTAAGGCTGAAACCAACATCAAAGCCACCGAATCCATCTTGGCCGCTGCAAAAAAGACAGGCATCAAGCATGTGGTGCAGATGAGCAGCGTTGTGGTTCATGGTGAAACAGTGCTGCCTGATTTGACTGCGGACTCGCCGCTGGTTCCATACAAAGATTCCTATGCGCAGAGCAAATTGCAGTCCGAGAAACGCTTTTGGGAACTTTTGAATGAGTATGGTTTACATGGTTCGATTGTCCGCCCGACATACGTCTGGGGGCCTTATTCCATGTGGTACACCATCTATATCGTTGACCTGATGCGGAAAGGCGAGTTCAGCTGGGTGGACAACGGCAATGGCATTTGCAATGCTGTGTACGTTGGCAATGTTGTTGATCTCTGTCTGCAATGCTGCACCAATCCCAAAGCCGATGGGCAGGCATTTATCGCTACCGATGGCGAACAAGTTACTTGGCGAGAGTTTTACAGTCACTATCTGGATGTGATTGGGAAGAGGCCAAGTGACTATCCTTCCGTTCCGCTCAAGGATGGCACTTTCAGAAAGATGCGTTTGAATATCAAGAATGCCTTGTGGAAACGCATGGTGGTGTTGATGGACAAATACGAAGCGTTGAGTCCGAAGTCGCCTCGTTTGGCTTTGTGGCTTTATAAGGCCCCAAGAAAAGTGCTCCGCTTGATTCGTAATGTGGTGATGAAGAACTTGCCAGAGAAAAAAGCCACGGAAATGGCCATATATAGCCAGTATGCCCCAATCAATGTGCAGAAAAACAAGGAAGTGTTGGGCTTCCAACCACGCTATTCCGTTGAAAAGGGAATGGAGATCACTTGTGAATGGCTGAAATGGTGCGATTTAAACAAACATAATAACTGATCCGATGTCATTAAGGCTGTCAATTATCATTCCGTTCTATAATGTCGAGCAATACCTTGCCGAGTGCTTGGATAGTGTATATCAGCAAGATATACCCGAAGAGGAATATGAAGTGATATGTGTAAATGATGGATCGCCCGACCATTCTCGCGATATTGTGCTGGAATACCAAAAGAGGCATTCTAACCTTGTTTTGGTCGAGCATGAGGTGAACAAGAAATTGGGTGCGGCACGCAATACGGGTCGTGCCGTGGCAAAGGGAAACTATATCTGGAATGTGGATTCTGACGATAAGATTGTTCAAAATTGTTTAGGCAATTTGTTGAAGATCTGCGAGGAAAATGACTTGGATGTGTTGGAGTTTGGGAGATATAGATTCTGGGCTGAGAAAATCGAAGAAATACGAGATGTTAGACCTATAGAAAAAGTGATGTTGGGCTTGGATTATTTGGAGCAGTTGAAATCCAATGAATTGTCGAGGATGAGTGTCGTTTGGAGGAGGTTGATGCGTCGAGCGTTCTTGGATGAAAACCATATTTTCTCTCCAGAGATCAACATGGGGGAGGATGTGCCATATTCTTTCAAGGTTCTTATGTCAGCCAAGCGGATGATGGTGATACCTGACAAGTATTATCTTTACCGTGACAACCCGGAATCGTTGACTGGGAAGCAATGGAAACCTACGCCACACACCTTGTATGAGAAGTGCTTTGTGGATTCGCGCTTGATCTATGATGTGGCAAAGGAAGTGCCCAAGCAATATGTCCATGTGCGAGATTCCTATTACAACGCAGCTCGTTCTACGTTAAATAGATATGTTCGTTATGTACCTCTTTTGACTTCTGAAGAGCAGAAGGAGTTTAGAAACATTTGCAGGGCATCGTTAAAGGAAAACCGATTTGTCAGAGAACTGATGTCAAGGAAAGGATATGCCAAGTATCGGTTTTGGCTATGGGGCGTTAAGTCGTTGCCGAGATGAAAAAAATCGTATGCAATACCAAATTCAAGCTCGATCCCTTTGGTGATGGAGGCAGCAAGAGGAGCGTCCAAATCAGGGATTTGATGGTGGAGAATGGCATCTCTGTTGAATACGACCCGTTTGATCTTCCCAAGGGAATGCCAAAACGACAACTGCTGCGTTGGGCTTTCAGGGCGATGAAGTTTGTGAGGAAGCATCACCCAAAAAGACAGATTGGGTCGCTGACGAACTATGTGCGGCTTGTAAAGTATTATGCGTTGAGAATTCCTGTCATTTACGACAAGTATCTGGATCAGGATGTCGTGTTCTTGTGGGAAAACACCACCGATAGGGACCTGCTGTATCTTATGAAGGCAACAGGCCACCCAGTCATCGGAATGCCGCATAATATCGAGTCGTTAGTCGCTAGCCAAAATGTTGATGATTTGGGGAAAGAAGTGCGCAACTTGCAACACTGTGATTATGTGTTTGCCATTTCAAGAGAAGAGACTTGGCTGCTGCGTCTTTTGGGTGTAAAAGCCAGTTTTCTTCCATATTATCCTCCTAAAGAGGTTGAGACGCATCTTCTCGAGATACGCAAAAGGCGTGATGCCAGAAAGGCCAACGAACGAAAGAGGTTTCTGCTTCTTGGCTCGGCCAACAATTATCCCACAAGGAAAGGAATGCAATTGCTGCTCGACAATGCGGCAAGCGAACCATTGCCTTTCGACTTGGGCATAGCAGGCTATCACACCGAATCGTTAAGTGTGCCGCAGCAAACGGGTTTCACGTTTTACGGAACGGTGAAGAATGATGAGCTGGACAGAATCCTTGAAGAGACTGATGCCGTTTTGGTCTATCAGCCTCCCACGACAGGTGCTTTGACTCGCATTCCCGAAATGTTGACGGCCGGAATCCCAGTGTTCGTCAATTTCGATGCCGGACGGAGTTGCTTAGGTATGGCAGACGTGCATTTGTATGATTCGTTTGAGGGTTTGTTTGATACATTGGAGAGATTTGTGCCTTATCAGGCGGAACAGTTACACAGGGATGCTATGGCAGAAAGCCGATTTGAAGAGATAGTCTTTGGTAATCCGTTTGTGGAATCACAAAAGTGAGGATGGATAGAAGACAAAACAAATGAATAAGTAATTCTTTGATTTATGATTGCTCAGGATGTTAAGGTTTCCATTGTAGTTCCAGTTTATAATGCGGAAAATACAATTAAACGCACCCTGGACTCTTTATGTAGCCAAACACTCAGAGAGATTGAAATTATCTGTGTGATGGACAAACCAAAAGACAATAGTGCTACCATTGTCAAGGCAATGGCGGAAATGGATGACAGGATTATTGTAATAGAAAACGATACGAACAAGGGTGTTGCTGAAAGTAGAAATATTGGAATGAAATTGGCTCATGGTCAGTATATTGGGTTTTCTGACAATGATGATTTCCAAGAAAAAGACATGTATAAGGTGATGTATGAAACGGCGATTGCAAATCATTCCGATATCTGTGTGTCAGATACATGGATTGATTTTTCTGGGGAGAAGACCGTTTCAGAAATTCATCCGATTTGTGCAAATTATTTCAATATACCATCCAATGTCTCAGACGTTTCGATTTTGACGGTTTTTAGAAATCCGACCAGAGAAGGCATTATCCGTGACTTGTTGGTCCCAGAGAATTTGATGGTGAATTTTTGCGCACGAGATGTGTGGAATTCTTTGTATCGAAAGAGTTTTATTGAAGATAATGGCATTTGGTTTCTTGACAGATTAAAGTATAACGAGGAAGATACTTTGTTTAACTTAATGTGCTATTCCAAAACTTGTCATGTCTCATATTGCAATAAACCATTTTATCATTGGTGTAGGCAGTCTGACTCGCTGGCATCAAAAGTTTTTTCTCATAATGAGGCTATGGACAAGATTCTGAATATGATGGAAATGAAGTGGAGCGTTTTGGAAGAAAACAATGTCACATGCTTTAGAAATGATTTTTTGCTGGGCTTTTCTTATTATATTCGTAGGTATTATGTTGTGATAAAAGCATTTGATGCAAGTCGTAAGCATAGGATGCATGAGCTGTTGGTCCGTAGCGATTTTCCAATATTAGGAAGGTATCAAGACATGAAACTGGTTTCGAAAATTCGCATTAAACTGTTTTTCTTGGTAGTTCGGCTAAAGTTTTTTACAAAGTGAGTCGTTGCGCGACAAGCGAAAGGATGTTGTAATTGGTATGGATAGAAAATCGTATGTCACATTATTGAGCACAGATGATTATCTTTTGGGTGTGCTGGGACTTCATGATAGTTTGGCATTAGTCAAATCAAACTATTCGCTGTTTGTCCTTTGTTCAGATTCCGTTTCTGAGAGGACGATTTTGGTGTTGGAGAAATACGGCATTGAGTACCAAGTTCTTAAAGAGCATGTTAATTATTGCGATAATCTGAACCAACGAACAGATAAGGTGCATTGGAATCATACATTTGACAAATTGTATATTTGGACTTTGACTCAATTTGACAAAGTGGTTTTTCTTGATTCCGACATGCAAATTGTAGGGAATATAGATTTTCTTTTTGAAAAGCCTCATATGTCTGCTGTAGTTGCTGACAAGTATAATTTCCCTGGTTTGAGAAAACTAAATTCGGGCTTAATGGTGATAAAACCGAATCTTGAAGAATTTGCTGGTCTTTTGGACGCATGGTATTCTGGTAAGATTCAAGAAGAGATTGTTGGAGACCAGGATATAATCAGATATTATTTCTCGTCTTGGGATGATGAAAGTTTAGGATTGCCCCAAGGTTGCAATGTGTTATACAGCGAAAGCTATGATTGGATGAACATTATTCATGAGTATGATGTGGCTCCGGTACGGGTTGTCCATTATATTGGTAAGAAAAAGCCATGGATGATGTCCGTGCGAGCCATCATACGACGTTCTCGGCATAATTTTCTTGGAAAGTATTTGAGAAGATATGGGTTTAGATTGTTGTTTATTAAAATAAAGGTTTGCTATTATAACTATCGTTTTGGTTAAAAAACATGATTCTATGAAAGATGTTAAAAACAGTTCGACACAGAAAGACTTGATTCACACCATATTAGTTGGATTGGTCTTGTTATTCATTATGGTAGGAGGTAGTTATCTCATCGTGCATAATGCCTCATGGTCTATGGATGACGCTTGCATGATTCAGACAAAAGCGGGGCGTGGCGTTCCTGCGCGTTTAAGTGATTTCCCTGGGTTCAATCCAATAGAAGGAAGGTTGTTTCCTATGGCCTACATTCATACCAATTTGGCCTTGCTGTTTACTGGCGGAGGTTATTGTAGCGCCAAGCCTTTTTATGTCTTGAATGCTGTTTTATGGGTTTTGCTTGTTTCCCAACTGTTTTTGCTGGTTTATTTGCTTCTGAAGGATAAGGCCAATTTGAATCGGAATATGGCAAAATGGACCTCGCTGTTGGTGCTGTTGGTTTTTTGTCAGAGGTTTTTTGAAGGCTTTACGTGTTTGTGGACAACAATATGTATAGATGAAGTACTAACCGTATCGTTTTGTTTGTTGTTTTTGCTGTATGTTAGGAAAACAAAAAGAAGAGGATTGTTTGGTGTGTTGTCGCTGGTATTTTTGCTGTATTTGTCGTTTTGCTTAGAGTTGAATGCAGTTATACCATTGATGATCGGCGTAGGATTGATATGGAGCAGGCGTAAATTGGATTTTGTTTCAGTATCATGCATGGCAGTGTTTCTGCTGTTTGTTGTTTTGTATGTTGTCTTGATATTGCCCCATACCACTGGTTTCTATGATTCGTCGCATGGATCGTCTGATACAATACTATCCAATTTGATAAAGGAATTGCTGCTACACAAATTGCTGATAGTGATGTTCATGGTTTTTGTGTATAGATTGTTTTCGGTATTCATAAAGAAGCAGAAATATGATGAGTTCAGTGACACGTTGCTGTTGTCGGCTGTGGCTTATACTTTGGGAGGTTTCGTTCTGCGATTACATGGTGTTTATTACATGATCCCATTGCTGTTGTCCGTGCCAGCGATGCTTTATCTGTTGCGATGGGACAGCCTTAAAAACAAGGTTTTGAGTTATTCAGTTGTGCTATTGATAGTGGGTTATCATGTGGTAAAATATCCGAAATTGTGTAAGGCAATCTATGAAAGGAAAGCAGGCGTGTGTCAGGAAATGTCTTTGTTTGCAGACAAGTTAAAGGACGAGAATGATATTGTATGGTATGCTGAAGAGTTGGAGGAGGGGAATATGGAAAACAGTTGGCTTAGGGGACATGTTGTTCCAAATCTTAGGCATGTGAAGAGAGACAATACTTTTAATATGAAAACGGAAGATGAAATTAGGGGTGGCATGGTCTTGTTGTCTCCTAAAACTACAAATATTGCACCGGTGGAAGACCAATTCCCCGAATTAGGGTTCTTTATGGAGGCTGAGTTTAGGAAACTGGGTTTGGTAATGTATCGAATAGAATGATGGTTTTATGGGAAAGCTTACAATTTCAATAGTTTCCCCCGTCTATCGTGGAGAGAAGATGGTTGCCGAACTGGTGCGGCGCAACGTGGAAAGCGTGAGCACCATTACGGATGATTACGAAATCATTCTCGTCAATGACGCTTCACCTGACAACTCATGGGATGAGATCGTGAAGCAATGCGCACTGAATCCCAAGGTGAAAGGCATCAATCTCTCGCGCAATTTTGGGCAGCATTACGCCATTACTGCAGGACTGCATTACGCCAAAGGCGACTGGGTGGTGGTGATGGACTGCGACCTTCAGGACCGCCCTGAGGAGATCCCCAACTTATATGAAAAGGCGCAAGAAGGGTTTGATATCGTCTATGCGCGGCGGGCCGTCCGTCAGGATGGTTTTTTGAAAAAACAATCGTCTTATTGGTTTTATAAAATATTTAATTGGTTGAGTGGGTTTGATACGGATAGGGCCATTGCTAATTTTGGTATCTACAAGCAATGTGTAATTGAAGAGTTTAACAAGATGCCGGAAAAAGTACGATTCTTCCCCTCTTTGGTGCATTATTTAGGTTTTAAGGATGCTGCAATTGACGTGCAGCATTCAGAACGTGCTGAAGGCAAAAGTTCATACAACCTGTCCAAATTGCTCAAACTCAGTTTTGAAGTTATAGTTTCCAATAGCAACAGGCCTTTGCGATTGGCTGTGGGGTTGGGTTTCGGTATGTCGGCGGTTTCGTTCTTGTTGGCTGTTTATGATGTGGTTGCCAAGTGGATTGGGATCATCGAGGTTCCTGGTTATACGACGACGGTGTTCTCGATATGGTTCGTCGGAGGGTTGCTCCTTTTCGTGATGGGAATCCTTGGCCTGTATATTGGAAAGATTTTCGACCAAGTGAAGGGGAGGCAGTTGTTTATTGTTAAAGACGAGGTGAATTTATGATGGAAATCAAAAGACTTGACTGGGACAGCGACTTTTTCGGGTTGCGCATAGGAAGGGCTGAGATTGATTCTGCGGAAGAAGCTCGGGCTTTGTATGATCAAAGGGCGTCAGTTGAGGACAGTTTTGATTTGGTGTATGTGGTTACACCTCATAACATAGGTTTCCCGATGCCAAATGCCAAATTGGTTGATGCAAAGGTGGTCTATGCACTTTCTGATGATCTCGGCTCTGAGGTAAACAAAGATGTGATATTGTGGGATAGCGCCAAAGGTGTGACAGATGACTTGTTGCATTTGGCGTTGGTAAGTGGGAAGTATTCAAGGTTCAAGTTGGATAATCGTTTTCCCCAAGGTAGCTATGAGCGTCTGTATTCCCGTTGGATAGAACAATCGGTGAATCATTCTTTGGCAACCGAAGTTTTTTGTTATATGCATGAAGGAGTGCCAAGGGGACTTGTAACGCTTGACAATAAAAATGGCTTCGGAACGATCGGATTAGTCGCTATACATGAGGACTTCCAACAACGAGGTATTGGAACGGCCATGATGCAGCATGTGATTCATTATATGATGCAACAACAGCACGGGGAAAAGATTTCAGTGGCTACTCAACTTGATAATGTCTCAGCGTGTCGATTGTACGAGAAAAGCGGATTCGCAGTGGAGTCTGTAATGGATTATTATCATTGGTGGATGTAAGAATCGTAGATTTTTTCTTGAACTTTTGAAGATTTCTTCGTCAAGAATCGCAGATTTTTTCAGTAAGATTTGAAGATTTTTCTAACAAAAATCGCAGATTTTCTATACTTTTGCAGCCTGTAAACAAATAAGTTATGATCAGAAGGCTACAAAACGATGATTTGGTTTCCCATATCAACGAACCGCGAAGGACGATTCAGGTTGTCGCAGGGCCGCGACAGGTGGGAAAGACCACGATGGTGAAACAAGTGCTGCAAGAGATTTCTTACCCATCCATGTTTTTCAACGCTGATGGCGTTGACCCGCAGAACGCCACTTGGATAGCCGATTGTTGGGCTGAGGCAAGGGCACAGATGAACTTCAACAATGCGCCCGAGTTTCTGCTCGTTTTCGACGAAATCCACAAGATCGACAATTGGAGCGAGCAGGTGAAGAAGGAATGGGATGCCGACACTTTCAATGACGTGAACCTGAAAGTGGTGCTGCTTGGGTCTTTGCGCTTGTTGTTGAAGAAAGGACTGACAGAGTCGCTCGCCGGTCGTTTTGAACTGTTTCCCATGGGGCATTGGACCTTTCAGGAGATGCACGAAGCCTTTGGTTGGGATATTAACCAATATGTGTATTTCGGCGGCTATCCGGGCAGTGCGGCTTATCTGCCGAATGAAAGCCGTTGGCGCCGCTATATGCGTGAGTCGATTGTGGCACCAGCCATTGAGAAGGACGTGCTTCAAACCACCTATATCTACAAGCCTGCCTTGATGCACCAGCTTTTCCGTCTCGGCTGTGCCTATTCGGCGGAGTTGCTGTCGTACAACAAGATGCTTGGTCAGTTGCAGGATGCTGGCAACGCCACTACACTGGTCAATTATCTGGAGGTCTTGGGCGAGAGCAAATTGATTATTGGCTTGCAGAAATACGCGGTCGATAAGTCGCGCAAGTACCGTTCCATACCCAAGTTGCAAGTGTTCAACAACGCCTTGCTCACCGTGATGACGGACGGCATGACCTACGAAAAGGCTTTCACCCATCCCACTTTGTGGGGCAGGTGGGTCGAGTCGGCAGTTGGGTGTTATCTTTTGGACAAGGCCGATGAGCTGGAATACCAGCTTTATTACTGGCGCGAGAACGACGAGGAAGTGGACTTTGTCATTGCACGAGGCGAACATTTGGTCGCAATCGAAGTGAAAAGCGGTCGCCGGCAGAACAATACAGGCTTGGGCACTTTCCGCAATATGTATCATCCGCAATACGCTCTGGTCGTGGGCGGCCAGTCCATGTCGCTTGAGCAATTCTTTACGGGTAATTTGGGTAATTTGTTGTAGAAATTGGATGACAAAGCGCTTTCAGACTTATCTTGCCCTTGTCGGCGTGAACCTAATCTACGCCTGTACCTCCATTTGCACCAAGATGGCTTCGCGACAGGAGATGATGACATGGCCATATTTCATATGGATAGTGGGAGCCGTTGGCGTGATGGGCGTTTATGCTGTCCTTTGGCAGCAGGTCATAGCCAGAATGCCTCTTTCAACAGCCTTCATGTTCAAGGGAACGAGCCTGATTTTCGTCTTGCTGATATCGGCTTTGTTGTTCGGAGAGGTCATCACACTCAAAAATGTCATTGGCTCTGTCGTTATCATTATTGGAATTGTGTTGTTTGCTAAGGCATGAGGTATTATTTGCTTGTCATAGTGTCCGTTTTGGCTGCAGCAGGTGCCCAGATGTTGCTCAAACAAGGTGCCAAGAATCAGTATGCGACCTTCATCCGCCAGTATCTCAATCCTTGGGTGATTGGCGGTTATGGCATCATGGGCGCATCTTTGTTGCTCAACATTTTCTGCCTGAGTCATGGAGTTGAAGTAAAAGAAGTAAGTATCATTGAATCATTGAGTTATCTGTTTGTTCCACTGCTTTCGTGGCTGTTCTTCAAGGAGAGAATCACATGGCGGAAGGCCGGCGCAATAGCGGTGATAATGGCAGGGGTGGTGGTGTTTTTTGTGTAAGGTTAGAACTGTATTTGTTATTTAGGCACTTATTTGCTTACAAACAATTGCTTCTAAGAAGTTGTTCAAACTAATACATGTGTTTTTGACAAGAGACCATGTATAATGCCTGTCAAGAATATGCAATTCCCAACCAACGACCTTCATCTCATAAGCAACCGAGACTGATGTTCCAAGATTTTGCTATTTTTGCAGTCTGGAAACAGAAACATTATGGAACGATTCTTCAACACGGCTGGGCCGGTCAAGAAAGACCTGCACTACTATATTGACCCGCTGAAGCGCTTCGACTTGGAGGAGGTGCTGCTGCTGATCCGGCAGCAGAAATACTTTGTGATGCACGCGCCGAGGCAGACGGGAAAGACATCCTGCATGCTCGCCCTTCGCGACTATCTGAACGAGGAAGGGGAATACATTGCGGTGTATGCCAACGTGGAGGGCGGACAAGGGTCGCGCAACGACGTGCAAAGCGTGGTAAAATCGACCATTGACACTTTGGCAGAGGAATTCAGAAGCGTTGTCGGTAACGATGAGCCGCTTCGGATTCGCGACGAAGTGCAGCAGGTGGGCAAGGACTCGATGCTGGCCACCTATTTGCGCCTTCTGGCCGAGAGGTTACCCAAGCCGATCCTCCTTGTCATCGACGAGATTGATGCCTTGGTGGGCGACAGTTTAGTCAGCATTCTCCGCCAAATACGGGCGGGCTATGCCAACCGCCCCAAGGCTTTCCCACTGTCCATCATCCTATGCGGCGTGCGCGACGTGCGCGACTATCGCATCGTGCTTTCCAACCAAGACATCATTGCGGGCGGCTCGGCGTTCAACATCAAGGCGGAGTCGCTGCGCCTGGGCAACTTCAGCAAGGAGGAAATCCGCGAATTGTATCTGGAGCATACGAAGGCGACAGGCCAGGTTTTCGACGAGACTTGTTTCCCGATGATATGGGAGGCGACAGAAGGCCAGCCCTGGCTGGTGAATGCTTTGGGCTATGAGGTGACGATGAAGATGAAGGAGAACCGCGACCGTAGCATAAAGATTATCCCCGAGATGATTTATAAGGCCCAAGAGAATATCATATATCGCCGCGAGACGCACATCGACATCTTGATCGACAAGTTGAAGGAAGAGCGAGTGCGCCGTGTGATAGGCCCGATTTTGGCCAACGAAGAGGAAGCCGACGAGTCCCTGATGCCTTCGGACGATGTACAGTATGTGGTGGACATGGGGCTTATCCAAGTCGAGCGAGGAAAACCCCGCCGCATCGCTAACGGAATCTACCGTGAGATTATTCCCCGTGAGTTGACTTGGACTACGCAAACTGGTCTGACGCAGGAATCGGCATGGTACATCAACCCTGACAACAGCATTAACATGGAGAAGTTGATGCTCGACTTCCAGCAGTTCTTCCGCCAGAACGCCGATGCGTGGATAGGGAAGTTCGACTACAAGGAGAGCGGACCGCAACTGCTGATGCAGGCATTCCTGCAGCGTGTGGTGAACGGCGGCGGCTACATCGACCGCGAGTACGGCTTGGGCCGAGGCCGAACCGACCTGCTCATCCGCAAGCCTCTCACCGATCATTACGGCGGCCCGATACAACGCATCGTTTTGGAACTGAAAATCAAGCGTTACAGCCTTGAGAAGACCATCGAGGACGGCTTGCGCCAGACATGGGAATACATGGCCAAGGCAGGAGCCATCGACGAAGGCCATTTCATCATCTTCGACCGCACTCCCGGCAAGCCGTGGGAAGAGAAAATCTGGCATGAGGAACGGGAATACAACGGACGGAAGATGATGGTATGGGCCATGTAGAACCAGAAAAAACAATCATGCAAATCCCTTTCAACAAACCCCATCTCACGGGCAAGGAAGCCCACTACATGTATCAGGCCGTGTATGACGGCAAACTGAGCGGCAACGGCGAGTTCACCAAGCGCTGCCAGCGTTTTTTCGAGGAGAAATACGGTTTCAAGAAATGCCTGCTCACCACAAGTTGCACCGATGCACTTGAGATGGCGGCCATCTTGTGCGACATCAAGCCTGGCGACGAAGTCATCGTGCCGAGCTACACTTTTGTGTCCTCAGCGTTGGCTTTCGTTAGGGCAGGGGCGAAAATCGTCTTTACCGACAGCATGAAGCGTAATCCTAACATCGACGCGGAGCAAATCGAGGCATTGATAACGCCGCGCACCAAGGTCATCGTCCCTGTGCATTATGCAGGTGTGGCCTGCGACATGGACCGCATCATGGAGATTGCGGAAAAACACAATCTTCTTGTCGTTGAAGACGCAGCCCAAGCCATTGATTCCTATTACAAAGGTCAGCCATTAGGCACTATCGGGCATCTTTCGGCGTTCTCGTTCCACGAGACGAAAAACATCATCTCGGGCGAGGGTGGCATGCTCGGCATCAACGATGAGCGTTTCATCCGCCGTGCCGAAATCATTTGGGAAAAGGGCACCAATCGTGCCGAGTTCTTCCGTGGCGAGGTGAACAAATACGGCTGGTGCGACATCGGCTCCTCGTTCCTGCCGAGCGAGGTAGTGGCGGCATTCCTTTGGGCGCAATTGGAGCATCTTGACGACATCCAATCCAAGCGCAAGTCGTTGTGGAACAAGTATTACGAACTGCTGAAACCTTTGGCCGATGAGGGACGCTTCCGTTTGCCCGACCTTCCCGACTATGCCACCAACAACGCCCACATGTTCTATTTGGTGTGCAACAACCTTCAGGAACGCACAGCATTGATCAAGCAACAGAAAGAGAACGACATTCTGGCGGTGTTCCACTATTTGAGCCTGCACAGTAGCGAATATTATAAAGACAAGCACGATGGCCGAGAACTTCCAGAATGCGACCGTTATGCGGATTGCTTGGTACGGTTGCCGATGTATTATGAGTTGAGAGAGTGTGATGTGGAGAGGATTTGTAATTGTGTGTTTTGATTCTATTCGATGAAACTTTCGATCATCACCATCAACCGAAACAACGCAACAGGTCTTGAGAAGACCCTGCAAAGCGTCGCCTCGCAGACTTTCAAAGAGTTTGAATACATTGTTATTGATGGTGCTTCGACCGACAATAGTGTGGAAGTCATAAAGGCAAACGAAATGGGGTTCGCCCATCTAAAATGGGTCTCGGAGCCAGATTCGGGCATATATAACGCCATGAACAAAGGCATTCGTATGGCCACTGGCGATTACATACAAATCTTGAACTCTGGCGACTGCCTTGCTGCTCCTGATGTCACCGAACGTATGATTGCGGCTCTGAAAGAGGCAGGAATCGAGTTTCAAGAACCAGAGGCTCCTCTCATATACGGAAACATGATCAAGAAAGACTATTCAACAGGAAAGATCGTTGGCAAAAGCGGGAAGGTGGAGTATTCGCTAAGGCAATACTATAGTTCAACTTTGAATCATGATTGCTGTTATATTCATCGCAGTTTGTTTGATGTCTATGGGCTATATGACGAGGAGTTGAAGATTGTGAGTGATTGGAAATGGTTTTTGCAGGCCATAGGCCTTGGTCGGGTCAGACCCATATATGTAGACATGGATGTTACCATTTTTGACACAAGCGGAATAAGTGAGCGTAATCTTGATTTACGCAACAAAGAGCGAAGACAGGTTTTGGAGGAAGTGCTGCCTCCAGCCATTTTGGCTGATTATGACGAAAATGCCTTCCCTGTATCGCAGTATAAGCGATTGAAGAAATATCATGCTTGGCCTGTGGTATACTGTGTCGAGAGGGTGTTGTTTAAGTTGAACAAATGGCATATCTTGAAATGAACACACGTTTTTCCGTTATCATACCGCTCTACAACAAAGCCCCTTACGTGGCCAAGGCCATCGGAAGCGTGTTGGCGCAGTCTTTCACCGATTTCGAGTTGGTGATTATGGACGATGGCAGTAAAGACGATTCTTTTGCAAAAGCATTGGAATCTATCGAAGGCAATTCCAATTGTCATCTGTATCGTCAAAAAAACGCAGGTGTAAGTTTGGCACGCAACAATGCAGTTGCATTGTCTCAGGGAGAATACGTTTGTTTTTTGGATGCCGACGACTGGTGGGAGCCGAGTTTTCTGGAAGAGATGTCCAAACTAATAGAGGAATTTCCCGATGCAGGCATATATGGCACAAGCTATACCATCGTCAATGAGATCAAGCGGAAAACCCGTGTGGCGCAAATTGGGGTGGAGGAGGGCTTCGAAAAAGGCTATATCAATTATTGTAGGGCTTATGCAAAAACCATGTATATGCCGCTTTGGACAGGTGCGGTTTGCATTCCTAGGAGAGTCTTTGAGGAGATGAAAGGTTTCCCGAAAGATGTCAAGTTGGGAGAGGACTTCATCCTGTGGGTGCAAATTGCCTTGAAACATAAGGTGGCGTTTTTGAACAGGCCTTTGGCCTATTATAACCAGGACGTGGATGTTGCAAACCGAGGTGTAGGGCGTCTGCACCAGCCAAAACATCACATGCTTTGGAACTTGGGTTTTTTGAGCGAAGAAGAGAAAACAAACCCCGATTACAAGCAGCTGATAGATGCTTTACGGGCATCTGCTTTGCTTCCATATCTTCTTTCAAAAGAGTTCCATGACGCGGCAAAGCAGGAACTCAGGAAGGTGGATTGGGAAAAACAGTCTGAAAAGGTTTGTAGACAATATGAACAGCCATTGATGTGGTTGAGAGTGAAGGATATAGTAATGAGATATGGGGCCTTTGTAAAACAAAGGTTGATAAACTGATTACGTTGACACGTCGACTCATAGCATTTAAGTGTTTAATATAAGGATTTGCCTAATTTTGCCATTGATTATTTAAGTATTATGTTGACCTTTTTCCCAAAACAATTCTCGACGCAGGCCATCAGCTGTTATGTGATAACCTTGCTTTTGGCAAGTGTGTTGTTTATGAATCAAGCCCTTCCGTTCCAGTTCATGCTGTTCGGCTTGGTTCCCATAGTGCTTTTTTTCAGTTTCAGCAATAACTTGACGATGAAGTGGCAACACTGTTCAATAAAGGTTTTCTCAAAAAAACTGTTTACTACCGCCATAGTCATCCGAATCGTATATGTGGTATTCATTTATCTTTATTACATGGAAATGACGGGAAGGCCTCATGCTTATTCTGCTGGAGACGAATTGTTGTATCAGTTTATGGGGGAGGCGTGGAAGATACAAGGTTGGGATTTCTTTATGCAAATGAGGAACTCGTATTTTTCTTTTTCAGATGTGGGTTATTGCTATTGGTTGGCCTTAGAGTATTATATCCTGGGCACACATGTGCTTCCGGCACGTATCGTGAAATGTTTCATTGATGCTTTCTCTTGCGTGTTGGTTTACAACATGGCCAAACGTAATTTTGGCGAGTCGGTGGGTCGCATGGCCGCCATTTTCTGCATGTTGATGCCCAATATGTGGTTTTATTGCGGTGTCACTTTGAAGGAAACAGAAATGGCTTTCCTGGTGCTGTTGTTCGCGGAGCGAGCCGATTTGGTGCTTCGGTCGCCGAAGATCAAACTTGTAGGTGTTATTCTGCCAGCCGTATGCATTCTGCTTATGTTCACTTTTAGGACGGCATTGGCCGCCGTGATGTTTGCGGCTTTCGTGGCAGGTCTGATTCTCAGTTCCGGCAAACAACTGGAGTTGTGGAAAAAGCTATTGTACAGCAGCGTGTTCGCTGTTTGGATGTTCGCTACTGTTGGCGTTGAGATGATTCAGGAGACGCAATTGTTGTGGGAAGGAAGGGGTGAAAACCAAGCCGTGGGATACGAAAATCGTTCACAAATCAATTCATTCGCCAAGTACGCAACTGCCTCAGTATTTGCGCCGGCAATCTTCACCATTCCCTTCTCGTCAATGGTGGCTGTTCGTGGACAGGAGAACCAGATGATGATGAACGGAGCCAACTTCATCAAGAACATCATGTCGGGATTCACCATTTTTGCCATGCTTTCCCTGCTTTTCAGTGGCGAATGGCGAAAACATGTCTTGCCCATAGCCCTGAACGTCGGTTATTTGGTGGTTATTATGTTTAGTACATTTGCTCATTCCGAACGCTTCCATTTCCCGGTTTTGGCCTTGGAGTTGATGTTTGCCGCATACGGTCTGTCGTTGCTGAAGAGAAAGCACATAAGATGGTATACGATGTGGCTTGCTGCGATGTGTATAGCGAACATTGGCTGGGCGTGGATTAAATTGGCAGGAAGGGGAATTGTTTGATGAAAGTAGCTTATTTCATAGGGGGCTTGAATCGGGGCGGAACGGAGATGTTGGTTTTGGATACTCTTCGCACGAAAGACGGTGGCGTCTATGAATCAATTCTCATTTATCGTAGTGGAGGAGAATTGTCGGATGCTTACCATGAAACTGGTGTGCCGATGTTCTGCATTAAACCTAAGGGAAATAAACTGCGGTACATCAGGGAATTGCGTCGGCTATTAAAAGATGAGAAGATTGATATTTTGCATACCCAGACACATCTTAATGCGTTTTTGGGTCTCTTTTGCACTTGTTTTTCAGGTGTTAAGTTGGTCGCAACATTCCATGGTTTTGCACCAACGGCCATTGATAAAGTGTTCACCCAAATTGCCTTATGGGGCGCCGATGCCTCGGTTTTTGTGAGTAACTATGTGCGTGACTGGTATCTAAAGCATACTGTTTTTACTTCGCGAAAGCGTTGCCATGTGGTTTATAATGGAATAGATTTCTCGAAATTCGACAAAAACTACCATATTCCTGATTTCTTGGAAAGGACAACTGGGACAATGTCGGGAAATGTGAATATGGTTATGGTTGGTAATTTTTCGAGTGGGCGATCACAGCTTTTCTTATGCCAAGCACTAAAGACCCTCATAGATCGGTGTACTTGTGATTTCAAGTTTTTCTTTGTGGGTAAAAAAACAGATGCCGAGCCTGAAATATTTGACAATTGCGTGAACTATTGTAGGGAAAATGGGATATTGGACACCTCAGTTTTTTTTGTAGGAGGGAGAAGCGATGTGCCAGCTATCCTTCAACATGTTGATGCTTTTGTCTATTCTACCAATCGAGACACTTTCGGAATTGCAGTGATTGAAGCTGTCGCTTCTGGCCTCCCGGCCATTGTGAATGACTGGGGGGTGATGAAGGAGGTGACTGAAAACGGGAGATTTGCAGCACTATTTAAGACACTTGATGTTGAAGATTGTGCCAATAAGATGGAGGAATTGATAGTAGGTATAGAGCAAGGAAAAGAAAAGGCACGTATTAATGCTGAAGTTGTGAGGCAATATTTCGGCATCGACAACCATATTCGAAATCTTTGTGATGTATATAATAAAGTGGTTGAAAGATAATTGTTAGACAAAAATGGCAGTAAACATTTTATTTGCTGGAGACCTTGTTCCTTATGACAGGACGAAGGCATTGTTCATGGAGAGGCGGACGGAATATCTTTTAGGGGATATTGTCCCGATGTTAAAAAATGCAGATTACAGTGTGGTCAATTATGAAGCGCCAGTAGTGCTAGACAAGGGTAATCCAATAAAAAAGTCAGGACCGCATCTCTCATCGTCATACCAAACAATGGAAGTGGTAAAAGAAGCGGGCTTCAAGATGATTACATTAGCCAACAATCATTTCCGAGATCAAGGGCAGGTTGGCGTAAAAGATACATTAGACTCGGCAAGAAAACTGGGACTGGATTTTGTTGGCGGCGGAGAGAATCTCGCTGAAGCAAAGAAAACGAGATTTGTTTCAATCAAGAACAGCAAGTTTGCTTTTCTGAACTTTTGTGAGCAGGAGTATTCAATAGCCACCGACAGTTACGGCGGATCCAATCCATACGATATTATTGATATAACAAAAGCGATTCAAGAAGCCAAGGGTCAAGCTGACTATGTAATTCTTATCATTCATGGTGGCATAGAGCATTATCAGTTGCCGTCTCCTAGAATGAAAAAGGAATATCGTTTTTTTGTGGATACTGGGGCTGATGTGGTCATAAACCATCATCAGCATTGCTTCTCCGGGTATGAAATATACAAAGGGAAACCAATATGTTATGGACTTGGGAATCTCTGTTTCGATAGGGCAGCATACCGTAACAATGGGATGTGGGACAAAGGTTTTTTGGCTCAAATTGCTTTCTCCGAAGATCAGATAGATTTATCCATCATACCGTATTCCCAATGTGGGGATGAACCAAATGTGCAGATAGTTGAAGATGGAGCATATGATGGCAAGATTTCTGAGCTAAATGACATTATTTTAGATGATGTTAGGCTGATGACCGCGTACCAGAATCTGGTTGCCACCAAGCAAAAGAAAATGATGTCTCTGATGAATGCCTTTGGCAATACGATTTTTGACAAGCTATACAAAAAAGGATATTTGGGAAATCTGCATAAAAAGAATCGTGTGTATGTCATTAAAGATTTGCTTTATTGTGAATCGCATCTTGATGTACTGAAGGCTTCGATGGCTGATTTAGTTAAAGAATAATGGAGACTGTTAGGTGAGAATGTATTCCAAACTTCATCAAGTATATGAAACGACCTTTGTATAATGCAGTTCAGAGCTTGTTGCACGACAGGAGGCATTTTGTTTCGGCACTTTGTGTCCGTTTTAGTTTTCTGTTTTCAGACGTGCGATATTTGAAAATACAACATCGCTTGATTTTCAGGAAGCCGTTGGAATTGAACAATCCTATCACTTACAATGACAAATTGCAATGGTTGAAGCTTTATGATCATCGTCCTGAATACTCTACGATGGCGGATAAGGTTAAAGTGAAACAATATGTAGCGGATAGAATAGGGGAACAATACGTCGTTCCATTACTCGGAGTTTGGGATAGGCCAGAAGATATTGAATGGAATAAGCTTCCTGATAGGTTTGTGTTGAAAACCAATCATGATGGAGGTGGTTTCGGCGTGGTTGTCTGCAAAGACAAGGAGCGTTTTGATAAAACACAGGCAGTAAAAAGGTTAAGGACTTCTTTGAGAAGAAACACATACTTGTTGGGTAGAGAATGGCCCTATGTCAATATTCAGCGAAAGGTTTTTGCCGAGCAGTTTATTGAAGGTGGTGAAACTGGAGAGTTGCCAGACTGCAAGTTTCTTTGTTTTGACGGTAAAGCGAGGCTGTTGTATCTAATAACGCATACAGAGTCTGGTACCCGACAGGATTATTATGATTGCGATTTCAATCCTTTGGATTTGAAAGGGTTATATCCCCAATCCTTAGTCAAGCCACAAAAGCCGAGCAATTTTGAATTGATGAAGAATCTTGCAGAGGAATTGTCGAAAGGCATCCCTCATGTCCGTATGGACTTTTTTGAAGCGAATGACAAGGTCTATTTCAGTGAGTTTACCTTTTTCCCCTCGGGTGGATGGGCACCATTCCATCCCGAAGAATATGACTACAAATTGGGACAATATATTAAGTTGCCTGAAAAAGTGGTTTAGCAATGATTTGAGCATTCTCAGTTATTATTCAAATTTGCATAATAGAAATTATGAAACTACTCATCACCGGCGGGGCCGGCTTTATCGGAAGCAACCTTTGCGAACATTTTGTGCGAAAAGGTCATGAGGTGATATGTTTGGATAACCTCTCGACAGGTTTTATGCACAACATTGAACCGCTGAAAGATTGTCCGAACTTTCGTTTTATAGAGGGCGACATCCGCAACTTGGATACTTGCCGCGAGGCAGTGAAAGGTTGCGATGTGGTGCTGCACGAGGCAGCGCTTGGCTCCGTGCCACGAAGCATCAACGACCCTATCAACACCAACGCCAACAATATTGATGGTTTCCTGAACATGTTGGTAGCGGCTCGCGACGAAGGAGTAAAACGCTTCGTGTATGCCGCCAGTTCATCTACATACGGCGACAGCAAGGAACTTCCGAAAATCGAACACAATATCGGCCGCCCTCTATCTCCATATGCCATTACGAAGTTTGTCAATGAGCTCTATGCCAATGTGTTTTCTTCGCTTTATGAGGTGGAGACCATCGGCTTGCGTTATTTCAATGTCTTTGGCCGCAAACAAGACCCCAACGGCGCTTATGCCGCTGTGATACCTTTATGGGTGAAGGCGTTGATACGCCACGAATCGCCGTTCATCAACGGGGATGGAACCTATTCGAGGGATTTTACCTATATCGACAATGTGATTCAAGCCAATGAGTTGGCAGCCACTATCGCGAAAGACGAAATCATCAAACGCATGGAACGCTATAATACGAGCCTGCCCGACAATGCACCTTTGGATTTGGTGTTCAATGTGGCATACGGCGGCAATACCACTTTGATAGATTTGTTCAATTGCCTTAGGGAGAACCTGTCGCGGTTTGACCCAATGATTGCAAAGGTGAATCCTGTGTTTCGCGAGAATAGGCCTGGCGACATACCTCATTCCCAGGCATCTATCCTCAAGGCACAATTGGTGTTGGGCTATCATCCGAAGTATGACGCCAAGGCTGGGTTTGCCGAGGCTTGCGAGTGGTATTGGAATAATCTGCGTTGAGATGAAAGTGCTGTTCGTGGGTAGCGGAAATCGCGGAGAGATCTCGCCAATTTTAAAAAGCCAAGGGGATTCATTGTCTTCGGTTGGCGTGGAGTTGGACTATTTCTTAATTAAAGGGAAAGGCCTGAAAGGCTATTTGCGACAGGCGAAACCTTTGAGAGAATATGTCGGGAAGAACCATTTCGATGTGATCCATGCCCATTATTCCATGTCGGCCTTTGTCGCCAGTTTGGCAAGGATTCGCCCCGTTGTGGTTTCGTTGATGGGCAGCGATGTGAAGGCAACGAGGCTTTATAAACTGCTCATACGCTTTTTCGCTCGCTTTTTCCATTGGAAGGCCATCATCGTAAAATCGCAAGATATGTATGATGTACTTCAAATCAAAAGAGCACTGATTGTGCCCAATGGCGTTGATTTGGTGTTGTTCAAGCCTATGGATAAAACAACGTGTCGTCAGCGCTTGGGTTGGGATGCGGGGGAAAAGCATGTGCTGTTCCCGGCGAATCCGTCCCGTCCGGAAAAAGACTTCGCTTTGGCGAAAGAGGGTGTTGGCATGTTGGATAAGCAAGTGGAGGTCCATGTTTTTGAGCAAGTGGAGCATCAGAAAACGCCGTTGCTCTTTAATGCGGCGGATGTGGTGCTGCTGACCAGCAAATGGGAAGGAAGTCCCAATGTCATCAAAGAAGCCTTGGCCTGCGGATGCCCTATCGTTTCTACGGATGTGGGGGATGTGAGGGTGAGGATGGCTGGCGTGGAAGGCTGCTACGTGGCTAATACTCGTGAGCCAAAAGAATTGGCGGATTTGCTGCGGAAGGCGATGACATATAAAGGAAAAACGAATGGACGTGACAAAATCATTGCCGATGGCCTGGATAATCGGCAAGTGGCAGAACGACTTATAGAAATATACGAAAGGGTATCGAAGAAGTGAAAATCGTTGAAGGTAAAGACATTAATACATTACTGTGGTCTGAGTTGGTGAAACAGTCACCCGTGGCCACATGGTTCCAGACAGAGGAAGCTTTTGGCTTTTTCGACAGCCTGCCGTTCCTTGAGGCATTTGCGCTTGGAGTTGAGGACAATGGCCGGCTGAAAGGCGTGGTGGCTGGATATATCCAAAAAGATGGCGGAAAACTGAAACAATTCTTCTCGCGAAGAGCAATTGTTCTCGGCGGACCGCTTTTGTCCGATGAAATTTCAAACGAAGAACTTGCCGCATTGTTGTCGGCGTTGAAAAGCAAATTGCGGAAAAAGGTGATTTACATCGAAACCCGCAATTTCAATGATTATGGCCGTTGGAGAAGTGTGTTTGAGAGGTGTCGGTTCGAGTATGAGCCACATCTGAATTTTCATTTAAGATGTACTGATTTGGAGGATGTAGAAAGTAGAATTGGAAAACACAGAAGAAGGTATATTCGCTTGACAATCAAGAATGGAGCAAAGATTGTTGAACATCCAACAATTGAGAATGTCCATGATTTTTATTCAGTTTTAGATGAATTATATAAAACAAAAGTGAAAAGTTCATTGTTCCCAATTGGTTTTTTTGAAGAATTGTTTAGGTTGGCATCATGCAAATATGTTTTAATAGAATATGATGGTAATATTGTAGGTGGTTCCGTGTGTGTTATGTTGGAAAACAAGGCTGTTTACGAGTGGTTTGCATGTGGGAAAGATGGTGTACATAAAAACATACATCCGTCATCGCTTACAAAGTATGCTGGAATATGTTATGCGCTTGATAATGGCTATAAAATATTTGATATGATGGGAGCAGGAAAACCAGACGAGGATTATGGAGTTAGGGACTTCAAGGCTGAATTTGGAGGTGATTTAGTAGAGTTTGGTAGATTTGTGCATATAAGCAATACTTTTTTGTATAGAGTTGGTTGTTTGGGCGTAAAGTTAATGAAGAAGCTATGAATATCTTAATTGACATCAACCATCCGGCCCATGTGCACCTGCTGCGCAATGCTTGTAAGACATTCGTCGAGCACGGCCACAAGGTCATCGTCGCCGTCAAGGAAATCCCGTCGGCCATGCGCCTGCTCGACTTGTATGGCATCCCATACGTCAACATCGGAAAGAAAGACGACGGCCTCGGCAAGAAAGGTCTCGACCAGCTTGTTTATGACCGAAGGCTGCTGCGTATTGTGCGCGAGAACCATATCGACATCGGCATTGGGTCGTCAATCAATATCCCGCATGTCAGCAGATTGAGCCGAATGAAGAGCATCGTCCTCGACGACGACGACGACGAGGCGGAGCCTTTGTTCGTCAAGTTCGGACATCCTTTCGCCGATGTCATACTGACCCCTTCAGCCATCAAGCGCAAGTCGAAGAAAGCACTGTATGTCGATGCCTACCATGAACTGGCTTATCTTCATCCCAACCGGTTCAAACCCGATGCAAGCGTCTTGCACGATGCCGGCGTTGAGCCCGGAGAGCCGTATTTCATATTGCGGTTCAATGCCTTCAAAGCGCATCACGACGTGGGCGTGATGGGGCTGTCCATCGAGAACAAACGACGCCTTGTGGAATACCTGAACACGAAAGGGAAGGTGTTCATAACCACCGAGCGCGACATCGACGACGAGTTCTTGCCGTATCAATTGAAGGTGTCGCCGGAAAAGGGCCATTCGTTGATGTATTACGCGACAATGCTTGTCGGCGACAGCCAGACGATGACCTCCGAGGCCGCCGTGCTGGGTACGCCCGCCGTGAAATGCAACAGTTTTGCAGGCCGATTGTCGGTGCCCAACGAATTGGAGCGTAAATACGGACTGTGCTACTCGTTCCTGCCTGAGCATCATGAAGCGTTTTTCGCCAAGATCGACGAGTTGCTTGCCACGCCCGACTTGAAAGGGGAATGGCAGCAACGACGGCAGCGGATGCTTTCCGACAAAATCGACTACACCCGCTTTATCGTGTGGTTCGTCGAGAACTATCCTCAAAGCAGGCAATCCCTTGCCGAAAATCCCAACCTTCAATTTGAGTTCAGATGAGCAGAGACTTCACGCTGAAGAAATACACCGAGTTGCTCCAATGTATGTTAGGCCGAGGCTACCGGTTCGTCACCTTTGAGGAGTATTGCTCACACAAGGAACTGCTTGCCGACACGTCGTTTGCCATCCTTCGTCACGATGTCGACCTGAAAGCCGAAAACTCGTTGGCGACGGCTGAAATTGAGCATTCGTTGGGCGTCAAGGCATCATATTATTTCCGTGTTGTCAAGCAAAGCAACAAGCCGGAAATCATCAAGGCCATAGCCGCGATGGAACACGAAATAGGCTATCACTATGAGGATTTGACAATCTGCGAGGGCGACACCGAAAGCGCCAAGGCGCATTTCGAAAGACAGTTGTCCTGTTTTCGAGAGTATTATCCCGTGAAGACCATTTGCATGCATGGTGCGCCTCGCAGCAAGTTCGACGGCCGTGATTTGTGGAAACACTATGACTATCATGACTTCGGGTTGATCGGAGAACCTTATTTTGATGTAGACTTTTCCAAGGTTTTTTACCTGACCGACACAGGACGACGGTGGGACGGCTTCAATGTGAGTTTGCGCGACAAAGTTCCCGTCTTTCAAGACGAGTGGATTTGTCGAGGATGGGTGTATCATGCCACCGACCAGCTGCTCCAAGCCGTCGGTGACGGCTCGTTGCCGAAGCAACTGATGATGACCACCCACCCTCAACGTTGGACTGACAATCATGTCGAATGGCTCTATGAAAAAGTCGGCCAAGCCATAAAGAATTTGGTGAAAAAGCATCTTGTGCATCGCGAGTAAGAAATTATTTGTATCTTTGCACATTGAATCCAATGGATTAATATCTGTATCAATATGGAAACTAATAGGATAACTTTGTTTTTTGGTTTTATTGTGCTCATTATGGCATCGTCGTCATGTGTGACGACCAAGCATGTCCGCTATTTGCAGGACATGCCTATTGATGGACTTCCCATCAACAAGACCTTGGAAGCCACGGTGGCGCCTTTCGACGAACTGCGCATTCAGGTGGTAACCAAATCGGGACAGAACGAGGAGCTTCTGAAGCCTTTCAACCAGTTGCGTAATGCAGGGCAGAATTTGGGTGGCAACGGCGCATCATCGTTGTCAGGCTATTTGGTTGACGCCAGGGGCAACATCCAGTTCCCCGTGTTGGGTGATGTCCATGTGGCGGGATTGACACGCCTTCAGTTGCAGGACACCATAGCTGCTCGCATCACTCGTGACGGCTACCTCAAGGATCCTTTGGTGGTTGCGCGATTCTTGAATTTCAAGGTGTTCATGCTGAGCAGTTCTGGAGGTAAGGTCATCAATGTCCCCAATGAGCGGTGCACCTTCCTTGAGGCATTGGCCATGGCGGGCGGTCTGGACTGGTACACGCGTCGCGATCGCATCGGCATTATGCGTGAGGTGGATGGCAAACGCGTAATCCATTACCTCGACCCTCGCTCAACAGACATATTCAATGACGAATTCTTTGTGCTCCAGCAAAATGACATTATCTTCACAGAGGAGCGTCCATACAAGTTCTTCAGCAACAACCTTCACACCGTGTTAGGATTGGTCTCCACGCTCACCTCGGCATTGTCGATTTACACGATGGTATACACCTTCGTCAAAAAGCAGCAAGGGGAATGAAATTGACATAACTTGTTTTTTAATGAAATAACCTGTTAGAAACTATGGCAGAAAACAACATAAGCAACATTTCGTCTGACGACAATAGGAACAAGAGACCGGACGATGTCAGTTCGTTCTTTGACGAAAGTTCAAACAGTGGCTTCAAGTTCAAGGATTTGCTGTTCCTTGTCCTTCGCAACCTTCATTGGTTTGTCATCTGTGCACTGATAGGAGGTGTCGTTTCCTATTATAAAGTCAGCAAAGAGCAGCGCATTTATGCAAGTAGTGCCTCGTTGATGATCAAGACCATGCAAAGCAGCGGATCGGAGTCGTTTCGAGCCTCGGCAGCACTGAGCAGCATGATAGGGCATCCCATCATCAGCACAGTCAACAACGAAATCATGGTTATGAAGTCGCAGACTATCATGGAGGAGATGGTGCGTGCCTTGAACCTAAACATCGCCTATTCCCTAAAGACAAAAGTGGCGAAACGCAGCAAGGACCTCTACAAGGAGTCTCCAATTGAGGTGGCCTTTCCTGAGCTGGACAAACAAGCTAATGCGACTTTCAGCGTGAAGCCGATAGACGACGAGCACGTGGTGCTTGACGATTTTGGTGGCGACATCCCCGCCATGAAGGTACGGCTCAATGACACAGTGATATCTCCCGTGGGGAGAATCGTGGTTAAGCCCACATGGCGTTACAAGGATTACATCAACGCAACCGTCAATGTCAAGTGCCGTTCGGTGTCGTCGGTGGCCGCATCGTATCGCGGTCGTGTCGGTGTGAGGAGAGATAATGACAAGAATGCCATCCTGAGGCTTTCTATAAAAGACACATCGCCTTCGCGTGCCGCCGACGTGCTTAACGCAGTTATGGAGGCCTACAACAAGGAGTCAATCGCCGACCAGCAGCGCGTGCTTGATTTTACGGAGAAGTTCATCAACGACCGTATCGACTTTCTTATGAACGACATCCACGAATACGAGCAGGTGTCGGTCGATTTCAAGCGTAGTCACAATATTATCGACACGAAGAGTTACGGACAATCGTATGTTGCAGCGAGCGCCGCACACACCGAAGAAGCCAAAAAGCTTGGCGCTCAAGTTGACATGGTGCGTTATCTGCTGAACTTTACCAAGACCCATACAGACGAGATGATTCCCGTTGGAGCCGTTAATGTCTCGGGTGAGGCTAAGAGTGTCATCACAAAGTATAACGACAACTTGGCGAAGATAGAGAAATACAAGGCCGATGGCACCATCAACAACCCGGTGTCTCAGGCTTTGTTGGAAGAACAAGTCACGCTTCATGCCAATATCGTCAATGTGCTTGAACTCAGTTTGTCTGGATTGGAAGACCGCCTCGCCGCCGCCAACCGCGAACGCAACATCGCAAACGCACAGATTCAGAGCGTTCCTGTCGAACAACTCGAGTTGGGGTCGGTTCAGCGTATGCAGGGCATCAAGGAGAAACTGTTTCTGCAACTGCTCACCAAGCGCGAGGAACTGCTGATGACCAGCCCCCAACTGGAAGCCACAGGCAAAGTGATAGACTATGCGTATCCCAACAACAACCCTGTATCGCCCAACGAGAAGAAATCGACAATGATGGGCATCTTGCTTGGTTTGGCCTTCCCAATCGTCATCTTGTTGCTTAAGAACATGTTGGATACGACCATCCACGACCGCACCGACATCCAAAAGACTTCCAGTATTCCTTTCTTGGGAGATATCTCCCTCAACAAGGATGTTGAAGATCATGCTATCGTCGTGAGGGAGAATGGACGCGACTCGATTTCCGAGGCATTCCGACTGATACGCTCAAGCCTCGAATACATGAAAGACCGCAAGGACGGGGCTCACGTCATCATGTTCACCTCGTTCATGGTGTCGTCAGGTAAGACATTCGTGTCAACCAACCTGGCCACAAGTTTTGCCTATGCCAAACGTAAGACAGTCATCGTCGACTTGGATATCCGTAAGGGTACCTTGTTCAAGGTGTTCGGCATCAACACGAGGGCTGGCATCTCCAATTACCTCTCTGGCAAGACCGACTCCATCGACGACATCATCCACTCTGACACCACGACGCCAGGTCTCGATATCATTTTTGCTGGCCCTGTCCCGCCTAACCCAGCCGAGTTGCTTATGAGCAACCGTTTGGACGACCTCGTTGCGGAACTCCGAAAGCGCTATGAATACATTTTCTTGGACAATGTGCCCGTGGGTATGGTCGCAGACTCCGACATCGTGAAACGTGTGACTGACACCACCATCATGGTTCTGCGTGCCGGCAAGACCGACAAGCGTTTGCTGTTCGATGTCGACAAGTTCTATAAAGAAGGAAAGTTCCCGAACCTCTGTGTCGTTCTTAATGGCGTAAGCAAGAAGAAGCGCGGCTATGGCTATTATGGCTACGGCTATGGCTACGGCTATGGTTACGGTTACGGTTACGGCTATGGTTACGGTTACGGCTATGGTTACGGCTACGGCAACGAGGACGAAAAAAAGAAGAAGAAATGGTATCAGAAACTGCTTCCTAGACGACATAAACATCATCACCGTCATTCACATACCTCTCGATCAGACGATGGAAAGGAGTAAAAAGATAATAGATTGAGATGATGATTCCGTTTTTGAAGCACCCCTTACCCGATGATTTCTTCAAAGGCGCGTGCGATGTGCATTGTCATCTGTTGCCTGGTGTCGACGATGGATTTGCCACCGCCGAGAAGTCGCTCAATGCGCTGAAGAAACTGGAGAGGAAAGGCGTGTCGAAGATGATTCTGACACCGCATTTTATGAACGACTACTCGCTCAACGACCGCCAAAGCATCACCGCCAGGTTTGAGGTTTTCAAGGCACAAGCAGCGGAGGCGTGCGGCATCGAGTTGCGACTGGCCGCCGAATACATGCTTGACATTCGTTTTCTGGAACATTTCAAGCAAGGTTTCTTAACTTTGGACGAGGATGGCACGCACGTGCTGTGCGAGACGTCATACATGATGTATGAACATGGCATCACTGAGATGATCTATGATATCATGTGTGCCAACTTCCAACCCGTCGTTGCCCATCCTGAGCGTTATGAGTATGCCAACCATGATAACTATGCCCGATGGAAAGACAAAAACTACAAGTTCCAACTCAACTTGCTGTCGTTGGCGGGTGCCTATGGCCCTCTGGCTCAGGCCAAGTCTCATGCACTGTTGAAGGAAGGCTATTATGACTACATCGGGTCGGACATGCACAGCTTGGGCAATTTTGAGCATTATTTGCCTTCCTTGCGGCTCAAGACGAAAGAGATAGACATGGTCGGACAATTGCTTGAAAACAACAAGAAACTGTTTGTCTGACAGTTAACATTTGACGATATGAAAAATCCCGATGAACATGGTCCATCGGGATTTTTTTTGGCGGTAAGCCCGTCGTTATTTCAACCCTCGGGCTTTCAGATAAGGCTCATAGTCGGGGTCTTGGCCGCGGAACTTGCGGTATTGCACCATGCCTTCGTCGTTGCCGCACTCTTGCAGGCAATTCTTGCGGAACGAGGCTGCCAACTCTTGGTTGAAGAGGTCGCCGGAGGCCTTGAAGTAGTTGAAGGCGTCCTTGTCCAGAACCTCAGCCCAAGTGTAGGCGTAATAGCCTGCGCTGTAGCCGCCGCTGAAGATGTGGGCGAAGTTGGTCGAGCGGTAGCGGGGCAGGATTTCCGGCATCAGGCCGATGGCGTCCATCTGCTGCTTCTCGAAGGCGTCCACGTCGAGGTCCTTGGCCTCGGTCAGCTCGTGGTACTTCATGTCCAAGATGGAGGCGGCGATGAGTTCGGTGGTCATGAAACCTTGGTTGAACAGTGCGCTGTTCTCGATTTTTTCGATAAGGCTGTCGGGCATCACTTCGCCGGTTTGGTAGTGCTTGGCGTACATGCGGATGACCTCAGGCTCGGCCACCCAGTTCTCCATGATTTGCGAAGGCAGCTCCACATAGTCGCGGGGCACGCTGCCGCAGGTGCGGTCGTAGAGTCCGTCGGAGAAGAAGGCGTGCAGCGAGTGGCCAAACTCGTGCCACATCGTCTCGGTTTCGTCCCAAGTGAGCAGGGCAGGGGTGTTGCCCGCAGGCGGCGTGAAGTTCATCACCAAGGAAACGAGGGCGGGGATTCTCTTGCCGTTGATGTCGCGGCCGCTTTCGCGGAAACTGGTGCACCATGCTCCGCCGCTCTTCGACTCGCGCGGATAGTAGTCAAGGTAGAGGATGCCGAGGAAGTCGCCGTTGGCCTCCTTCACTTCGTAGGTCTCAACGCCTTCAAAATACACAGGCAAGTTGGTGTTTTTGGTGAAAGTGATGCCGTAGAGCTTGTTGGCGGTCATGAACATGCCGTCGCGCACGTTATCGACGGTCAGGTAGGGCTTGATTTGGTTCTCGTCGAAGTCGTACTTGGCCTTGCGGAGCTTTTCGGCGTAGTACCACCAGTCCCAGCCTTCGAGCTTGAAGTTGGTGCCTTCGGCTTTGGCAATGGCTTGCATTTCAGCGAGTTCGCGCTTGGCCAATTGCTGTGCAGGGTTGAAGATGTCGATGAGGAACTTGTCGACGGCGGGCGCGTTTTTGGCCATATTGACATCAAGGACGTAGTTGGCGTGGTTGTCGAAGCCCATCAGCTGGGCCTTTTGCACGCGCAGTTTCAGCATTTGGTTGATGAGGGCCTTGTTGTCGTTTGCGTTGTTGTTGTCGCCACGGTTGTAGTAGGCCTTGTACATCTGTTCGCGCAGGTCGCGGTTGTCGGCGAACTGCAGGAAGGGGATGAGGCTGGGTTTCGAGAGGGTGAACACCCACTTGCCTTCCATGCCGTCGGCCTTGGCTTGGTCGGCTGCCGCGTCGATGCTGGTCTGGGGCAGGCCGGCGAGGTCTTTTTCGTCCTCGATGACGAGCTTGAAGCCGGCGTTTTCCTTCAGCAGGTTGTTGCCGAATTGCAGGCTCAAGGTCGAGAGTTGTTCATTGATTCGGCTCAGTTCGGCTTGCTGTTCCTCGTTGAGGCCGGCACCGCTGCGGATGAAGTCCTTGTGGTATTTCTCCACCACGCGGATTTGCTGGTCGTCCAAGCCCATTTCGTTGCGGTGTTGATACACATAGTCGATGCGCTCGAAGAGTTTCGGGTTCATCGTGATGGCGTCGCCGTGCTTCGAGAGCATGGGCAGCACCTGCTCGGCGATGGCGTTCATCTCGTCGTTGGTGAGGCATTCGTTGAGGTTGAAGAACACGTTGCTGACGCGGTCAAGGATCTCGCCCGACTTGTCGAAAGGCAGGATGGTGTTCTCGAAAGTGGCTGGTTCCGTGTTGTTTGCGATTTTCTCAATCTCGGCCTGTTGCTCCTTGATTCCGGCCTCAAAAGCGGGCATGTAGTGCTCGGTCTTGATTTGGTCGAACGGCGGCACTTGGAACGGCGTCGTGTATTCCGTGAGGAAAGGATTGGAAGTTTGGTTTTCTGTTTTCGGCCCGTTGTTCGAAGTGCACGAGGCCATGACGATTGCGCTTAAAGCGATCATGTTGATGAGTTTTTTTGACATCTGAATTTTAGATTTACGTTGTTAATGTGCCGCAAAAATATAAAATTCAGTCCAATCGCATGAAAGTTTTTGATTTTTGAAGGAAAGTTTCCGCGATGCTTGACAATAACAGAATATTTCGTAAGTTTGTCCCGTAAAACCAAAGTGCCCATGAAACGTCTGACAGGGATACTCACAGGCACGGGAAGCGCACGAATGCCAAAACAATCCAAACTTAAAAACTTAACTTTACTGAAATGAAGAATCTAAAACTGAATAAGCTTAACCAAATCAGCGAGGAAATGAAGGATGTTGTAAAAGGCGGCGAAGCACCTTGCTGCTCATGTGGATGCTGCTATGCCAATAGTGGCGGGTCGTCTGTGGCTGCAAACGGAAATGAAAATATGAAATACGGGTATCACTCGGTGATAAGCACTGATTGCGACACTCCTTATGATCAACGGTGGACTATTGTTTGTCCAGACGAATCTTAAAATCTACGATAAGAGAGTGTTGTTGAATAAAATCACAACACTCTCTCTTCAAAACACGTGAACTATGAATATGAGAATCCCAATTTTAATACTTCTGTTTTTGCATTCGCTTTCCATTTTAGCCCAAGACCGTATCGATGGAGTTGCGCTTGAGGATTACGTGGTTGTTGATACCAGCCGGCTTGTCGTCACCTATGAAATGCTCCAAACTCGCGATGTTCAGAAGCCATCGGAAAAAGTTTATGACTATGCATTGCTTGAAGTGGGGAAACAAACCTCCTACTATCATAGCAAATATCTTGTCAGTTTTGATTCAACCTACACCTCAGCCCTGAAGAAAGGTGCACGAGGAATACCTCCTGCCAATGGCGATCTGTATCCCTTTGAGATTTGCAAAAACCATTCGGGAAAGACCATGCAGGTTTTTTATCGTGCACGAATGCAAGGCATATTCAGCTATGAGGAGAAACTGAACGAAATGACATGGGTTTGGCTGATGGGCAAGAAACCATTGCGGGCTATGATTGCAAAAAAGCGACTTGTTCGTACAGAGGACGTGAATGGACCGCATGGTACGCAACGGAGATACCATATCCTGAGGGTCCGTGGAAGTTCTTTGGCTTGCCGGGATTAATCCTGAAAGTTGAAGACAGCAAGAAGGAGTATGCTTTCCATTGTATCAATATCAATAATAGTTGTATAGGCAAGCCGATTAAGGTCATGCAAAGCTATTTCTATGAGAAAAGTACAAGAGAAAAAGTGGTCGCATTGGAAAAAAAGTCTCATAATGACTTTTACGGTTATATGACGACTTATGCCAAAAGTCCAAATGTCGTTTATGCCGATGGGACGAAAATGCCAGCGGAAATGGTAAATAAAAGATTCAACAAGCCTTACAACCCCATCGAACTGGAGTAAGTCATGGACACATATCTTACTGCGGGGCAAATCAGGTCGGCCTTGGCCAACACGCCCCAAATCACCTTCGAGGTGACGGATGCCTGCAACCTGCGTTGCAAGTATTGCGCCTATGGCAAGCTGTATGCCGACTACGACAAGCGGGAAGACAAGATGCTGCCCGAGGAGACCGCCAAGCGCTTTATCGACTACATGGCCGCCCTTTGGGCTTCGCCCGACAACCATTCCGTGAACAACAACCTTTATGTTGGGTTTTACGGCGGCGAGCCTCTGCTCAACATGCCTTTCATTGAGGAGATTGTCGGCTATTTGGAAGCGGGTGGTCATGCCAAGCGCTTCGCCTACAACATGACCACCAACGCCATGCTGCTCGACCGCCACATCGGTTTTTTGGTCGAAAACGATTTCAGCCTGCTCATCAGCCTTGACGGCAACGCCGAAAACCGATAACCTGAACCCCGATACCACCATCACGGTCTTCCAATTGGGGAAAGTGCCGCTGCTTTCGTGGATGTTGGGGAAAAACTATTTTGGAAAACACGACAAAAACGAAAAAAAACAATAACTTTGTGCCATGAAAAGAACATTTGCCTTCGTCATCCTTTTTGCGCTTTGCACTTTAGAGGCGCTCTCGCAAACCATCCTAGCGGGACATGTGATCAACGACAAGAAAGAGCCTGTCTTCAACGCCTCGGTGGTGCTGATGCGCATGACCGACAGCCTGACCTTGAACTACACTTTCACCGACGACAAGGGACACTACAAGCTCATCACCGAAAACAAAGAGGAGAAATGGCTTCTCACCGTGTATGGGTTCAACATCGCCCGGCAGACGAAAACGATTGAAAACAAGTCGCAAATCGTTGATTTTGACGTTATTGAACAAGCCCTTCAGATTCGCGAGGTGAGCGTGAAGTCGGAGAAGATTTGGGGCGGCAACGACACGGTGAACTATGTGGTGGACGCCTTCCGCGACACCACCGACATCGTCATCGCCGACGTGCTGAAGAAGATGCCCGGCATTGAGGTGAAGGACGACGGCAAGGTGGAATACAAGGGCAAGCCCATCTCCAAGTTCTACATCGAGAACATGGACATGCTGCAAGGCCGCTACAACCTCGCCACCACCAGCATCGCCGCCTCCGACGTGGCCTCGGTGCAGGTGATGGAGAACCATCAGGAAGTGAGGGCACTCCAAAACATCCAGTTTTCGGACAATGTGGCCCTCAACATCAAGTTGAAGGAGAACGCCAAAGGCACCTTCGCCTTGATGGCCGACCTTGGCGCGGGCTGGGCCGACAGCTTGCAATACGAAGGCGGCCTCACGGGGATGTACTTCGCAAAACGGAATCAGTTTCTCGGCACCTTGAAAGCCAATAATTCAGGCATTAACCTTGTTGACAACGAGAATGTTACGGTGTTTCCGATGGCTTCGATGGTCAAGCCGAGCGCGCCCAGCATTTCGGGAGCGCGGCACACGCTGAACCGCTCGCAGGGTGTCACCTACAACAGCTTGCACAAACTGAGAAACGAGGCCGAGCTGTCGTACAATTTGCTTCTTGGCGGCGACCGCAACCGCAAGTCGAGCGAGTCGCGCACGCTCTACATCCTTCCCGACGACACCCTCAACCTCGCCGAGCGGATGTAGTCGTTGGAAACGGCCAGAATGCTCGAAGGCAGCATTAATTACAACTTCAACAAGGACTTGGACTATCTGAGAATCAAGTTCAACGTGTCGGGGCACCGCAACTGGGGCGAGGGCCTGGTGGACAACGGCGACCTGATTCGTCAGGAGGAAAACTACCAGTCGTTGTGCGCCAAGGCCAACATCCACTGGATTCGCAAGAGCCGCCGCGACCCCGAAAGCGGCGTGGAAATCAACTCCAATACGAGTTATGGCACTTTGCCCTACGGACTGCAAGTCGCGCCAGGCTGCTTCCCCGAAGTGCTCAACGGCGGCGAGGATTATGCGATGACTTTGCAAAACATAGGCTTCCAATCCTTTAAGAGCGAGAATTTCCTTCGGTTTCTCACCAATGTGGTTTGGAAACGCCTCCGCATCATGCCGTATTTCAATTTCATCATGGAGGAGCAGTCGCTCAATTCAAGCCTCACGGGAGAGCATGCCGAAGGAATGACAATCCAGTTTGATGGAAACCAGTTCAGCAACGACATCCGCTGGCACAAGTACCAACCTGCCGCAGGTGCTTACTTTACTTACAAACGTCGCCGCGTGAGTGCAACGCTTGTGGTGCCTGTGCAGTTGCGCTACTTGCATATAGACGACCGCCTCGGCAGCGGCTCCGAACCGCAATTCAAGGTGCTGACGCAACCCTCGTTTTCATTCCATTACACCCTCAACCACAAATGGAAACTGAGTGCCAAAACGGCCACCTTCAACAGCACCCCAAGTTTGCAGACGCTCTATTCGGGATATATCTTGCAGAATTACAGAACCTTGTCGCGCTACGACTGCCCCTTGGCCGACACTTACGGCGCCAACGGCTCGCTGAGCATGTCGTTCAAAAACATCATGAAATACGTCTTTGGGGAGTTTTCGGTGAACTACAACCGCTACTACAACGAAGTGATGTATTCGCAATCCTTTGAAGGCAACACCATGGTCATCAACGCCATAGAACTGCCGAGCTGGGGCGATTATTTGTCCGTTTCTTTGTATGGCAGCAAAGGCTTCAATTGGAAGCGGCTGAACATCAACGCGAAATGCTCCTACGGATTGGGGCGGTCGCCGCATTTGGTTCAAGACCAAGTGACCACTTATTACAACCAAGGCTGGAACGCCAACCTGACCGCCACCATCTCCATCGCAGACAACATCTTCTTCTCCAACAAAGGCAGTTGGAGCCGCATGACTTCCTCGTTGGACGGCCTCAATGCTGACAGCCAGCCGATTGTGAGCCTCATCGACAACGCCAATTTGAGCGTGGTGTTGCCTTTCGGCTTGTCCGTCACGCCCTCGGTGGAGTTCTATCACACCCGTTCCGCTACCCAAATCGACAATTTCGTGCTGCTGGATTGCAGCCTCGGCTACACTTTCCGCAAGGTCAAGTTCTCTTTGGACGTGAACAACATTCTTGACACGAAGAGCTTCATTTATTCCTATTATTCAGGGATTTATGGATATTATTCGGCGTATTCGATTAGGCCGAGGAGTGTGATGCTGGGGGTGCGGTTTAAGGTGATTTGATGGGTTTCACTGTTGGAAATAAAGTGACTCGACATTTCACAAAATCACGGGCAACAAAATAATCCCAAAAAAACTTGCACAATTGTTTTTTTTGTCTTTTTTTTGCAGCGTGAAACGAAAACGACCCATGAAACGCATAGCAGAAATACTATCCCGTTTCCTCCGAGCCGCTAATGCGAGTTGGATGCTCGCTGCATCTGCTTTTGCATTTACCCCCACCACCCCCCAAGTGTTTTATAATCAGAAGTTTACTAAGATTTTGCTATAATGCTGAATTTCCTGACAAGACGCAACGATGGCAAGTTCGGCGGATTGCCAAGGAACTCTGCCAATTGGGAAAGAACAAGTTCATTCGGCTTGCCGCCTCGCCATTGCATAGGCTTGCCGTTGGCGGGCGAATCCGAAACATAGGCGGTGAGACAACAAGACACCCCTGAATCGTAAGGCAAAACGAGGAGGGAAGCTTGAGAAGCTGAAAACTTGAACATTACTTATATAGACACGAACTACTATGATTAAAATTAATAAAATATTGGCCGCCATCATGATTGCGACTACGGTTGCCACGGCATTTGTGGCCTGCAAAAAAGAAAAGGAAACTTCCAACGAAAGCATTGTTAGTCTTTTACCCACAAGAGATTCTTCTGGTGCATGGGAAGAACGCAAAGTACCTGGAGAACGCGTAGATTCCTTTGATGGTAAGAAAAGATGCATTGGTCAAAAAGGAACCTGCTTCACATACTACATTTGGGTAGAGGACGCACAAAGAAGTCAATCCGAGGATGCTTATCTTTACTTCCCTGCAACTGATAGCAATTCTCAGAGCGAACTGATTCACGTTTCAAAGTTCTCTTATGATGAAACTAACGGTGAATTAAAATACACCGTTGCCGACTGACTATGAAGAAAGAGGGTGGCTACTTTTGTTAGTCACCCTCAGCTTTACATAACCAAACAACTGCTTCCATGAGATACCTATTACTCATATTGTTTTTCTCGCTTATGGTAAGTTCTTGCGGGACAAGACAGACTTCACGGCAAGAAAAGCCTTACATCCTTAAAGTGAAAATGAAGGAAACGGACTGCTTCCGTTGCGTTTCGGGCCAAATCACTATGCGCGACCTCTCCGAAGTGGCCGATGTGGAAATCTTCTTCAACGGACTGAATGACAATAGTATAAACCGCTTTTTGGAAACCAATGCTCTCGAATACACAAAAACAACAGAAGGATTCCGAATCGTTTCCGACAAAGAGGAATACGCAAAATTGAACACTATTCCTACAGTTTCCGAAGGCCATCTGTACGACAGGAAAGGAAACGAAATCCTGGTGTTCCAGTTCAGGCTGGACAAAGAGACGATGAGCCGGCTCAACCTCATCCAAAGCAAAGGACGCGCCATGATGCAACAGGAAATGGTTGCTTTGGACACAGAGTTCGACAACGATGGCATCGACTTCTCAGTACAAAACGGCTTCTTTGTCCTGACCAACGGGCCAATGAACCTCTGCCAAATATTCAATTCCGCAGGCGAGTTGGTTCGCGAAATTAATGGCAATCTTGTCGATCCGTCTGATGTTTTTCCCGAATTGAAGGAAGTGGATTCCCAGCGTTTGAAATCCATCAAAGACAATGGCCATTACAGCAGTTCAATAGAAGAGGCTTTCATCATTGGAAATGAGATTTGGGTTGGGTATAACGTTTCTTGTCCTGTCCTCGAAGACAGAAAGGCGATTTTGTATTCCCATTACCAATTGTTGTCGTACAAGCTTTATGATTCAACCCAAAACTTCAAAGTGATTTTTGACGGGAAACTGCACAATGCCACCACCTTGGTTCCATGGCTTTCCCCTGATGGCGAGACATACGCTATAATCGAGCGATATGATGAGGATGTTTTGTTTACTCACACTCAGGCAAAATGCCAAGTGCAAGACGGAATGCTTGTCATGGAAGATGAGCATCCCGTCAACTATCCGGATTTTGCGCAACAGAAATTGGTTTGGTACCGACCTGCATTGAAAGACGGTTTGCTGAATCTGAATTTGACGGAATACCTTGTAGATATTCAGAATGACACGGTGTTCAATTTGCCATTTCGATGTAACATAAGAATTGAAGACAACGGCGGTTTCGACATCAAAACGAGTTGTGATGCCCAAATGACAGACTTTGCTTTTGATGGAGAAACACTTGGCGTGGCGTATTTCGACATTGTTGAAGGCAAAAAGGATAAATGTCACCATCTTACATGGCGAAAAGGGCAGAAGAAGTTCGCAGACAATGAAATAATGCTTCCCAAAGAAGAAATCATAGACGTGAAACTATCCATGCCTGATGTGGTGCAATACTTGACAAAAGACAATAAGGTCGGGACAATAGTCATGGAATCTCATAACGCCAATTTTTAACCATACAAACACAAAAGGTTGCGTTTGTAACTTGAATTCGGCTACTTGAATCGGCAATTGCCAGGAACGCCAGCGATTGGGCTGGCGTTTTTTTTCGTACCAAGATGCTTGTTGAAACTCAAAAAACGGCGGTTTTTTTGCTTGCATAAAAGAAAAAAACTATTTTTGTATGTCGTTTTGAAAAAGAACTAAGATGAGTTACATTTCCTGGGACAAGAAGAAACTGGTCAATCTTGAGTTTTCGCTCAATCATGAAGTGTTGAGAACCAATGGTTTGGGTGATTTTCTCGCCACCACCGTGATTGGCTGCAACACGCGGAAATACCATGGTTTGTTGGTCGTTCCGCAGCCGCATTTGGACAACAACAACCATGTCTTGCTGTCGAGCCTCGACGAGACCATCATCGAGAACAAGGAGGAATTCCACCTTGGCGTGCACATGTACCCCGACGGTGTGTATGCCCCGCGTGGGCACAAATACCTCCGCGACTTCACCGCCGACCCGATGCCGAAACTGACCTATCGCATTGGAAACGTGGTGCTTGACAAGGAACTGATATTCTCCGCAAGCGAGGCCCGGCTCTTTGTGCGCTACACCTTGCGCGAAGCCGCGGTGCCCATCACCCTGCGCGTGATGCCGTTTTTGGCCTTCCGCAACGTCCACATGCTGACGCACGAAAACCACGATGCGAGCCGTAAGGTCGAGTTGGTGAAAAACGGCGCGTCGTGGCAGCTCTATAACGACTATTCGCGGCTGTTCATCCAATTCTCGAAGGCGGTGCAATACACGCATGTGCCGCATTGGTACTACAACATGTTCTACATCCGCGAGCAAGAACGTGGCTACGAAGCCGCTGAGGACCAGATGGTTCCGGGATTTTTTGAGATTCAATTGAAACAAGGCGACTCGGTGATTCTCTCGGCCAGCTTGGAGGAAAAGAATCCCGCCGCCATCAAGCGGCAATGCGAGGCCGAGGAGAAAAAACTGTTGCCACAGACGAGTTATGAGGATTGCCTGTTGAAAGCCGCGCAGCAGTTCATCATCCGCGACACGCAGGGAATGCGCCTTTGGGCCGGCTTCCCGTGGTTTGACTCGTGCAGCCGCGACACCTTCCTTTCGCTGCCCGGCATCACTTTGGCGCAAGGCGACGAAAAGACTTTCATTGAAGCCTTGGATTACCTCGTTGCGAGGATGCAAGGCCCGTTCTTCCCGCATCGCTACTACCAGAAGAGCATGTATTTCACCGCCGTCGATTCGCCGTTGTGGTTCTTCTATGTGCTGCAGTGCTACGAGAAGATGCTCGGCAAGGAAAAGAAAGACATCTGGCGCAAGTACAAGAAACCGATGACGACCATCTTGGAGAGCTTCATCGCGGGCACCGACTTCAACGTGCATGTCTTGGACAACGGCCTGCTCTATGCCGGCAACCGCGACTTGGCCTTGACTTGGATGAATGTCTTCGCCCAAGGTAAGCCTTGGACACCGCGCACGGGCTTGGCTATTGAGGTCAATGCGCTGTGGTACAATGCTTTGTGCTATGCCGTGGAACTGCTCAAAGCCGCCGACCCGAAAAACGCGTTGCTGAAAAAATGGAGTGCCTATATTAATAAGGTGCAGGTTTCGTTTGCCGACACCTTCCATAATAAGGAAACCAACGGATTCTACGACTATGTAAACAGCAACGAGAAAAATGCGCAGGTGCGACCCAATATGATGATAGCCGCCGCCTTGCCTTTCACGCCCATGAGCGATGAAATGCAGAAACGCGCTTTCGATATTGCTCATTCCGAATTGCTGACTATCAGAGGAATACGATCGCTTTCGCCCAACGACGAGACCTACAAGGGCATCAGCATCGGCAACCACAGCGAGCGCGAAAGGGCCTACCACAACGGCACGGCATTCCCTTGGTTGATAGCGTTTTATGCCGACTTGTCGGTGAAACTGTTCGGGAAAACCTCGCTGCCGTATTTGGAAGACCTCTACAACGGTTTCGAGGAGGCCATTAAGGAAAATGGAATCGGTTCTGTTTCAGAGATTTACGATGGCAACCCGCCGCATGAGGCGCGAGGATGCATCTCGCAATCGACGAGTGTTGCTGCCTTGCTTTATCTCAAGCATTTGATTGACGAACTAAATGAGAAAGGAGGCTCAAAATGAGAGTCTTGATGTTTGGCTGGGAGTTTCCGCCGCATATCACGGGAGGGCTTGGGACAGCCTGCTACGGCATGACCAAAGGCTTGGCCAAGAACGGCGTAGAGGTGCTTTTCGTGGTGCCGCGCGCCTACGGCGACGAAGACCAGTCGAATCTGCGATTGCTCAACGCTAGCGATGTGACCATTGACATCGACCACGAAAAGGACAGAAGTTACTGGGAACGAGTGCAGTACATGGAAATCGGGTCGAACATCATCCCGTATGTCGGGCCGGAGGAGTTCGCGAAGTTCATGGAAGACCGTCATGTGGTTGAAAACTTCGACCGCACAACTTCGGTGTTTGCGCGCAACTACCAGTTCTCGGGCAAGTACGGCATGAACCTGATGGAGGAAGTGGCGCGCTACGCCTTGATTGGCTCGTCGTTGGCCACGAAATACGACTTCGACGTCATCCACGCCCACGACTGGCTGACCTATTCTGCTGGCATCGCGGCGAAAGAAACCACGGGAAAGCCGCTTGTGGTGCACATGCACGCCACCGAGTTCGACCGCTCAGGTGAGAACATCAACACGGACGTGTATGCCATCGAGCGCAGGGGCATGGAGGCTGCCGACCGCGTCATTACGGTGAGCAACCTGACGCGAAACATCGTCATCGAGAAATACGGCATCGACCCGAATAAGGTTGTGACGGTGCACAACGCCGTCGAGCCTAACGACAAGCCCAAGTCGGAATACGAGCGCAGCGGCTTGGATGCCAAGGTGGTGACTTTCCTCGGGAGAATCACCTACCAGAAAGGTCCGGAATACTTCATTGAGGCGGCCTACAAGATTCACCAAGTCGATCCGAGCATCCATTTCGTGATGGCGGGCACTGGCGACATGTTGGAGAAGATGATCCGCCGTGTGGCGCAACTCGGCATGGGCAGCCACTTCCACTTTACGGGCTTCCTCAAAGGCGAGGCCGTCGATCAGATGTTTGCCATGACCGATGTGTTTGTAATGCCTTCAATATCAGAGCCTTTTGGAATCGTTCCGTTGGAGGCCATGCGCTTGAATGTGCCTGTGGTCATCAGCAAGCAGTCGGGCGTTTCGGAGGTGGTGAAGCACGCCTTGAAGGTCGATTTCTGGGACATCAACGGCCTGGCCGACGCCATTTACGGCCTTTGCCACTACCAGCCTTTGGCCGACTGTTTCAAGGACGAAGGCAAGGACGAGGTGGACAGCCTTAAATGGGAAGCCGCGGCGAAGAAAATAAAGATGGTTTATGAGTCGGTGGTTTAGAATTAAAACTATGTCATCACAATTTGTGATGACATCATGAAAATCAATTGATTATGGAAAGTGAAATAGCATTGTATAAAGATTCTCAAATAGAAAATATTCAGCATCGTATTTTTGATGTACGAGGGCATAAGGTTATGTTGGACAGAGACTTAGCTTTGATTTACGGAGTGGAAACTCGGACTTTGAATCAAGCTGTAAAACGTAATATAGATCGTTTTCCATCTGACTTCATGTTTCGTCTTACTGATGTTGAATGGGCCGCTATTGAGTTGAATATCAATATGTCATCACAATTTGTGATGACATCTCCCAATAAAAGACCCAAGATTGCACCACCTTCTGCTTTCACTGAACATGGTGCTGTAATGCTTGCTTCTGTTTTGAGAAGTCCGAGCGCCATACAGATGAGCGTCATGGTAACGAGGGCTTTCATCGCTATGAGGCAGGCAATTTCCACGATGTTGTCAATGGATTTGAAAGTGGAACAACTATCCCATAAAGTAGATCAATTAAACAATTATATTGAAGAGATTCTGCATGACCAAAATGATGTCAACCAGATGCAGGAACAAACCAATAATGAAATTGCAATCCAAATTGAAGCCATTAACGATGCTTTGGATCAATTAAGGGTTACTCAGTCTCAGCCAAGAACTCCGATAGGTTATAAAAAATAAAAACACAATGAAACGAAACATTCTATTATTGGCTCTCCTCTTTGCGACCGCTTTCTCCGCTTTCGCGCAGATTGAGGAGGAAATCCAGCAGTCGAAGACGGAAAAGATAGCCAAGGGTAGGGCCTACCTGCTTGAGAAATTTCTCGACCGCGACTATGACAAGGTGAAGGAAATCAAGGACTATTTGTTAGGACTTGAAGATGATAACTATGTAGCTATTGCTCCTGTAGAGTTGTGGCTTGTTTTGATGTGGACCAAGGAATACGATGAGTTAAAGGCTAATATTCAAGATAATGATACGACCCGGTTTGAAGCATTCCTAAAAAAAATGTGGCCCAAAAAAGATTTGTTTGGGAATCGGCTGTATCAGCGAAGCATTGAGGATGAGCATTTGTTACGTTTCAACCTTCAAGAAGCGCTTCTTTCATCAGAAGACTATGATTTTATGACTCTCTTTTTGGATTGGTATATGAGGCTTAGCGATGAAAAGAAGCAAGTGCAATGTAACGCTAAATCCGATCAATTTTTAGCCACTTATCCTAATAGCGGATACGAATGGTTTGTGAAGAAGATAATCCGCGAAAATGTTAATAATAGAGTATTTGGATATGGATTAGGATTCGGGGTTTGTGGTGCTTTGGCTAATGGTGTCTTACATAAACCTGTAATAGGAATGTGTTGGGATGTTGATTTCTTTTACAAAAAATGGGATCTATGCATCTCTTACAATTATTTATATTCTAGGACAAAATATGATCAATTATACGGGTATTATGGAGATGTCATTTATGAAAAAGGGCAGCTTTGTGAATATTTAAGTCTTGAGGCTTGTTTGGCTTATTCTGTATATGAAACAAAACCGATTACAATCTCGCCATTCCTTGGTGCGGGTTGGATGAATGAACACTATGGATGGGCAAAAGATGCGTATCTGAAATCATTGATTAAGCATTTTGGTGTAGCTCATGCAGGGGTGTTTTTGGATTGTCATTTGCCCGACAATACATTTCTCCGAATTAAATATGATTTTGGATTGACAGGTTTTAAAGATTCACACCTTTCTCAGATGCATCGTGTTTCAGTTAGTTGGAATATTGACACTAGAAAACTAAAGCGAAGATAGTAATTTGATTAACAAAAACTTAAAGATATATGTCCAAATCAATCTGTTTCTATTTCCAAGTGCACCAGCCTTACAGGCTGCGCACCTATCGTTTCTTCGAGATTGGGAAGAAACACTATTACTACGACGACTACAGCAACCGCATGATTATGAAGCGCGTGGCGGAAAAATGCTACCTGCCCATGAACGAGCTGCTGATGAAGCAAATCGAGAAGTTCGGCGACAAGTTCAAGGTAGCCTTCTCCTTCTCGGGCATCGTCATCGAGCAGATGGAGCAATATGCGCCGGAGGTTTTAGAGAGCTTCCAGAAGCTGGTCGCGACGGGCAAGGTGGAGGTGCTTTCGGAAACCTATGCCCACTCGTTGGCCTCGTTGAACAATCCCGACGAGTTCAAACGGCAAGTGACGGCCCACAAGCACAAGATGAAGGAAGTGTTTGGCGTTACGCCCAAGACCTTCCGCAACACGGAGCTGATTTACAGCGACGAAATCGGGGCGGCAGTGGCCGACATGGGCTACAACCTCATGCTCACCGAGGGCGCAAAGCATATCTTGGGCTGGAAGAGTCCTAACTACATGTACGCCAACGCCATCAACCCGAAGCTGAAGGTGCTGCTGCGCAACTTCAAGTTCAGCGATGAGATCGCCTTCCGCTTCGTGCAGGACAGCTTCCGCACCGAGGACTTCGTGAACTGGCTGAATGCTTTGCCCGAAGAGGAAGAAGTGGTCAATGTCTTCATGGACTATGAGACCTTCGGCGAGCACCAGTCGGCGGAAACGGGCATCTTCAATTTCATGGAGCATTTGCCCGAGGCTGTACTCAAAGGCACGAAATTCAAGTTTGCCACGCCACAGGAACTGGCGAAGAAGTTGCAGCCGGTGAGCGCGGTGCATGTGCCCAATGTGCTGTCGTGGAGCGACGAGGAGCGCGACCTGACGGCTTGGCTCGGCAATCCCTTGCAGGACGATGCCTTCCGCGCCTTGTACGACCTCTCGGCCAAGGTGCGCCGCATCAAGGACGAGGATTTGCAACAAGACTGGACGCTGCTCCAAACCTCCGACCACTTCTATTACATGTGTACGAAGTGGCTCTCCGACGGCGTGGTGCACAAGTATTTCAACCACTACGCCTCGCCTTACGATGCCTACATTAATTATATGAATGTCCTCACCGACTTCGCCGACAGAGTGACGAAACTCTCGAAGCGGAAAAAAGAGGTATTGCAAGTTGTTGAAAATTAAATAATTATAAAAAATCACTTTTGGAAAAGCGAAAAATCATATAAAAATCACTTTTGGAAAAGTGAAAAATTGCTCTTTGAACCTTAAAGTATTGAATTATAAATAAATACAGAATGAAAAATCCCGAATACCTTTTTGAAACCAGTTGGGAAGTGTGCAACATGGTGGGCGGCATTTACACGGTGCTCTCCACAAAATCGAATGTGATGCGCCAACTACTTGACGACCATTACATTACGGTCGGACCTGACATCGTGAAAGAAGCTCACGAAACGCTTTATTTTGTCGAAGACAACACCTTGTTCCCCGAATGGCGCGAAAGAGCCTTGGCTCAAGGCCTGAAAATCCGCATCGGGCGCTGGAAAATCGAAAGCAGCCCGATAGCCATCTTGGTGGATTATACGCCGTTGTATCAGACTAAGAATGAGATACTTGGGCATCTTTGGGAACGATATGAATTAGACAGCATCCGCGGCCAGTGGGACTATATTGAGCCGGTGCTGTTCGGCTATGCCGCTGGTCAGGTGATTGAGAGCTTCGTGAACTTCAACATGCAGCAGTCCAGCAACATCGTGGCACAGTTCCACGAGTGGATGACGGGTTCGGGCGTACTGTATCTGAAAGAGCATTGCCCCAACATCGCCACGGTGTTCACCACCCACGCCACTTACCTCGGTCGTGCCATCTCGGGCAACGGCCTGCCGCTCTACGAAAACCTGAAGTCGTACCTGCCTTCGGTGATGGCCATGCAGTTCAACATCGTCTCGCAGCAGTCGATGGAGCAGAAGGCCGCCAAGAACGCCGACGCCTTCACGACGGTGAGCGACATCACGGCGCAAGAGTGCCAGCAGTTCCTCTACCGCAAGCCCGACGTGGTAACGAAAAACGGTATCGACCATACCTTCAGGCAGGACGAGGCTGCTTTCGACGAGAAACGCAAGGCGACCAGGCTCCAGATCCTGAAGATTGCAGAGACTTTGTGCGGTGAGTCTATCGACCCCAACTGTCTGATGGTGATTAACAGCGGTCGCTATGAGTTCAAGAACAAGGGCATCGACCTGTTCATCGAGGCCCTGCGCCGCCTCAACGAGGACAAAAACCTGCCGCGCACGGTGCTCGCCGTGATTGCCGTTCCAAGCAACATCGCCGGGCCTTCCAAGGATCTGCAACACCGTTTGGACGGCCTCAATGCCATCATGGGTCACACCGACTTCCCGGCAACGCACCACATTTTCGAGTATGAGCATGATGCAATCTTGAATACCTTGCGCAACTCGAACTTGCAGAACGACGCCAACGACAAGGTGAAGGTGATGTTTGTGCCGGCCTACCTCAACGGCGACGACGGCATCTTCAACCTGACCTATTCGGAGTTCCTTGCCGCGTTTGACTTCTCGGTGTTCCCGTCCTATTACGAGCCTTGGGGCTACACGCCGCTTGAGAGCGTAGCCCTGGGCATACCTACATTGACCTCCGATGTCTCCGGCTTCGGAAAGTTCGTGCAACAGGAATGCGCAGGAAACGAGGCCGTTACCGTGGTGTCGCGTCAGGAATGCGATAACGATATGGTGATTGACGAGATTGTCTCCGCCTTGCGCCATTTCCTGTCGCTGACGGAAAAAGGCACGGAGCAAATCACGGAGGCAGCCTTGAAAGTGGCTAACAAACTGCTTTGGAAAGACCTGATCGCGGGTTATCAGAAGGCATGGGACGTAGCCCTTGAGAAATCGGGTGGCCGCCATTACATGATGGAACCAGTGCCTTACGCTGAGTTGATGCATGAGGTCGTTTACCAAAAGAACGATTCCCCGAGTTGGAAAAAGGTCTTGGTGAACCCCGTGTATACGCCAGAGATGAAGAAACTGGAAGAACTGTCACGCAACATCTGGTGGTGTTGGAACATCGACGCCGTAGAACTGTTTGAGAGTATCGACCCGGAGGCCTGGAAAGCGTCTGAGCAGAATCCCGTCGCGATGATGGGAAGCCTTTCGGTGGAGCAAATCAAGACCTTGGAGAACGACAAGGATTTCGTCGAACGCCTGAATAAGGTACACGACCAATTCAAGAGTTACATGGCACAACCGACAGGGCAGAAGGATCTCATCGCCTATTTCAGCATGGAATACGGCCTGATGAAGAGCCTCAAGATCTACTCAGGAGGCCTCGGCATCCTGGCTGGCGACTACATGAAGCAGGCTTCGGATTCCAACGCCAACATGGTGGGCATCGGCCTGCTGTACCGCTACGGCTATTTCGCACAAGAAATCACCGTTTCGGGCGAACAACGCGCCGAATACATCCCGCAGAAATTCTCGCAACTGCCGCTTCAGCCCGTGTTCAACGACAAGGGGGAATGGGTGACGGTGAGCATCGCCTTCCCCGGCCGCTCCGTCTATGCCAAGGCATGGCGCGTCAATGTGGGTAGGGTAGGACTTTATCTCCTTGACACCGACATCGATGAGAACTCGCCCGAAGACCGTGGCATCACGAGCCGACTCTATGGCGGCGACAGCGAAATGCGCATCAAACAAGAGATGTTCCTCGGCGTGGGCGGCATCCGACTTCTCGAAGCCATGGGCATGAAACCCACAATCTACCACTGCAATGAAGGCCATGCGGCCTTTAGCGGACTGGAACGCTTGCGTGTCTACATCAACAAGCACAACCTCGACTTTGATGTCGCGCTCGAGTTGGTCAGGGCTTCCACCTTGTTCACGACACACACACCCGTGCCTGCCGGTCACGATGCCTTTGAGGAACACCTCATTCGTACCTATATGCCGCACTACGCCAACCGCATGAACATCAGTTGGGAACGCTTCATGGGCTTGGGCCGCTTCAACCCCAACAATCCGAACGAGAAGTTCTCGATGAGTGTGTTGGCCACCAACCTCAGCCAAGAGGTGAACGGCGTGAGCAAGATCCACGGGCGCGTTTCGCGCGAGATGTTCCAAAGCCTGTGGCCGGGCTATTTCGCCGAGGAAAACCACATCGGCTACGTCACCAATGGCGTGCATCTGCCCACTTGGGGCAACCGCCAGTGGCAACGTCTCTATAAAGAAACCTTCGGCGCGGATTATATTGACAACCAGTCGGATGCGAAAATGTGGGAGCAAATCAACGAAGTGCCTGACGCCACCATTTGGGATATCCGTAAACAGTTGAAACATGAGTTGATTGCCTATCTTGGCGAGAAAATCAAGGAAGACATGCGCCAACGCCAAGAAAGCCCGAAACTCATCATGCAGACCGTCAACAGTCTGGATGAGAATGCCTTGATTGTCGGTTTTGCCCGTCGTTTCGCCACCTACAAACGCGCCCATCTGCTCTTCGGCAACTTGGAGCGTCTCTCTCAGTTGGTCAACGACCCGAAACGCCCTGTCATCTTCCTCTTTGCAGGCAAGGCGCACCCCAACGACAAGGCTGGCCAAGATCTCATAAAGATGATTATTGACATTTCGCGTAAGCCTGAGTTTATCGGTAAGATTCTGTTTGTCAGCAACTACGATATGGAGCTTGGCAGCCGTCTGACCAGTGGCGTGGATGTGTGGCTCAACACACCGACACGCCCGTTGGAAGCTTCTGGTACCAGTGGCGAAAAAGCTGTGATGAACGGCGTTTTGAACTTCTCGGTTCTTGACGGTTGGTGGGCCGAGGGCTACCGTCCCGATGCAGGCTGGGCCATTCAAGAGAAGCGCACCTACCAAGACCAGCGTTATCAGGACGAAATGGATGCCGAAACGATTTACAACACCATTGAAAATGAGATCGTTCCACTCTATTTCGCCCGCAACGTGCAGGAAATCCCGACGGGTTGGGTGGCAGCCATGAAGAAGTGCCTCAACGAGATTTCGCCGCGTTTCACGATGAAACGCATGATGGACGACTACTTCGAACGCTACTACAACAAACTGATCAAGCGGACCAACTGGATGCGTGCCAACCGCTACCAGAAGGCCTTCGAGATCAACGCATGGAAGAACCATGTGCGTGCCAATTGGGACAAGGTGGAGGTGAAGACGCTCATCTTGCCCGACACCAACGTGCGCCCGCTGACCTTCGGCGAGCAGTTCGTGGCCGAGATCACGTTGCGCACTCCCGACCTTGAGCCTGGCGACATCGCCATCGAATTGCTGTTTGCCGACAAGAACAACGGCGTTGTCGATGAGATTATGGAAATTGACAAGATGAAGCTTGTCGACTCGGGCGACGGATGGGTGAAGTATTATATCAAGGTGCCGATTACACGTGCCGGTGTCTATAACTACACCTTCCGTGTCTATCCCACCAATGCGATGCTGCCTCACCGTCAGGACTTCCCGCTGGTCAAGTGGATTTAGGAAAGAAAAACAGGTTGTAAGGTTGCAACCTTCGTGAATATGGAAAAAAAGTGGTAACTTTGCATAATAAAACATTGTTGTTATGGGATACTATATTTGGCTTATTGCCGCCATCGTACTGGTGATTCTTGAGATTATGACCGCCGGGTTCGGAGTCATCTGCTTCGCCATTGGTGCCGCTTTCTCGGCCTTGGTTTCAGCTTTGTTCGGGAGCGAAAGCCTTACCTGGCAAATAGTGGTATTTGTCGTCGTGTCCATGTTGTCCTTCATCTTCCTGAGGCCCGTTGTGCTCCGTTTCCTTGACAAGAAGTCGAAAAGCGTAAAGACGAACGCCGATGCCTTAATTGGGCGAAAATGCGTGGTCTCGGAACGTATCGATGCCGAACAGCATACGGGGCGCGTGGCCGTTGATGGCGACGACTGGAAGGCGGTCGCCGAAGACGGCTCTGTCATCGAGAAAGGCACCAATGTCGAGATTGTCAAGCTCGACAGCATCATCGCGACCGTGAGAAAATGTAACTAACACACTAAACAAACAATAACGATATGAATGTATTAAATGGGGTATTAATCGGATTGGGTGTCCTCGTCGTGATCTACATCCTTCGAGGCATCAAGATTGTTTCGCAGTCGGAAACCATGATTGTGGAACGTTTGGGAAAGTACAACCGTACTTTGAACGCGGGCATCAACATCGTGCTGCCCATCATCGAGCAGGCCAAGGAGGTCATCGTACGCCAACAGAACGGCAGACTCTACCGTGCCAACCGCATCGACATGCGCGAGCAAGTGTATGACTTCGACAAACAAAGCGTGATCACCAAGGATAATGTGATGACCGAAATCAACGCCTTGCTCTATTTCCAAATCGTGGACCCGATGAAGGCCACATACGAAATCCAGAACCTGCCTGTCGCCATCGAGAAACTTACCCAAACCACCTTGCGTAACGTGGTCGGTGAGATGGAACTCGACGAGACCCTGACCTCTCGCGACACCATCAACTCGAAGTTGCGCAACGTGCTCGACGATGCCACCAACAAATGGGGTGTGAAAGTCAATCGTGTTGAGTTGCAGGATATTACGCCTCCAGAGAGCATCCGTCGCACCATGGAGCTCCAGATGCAAGCCGAGCGTAACCGTCGTGCCGAAATCCTGAAGGCCGAAGGTGAGAAGCAGTCGCAAATCCTGAACTCCGAAGGTGAGAAACAGGCCGAAATCAATGCTGCCGAAGCCGAGAAGCAAGCCAACATCCTCAAGGCCGAAGGTGAGGCCCGCGCCAAAGTGTTGCAGGCCGAGGCAGAAGCCGCTGCCATCCGCAATATCGCCGATGCCGTCGCCGACCGTGGTGCCGACCCGGTCAACTATCTCTTGGCCGTGAAATATGTTGAAACCTTGAAGGAAATCGCTGGAGGTCAGGATAATAAGACCGTATACCTGCCATACGAGGCTTCCAATATGTTAGGCTCGTTGGGTGGCATCAAGGATTTGTTCGCGAAATGATTGTTGTAGAGACGTTTCCTGAAACGTCTCTACAAACGAATATGGTTATGGAAATCCTGGATTTGTACGACAAGGACCTTAAGCCTACAGGGCAGACCATCGAACGGGGACAGCGCGTGCCTCACGGTATGATGATACCCATCGTGGCGGTTTATGTATACAATAACCAAGGGCAGTACCTGATCCAGAAAGTGGCATCGAGAAAAGGCAATTACTATTCCACCACGGCAGGCCATGTGCAGAGCGGTGAACGCGATTTTGCCCAAGCCATGTTGCGTGAATTGAAGGAAGAGATTGGCCTTTCGGCGACGAAAAGCGAACTCAAGTTGGTGAAAATCAGACGTTATGAATACAAGTTTACCTTGCTTTATATGCTCAAGAGCAATGTCCCCGCCGAAATGCTGCACATACAAAAGGATGAGGTCGAGTCCGTGATGTGGATGAGCCACCAAGACATCGGACTGCTCTGCAAGATGGGTCTTTTCAACCCATACCACTACCAGTTTTTGCTCGATTGCGAAGAAAGATTGCAAAACAACCGTTGAACGCTTTCCCGTTTCGTTATTTTGGCTATATTTGCGGCAAATTATTATTGTCGAAACAAACACCTTTATTAATATGATTGCAAAAGAACTACTCAATCCAAAAAGCATCGTCATCTGCGGTGCGTCCAGCGACATTCATAAACCCGGCGGGAAGTCGCTGAAGAACCTCTTGGAGAGTCCCTTCAAAGGCCAAATCTATGCCGTGAACCCCAAAGAGACCGAGGTGCAAGGCGTGAAGTGCTACGCCAAGGTCGAGGACCTGCCTCAGGTGGACTGCGCCCTCCTCTGCATTGCCGCCAAGTTCTGCGCCCAGACGGTTGACGTGCTGGCCAAGGAGAAAGGCTGCAAGGGTTTCATCATCATTAGCGCAGGCTTTTCTGAAGAAAGCCACGAAGGCGCTGAAATTGAAAAACACATTGTCGACACTATCAATAGCGTCGGCGGTTCGCTCATCGGCCCCAACTGCACGGGCTTCCTCAACGTGAACTACGCCGGCTGCTTCGACACGCCTATCCCGCCCTTGAATCCCAAGGGCGTGGATTTCATCACGGGTTCGGGTGCCACCGCCGTGTTCATCAAGGAATACGGCATGAGCAACGGCCTTCAGTTCAACAGCGTTTGGGCTGTCGGCAACAGCGCCCAATTAGGTATCGAAGACGTGCTGGAACACCTCGACGAGACTTTCGACCCCGAGAAGTCGTCTCGCGTCATCATGCTCTATATGGAGAAGATCGGCGACCCGCAAAGGTTGCTCAAGCATAGCCGCAGCCTTATCAATAAGGGGTGCCATATCGCCGCCATCAAGAGCGGTAATAGCGCTGCCGGCTCGCGTGCCGCATCTTCCCATACTGGCGCTTTGGCCACCAGCGATGCCGCTGTCGATGCCTTGTTCCGCAAGGCGGGCATCGTGCGCTGCCAGAACCGACAGGAACTGACCACTGTCTGCGCTGTCTTCATGCACCCCGAACTGAAGGGCAAACGCTGCGCTGTCGTTACTCACGCAGGCGGTCCCGCCGTGATGCTGACCGACGTGTTGAGCAACGGTGGCATGGAGGTTCCTTCGCTGAAGGAACATCCCAAGGCTCCCGAACTGCTGTCCAAACTCTTCGGAGGCTCCTCGGTGGGCAATCCCATCGATTTCCTTGCCACGGGTACTGCTGAGCAACTGGGCTATATCCTCGATGCCGTGGAAAACGACTTCGACGAGATTGATTTCTCCGTTGTCATCTTTGGCTCGCCCGGATTGTTCAGCAACAAGGAGGTATACGACTTGCTGGATGAGAAGATGAAGACCTGCAAGAAGCCCATCTTCCCCGTGCTGCCGAGTATCATCAACGTGAAGGACGAAATCAATGATTTCATCTCCAAAGGCCGCATCAACTTCCCCGAGGAGTGCGTGCTGGGTAACGCCATCTGTAAGGTGTATAACACGCCCAAACCGCAGCCCGAGCATGTGGAACTGCCGCAGATTGACGTGGCACGTATCCGCAAGACCATCGACCGCTGCAAGGACGGTTACCTTGAGATTGCCGACTACAACGAACTGCTCGACGCTGCTGACATCAGTCGCAAGAAGAGCGTCGAGGTCTCGAAGAAGGAGGATGCGTTGGCCTTCGCCAAGGAGGTCGGCTGCAGCAAGGACGTGCCGTTGGTGATGAAGGTCGTCGGCCCACTGCACAAGAGCGACGTGGGCGGCGTGACCCTCGGCGTGAAAGACCTTGACACCGTTGCCAAGGAGTTTGACCGTCTCATCGTCATCCCCGAGACATACGCTGTGGAGATGTACCCCATGCTGGAAGGTACCGATGTCTACATCGGTGCCATCAAGGATGCCAAGTTCGGCCATCAGATCTTCTTCGGTTTGGGCGGTATCTTCATCGAGGTGCTGAAGGACGTGCAGAGCGCGTTGGCTCCTATCACCGCTGCCGAAGCCAAGGAGATGCTGAAGCAACTCAAGGGCTATAAGATCCTTGAAGGCGTGCGTGGCCAGGAGGGAGTCAATATCGACCTCTATGCCGATCAGGTGGCTCGTGTCAGCGCCTTGGTTCAGGCCGCTCCCGAGATTGCCGAGATGGATTTGAACCCGTTGCTGGGTAACCCGCGCTATGTTACTGCTGTGGATGCACGTATTAGAATTGAGAAATAATTGACACGAGACACGAGACTACGAGACGCGAGATGTTGGGCCTGTCCCGCGTCCCGCGTCCCGAAGTCCCGTGTCAAAAAGAAAATCCATGATTACTGAAAAAGCAACCTATTACCTCGTCTATGCGGCATTGGTTGTCGTCACGTTTTTGCTCGACAATCTCCTGCTGAAAAAAATCGACAAGACGAGCCGCACTATTGGCTACATCCTAAGTGTCATTGTGGATTTGGGGATTTTCGGCTACGGCATATACCTTTATAAAGCCAAAGGCGAGGATCAGACGGGCTTTGTTCTCGGTGGCGTCATTAGCGGCTTGTGCCTGCTCTGCCTGTTGGGACGCTATTGGCAGAACAAGGAACAGGACAAAAGACGTAACCGTGAATGAGACTACAGGCGCTCATAGTATTCCTGCTGTTGCTGTCGCAAAGGGCGTGGGCACAGACGGTGACGTTCTCTGCTACCGGTGGATTCTATGATGCGTCGTTTGATTTGGCCCTGCAATGCGACGGAGCCTGTCAAATCCGCTATACCTTCAATGGTAACACTCCAACGGGAGCTTCGGCATTGTACGAGGCTCCTTTGTGGTTGGATGAGGACTTGTATTCAAAATCAAACATCTTTACCATTCAAACTGCCTGTGATGAATTGTTTTTTGTCCCTGAATCGGTGCAGCATTGCATCACTATTAGGGCTGCGGCATTCGATGAGGCCGGGAACCGTGTCGGTGACGTGGTGACACAGAGCTATTTTATCCGTTCATTGGGTTGCGACACCCATGGCTTGCCCGTGATGGCCATCAGTGCCGATTCTTTGGCCTTGTTTGATTATGATACCGGCATTCTCGTTCCTGGCGCATATTTTGACCCTTCCGATTCTTATTGGACGGGAAATTTCTATCAGAGCGGCAGTGAATGGGAACGGCTTGTCAATGTGGAGTTTTATGAGCCGACCGACAACAGCGGCATCAACCAGCGGGCAGGATTGCGGACGCATGGTGGTACCTGTCGGCGTCAATTGCAGAAAGGGCTGAAAATCTATGCCCGCGAAGGGTACGGTGAGAAACGCTTTAGGCACAGGTTCTTCGATTCCATCCCCGTTGAAAGTTTCAAGCATTTGGTTATCAAGCCGTTCAGCTATCATTGGTTTAATTATGGCATCCAAGACGACATCTGCAACCGCATGGCGGCAAATCTTGATGTGGAGTCCATCGCTTCGCGCCCGATGGTGCTCTTCCTGAACGGCGAGTATTGGGGTATCTATTACCTCAAGGAAAAGCCTGATGCTCATTATCTTGAGGACCATTTCGACAATAACGACAAGGATTACAACGTGGTCAGCAATTGGTATGGCTACCAGGTGGATGGCGACACGACGGGCTTCGTTGGGATGATGGAATGGCTTGAATATGCCGACTTGACGCAAGATGCTGATTATGAGCGTTTCAATGAGATGGTGGATGTTAATAGTTTCATTGATTATTATTGCTTGGAGTTGTTTGTCGGCAACAAAGACTGGCCTGCCAACAACATGCGTTGCTATCAGTTGCGTGACGGGAAATGGCGTTGGATATTCTTCGACGGCGATGATGCCTTGACGGAGCTGGATTTCGATGTGTTCGACAATGCCACTACCACCGTCAACATAGGTTGGCCCAGTGACTCGCAATCGACTTTGATGTTTAGGAAACTGCTTGAGAATGAGTATTTTAAATTCTGTTTTTTCAATCGTTTCATGGAACTTATTGCCACAGAGTTCAGATATGATGTGACGAAAACCTATTTTGATGATGCAACCGCAATGGTCAAGGCTGAGGTTCCCGCCCAATCGGCTCGCTTTGGTCTGCCCTTTAATTTAGGACAATGGGAATACGATATTATCTTTATCGACCGTTTCCTGCAACAGCGGGTTCAAGACATGGAAAACCGCATCGCTGTATTCTTTTTATTGGGTGAAAATACGCTGGTTTTCAATGATTTGTACCCGAATCCCGTGGTTGATGATATTCATCTGTTGGTGTGGAGTGATGGCCTTGCAGTGGAATATGTGGAGGTGCTTGATTTCATGGGGAGGCAAGTTTTCACTACCAAAGTCGTTTTGAAAATGGGTGAAAATGAGGTGCGGTTGCCTTGCCGGTTTGTTTCGGGACTATATTTCCTTCGATATAGAAATCAAATAAAACGCTTTGTAATACAATAAGTTAAGACAATGAAAAAATCCGATTTTATCACTATCGCTATTGTGGCCGCCGTGGTGTGCGGTTTCGCCTTTGTTCCGGGCGCGTGGGAATGGTTCAACACAACCACCAAGAACCACGGCCTGCTGATGAGTTTCTTCAAATTCGCCATTTTAGGCACCTTTGGCGAGATGTTGGCCATGCGCATTCGCGAGGGAGTGTACATCAAGAAAGGTTTCGGCCTGCTACCCAAATTGTTGGTTTGGGGCGTGCTGGGCGTGGTCATCGCCTCCGCTATGACCATTTTCAAGACGGGTACCGTCAAGCTGTTGGATGGCGGTTTCCATCTCAACGGCAAGGCGGCGGAATGGTTTGCAGGCGACTTGAGTTGGGGTAAGTTCTTCGTCGCGTTATGCGTTAGTGTGCTGATGAACACCCTGTTTGCTCCGGTCTTCATGACCTTCCACAAGATTACCGACATCCACATTGCCGAAACGGGAGGGACGCTTAGGGGATTCTTTGGCCACAAGTTGAAAATTAGGGAGAAAATGAGCCAGAGAATCAATTGGGACATCCAATACGGTTTTGTCTTCGCCAAGACGATACCGCTGTTCTGGTATCCGATGCACACGATTACTTTCTTGTTGCCTGGCACTTTGCAAGTGCTGTTTGCCGCCTTCCTCGGCGTGGCCTTGGGCGTGATTTTGAGCATCAAGAAATAAAGAGTTGGATGCCTGATGAGAAGGGTGTTGTTCATAATGTCGGTCTTGCTTTTGTGCCCTTCGTTCATGGCGGCGCAGGCGGATGCTGTCGTTTTCTCGCATCCAGGCGGTTTCTATGAAAACAGTTTCTACCTGGAACTCAGTTGCTTCGATGCCTGTCACATCCGCTATACCACCAACGGCAATGCTCCTACGGCCACGTCGAGGTTGTATGAGACGCCTTTATGGTTGGATGAGCGTTTGTACTCTCAATCCGACATCTATAAGATACAGATTTCGCCAGACGACTTGGTCTATGTCCCTGACTCCGTGCGTCATGCCATTGTCATCCGGGCTGCGGCTTTTGACAGGAACGAGCAGCGCGTCGGAGCGATGGTCACGCATACCTATTTGATTCGCGGATTGGGTTGCGATGCGGCAGGTTTGCCGGTCATGTCGGTTTGCGCCGATTCGCTTGACCTTTTTGGCTATGAGAGAGGCATCTTCGTTCCTGGCGCCTGTCTCAATTCAAATGACATTGACCATTCAGGAAACTATTATCAAAGCGGCAGGGAGTGGGAGCGCACTGCCAACGTGGAGTTTTTTGAGCCTGACGGCAACCGTGGCATCAACCAGGTTTGTGGATTGAGGACGCACGGTAACCGTTCGCGGCGTTATCCTTCAAAAGGGATGAAGATCTATGCGCGTGAGGAGTATGGGAAGAAAAGGTTTGGGCACGCTTTCTTCGAGGATTCACAATTGAATAGTTTTAAACGCTTGATCCTTAAGCCATTCGCTTCGTTTTGGCCTTATTCTGGGGCACAGGACTATGTGTGTAACGCTTTGGCGAGGCAGTTGAATGTAGAGGCACCGTTGTGTAGGCCAATGCTCGTATACCTCAACGGCGAGTATTGGGGGCTTTATTTCATCCAAGAGAAGACGGACGAGCGGTTTCTGGAGGACCATTATGGCGTTGATCCCGATGCCTGCAATATCATTGGCAACTGGAAAGGCGAAGTGGAACAGGGGAGTGGCCATAATTTCAACCGCATGATGCGCTGGCTCGAGGATGCCAATCTTACAGAAGCCGCTGAGTACGAGAATGTTTGTGAGATGATAGACATTGACAACTTCATTGACTATATGGTCTTCGAGACCTTTGTAGGCAACTGGGACTGGCCGGGCAACAACATGCGTTGCTGGCAAGTGGGCGATGGCCTGTGGCGATGGATGTTCTTCGACGGCGACGCCACCATCATCAACCCTGACATGGATGTGTTTGTCAATGCTGCCGTCTATTCTGAGCCTAGCACTTGGGAAAACTATCCTGAGACCAAACTCCTTTTCGGGAAGTTGCTTGAGAACAACCGGTTCAAGGCGGCTTTCAAGGCCAGGGCGTATGAGTTGTGCAGTGGCTTTTTCCGATACGATAACACTTCGTCTGTTTTCAACGAGGTTATAGAGATTCTTCGCCCGACAATAGAGGACCAGAGGCATCGTTTCGGTTACCCGCCCTCCATGGATGTTTGGAACGACGGCAATGCCCTTATTGACGAATTCCTTCAGGGGCGAGTCGAACGTTATCTCAGCGATATGGAGAGTTTTCCTTTGTTCCAGGAAGATGTCACCCTCTCCACCCTCGACCAGTTCGTTTGTTATCCCAACCCATCCCGTGCCGAGGTGCGCGTCAAAATGCAAGTCGACTGGCCTCGGCCATACAATGTTTACGTTTACAACATTTTGGGCCAGCTCGTCTGTCGCCAGTTTGGGAGCATCGTCCCGGATGAGTCCATCATCCTTGATGCCGACCTCGCGGCAGGGATGTATCTTGTCCGTATCGGCTCTTGTGTGCAAAAACTGGTAATACTTTAAGGTTTTATTTCATTATCTGCTCTTTGTGTTGTTTTGTTTCAAAAAAACTCCCTATTTTTGCCAACGTATTAATACAAAAGACCATGAAAGCTTACAAATTCTTGAGAGGTTTGTTGAAGGCCTCGGCCCTCACCACAGTGATGTTCATCATGCAAGCCTGCTATGGTTCGCCGAATATGTCGCTTGAAATGCCGGATGAGACGGAACAAACTGATATGGAAGTCATGGAAGTGTCCGCCTCCGTCAACGATTCATTGGTTCAGGAGGATTAATAAAGTTTGTAATTGAAACGTCTAACCCATTGAAAATCAATGTTGGTTTTTCGGAAAAGTTTGTAATGCCCTCCGCGAGCGTCGTCTTGTTTGTTTTTTTTGTTACTTTTGCAACAGTAACAATTAAAACTTGACGCTATGAAAATCTACAAATGGCTAAGGGGGCTGATGAAAGCCTCGGCACTCACAACGGTGATGTTCATCATGCAGGCCTGCTATGGAGTGCCAAGCACAGACGAATGTAAAATCGTTTTGAGCGGGTATGTAACCGACAAGGTGACGGGTCAACCGCTTGAAGGCATTAAACTAAGTTCGCGTAATCTTGACACCAACTATGATTATGTTACCGCCCAAACGGATAGCACGGGTTATTTCGAAATACTTCAGTGGGGTAATTGCTATTACGGGTCATGCTTTAACCTCAAAGCCAATGATACTGAAGGGTATTACATGCCTATTGACACGATGCTGTTTTCCGATTCTGACCTCACCGCTTTGGACATCAAGTTAGAGAGCAACGAATGATGCTCCAAGCCTTCCATAACTATTTCCGGAAAAAGGAAACCCAACTCCATGAGTTGAACTACCTCTTTTGGGAGTGTACGCAACGCTGCAACCTCAATTGCCAGCATTGCGGCTCGGACTGTTTGGCCTCGTCGCGCTACAAGGACATGCCTTTCGAGGATTTCATGAACGCGATTAAACCATTGGAAACCAAATACAAGCGCAATTCGGTCTTGGTGGTCATCACGGGCGGCGAGCCTTTGGTACGTCCCGACTTGGCCGACTGCGGGCGACAACTGCGGCAGCACGGCTTTCCTTGGGGCATCGTCAGCAACGGCTATGCCTACGATGAGGCCATGCACAAAAAACTGATGGACGCGGGCATGTGCAGCATCACCATCAGCCTTGACGGCTTGCGCGACACGCACGATGCCTTCCGCAAACGCCAAGGCAGCTTCGACCATGCCCTTCGCGCCATCGACTTGATTGCCAGCGAGAAACGCCTTCCGACCTACGACATCGTGACCTGCGTCAGTCCGATGAACTTCGGCGAGTTGGAGGCCATGAAACAACTGCTCATTGAGCACAAGGTGAAGGCGTGGCGCCTGTTCACCATCACCCCGATTGGTCGCGCCGCCACCGACAAGAGCCTGCAACTCAACGATGGGCAGTTCCGCCAGCTAATGGATTTCATCGTCGCGACCCGAAAGGAGGGGAGGATTGACTGCAAATTCAGTTGCGAGGCCTATGTGGGTCCCTACGAGCGCAAGGTCCGCGACTGGTTCTATTTCTGCCGCGCGGGCATCACCGTCGGCTCCATCCTCATTGATGGTTCCATATCCGCCTGCCCCAACATCGACCGCAGCTTCGCACAAGGCAACATTTACAAGGACGACTTTCTTGATGTTTGGGAAAACCGTTTCCAGCCTTTCCGTAATCGTCAATGGACGAAAACTGGTCAATGTGCTGATTGCAAGGTGTTTAGAAACTGTCTCGGCGGGGCAATGCACTTGCATGCCAAGGACGCGGAGGGGATTTTGGTTTGCCATTACAACAAGTTAGATGTTTAGAGTTAGACGTTTCGGCGGATTTGTAATCCGCCGAATTTGAATATTAGGATTTATAATCCGTTAATAGATAAAATGTTGCGGATTACAAATCCGCAGGTTCTCCACGGTCGGATTGCAAATCCGACCGAACCAACACAAAAAATTCAACTTTTTTTCAAAAAAATGCATTTTTTTCTTGACAGTAAAGAAATTTGTTGTACTTTTGCGGTGTTCTAATCAACTAATACACTAATTCAAAATATAGCAACATGATTGAAATCAAGAACTTAGACTTCGGTTACAAAGCGCAACCGGTCTTCAGAAACATCAGCCTCAGCTTTGAGAAAGGCAACATCTACGGGCTGCTTGGCGAAAACGGAGTGGGGAAAACCTCCCTGCTGAAACTCATCAGCGGCTTGCAAAAGCCCACCACCGGCATCTGCGAGGTGGACGGCATCGCCGCATTCAACCGCTGGCCGGAAACCTTGCAGAAGATCTTCTTCATTTCGGAAGACTTCGCCATTCCGGAAGGCACACCTATTAATAATGTGCGCGAGTTGGGCGTGTTCTATCCCAACTACGACGAGAAGCTTTTCCTTGAACTCTGCGAGGAACTGGATGTGGATCCCATGCGCAAGTATGGCGAACTTTCCTTTGGGCAGCAGAAGAAGTGCTTGATTGCCACGGCCTTGTCGCTCAATACGGACTATCTGCTCCTCGACGAGCCCACCAACGGCCTCGACATTCCGTCGAAGACACTCTTCCGTCAGGTCATCTCCAAGCATGCCAACGACGATCGCACCATCATCATCTCCACCCATCAGGTGAAGGATGTCGAGAACCTCATCGACCCCATCATCATCCTCGACCACGACGAGGTGCTGTTGAAGGCCTCGTTCCGCGAAATCACCGACAAGCTCTATTTCGACTATGGCATGGATGTGGCTTCCGAGGCACTCTACAGCGAGATGATCCCCGGCGGTTATGTCAGTGTGACGCGTAACCCCAATCATTATGACAGCAAGGTCAGCATCGAGGTGCTGTTCAACACCGTCATGAAAAACAAGGAAACCATAAAGCAAATCTTTGGCTAAGAAAGGGTTGACTATGAATAACACGTTCAATCTCAAACGTTTCAATCAGGTTTTGGCCTACGATTGGAAGCGTTTCATCCGCAATTTCGGCATCACGCTGCTGGTGTGGATCAGTATGCCCGTCATGTTTTGGGTGACAAGTTTGGTTTTCGGCTTTGAGATGCCCGTTGAGGCACGCGAGTTCATTCTCTTCGGCCTTGTTGCCATAACCCTCATGTCGGCACCGTCGCGAATCTACGGCAAGGTCAACCAGCCGCGCGAGGGGGTGAGTTTCGCCATGTTGCCAGCCACCAGTTTGGAGAAATTCTTCAGCATGTTCTTTTATTGCTCGCTTGTCACCCCTGTCGTGACTCTGTTGGGCAGCTGGCTGGTAGACTGCCTTATGACCTTGTTGCCTTTCGGTGGTTTCAAGGGGACTGCCATGTATGAAGATTTCTTGAGGAATATCAGTTTCGGCGGCTTTGTGATGTTGGTTGTGGCGTTGGTCACTACCGCATTTGCCGTGTCGTCCATCTTTATGTTCGGCAATATGGTTTTCAAACGCCGCAAGGCAGGGAAAACCTTCGCGTGGGGATTGTTAATCATATTTGTTGTCGCTATGATCTTGCAACTGTTCCATTTCTGGGAAGCTTTTGGGACGTGGGTTACGAACACCAGTTTCCGTTTGGAAAAGCGCTTCCTTCCTTGGTTGTACAGTTCTTTCCTGTTTGCCATTGCTGTCGTGTTCTATGTCCTAACCTATCGTAAAATCAAAACGCAAAAATACTGATTATGAATAACACATTCAATCTCAATAGATTTGGGAGCCTCCTTGCCTTGGACGGCAAGAAATACCTCCGCAATTTCGGCATCAGCTTGGCCATCTTGTGTAGTTTGAATGTCGCCACCTGGCTGACGACCGCCGTGTTTGGCTTTGCGATGCCGGCTTTCGTTCGTTGGATGGTCATCTATGTGGCCGTCTTCCTGTCGTGCATCCTCGTGCCGGCCAAGGCGTTTGGCGACATCAACCTGCCTCGCGCTGGCGTGCGCTACGCCATGTTGCCAGTCTCCAACTGGGAGAAATACCTGAGTTATGTGCTCTATTGTGTTATGACTCCTGTTGTTGTGGTCGTGGTGTCGTATGGAATCGACTCACTGCTGACTTTGCTTCCGGTAGGGGGATTCGATAGTTATATCAAAAACTTTGGAATGATGAATTTAATGTCGGACTTCCTTGCTAAATTTGGTGATCCTTCGGGCGTTTTGGATCCGTCTGACTTGACCGAGGACTATATGTTTGGACTGAACCTGATGAATAAAATGGGCACTATGGAGGTCGGACAACACCTGGTGAACTTCCTGTTCACTACAGGTCTTTTCATGATGGGCAACCTGCTGTTCAAGCACCACAAGACAGGTGCAACCTTCGGCATTATGATGGGTGTTTCCTACATTATGTCTACCATCATAGAGGTGGTGCTGTTTTCCTCTAACATCTTCATGTCAGATGTGAATATTGAGAGCATCGCCGACATGATTGGAAGCATGATGTGGGCGAGCATCGTCATCAATGTTGTGCTGACCATAGCACTATATGTCGGTATTTTCTTCAAACTTAAAACCCAAAAATACTAAACCATGGAATTTAACGCACACAAACCCATATACTTGCAGATTTGCTCGCAACTCTATGAACAAATCCTGCGCGGCGAGCTGAAGGCCGACGACCGCATCCTCTCGGTGCGCGACTACGGCATCCAACTCGGCGTGAACCCCAACACCATCATGCGCTCCTACGAGACCATGACCAACGCGGGCATCATCTACAACAAGCGCGGCATCGGCTATTTCATCTCTGCCGAAGCCAAGGACATCGTTCTCAAGCAAATGCGCGAGGAGTTTCTTGAAAAGGAATTGCCTGAAGTGATTAAGAAGATGAAGTTGCTAGGCATCGGACTCGACGAGATTAAAATGTAAAAGTCCTGTTTGGGCTTCGCTCCCACACGCGCTTCGCGCGTCCCCCTCTTGAGGGGGGGGCGAAGGGCGGGGGAGTCAAAGAACCTTCCCGAGTATGGGTCTTTGAATCCCCCCTGCCCCCCTTAGAAGGGAGACGCGCAAAGCGGCAGTCCGGTGCGAAGCGGTAAACCCTAAAAACAATTAAAACCTAACACAATGAAAACCAACAGAATCATCGTTGCTTGTTTGTTGCTGATAGTCAGCGGTAGTACGTTCGCCCAAACCCAGCAGGAACGTCTGACCCGCCATGTTTATACCTTGGCGGGCGACTCCCTGCGTGGACGTGCGGCTGGCAGCGAAGATGCGGCCAAGGCTGCAGCTTATATTGTCAGCCAGTTTGAGGAGATTGGCATTCAACCCTATTTTGAGGAGGGATGGTATCAACCTTTTGAAAAGTATGGCACTACCTACAAGAATGTGGTCGGGATCATTTCTGGAAACGACCCTGTTCTGAAAGACGAGTACATCATCATTGGGGCGCATTACGACCATCTTGGCGTCAGTAACGACCAGATTTACAACGGTGCCGACGACAACGCTTCGGGTACGGCCACCATCATCGAAATGGCGCGCATCCTCAAAAACCAACAAAACAGCCTGAAACGCAGCGTCATTATTGCTGCCTTCGATGCTGAGGAAATAGGCCTTTTGGGGTCAAATCATCTTTCTCAGCAACTGGATTTGTCGAAAGTCAAGCTGATGATGAGCATCGACATGGTGGGCTGGCTCGAAAAGGGCAAGACCTTGCGCCTCGATGGTGTCGCCACCATCAAAGACGGAAAACGCCTGTTGCGCGAAGAGGCCGAAAAGATGAATATCGACATTAAGCCCAAGAATTTCGAGACCTCCATTTTTACCGCCACCGATACCGAAGGCTTTGCAAAGAAAGGCGTGGCCACCTTGGCTGTCACCACAGGACTGAAATCACCTTACCACAAGCCCGAAGATGACCCTGAACTCATTGATTACAAAGGTCTTGACAAGGTTACCGATTATATGGCAGATGTTACCATGCGTTGCGCCACCGATGTGGATTTTGCCCCTTCAGGAAAAGTCGCGCCTATTCATAGCGGAAAGCAAAAGGTGTTTGAAATCGGGCCGACGGTGTCGTTAGTCAATGCGAACATTGCCTTCCCCAAGGCGGCTTTCATCGGGAAGAACCGCTACGGTGTCGATGCCGGTCTTATGATGAAGTTTCGTCTCAACTCTCATTTCGCCTTGGAAACAGGCGCACAGTATGAGTTGCTGAGAGCGAAATATCCGGATATGAGCGACCCGTTCAATGCCTATCTGCCGTATCAGCAGCAATCGATTTTGGTTCCTGCCAATCTCCTCGTGAATATTGGAGGAGCACCGCCCGTAGATGTTTTTGTGGCAATGGGCGGTTTTTACGGGCGTGTCCTGAGTACGCAATTTGCAGAAGCATCTGGGCTGACCATTGAACCCAACCAATACGGCATCAATTGGGCTGTCGGCTTCCGGCTCGGCAAGGTGAAGATTGCGGGCGGTCGCCGCTACCAACTCAATCCGATGTTTGTCAACGAAAGAGCTCCTCAAGCCAAGCTTCGTGCCGGCAGTTTCAGCATCGGTTACTACTTTTGACAAAAATAATGCTTCAAAACTGTAACTTTTTCGGCACAAGTCCGTATTACTACTGAATTGGGTCGGCGTTTAACTTTGTTGAATCTTCGATTTCGACAGGCTCAACGACCTTAGGCCCCTGAGCTTGTCGAAGGGCCGATAAAGAAAACAACAATTAAAACTAAACACTATGAAAAGAAACATCTTAATCATCACAGCAGCCATCATCAGCATGACGCTCCATGCCTGCACCATCAATATGGATGGAGGAAACTTCGGCGGTGAAACCATCAAAGGCAACGGCAACATCGTGACGAAAACTTACGACGTGACCGCGTTCAACGAAATCTCGACTTCGTTGCCGGCAACGGTAAACTTCACCGTTTCAAACGATTACACCTGCGTTGTCCGCGTGGACGAAAACCTTTTGGAGTGCCTTGAAATCATGGTGAAAGACAAAGACCTGATCTTTAAGAAACAAAAGGATTACAACAGCAACCGCCTGAAAGCCACGGAGTTCGTCATCGATGTGACGGCGCCGAGTTTGGAGGAAATCAACCTTGCGGGCAGCGGCACGTTCAAGGCGCACAGCCCATTGGAAGGGGAGAAGATGGAGGCCAATGTGGCCGGTTCAGGCGACATCATTTTCAACAAGACCGTCACCGTTAAGGAAATCAAGTTGAACGTGGCCGGTTCGGGCGATTTGTTCTGCGACGAACTGATTGCTGACAAAATGGAATGCAACATTGCCGGTTCCGGCGACTTGAAAGTGTCTACTGGCTCGGCGCGTGAGGCTGAAGCCAGTGTGGCCGGCTCTGGCGACATCGTCCTTTATTGCGACATCGAGAACCTTGAGGCCAACATCGCCGGTTCGGGCGACATCAAGGCACGGATCAACGGCAGGCTCAAGTACGGCATCATCGGCTCGGGCGACATCGGCTACTACGGCAACCCCGTCGTGGAGGGCGACAAGGTGGGCTTCACCAGCGTGAAACGGCTTGGCGATTGATAGTACATCACTTTTTCATATCCTTGTAATGGGAAACGGCTGACCTTTTGGGCCAGCCGTTTTCTGTTTGTTGGTTGTAGGGCAGTCGTACCACGGCAGCCGCAATGGTTTTCACCGGCTGCCACATTGTGACAGTCCTACAAGCATTAACGAATCACACTGATACGCTTTACGCCCATGCCATTCTCGGCATAGATGCGAATCATGTAAACGCCTACACCAAACTGGCTCATGTTCAGGGTGGTTTCGTCGCCGTCCACTTCGGCATCGTAAACTACCTGTCCCAGGTCGTTGACCACGGTAAGGCGTTGCAAACCTTCAGCTTCAACGGAGACGCACATCTTTTGCGTCTCTACTCCTAACTTTAAACTTCTGGCTGCAACTCAATCATACTCGCCCCAACGTATGCAAGCGCCTTGCAACTGCTTCTTCAACGGGAACAACAGCGTGAATTTCACGGAGGCGTCGGTGTTGAAGCGCATTCCCAAAAGATAGGGGTCGATATAACTGGCGCCGACCACGTTTTGCGATTCGCCGTGGATTTCTTCGCTGGTGAACGAGTTGATAAAGGCTGCATGGGCTGAGGCGTCAAGTTTGAGCAACAGGTAATAGTTGCCCACGTTGAGTTTGTATAGCACGCCTGCGCCAAGCACGAGGCCGACATTGAATTGGCGGGTGTTTTGTGCATTGAACTCCACAGAGTCGACAACGGCTCCAATCTCACTAAAGTGTTGGTTCTCCGTGCCGTATTCCAGTATTTCTCTTTTCTGCCAGACCATGGTTCCTGAAAGCGGTATGCTGACCCTTGGGGCGACATACACGAAGGGGCGTATGATACCGTTTGAGAGGTAGTGTGTCAGGGGAACCTGAACGTCAACTTCTTGGTATTCAGCGTTGAATTGGCGATAGAAGTCTTTGTTGTGTTCGATTCCTAAACCAAGGCTTACGGGGAAGTTGAGCACTTCGTAGTTGAGTTGTGTGTTGCGCATGGCATACAATCCTTCCAATGCGATGGAGGTGTTGCCGTTGAGCATTCGTTCCACGATGAGACCGCCCATGACGCCCAAGTTGAATGGCGATTTGTAGGGGGTGTTCGTGCCGCCGAAATGAACCCAATAGGTGGAAGTTAGTCCTCCTTCAAGGCCGATGTTGTATTTGGCTTCGTTGGAGTTGGCACGGCTGCGCGCCGACTGTAGCGGTTTGTTGAACTGCGCCTGGGCTGTGAGGCCTATGGTTAGAAAAAAGAGCAGGATGATGGTGCTTGGCTTTTTCATTCTGAAGGGTTCTTGGATGAGTGTTTTGACTTATTCTGGAAATTCTCCTATGTGGGCGATGCCTTCGTTCTTGAGGATCATGATGTCGCCAGGAGTGGGCAGGTAGCCCAAATGGATGATTTGGTTGATGCTGGTGCCGGCATTGAGGTATTTCATGGTCTCGATGCCCCATCTGAGGTTTTTGATGACTTTGGTCTCGATTGTGTCGGTGGTGTGGTTGACGGTGTCTGTCACGACGCGGATTTCCTTGTCGACCTTGCCTGAGAAAACGACAGCGTTGAGCGGCTCGGCTTTCGACTTGATGTCGCGAATCTCATAGTAGAAGGCGGTGAAGTAGGGGTCGTCGCCCATGATGTAAACGGTGCGGAAGTCGTCGTCGGTGAGTTTGCCGTCTTTGAAATAGATGGGTGCGATGGTGTCGTCAATGAAGTCCTGAAGGTGGTCTTGTATCAGGAGATGGGTCGAGTCGGTTTCGGATTTCTCAAGGAAATAGTCGTATTCCCCCACTGTTCCCTTGGGGTATCTGAATTGCAGTTTGGCGATGCCTTTGTGCTGCTCGTAGAACCTGAAATACTGAGGCGTTGGGATGGGGGTGGGGGTGTTTCGCCATGTGCTCGACGGCACCTTGATGATGTCTGTGATGAAAATGTTGTCGGCTATGTAGAGATCCTCCAATCTCGGAGGCTCGTCTCCATAGTACAAATGCGCCTCGCCGATGCTCTGCAAAAGGCGTTGAGGCATAAACTCGTTGATGTTGGGTATCTGCTGGTAGGCATAATACACCGTTTTGTTGTTTTGCGGGTCGTCTTTCATGCAAGAACCGAGAAGCACAAGCCCCAAAAACATGGCCAATGTCGGTAATAAGCGTTTCTTCATCGTCTTAATGCTATGGATGAGTCTCACAAGTTGAGAAAAATAATCTCGCAAATATAAGAATTTAGGTCTTACGTTTTACAAAAAGGAAGCGTTTTTTTTGTCATTTTATTGTAAGAGGTTGTAATTTATGTCATTATGACGTGTGTTTTTATTGGGAGATGACGACTTTCTTTGCCCAGGTTCCGTCTTTTCCGTTGATGACGAAGCAGTATATGCCGTTGGTCAGCGTGGCACATTGGTAGGGTTGGCTGTGCCGCTCGGTTGTGACGAAGGTCTGCAGTTGGTCGACGAGAATCCCCCGCATGTCGTACACTTTGATGTCGATTTTTCCGGTCAGGTGCTCGAAATTGAGTGTCATTTGTCCGTTGTTGGGGTTGGGCACTACGGTAAAGATGCCTGTGTCCCCTGAACTTGTCGAGGGGTCTTCCACGCCATAGAACGAGCACACGAACCAATAGCGGCGCTCGATGCCTTGCGGATGGCATCTGTTGTAGACTGTAGAGGTGAGCCAGATGGTGTCTTCGAGTTGGTTCAAGACATAGATTTTACAGCGTTTCCCGACGGGGTTGGTCGTGGAGTCGGGTTCGAGTACCCATTCCACGGCGGGGTCGTCAAAAGTCCAGTTGACGGAGTCCCAACGGCATAGGCTGTTGTTGTCCCAAATGATGAAGTCATAGCTGTTGATTTGGAATTCGGTGGCGGTCACCACCCAATGTGGAGTGGGGTTGTTGGGGTCGGCAGGATAGATGGGGGTGGGGTTGGGGGTGTAATCCAGGTTGAGGTTGAGGAAGACGGTACTGTCGCATCCCATGACGGTTGACAGCACCTTTTCATATCGGCCTGGGATGGTGTAGTTTTCGCCAAACCATTGGTATTCGTCACATTCTTCTATGTTGAAGGTCGGTCCTGCGACGTTGCCCGAGAGGGTGAGCCTGCAATCTACGATGCTGTCGCAACCGTCGATGGTGGTGAAGGTCTGCTGGAAGGTGCCGCTGTGGTCGTAGGCTTGTCCGTTCCATTCAAATACGCCGCAGGTGATGGTGTCGAATGCGGTGTGTTGTGGATGGCCCATGGTCAGGTGCATGGTGACGATGCTGTCGCAGCCGCCGATTGTGGTGTAGGTGCGTTCATAATAACCTGGTTCAGAGTATGGTATGCCGTCCCAAACAAAGTTGTCGTTGCATTCGTGGCGGTCGAACTCGTAGGTGATACGGTCGGCCACGGTGAGGTGCAGATAGAGGATGCTGTCGCAGCCGTTGGCGGTTAGCAGGTGGAGTTCTCGGTCGTAGGTGCCGGGCTGGGTGTACTCGAAACTGAATCCATGGGCGTCATACACGCCGGGATTGCCTTGCCAGCATCGGCTGTCGTCGATGGGGATGTGGTATTGTTCATGGGCGTGGATATAGACGAGAACGGAGTCTTGGCATTCGCTGTGGATTGGGTTGTCTTGCAGGCGAGCAAGGATTGTGTCGTTTTCGATGCGGATGTTGTTGAATCCATGGCCTGAGTATAGTTCGCCGGAACAAGTCGCGTCGTGTTCGATGATGTATTGTTGTGTGGCATCCACGATGAATTCCGTGATGTTGCTTGCTGTGCCGGTGCAACCGCCTGTTTCGGTGGAGATGGACACCGAGACGTTGTAGGGCCTGGCTTGGCTGTACGAGTGTTCGACGGGGTTTTCGGTGCTGCTGGTGCCGTCGCCAAAGTCCCAAACGATGTTGTAGTTGGTTAGGTTGATGTCTGCGTTGAATGTGATGGGCATGTTGGCGCAATAGGAAAAGCTCTCGTTCGGCTGCATGGGCTCGTCGTTGAGGGTCAAGGCCGTGCTGAGGTCGATGGCGTTGGAGCCTACCAGGTAGGCGTAGCCTTTGGCGTTTCCGAAGCCATACACGTGGGCATTGAAGCCGTTGGCGCATGTGATGTGGTGAACGCCATGTTCGATGTCGCGCTTGGCATAGCTATAATCGTTGTTGCCGTTGACGCGTCTGAAGAGCAGGGGCGAGAGTTGTTGGCCGTCGAGATACACGTTGGAGATGTCTTCCGTGTTGACGATGATGTTGACACTGTGGGTCTCGATGTTGATGTTGGAGTGGTCGAACGTGGAGAAGGTGACATCTTTGATGCGTTGCTCCACGGGCGCAATCCAAACCATCGACGGGTCGCCCAGGCCGCCTGACCAGCTTTGGTCGTAGCTCGAGTTGTTGTATAGGTATACCGCGCTGGGTTGCGTGGCTTGAAGGAAACAAGACTCTTCGCTTTCTTGGATGGCGAAGGTGTGTGACTGTCCGGCTCTCAAGACGGCGAGGACTTCACCATTCATGGTAATTTGGTTCAGGTTGGCGCTTGATGTGATCTTGATGAAATCGCGATTGCGGTTGCGCGAACTGGTCACCACAAAGTTCTTGCCCCACGAACGGAGAGGCATGGCTTGTTCGAAAACGTGGTCGAAGCCGTTGCCTTGGTCGGTGGGGATACAGGTGAGGGTGTTGCCGTTGAAGACGGCGATGCTCTTGCAGTCGGAGGCCAAAACACGGGTTCCGCTGAGGTCGCGGCTGTTTCCCGTCCTTGCCGACCTGACGTGGAAGGTCTCGCCGGCGTTCATGTTGATGGTGAAAGTCTGTCCGGCCTGATGCCCGCCCAAGGTGGCTACGGTCGGGGTGATGTCGATGTTGGTGTCGTCCTCGGTGGCCACGATGACGAAAGCGCTGGTCTCGTTGTTGGAGGCGTATGAGTTGGCGCCGGGAGAGACGGATTGGTCGTAGCTTTGGATTATGTATTCGTCGCCCAAACTCTCGACGGGCAGGACGAAGGAAGCGTCGAAGGAGACGTATGCGATGTTGGTGCAATACACCGAAATGGTGTCGGTTGCCTTTACCTTGATGCCTTTTTGCGTGATGGTCTCGTATGTCGAAAAGTCGTGATAGCCTTGCTCCTCGGGAATCTCAATCGTAGTGATGTTGTTCGCACTGACATTGAACTCTTGCGTCCATCCCGTCAATGGATTCGTCACGGTGCCTGAACAATCGCGCTTGGCGCTGATGAGCACTTGGTAGATGCCCCAGCCTCCTAAATCATGGTCCCTGAAGCCGTTGTGCATGAAGGAGAGCCAAAACTCCTTGCCCTGTGTCGAGGTGTTTTGCGCCATTGCCGCTGGGACACAGTGGCAGAAAATGAATAATGCTATGGCGAATGCCTTTATGTGTTTCATAGTGTTATATATTAATAAAGGTGGAGACGGTAGGGGGCACCGTCTCCACAAATGCCGGTTATCGTTGTATGACGACTTTCTTGGCCAAAGTCCCTTCTTTGCTTGTGGCCACAAAGAAATAGATGCCTCGGGCATCATGCCTCATGTCGTATTCGAAGGTGTTGTTGCCAAAACCGTCGTTGACCTCGAAATGGTCGATGAGGGTGCCTCGCATGTCGTACACTTTCATGTCGACTTTGCCGGAAAGGCGCTCGAAGTGAAGGGTCATGTGGCCGTTGTTGGGGTTGGGGGAGACGTTGAAGGACGCTGAGCCTGTTGTTGTCTCGTCGTCGTCGATGCCATAGAACGAGCACACGAACCAGTAACGCTCGCTGACACCGTTAGCTGTGCATCCGTTGTGGGCCGTGGCACGAAGCCATACCGTGTCTTCTATATGGCTGAGTACGTACATTTTGCAACGTTGGCCCTTAGGCTGGGTCTCTTCGTCGGGCTCCAACACCCATTCCAATCCTTGGTTCTCGAAGTTCCATGTGACGGAGTCCCAACGGCAATGGGGGTTGGTGTCCCATAGGTGGAACTCATACGAGTTGACTTGGAACTCGGTGGCGGTGACCACCCAGTGGGGAGCCGTGTTCTCGGAGTCGACGGGGTAGATGGGTGTGGGCGTAGGTGTGTATCTAAAGGTGGCGTTCAAGGTTACGACGCTGTCGCAGCCATACTGGTTGAGGTAGGTGCGGTGGTAGATGCCCGACTCGGTGAGAATGGGATCCTCGTGGTCGGTGCTGATGATCTCATGCCCCTCGGCATCCCAATAGTATTCGTCGCAACGCTCGATGCTGAAGTCGGACGAAAGAACGGGATTGACGGAGAGGTGGAGGTGTAGGATGCTGTCGCAGCCATACATGTTGGGAAGGGTGTGGTTGTACACGCCTTCCGTGCTGAGGCTCTGTCCGTAGAAGTTGAATGTGCCGTTCTCGCAAATGGCCTCATAGAGGTCTGTTTCCTCGTGGGGCCTCACCACAATGGTTACGCTGACTTCTTGTGTCGTCATGCCGTCGCTGACGATGCAGTTGAATGTGGTGCTGCCGATGGGTGGTGTGGCCACGGGGTTTTGCGATGTCGTGCTGTTAAGCAGGTTGGCAGGCGACCAATTGTAGGTGTAGTTGCCGGTGCCGGCCACGGGCAGGGCATGGAGGGTGGTGGAAGCGTTCTCGCATATCTCATACTCGTCGGCGGAGGCGGAGGCGGTCAGGTTGGAGCCTGCCATGGCCACTGCGACTTGTGCCGTGCTGCTGCATCCGCCTTCCGTGTTGGTGATGGTCACGGTGTAGATCTGGGTCTCATCCAAAGCGATGGTTTGGGTGGTTTGGCTGTTGGGATCGGTGACCATGTTGGCGGGCTCCCAGTGGTAGGAGAAAGAGCCGGGTGTCTCCACGTTGACCGTGAGTGTGGAGGTGCCGCCGTATATGACGGAGTTTGGACTGGCCGAGGCGGTGGCTACGGGGATGGCATAGACGCTCACGGTCTGGGTCTTTTGGTCGGAGCAGAATCCGTTGCCGGAACTCACGTTGAGCGTCACTTCATAGTCGCCCGCTGTAGCGTAGGTGTGGCTGGGATTTGCGCCGCTGTCGGTGTGACCGTCACCAAAGTCCCATTCGATGCTTCCGATCTCTTGCCCCGACGGGCTGGTGGTTGAGGTGCTGGTGAATTGGAACGGGCTGCCTTCGCAAGCCGAAACGAAAGTGAAATCGGCGGTGGGTTGAGGATAGATGATTACCTCGGTGGAGCCGGAGGTGGTTTCATTGTCAACCGTAGTGACGCATGTGTAAGAGCCTGCCATGTCCAAGGTGCAGTCGGTAATGGTGGGGTTTTGCACCGTTGAGGTGAAGCCGTTGGGACCGGTCCACGTGTAGGTGGCACCGGCTTGTGTGGTGACGTTCAAGGAGATGTCGTCGCCAACGCAATATGGGCCGTCGTTGGAGGCAATGCCGGGAAGAATGCCGCAGTCGGTGGTGCCGGGGCCCGAGTTTTCAGTTTTGGTGAAACTGATGACACAAGGCTCACGTGAATAGTTGGTAATCATCAAGATGTAATACTCTCCTACCTCCGGGACATGATAGTTGACAGTGCCATGGTCGGCGTCGCCTGTTTGGCCATGATGGTGGTCGTTGTCAGGGTAACCCAGAAAGATGTCTTCGGAGTAATAGGCGGAATAACTGCAGTCGATGATTTTGTTCTCGGTCAGTTGGGCTACGCAAGGTGAGATAGGGTCGGTGAAGGGACCCCACATGCAGAAGTCGATGTCTCTTTCTGCATTTGAGACAGGGTCGCGGCCTTCCATGTGGATTATGAACTGCCCAGCCGTGTTGATTCTCATGTGATACCATGAAGGATTGTAGGAGTTTCCGATGCAGCCGTCGTTAAAATCCGTGCCTTCCAATTGATCGGCCGTCTGAGACGTGTTGGCAGCTTGAAACTGGATAACGTCGGAGGTGCAGAACGGGTCGGAATCCACGCAATGGTTGTTCTCATAGATGGCTCTGTTTAAGGCGATGTCCATGGTTATCGACGTGAAATGCGATCCCGTGACACGCTCTTTCCATTGGGGGACGAGGGTGTAAATGTCTTTCTTCTCAATCAATCCGAAGTCGGCGAAGGTGTTGTTGTAGAAATCCTCGAATGTGCTGAGGAAACTATTGCCGGAAACCTCACCGGAAGGAGTGACGATGAACAAGCCGTTTTCTTCCTCGGCAATGATGGAGAATCTGCCGTCATTCTCGATGTTGTATAACAGGTAGAGCCTGTAATCGTGGTTGTCGATTTGGAAGAAATTGATTTCTATGCCCTCGTCGGCGTACTGCCTATAGGGTGTCTGTGCCCATTGCCTCATAGGCAAACAGAGCAGAAAAAGGGTGGCAACAATAAGTTTTGTCCTGTTTTTCATAACTATTGGTTTGAAAGTGTTAGTTGATTTATTGGTTTGATTAGGTTAATAGTTGACTTCATTTCTGTATGACGACTTTCTTCGCCACGGTTCCTTCTTTGGCGCTGGCCACGAAGAAGTAGATGCCGTCCGATTTGGTTCTCATGTTATAG
>JBGUHI010000071.1:0-6210 GCA_045111995.1 Candidatus Limimorpha sp. | reverse complement strand
ACCCATTTCGGGTGCCTCGATAAACCTATGTTTCTCATTATGAATAAATTATAAATTTGATGATTTTTTTGTGACGAAGTCAGGAAACATATCAAATCATCGTCTATATCGCTGGTTGCCTCAACGAGTCAGTCGATTTCAAACAACTCGACGACTTGTTTCTTGATTATGGCTTTGACTTAAACAAATTCAAATTGTAATACCATGGTCTATATACCTTGTCAATGCTGTGGAAAAGAGTTTCCCAATACAAATAAATGGTACGTTTGTGACAAATGCGGCTATCGTGTTTGTCCCTTCTGTCAGCCTTATCATAGAGGCAGATACAGCAGCGGCGGCTTCAAGTGCAGCCAATGCGCATACGGGTATTTGAAAGAACGTAAATAACAAAAAACATCAACAACATGGATAATTCAAATAAGAATGACGCAATTGAAGTAGAATACGATGCGTTAAAAAACGAGACAATGGAGTTTTTGGACAATTCAGTTATCAATGCAAACATTGGAAGAAAGAAACTTGGTTTATCGGACACTATTATGCTGCTTCAAATAGCACGTTATTATGAAGGAAAAGAACTTAATAATAATGCCAACCTCCTTTTTGGTATCAATGAGATTACTCATTCTCCCTCAAAACCAACAAGGAAGATTGTAGTACTCATCGATGGGGAAAGAATGGAAGTGGAAGCAACAAGTGATGGCGTTTTAGAAAAAGAAGAATATGCGGTCTCACCAGCGGAAATAAACGGTTTAAACCCCTGCGCGATGATGGATTTGGAGAGAAGGGTAATAGAGTTTACGCTCCAACCAGAAGACATAAAACGGATTGCCGAAGCCAAGGATGTTGGCGTGTATATCGATTCTGACAACTTGTATGATGCCAACGGAGGCGATATTCAATTTCGCGGTGGTAAAGAGAGTTTTCAAATCGAGGGAATACAAGGGGCGATGAAACGCGCCTACCATTATTTTGTGGATGATACCTGCTATGCAGATTATTGTTCTTCGTTCTTCGAAAGGAAGCAAAGACTTCTTGCAGAAGAAGAAAAGTGGGTTGAAGGAGAGAGGCAAAAAGAAAGAGCAAGACTCAAAGCAGAAAGAGAGGAGGAGGAACTTTGGGAGAGGGACAGAAGAAAATACCTAATTATGATGATAGCATCAATTGTTATCATAGCCTTCTTTGTTCTCATCGGTTGGGATACTTGGTTGATAGGTGTGGCCGCTATTGTGATTTTTTATAGTTTTTATAAGCTAGTTGCCATGGGAGCCGTAAGAGATCCAAATAATGGCAACGAAGGATGATTACAAGCTGTTGTTTTAATTGAATAATGACTTCGTATTATCCACAAAAACTAAACTATCTCGATTACGAACATTCCTTCAGTCCAAAGCTGTTGAACGACTTTGAAGAAGGTCGGCTTGATGGATTTGATATTGAGACCATGCGAGGCTTGATTTACGGCTACACCTTCACCGAGGATTATGCCAAGGGCATTATTCCCGATGCATTCAGCATGGATTTTTGGGCATCCAAGCATGGTTGCCCCCAGGAGCAGCTTATCTTTGATGCGATAGATAGCACTGGCGATGGGACAAGTCAGAAAAACGCCATCTGTGTAATCAGTGTCCGACATGAATACGAGTACATCAGCCGCAGATTGTCTTTGAGGATAAAAGGACAAAAATTGATTTTGGACAAGATGATAGACTGCATTGAATTTGAGAAAATCGAAATGGCTGAAAAGCTTTATTTCGATATCAGTCGTTGGTTTGAAAGGGTTGAACGACATAAAACAGAGCAAGCAAAAGAAGACTTGTTATGACCTGTTGGAACAAACAACTATCCACTTACAACATCTGCCAAAACTGCCAAAGCCTGCTTTCACCTCATTATGAGGTTTGCCCCATTTGCGGCCAATCGGTGGAGGCTGGGACAGAACGCCATGTGTATCGGATTTTGCCCCACGCGGTTTGCGACAATTGCGGCTACCTAACGGCAAACCTTACAGGTCCTTGCCCTGTCTGCGATGCTGTAATGGATTCTCATTCCAAGCGCAAGATAGTGGAAGTGCCGGTGGAGTTGGAAATTGTTGGCATAGCATCGGAATGACTATCTGCGAAATCGACCTGTTTTGGGTTAGTTTCACCCTTTTTCCATAAAACCCCTATCCAAATCAGATAAAATCCCTACCTTTGACCCCGAATTTCAAAAACGAGAATCGGGAAAAGATAGGATTGTAACCACATAGACAAACAAACTGAGCTTTTGCTCTTGTTCCTTTCGTAGTAAATCTGGAAAATTTCTCACACGGGAATAAGCGGGCAAAGGTTCATGCTTTTTAGCGTGAATCTTTATTGCTTATGGTGTGAAAGGCATTCCAGAGCCTACTACGAACATAAAGTGATGATAGCTTCACGCTTTTTCATTGCCAAAGGGGAACCGAGCCAAAGCCCAAGCAAAATCCAAGGCAATGGAAACCCACAATAGCAACATCCACATCGGGCAGCTCATCCACGAGCAGCTGCGCAAAGACCAGCGCAGCGTAGGGTGGCTGGCGCGTGAAATCCATTACAGCCGCAACCATCTCTACAAGGTGTTCCGCAAGCCCTCGCTCGATACAGACTTGTTGCTCCGCATCTCCAAGGCCATGCAGTTCAACTTCTTCCAATACTACACCGCCGATTTTCTCGGGAGCATCAGGGAGAGGACAGGAGAGGAAACGCTATAGATGCATGGCGTTCGGGTAGATTTCGCCCGAAATTCCTGTCAGAAACCAGCGAAATCTCGTCAAAAAAGACACATTTCGCTGGTTTTTGACTTAAAAATCTCACAGAAAAGCTAACATTCTACGAGTTTTTCTATTTGATGGCAGCATTTGATGGTTTTTGTTTATTTTTGCGCTGTAAAAAAGCAATGGGATGAATCAAGCGCAAAGAGAAACGGAATTTGTCGTCTTCGGCATTGAGAACACTGCCTTGCGGCTGAATGTTTCTGGTGCCGATGTGTATCGTGAGTTGCTTTCAAGCGATGGCATTTCCTCTTTCCTATACCCAAGTTATCAAGCATTGCACACCCAAGGAAAGGATTATATCGTGGACGAAATCATCCAATATATCAAACGTCATAATCCTGCGTTCGTGCAAAAGGAAGGAGTTGTGGCATGAGAGTATTTCACGGTTCAATTGCTGTTGTCAAAGAGCCTTTGGCAAATGTAGGCCGAAGAAATCTTGATTTCGGGCAAGGTTTTTATGTCACAGATTTGGAGGAACAAGCGATTTCGTGGGCGGCAAGGCCGTTTAATGCTGGCAAGCCTCAGATACTCAACATATACGAATTTGACAACGAACAAGTCTCGTCTTCGGGTTTCAAGGTCTTACATTTTGAAAAATATGACGGCGATTGGCTCGATTTTGTTGTGGCTAACCGCCGTGGTATGATGCTTTGGAAGGACTATGACATGGTGGAAGGTGGAATTGCCAACGACGACGTGTTCAACACGATAGAACTGTATCTCTCCGAACTAATCCCAAAAGAAGAAGCAATGAAAAGGCTTCAATACGAGCAACCAAACAATCAGATTTGTATCTTGAATCAAAGTGTCATAGACCGTTTTCTCCATTTCGTTGATGCCTTTGAAATCAGAAAGGAGGAAAGCCATGCCTAACAATGACTTGATTAACAAAACGTTGCTCCAGATGAAGTATGCAAGGGTGGTGTCGTTGCTTGCCGAAACATTGGACATTTCCCAAGCCCGCGCCCTTGACCTGTTCTACAATTCCGAAACATACAAGTATTTAAGCCAAAAGATGTATCACTTGCACAATATGGGTGACGCTTACCTTGTGGATGAAATCATACTGGAATTGCAAGCCAAACAATAATTGTTTCTCAGCATTCTAACTGTCAGAAACCAGCGAAATCTATCTAAAAAAGACACATTTCGCTGGTTTCTGACAGAAAAATGCTATCTTTGTAGGCTCAAAACAATGCCTTTATGTTGATAGGAAGAAAAGAGGAACTGCGAAAATTGCGTGAAGCCTATAATTCGGAATACTCTGAATTTGTGGTAGTTTATGGCCGTCGCCGTGTAGGAAAAACCTTTTTAATCAGAGAACAATTCAATTACAAATTCACTTTTGCACATACCGGGTTAGCTAAAAGGAACACCCGAGAGCAGTTGCAAAACTTTCAATCGTCACTGCGCAGACAAGGATATGAGAAAGCACCGCTGCCCGCCAATTGGTTGGAAGCTTTTGATATGCTGGCGGAGTTGATAGAACACTCGAAAGACAAACGAAAAGTGGTATTCATCGACGAAATGCCTTGGATGGACGCACCCCGTTCGAGTTTCCTGCCCGCCCTGGAACATTTCTGGAACGGCTTCGCTTCCGCCCGAAAAGATGTGGTGCTCATAGCCTGTGGTTCCGCCACGTCATGGATTATCAAGAAACTGTTGAAAAACAAGAAAGGATTGCACAACCGCCTTACTTACCGAATCCACTTGCAGCCTTTCACCTTGCACGAATGCGAGCAATATGCCCGTCAGCGAAAACTGGGAATGAATCGAAAGCAGCTTCTGGAAGGCTATATGGCATTGGGGGGCGTGGCCTACTATTGGTCACTACTTGACAAGGCAAAAAGCCTCGCTTTGAACATCGATGGCCTTTTCTTTTCCAAAGACGGAGAGCTGAAAGAAGAATACAACGAATTATATGCATCCCTTTTCAACCACCCCGACAGATACCTTGCCATTATCGAAGCCCTCGGAAAAAAGAAAACGGGCATGACCCGCGCCGAAATCGTTCATGAAACCAGATTGACAGACAACGGCAAGCTAAGCGACATGCTCGAAGATCTCGAAAACTGCGGATTCATCCGTAAATACAACGCCATAGGAAAAAAGAACAAAGGAGCCTTGTTCCAACTGATAGATGCCTATACCTTGTTTTATTTCAAGTTCGTGCGCGACAACTTGGTCAATGACGAGCATTTCTGGAGCAAGAGCATCGACACTCCCCCTTATTTCAACTGGTGCGGATTGGCTTTTGAGCGGGTTTGCCTGTTACATAGCCGACAGATAAAGGCCAAACTGGGTGTGGCTGGCATCATCAGCAGCGAATATGCGTGGTGGATTGAGGGAAATGCAGAAGAAAGCGGAGCACAAATCGACTTGCTAATAGACCGAAACGACGGTGTGATTAACCTTTGTGAGATGAAATACACCAACGCTCCTTTCAAAATAGACGCAGCATACGACGCTGTGTTGCAAAACAAGAAAACACGATTCATTGAAACAACCCAAACACAAAAAGCTGTCCATCTTACCATGGTCAGTTCGCAAGGTTTGGTTCGCAATGCGTTTTCAGACGAGGTACAAAGCCAAGTAACTGTAAATGATTTGTTTATAGAATAAATTTCTGTCAGAAACCAGCGAAATCTATCTAAAAAAGACACATTTCGCTGGTTTCTGACAGGAAAAACTCAAAAAAGCCAACCTTCATTAACACGAGTTTTTGTCCAAATCAACGATTTTTTGTTAGATTTGGACAAAATCGGTCTTTAATCACTTCTCCCTCACCAGTCGCACGCTGCGACTGAAACAACGGTGAAGGTGGTATTCATGATTGAAAAAGGTGTTGCAGAAATAAAGCCCCTTGGCGTCAAAGATGCCTTGATGGGTAGACGACCAATAAAAGCCGTATTTTCCTATCAATCCAACGGTACCCCCATCGCGTATGCCTGCAGCGGGAAGAAAGACTGCCCCGTTGGATTCTACCTTGTCCTCCCAGAAAGGCTGTGGAATGGTGTTGCTTAAAAAATCAGCATCATCATCGTTAAATCGGTTGATGTGATACGAGTTGTCCCAATCATCGGGCAAGAGCAACAGGCCGTTAATACCCTCAACATTGGCTTTCGCATATCGTATGCCCGTAACGGTGCTGCGTTTATCCAACAAGTAGAGCCATTCGTCCATGGTCAACGTGCGCCACAGGCCTTCTGTATTACCGCCGTTGCTGATGACATTGTAGCCCCAGTCGGCTTGTCCGTCGTGATGGCAAAGGTCGCAGCTATCGATTCCGTAAGCGTTATATAGGCTGCAGCTTGATTCCAGGTCGTCTTTTTCCTGACTTCGTCACAAAAAAATCATCAAATTTATAATTTATTCATAATGAGAAACATAGGTTTATCGAGGCACCCGAAATGGGT
>JBGUHI010000070.1:0-30844 GCA_045111995.1 Candidatus Limimorpha sp. | reverse complement strand
GAGAGAGCGGGATTCGAACCCGCGGTACCCTTTTGGAGTACACACACTTTCCAGGCGTGCTCCTTAAACCACTCGGACATCTCTCCTTAGCCTTGCCAACCCCTCAAAACCTACTCTGAAATCGTTGCCAAAAGTACAACATTTTTTCATTAGGCAAGCAAAAAACTTTGTTTTTTTATTGCATTTATTTTCCAAATGTCTGAATCATAGCGTCAAAGGGTCATCTCGCCACGGATGGATTTTTGCATGATTTCGAGGATTCGCTCCTTTGGAAGGCCTTCTCCGATGAGATACATGAGTTTGGCGACGGCGGCCTCGGTGGTCATGTCGTGCCCGCCGACGACGCCGATACGGGCCATGTCGAGGCTGGTCTCATACCTTCCCATCTCCACCGACCCGGCCTTGCACTGGGTGATGTTGAGGATAAGGAGCCCGCCGTCGATGGCTTCCTTGAGGGCGGTGAGGAACCATTCGGCGGTGGTGGCATTGCCCGAGCCGAAGGTCTCAAGCACCAAGGCACTCATGTTGGGGGTCTTCAGCACGTGGCGAACGAAGTCCTCGGAGATGCCGGGGAAGAGTTTCAGGATGCCGACGTTACGGTCCATCTTGGTGTGCACCTTCAGTTTCTTGAAGTTGGGTTTCAGGATACGCTCCTTATTATATTTAATGTGGACACCCACATCGGCCAAGGGAGGATAGTTGGACGAGATGAAGGCGTTGAAGTTCTCGGCGTTGAACTTGGTGGCGCGGTTGCCGCGCAACAACTGGTTCTGGAAAAAGATGCTCACCTCGGGGACATAAGGCGTGTCGTCGTCCTTGGCGGCGGCAATCTCGACAGCGGCGAGGAAGTTCTCGCGACCGTCGCTGCGCACCATGCCCATGGGCAGTTGCGAACCGGTAAGCACTACGGGCTTGTTGAGGTTCTCGAGCATGAAACTAAGGGCCGAAGCGGTGTAGGCCATGGTGTCGGAGCCATGAAGCACAACGAAACCGTCGTAATGCTCGTACTCCTCCCCTATCTTTGTGGCCAGACGCACCCAGAAGTCGGGCGACATGTTCGACGAGTCGATGAGCGGGTCGAAACTGTAGATGTCGATCTGGTAGCCGAAGTTGCGCAGCACTGGCAGGTGGGTGTAGATGTTGTCGAAGTCGAAAGGCACCAAGGCACCCGTCTTGGGGTCTTGCATCATGCCGATGGTGCCGCCGGTGTAGAGCACCAGGATGGAGATTTCTTCGTTGCTTTGCATGACAAGCGTGTTTGTTTGTGGCGGCAAAAGTAATGCTTTTTTCGGCTTGCGAGACAAAAAGCGTTATTTTTGCGCCATGAAAGTCATCGCCCGTATCCACACCGACTTCCCGACCAAGTTCGGCATCCCAAGGCAAAGCGGCATCATCGCTTCGCTGCAGGGGCGTGTCGTGTTTGAGCCAGAATACCGCAACGCCGAGGCGGTGCGCGGCTTGGAAGAGTTCTCGCACATCTGGCTCGTCTGGGAGTTCTCAGAGGCGGTGCGCGACGATTGGTCGCCCACGGTGCGCCCCCCACGCCTGGGCGGCAACGTGCGCAAAGGCGTGTTCGCCACGCGCTCGCCTTTCCGTCCCAACCCCATCGGGTTGTCGTCAGTGCGTTTGGAAAGGGTCGAACTCGACCCGCAACTGGGTCCCGTGCTCTTCGTGTCGGGCGCCGACCTAATGGACGGCACGCCCATTTACGACATCAAACCCTACATCGCCTACACCGACAGCCATCCCGATGCCGTCAGCGGTTTTGCGACCACGCCAGCGGAATACCTGTTGGACGTGGATTTCCCCGAGGGCCTGTTGCAGAATGTGCCTGAAAGACAAAGAGAAAGTCTCGTTGAGGTGCTGGCCCACGACCCAAGGCCACAATACCAAGACGACCCCGAACGGATTTATGGGATGGAATTTGGTGGAATGGAGGTGAAATTCAAGGTCGGAGGAATGCTACTCACTGTCGTTTCCGTCGCCTGACTTGGACGACTGCGCCTTCACCTTGGCTTTCAAGTAGGCTGGACGGAACGACACATCTAAGCCCCTGACTTGCACGGTTCTTTCCGAGAAATTGTGGATATACAACTTGATTAACGATGCCGTGCGAAAAGCAGAATCAATCGGCAGGGTAAAAGTGGCAAAATCCCAATCATCCGTTTTATTCACCTGTGCTTTCACATCATACGAATCAATAGCCTTTTCTCCTTGGATGCCAAGTTTTTCCACCGCAAAGACAGGCCTGCTCTGCTCGCCCTCACACTTGATTTCGAAGGCCACATTCACCATCTCCCAGTTGGGACGGATGCTGTCGGCAGTGAGCACCAAAGCATAACTGTACGGCCTTTGCCCATCCAAGGGCATTGTATCGGCAAAGAAATAATGCCCTTCATCCAAAGCCAGCGAATCGGGATTATGGTAATCCTTAGGATAGAAGCCTTTCAGGGTCTGTGCCAAATGGTCGGCGACGATGCGGCGACCTTCCTCATAATAATGCTCCGTGGTCCAGTCCTGGTCGATGAAGTTGACATCACGGACAAGGCTCAAATTGTTGACGACAGTCACACCATCGAGACTACCATAGCGCCGCAACAGGTAATCGCGGTTTTGCTTCAGCAACATCATGAGGTCCTTTCCGCCCAACTCCATGGCCTTGTCGACATCTTCCGCTATCAGGTTGAAAACGAGGTTCCAACCTCTTTCGCGGCACAACTCCACAATGGCATCAAAATCCTTGACACGCGGATTGTCGTCGGTGATGTTGAAACCATAGTTTTTGATGTAATAACAAGCCATCCAGGTCATTTCAGGATTGTATTTTCCATCAAAATCGTACCAGCCGCGCCATGCCATAGCCGAATCCCAGGCATAGTTGTTATCAAACTCGAAGTCATACGGAAACTGCAAAGGGTCGGTACGCCGGTGCAGGTACACCAAACTGTCCCACTCGAGGTCGTTGCGGATCGGATAGGCCTTGAAAGCCAAAAGGAAACGGTTCATCAAGGGCGGATAGTCTTCAAGCAGCACTAATTGCTTGCGCAAGGCGGTCTCAAGCCTCGAATAAATCCAAATCGGGCCAAACGAACGCAGGTTCATCGTCACGACCACCGTCTCCACCGCCGATGAGGCAGGAATGTGCTTCAGCATATAGTAATAGGTTTGGGCATGGGCGGCCGACTTGGTCAAATCCCCCATCTTCACCGTCGGGAAGTAGTCAGAAGTGAAGGCACTGATTTTGCGACGGTTGCCCTCCTCCTTACCGTACGTATTGTTCGACGATTCACCCAAATAAATGATGCGACAACTGTCATCCACCACATCCCACGAGAGCTCCACAATGTCGGAATGCTTGCGCAAGTCTTTCTCGAAGAACCACTTGGAATACACCCAGTTGAGCACCACAAGCAGGGCCAAAACCATTCCTATGCGTATCAACAACTTCTTCATGGCTAAAACTGGAAATAGATGAACGGGAAATTATGGACACTCGAACAGCAGATGACCAAAAAGAGAAGCGCTGCATAGATGAGCCATCTGACCGCCATTGGTTTGTCGTCGCACCACCTGTCGAAACGGGTGTTACGAAGCAAGATATCGGAAAGGATGAAGAGGCCGAGATAGACCCACATGCCGGGTTTGACATTCATCTGCAAACCACTATCAAAGTTAGTGAACGCCGTCACGAAGATGGCTTTCAAGTGCTCCATGTCGGTGGCGCGAAACATGACCCAAAACAGCGTGACCAGCACGAAAGTCTTGAGGACACAGAGCGCGTCAACACTGGTTTTCAGCCACTTGGACCGAGTCTCTTTGGCAGGCATCCGCTTGCGCATGGCCTTCTCGACGATGTGCAACAAGCCATGCGCGAAACCCCACAACAAGAAGGTCCAGGCTGCACCATGCCAGATGCCACTGAGCACGAAAACGACCAAGATATTGAACGCCCAACGCCCGAACTTCACGCGGCTGCCGCCCAAAGGAATGTAGACATAGTCGCGAAACCAAGTCGACAGCGAGATATGCCAGCGGTGCCAAAACTCGGCAATGTTCTTGGAGAGATAAGGCGAACGGAAATTGTCCATCAAGTCGAAGCCCATCAGTTTGGCGCAACCCAAGGCGATGGTAGAATAGCCGAAAAAGTCGCAATAAATCTGGAAACTGTAGAAAAACATACAGCCCAAAACGCTCCATGAATTATACTCGTCGAGATGGCCAAACACCTCGTCGACATACTCGCCTAAATGGTCGGCCACCACCATTTTGATGAAGAAACCAAAGAGGATGAGCCGCATACCCTTGGAGATGTTCTCGTATTGGAATTCCTTCTTTTCATGGAGTTGGTGCAGCAGGTTGCCTGGCCTCTCGATGGGACCCGTGACCAGTTGTGGGAAAAACATCACATAGAGCGCATAGTAGCCGAAATGCCGCTCGGCCTTCTGCTGGCCGCGATACACTTCGATGACGTAACTCATGCTCTGGAAGGTGTGGAACGACAGTCCGATGGGCAAGATGATATGCGTCAACAGACGGGTCTCCATGCCCAACGAGGCACAGAGTTGGTCGAGATTGGCCGTGAGGAAGTTCAGGTACTTGAAAACCAACAGCACCGAGATTGTGCTCACGACGCTGAGGATGAAAAACGTTTTCTTCAGTTTGGGACGGTCGGCATAGCGTTCAACAAACAATCCAGCCGCATAGTCGATGACGATAGTGACCAGTAGGATGAGGATGTACTTGGGCACAAACCACATGTAAAACACGCAACTGGCTGCCAACATCATCAGCCAGCGCCATTTGTGGGGCAGCAGGTAGAACAGCAGCGCCACAATGGGCAGGAAGATGAGGAACTCTATGGAGTTGAAGACCATAAAACCCTCAATATCAAATTATTTAATCTTCTTCACCGCAGTTTGCAGGATCTGGTCGCCAAGCGAGATGTAGACCATCAGGTAGCACTCGTCGGCGTTGTAGGCGGCACCGAGGTTGGTGCTGTAGTTGAAGTGGAAGGTCTCGTTGGCCTCGACATGGGCTTCTTCGAACTGGTCGCCATAGGCGCCGTTGAGGGTACCGCGCAACACATTGCGGAAGTCATACTCCCTGTCGACGCCGGATGTGGTGGTCTGCCAACCCACGATATGGTCTTCGACCAGGCAAACCGTGATGTTGAACTGTCCGTCCATCTCGGTCAACGAGACGGCCTTGACGGCCACGTTCAATTGGCGCGAGGTCTCGTCGTAATTGGGTGTCACCCAAATCTCAAACGACTGTTCTTCGGCAAGAGCGGCAGCCACCGGAGCATCAATCTGCTCCACGCTGAGCGTGTTGCCGTCGGTCAGTGCCACATGGTCGATGGCGAACAAGGGGTTGGCGTCGTGGTTGTTGTACCATTCGGTGCCTTCGTCAGTGAGGAAATCGGGGAACTGTCCCATAGGCTGGGCCTGGAAGCCCGCGTGGACACCCATGATGAAGACATGGTCTTCGCCCAACTGGTGTTGCAGGTTGTGGGCATACGTAGCGGCATCAGGGCAGTTAACACAACGCGCACCCGTGAAGTCCTTGATAAGCACGGTCTTGCCCGTAGGTTCCATCGTGCCACCTTCCACCATGACCGTCACCATGTAAACCGCCGTTGTTCCGTTCTGTGCGGTCACGGTATATTCCACGGGGTTGGTGAAGTCTTGGGCCTCGCCCGAGGCAGGGTTCACCGTGGCGCCTTCCGACACCACGATGGTGGGGACAAGTCCGGTGACGTCGGTGTTCTCCGGCATCGTCAGCGACACCGTCTTGGCGATTTCGTTGATCTCGCCTTCCACACCATCGATGGTGAACGACAGGATGCTTTTCTCGTTGTCGGCGTCGTGCACCTCTGCCGTAATCATGTATTGCGCCGTGGTGCCATCCATGGCCGTTACAGTATAATACACCGGATTGGTGAAGTCTTGGGCTACGCCCGATTCGGGGTCTATGGTGGCATATGTCGAGATGGTGATGGTCGGTGTCAGATGAGTCACTTCGGTGCCAGCGGGGAAATCCAGCACACCAGTTTTGGCATCCTCGTCAATATTGGCGACAACGCCATCCACCTCAAATTTAATAAGCATCTTTTCGCTTTCTGCACCTTGGATATAAGGTTCTTTTTCAATGTCGCAGGCATTCATGCAAAACACGAGAGCCAACGCCATCGCGCCTATACTCAATATTCTTTTCATTTTTCTAATGTTTTAATTATTCATATCAATTTTTTTGACGCGGGACTTCGGGACACGGGACTAATTTCGTCTCGTATCTCGCAGTCTCGAGTCCTTAGAAACTCGTCGAAACGGTTAGTGACACGCCGCTTGAGGCGGGCACGGTGCGGCACACGCCGCCCACGCACACCACGCCTTCGCTTTGGCGTCCGGCGCTCAGCATGACACGGGTGGCCTCGTGGATGTAGGTGACCGTGCCGGTGAAGTAATGGTCGCGGTATTCCTCAACGGGGTTGCCGTAGTTCCACTTGTCGGCAATGGAGAACGACCAGTGCGGGTTAACGGAGTATTCGATCAAGGCCGCAGCCCAGTCGCCGCGTTTCTGATAGTCTTTCTTCTCACTCTCTTCGTATTCGTAGCCTTTGCGGACCTCGTTCTCCCACAGGCCTTGAAGTTCGAGGCGCAGGCTCTGCTTCTTGTTGATCTTGTAGGTCACGTCCATGAAACCGATGTTGGCCTGCACGACGGGGGCGCCGGCATGGCCTTCGATGGTCTCGATGTCGTAATACAGGTTGATGTATTGCGCGGTGAGGTGCCAGTCCTTGCTGATCTTCTTGTCGACCTCGAAGTTGATGTCGCGGAAGAAGCGGTGGTCGCCGACGGCGAAGAACGGCGAGGTATAGCCAAGTGTGCCTGACTGGTTCAGGCCAATTTGGTTGCCGTAGGCCACCGAGTCGCGGACGATGTCGTTCACCTGGCTCATGTTGAGGGCGAGTTTGGTGCCGTATTTTCCGCCGAGGGCCGTGCCTTTCGGGATGGTGTAGTTGACTTGCAGTTGGGCTGCCATCTCACCGTTGGGCTGGGTCGAATAGGTATACATCGACGGCAGGCTGTGCGTGTGTGTATAATTAATAGGTGGGATGAAATTAATGTCGAGGTCGTTCTGCTTGCCCGTATACATCGACTTGAAGCTCATGTTGTCAGTGCGTTTCACTTGGAGGACGGCGCCGAAGCCCTTCTGCGAATAGCTCAGCGACGACAGCAGGGCGCGGCCTTCCTTGTAGATGAAGTTGTTGATGGCCGACGGGTCGTTGACCTTATAGGCGTATTCTGTGCTGAAAGCCCAGTTGCCGTAGCCGAGATTGATGCGTGCTGCTGCTGCGCTCACGTTTTCGGGGATGTTGTAGAACGAGCTTTGGTCGGCCTGTTTCTTGCTGACGAAGCTGCCGCCGAGCCTCATGGTGAACTTCGACTCGTTGAGGGCGGCGATGCTTTGGTTGAGGTCCCACTCGGCGTCGACGCCGCGCACGATGCCACGGTAATCGTCGTTGCTGAAGTCGCGTTCGAGGTAAGGCGCCCAGAAATAGCGTTGGCGGCCATAGACGGCTTTCAAGGTGACGCCTTGGGCGGGACGCAACACGACACGGGCACCACGAAGGGCGTTGTCCATACCGAGCGACCATTCCTCGTAGGTGCGGAAGACGAGGCCGCTGCCGAACTGGTCGTAAATGTCGCCCACGGTCATGCCGATGAAGCCGTTGTCGTAAGTGGCGAAGTAATTGGCCAAGCCAACGCCTTTGAGTTCGCTGCGAAACCCGTTCATCTCAGGCAAGAAGGCCTCGAAGCGCAACCCTGCCGAGAAGTTGCCGTTGGTGTAATTCACCTTGCCGAAACCGTTGATGCCCAACTGCTTGCCTTTCAGGTCGGTGATATCGATGCCTTGGTCGAGCATATAGTATTGGGCATCGGTCTGGAAGCTGCCGCTCACCTGACCGTGTTCATTGAACGACTGAGCACTCGCTCCAATCGTAATCAGGGCGAGTGCTATGACGAATAGTATATGTTTTTGCATAACCTATTGATTTACTTTTTCTTCTTCATTTTTAGGATTTCCTCATAAAGGTCTTCTTCTCCACCTTCCACGTAACCGGTGTGTTGCCATACAATCTTTCCGTTGCCGTCGATCAGGAAGGTATGGGGCGGGTTGCTCACGTTCATGGCGCGTTTGAGGTCGCTGTTCACGTCGAGGAGGACTTCAAAGTCCCAGCCTTTGCCTTCCACGGTGGGTTTCACCTTGGCCGTCGAGCGCGAGTCGTCGATGGAGACGGCATAGATCTTCACGCCCGTCTCTTCCTTCCAGTCTTCGTAGACATCGTTCAAGGCGTTGTGTTCCTTGATGCAGGGGGCGCACCATGTGGCCCAGAAGGTGATGACGATGGGCTTGCCGCCATTGTTGAGTTTGGCGATGTTCACATCCTTGCCTTTCAGATCCTTAAGGGTGATGTTAGGCAGGTCCGATTTCGATTGTGCGTGAAGGCCAGTGAAAACAAAGGCCATCAGCAAGAGTGTCATTAGTTTTTTCATTGTGGTTTGAGATTTGATATTCAAAGATTTAAGATTTAAGATTTAAGATTTCATATTTCAAGATTTCCGCATTCCGCATTCATTCTTCTTCGAGTTGGCAATAGATTTCAAGCAGTTTGCAGTATTTCTCGGCTCTGACGGCCACCTTTTTGATGAGGTTCGGAATCAGGACACATTCTCCTGTGTCTACAAATATCGCGCCATTTTCCCAAACCAGCGAAAAATTTCCTTCGAGTGGCATCAAAATCACGAACGAGTCGAGGTTGGCATAGTCTTTCTCCATCTCGCCTTGAAGTTGTAGCAGGTTGGCCACGAAGTATTGGCAGTCGACGACGGGGACTGTCTTGTTCATCATGTCGGCCACTTCGGTCTTGTAGCGTTCGGGCAAGGTGCCGTCGATGGCCTCCACCGACTGTGCGACGTGGAGTTCGCGGCTCATTCCGGCCACGTCGATGCGGTCCCAGTCGTAGATGCGGTAAGTGGTGTCGCTGGTCTGTTGTATCTCGGCCACCATGATGCCCGGGCCAAGGGCATGGACGCGCCCTGCAGGGATGAAGAAAACGTCATCCTTCTTCACTGGCTCATGGTTTAGCACTGTTTGTAACGCATTGTCTTTCAAAATATTGGCATAGTCCATCCGTGTCAATTCACGGTTGAAGCCCATGATAAGTTCAGCATCTTTGTCGGCTTGCATCACATACCACATCTCGGTCTTTCCGTTGCCTATGCCGCGTTTCTCGGCCAGTTCGTCGTCGGGGTGCACCTGCACCGAGAGCCAGTCGTTGGCGTCGATGATTTTCAGCAGCAACGGGAACTGCTCGCCGTATTTCTCGAAGACACTCTCGCCGACGAGGTCGCCCATGAAGGTTTCCACGAGGTCGTTGATCTCGTCGCCGCAGAAGTCGCCGTTGGCGACTTCGCTTTGGTCGTCCCAGACGCCAGAAAGTATCCATGCCTCGCCGCAGTTGGGCAGCGAACCATAGTCCAGCCCAAGCTGTTCCTTGATCTTTCGTCCGCCCCAAATCCTGTCTTTGAAGATGGGCTTGAACTTTAGGGGATAGAGTACTGTTGTCATTTGCTATCAATGGAAATTGGGGGCAAAGATAGGAATTTAACCCAAACAAACGCACATAATTGTTATGTTTATTTCGTTCCGGATACAAATCCTGTCAGTTTGTTTGCGACCACAAAACAGGTATTTTTTTCAATTCACGCATGATTATTACATAGTTTTTTCTATTTTTGTCACCAAAATAAACCTCAACAAACCATGAAAAGACTTTCTTTAATCGTATCATTATTCCTGTTGGCGGTGATAGGAAACGCCCAAGTGGAATACGTTTATGACTTCAACGGCCTCACCGAAGGCTCGCAAAACCTCAATGGCCAAGACGGTTGGAAGACGCATTACCAGACCGCATCATCGTCGCAGGATTTCGACGTGAGCTACGTTTGCGGCTCCGACATATCGCCCGACGAGAGTCTCGCCGTTTGGTATCCTTACGGCGGCTCGGGCGTAGGCCGCACCGCCACGCGCAAAGCCTCGGGGAACTTCAATTTCAGCTTCCAGCAAGGCGGCGTCATGGACCTTGAAATGGACATGATGCGCACATGGTGGGGCAGTTTCTTCGGTGTGGGCCTCGATGCCGACGGCGACGGCCACATCCTGCCCGGCATGACCGACCCCGACGGCGGCGTATACCTCTTTATCAAGAGCCAAGGCGACAGCGGCCATGCCAAAGTGTGCCTGCCCGACGGCTCTTCCATCCCCTTCGACTATGAGCAAGGCGGCTGGACCCGTTACAAGATGTCGTTCGACTTCACGGCCTACGATGGCGCGGGCGCCGTGACCGTGTTCGTCATGCCCGGCTGCGAAGGCGAATGGATCCAAATGGCGGGCTGCACCAACGTGTGCATGAACCTCACGCCCGGCAGCGGCGACAAGAGCGACTACCAAGTGTGGGACGGCATCTTCTTCCACTCGCAAGGCGGCACGGGCGGATTCGACAACCTCATGGTGCGCCAACAGCCCGACGGCAACGCTCAACTCATTGAGATGGACGACATCCCGAACCAGTTGATTTTCAACGACCCGATTACCTTGGAAGCCACGGCCTCTTCAGGGCTGCCCGTCAACTTCGAGATGATGGAAGGTCCCGCCACCATTGAAGGCAACATTTTGACCTTGACGGGCGAAACGGGCATCGTCAAGTTCAAGGCCACGCAGGCCGGCAACGCCAACTGGCTGCCCGCCCCCGACGTGATAAAGACCTTTGAGGTCGTGGATCCGTATGCCTACGAACCTGAGGTGAAAATCCGCAGGCCATACGATGGAACAAAAGTGTATATGAATGAAATCCACCCTGTTATGATTGTCGTTTCGGCATATATCGAGCATCCTGAAGTCATCAAGTTCACGGAAATCAAGGCCAGCGTCGATGGCGTGGACATCCCGCTGCAAACCGACTATCCCGACGACCCCGACAACGGCTACTATTACGGTTTTTTCACGCCTTTGGGCCATACCAACTATGGCTTACACGTCAGCGTCACCCAAAGTGGCGGGAAAACAACGACCTATCACACCAATTTTGAAGTTACCGACCAGATTGACAGTCACTTGGACGTGGTGACCATGCAGGGCGACCTTGTTTGCACCCCGACCATTCACAGCGCAAAAGGAGAATATGTCATGCCTTCGCATGTGGGCGCTTTCAGCGAGATCATGGCGCACTACGAACACACCTGCGTGAACGGCAACTGCGACGGCTATGACCGCGTGGGTGGCGTGAAGGTGCGCAACTATCGTGGCGAATGGTTGGAGTTGTTCCGCTACGTCACGCCCTTCGGCGTGCAATGCGAGGACGACTTGGACGTGAGCGATTACACTTCCCTGCTGCAAGGCCTTGTTGAGATGGAGTTCTACATGGAGTCGTGGGCCGGCTCGGGCTACGACCCGACCTTGGTTTTCGGCTTCACCAAAGGCACACCCGACTACCTCTATGCCGACGTTGACGAGATTTGGTTTGGCACCTACGCTTTCGGCGACTACGCCAACCAGCAGCCCGTGCCGGTGGTGAACTACGCTTTCGGCGAAAACACCCAAGCCGCCAAACTGAAAATCACGACGACCGGACACAACTGGAGCAGTGGCACCAACAACTGCTACAACACGGGCAACGCTGCCGAATTCTACGAAGCCACACACCACATTTTGGTGAACGGACAAAACAAGTACGACCAACATCTGTGGCGCGCTTGCAGTCCCAACCCCGCTGGCTGCCAGCCGCAAAACGGCACCTGGGCCTATCCGCGCAGCGGCTGGTGCCCTGGTAGCATCGGCATGGTGTGGGACTTCGACCTGACGGAATATCTTCCTGACGGCCAGGCCGAATTGTTCTATCAGTTCGACCCGACCTACCTCGACCTCTGCCATGTCAACCATCCCGATTGTGTCGACGGTGTCACTTGCACCGAATGCGCCGCCCCCGACAACCCTGTGCTGCGCGTGGCAGGCAAGGTCGTCGCCTTCAGCAACGACGCAAACTTGTTGGTGGGTGTCCACGAAACCCATGCCAAGCCGGATTTCGAGGCGGAAATATACCCCAATCCCGCCAAAGGGCACGTCACCCTCAGCACCAACTATGAGAAAGGTGCCGTCAGCGTGATGGTGCTCAACATCCACGGACAACCCGTGGCCACCTTCACCATGGAAGGCCAGCGCACCCTCGACGTGAGCCATTGGCCCGCAGGTGTCTATACCGTGCAAATGCTGGGTGGCAGTGTGATTACAAAGAAACTAGTTATTAAATAAAAAACAACACATCCCATGAAAAAAACATTCCTATTCCTCTCATTGATGGCCTTTGCCATCGGCTTGACAGCCCAGACCGAAGTCACCTTCGATTTTAACGATTGTCTTGAAGAGACCCCTTTGAACGGCCAAAACGGATGGATCACCCGTCCGCATAGCGCCGGAAACGGTGGACGTCCGCTCTACACGGGCTATCTCGCCCACTTTTTTAACGGCACGCCCGAGCAGCCCACTCCCGACGAGACCATCGGCGTGTTTTCGTACTGCTCAGGCACCAGTTACGGTGACATCGCCACGCGCAGCATCTCGGAGTTCGGCTTCGACTTCTCACAAGGCGGCATCCTCGAGATCGAGTGCGACATGTGGCGCGAGCACTGGGGCGACCTTTTCGGCATCGGCTACGACGGCGACGGCGACGGCTATGTGCTCCCCCCCATCTTGGGCAACTACGAGCCTATCCGACCCAACGCCAACAGCACCGCCCCTGATGGCGGCATCTATATGTTGACAACGGGCGACGAAGACAGCAGATTCATCAATGGCGTAGTGTTGCCTAACAACACCCTCACCGCCGACTTCGAGTATTCGCCCAAGCAGCATTGGTATCGTTGGAAAGTCTCGGTCGACCTTGATGCCAACAATGGCGGAGGAGCTGTCACCTTATATATGATGCACGACGTGCCTGGCGACTGGGAACCCGTCCCAGAGTGCCAAGGCTTGCCCGTCGGCCTCACTCCCGGATCGGGCGACAAGTTCGACCCTGCGATGTGGGACAAGGTATTCTTGCTCAACAGCGGTTGGGGCGGCTTCGATAATTTCACCATACGCCACACCCCTGGCGGGCTGCAATCCCAATTCATCGACTTCGAAGCCATCTCCGACCAACTGGTGTATGGCGCCCCCTTCACCCTGAACGCCACCGCCTCGTCGGGACTGCCCGTGACATTTGAGGTCTCCGAAGGTCCTGCCACCGTGGAAGGCAACATCCTTACCCTGACGGGCGAAGAAGGCACGGTAAAAGTGCGCGCCATGCAAGGCGGCGACGGCATACAATGGATGGCGGCACCCATGGTGACACGCTCGTTCTACGTCGTCGACCCCGAGAACTACACCCCCGACATCACCATTCGCCGCCCATACGAAGGCTCCAAGGTTTACATGCCCGATTTCGAGAACCCGGTGATGGTGGTGCTGAGCGCCTATATCGACCACGGCAACATCCTCAAGTTCGAGGAAGTGACCTGCAACGTCGATGGACAGACACTAACCCTGAAGACCGACCGTCCTGACGACCCTGACAACGGCTATTGGTACACCACATGGAAGCCCACTGGCGAAGGTTCCTACACGATGACCGTCAGCATCACCCAGACGGGCGGAAAAGTCACCACAGCCTCCAACACCTTCGAGGTGACCACCGACTACAACGACATGACGGTGACCGGCTTCGACGGCGACCTTATCGTAGGCCCTGGCGTCCAAACGAGTTACGGAGAGTATTCCTTCCCTACCCACGTCAACGCATTCAGTGCCATCAACTTACACTATCTCCACAATTGTGTCAACGGGCAATGCGACCCCTATGACCGCGTGGGTTACTGCCGCGTAAAGAACTATCGTGGAGAGTGGGTTGAACTCTACCGCTACGTCACCCCGTTCGGCGTGGAATGCGAGGACAACCTCGACGTGACCGACTTCTCCACCTTGCTGCAAGGACTCGTGGAGTTTGAACTATACTGCCAGACGTGGGACGGCCAAGGCTACAACCCCACTGCACTCTTTGAATACACCAAGGGCACGCCCGACTATCCCTACATCGACATGAACGAGTTGTGGTTTGGCAGCTACAGCTTCGGCGACTACGAGAACCTGTGCCCCGTGCCCGAGCGCCACATCGAGTTCGACCCATGCGTCGAGAAGGCCAATCTAAGAATCGTCACCACGGGCCACAACTGGAGCAGCGGTGTCAACGGCAATTACAACACGGGCAATGCGGCAGAGTTTTACGAAGCCACACACAACATCAAAGTGGACGGTGCCACGGCCTTTACGCAGCACCTTTGGCGTACATGCAGCCCCAATCCCGCCGGATGCCAGCCCCAAAACGGCACCTGGGCCTATCCGCGCAGCGGTTGGTGCCCTGGCAGCATGGGCATGGTGTGGAACTTCAGCCTCGACGACTACCTCGCCAATGGCTCAGCCACGCTGCTTTACGAGTTCGACCCGACCTACATCGACGAATGCCATCCCAACTTCCCCGACTGTGTCAACGGCCAAAACAACTGCACCAACTGCCAAGACTCCAACAACCCGATTCTACGCGTCTCGGGCAAGTTGGTGACTTACAGCCATGGCACCGACATCCTGCTTGACACACCCGAACTGCCCAACGCAGACGCCGACCCGTTCAACGTGACCATCACACCCAACCCCGTGAAGAGCAACATGACCATCACGACCGACTACGAGAAGGGTCGTATGAGTGTCCACATCCTTAACGCGCAAGGCGTTGAGGTGCGCGGCTTCAGCATGAGCGGCTCCGCCACCATCGACATGAGCGACCTTCCATCGGGGCTCTATTTCGTTAACGTCATCGGCGGAAAAGTAGTGACGAAAAAAATCATAATCAAATAAAAACTAACACCATGAAAAAACTTTCTTTATTTCTCGCCTTGATGGCTTTCGCCATCGGCTTGACGGCCCAAACCGTGGCCAGCGACGATTTCAACAACTACACCGAAGGCGCAGCCTTGAATGGCCAAGGCGGCTGGGTTGCCCGCGCCCATAGTGCAGGGGGCGGCGTGCTGAAAACCGAATACCTTGGCGGAGGAGGCCAAACTACGCCCGACGAAACCATGGGCGCCTTCTTCGACAACGCCAACACCAACTTCGGCGAGGTGGCCACCCACAAGTTCACCGACGACTTCCTCTTCGACTTCTCGACAGGCGGCATCATCGAGGTGGAGATCGACATGTTCCGCAACTGGTGGGGCACCTGCTTCGGCATCGGCTACGACGCCGACGCCGACGGCGTGGTGCTGCCTCCGATGAGCTACGAGGCCACCTGTCCCAATCCCAACCTGCCCACACAAGACGGTGGCATCTACTTCGTCACCACAGGCCAAGACCCGAGGCCGACCTTCGTCAACGGCATCGTTCTGCCCAGCAACACCATGCCCGTCGATTTCGACTACGAGAACGACTACGGCACATGGACACGCTGGAAAATCATGATTGACCTGGAGGCCAACGACCGTCAAGGTGCCGTCACCCTCTTCGCCGACCACGGCTGCACAGGCGAATTCGAACCCATTCCCGAGATTCAAGGCGTTAATGCAGGTCTCACCCCAGGCAGCGGCGACCGTTTCGACCCAGCCGTTTGGGACGGCGTGTTCTTCCTCAGCAGCTCACACGGCGGCTTCGACAACATCGTGGTGCGCCACATCCCTGCCGGACTGGCCTCACAGTTCATCGAGTTTGAAGCCATCCCCGACAAGCTCGTCTTCGACGTGCCTTTCGAGCTGAACGCCACCGCCACTTCCGGACTTCCCGTCTCGTTTGAGGTCGTGGAAGGTCCCGCCACGCTTGAAGCTAACACCGTCACCTTGACAGGACAGGAAGGCATCGTGAAAATCCGCGCCACACAAGAAGGCGATGGCACCCAATGGCAAGCCGCTCCAGCCGTAAACCGCACCTTCGAGGTGGTAGACCCCGACAACTACACCCCAGAAATCACCATCCGCCGACCCTACGAAAACCTCAACGTATACATGACCGAGTTGAAACCCATGATGCTGGTGCTGAGCGCCTACATTGAACACGGAAACGTCATCAAGTTCGAGGATGTGACATGCAGCATCGGCGGCGAGACCATACGGCTCCAAACCGCCTATCCAGACGACCCCGACAACGGCTACTGGTACGGCCTTTGGGAACCTGCCGCTTTCGGCGACTTCGACCTGACGGCCACCATCACCCAATCAGGCGGCAAGACCACCACGGCAAGCAACCGTTTCACCGTGACCAACGATTTCAACAATGTTGACGCGGTGGCCATGAACGGCGACCTCGCCGTGACACCCTCCCATCAAACCTCCCACGGCGAATACGCCCTGCCGTCACACGTCGGTGCCTTCTCCACCATCAACGCACATTATGACCACCAGTGCATCAACAACGATTGCGACCCATATGACCGCATCGGCTATGTCCGCGTGAAGAACTTCCGTGGAGAATGGGTCGAACTGTTCCGCTACTGCTCGCCCTTTGGTGTGGAGTGCGACGACAACGTGGATGTCACCGACTACACTTCCATTCTCCAAGGCTTGGTCGAGTTCGAGGTCTATTACCAGACTTGGGACGGCAGCGGCTATTGCCCCATCCTGACCTTCAACATGCAAAAAGGCGCACCCGACTACCTCTATTCCGACGTGCAACCCATCTGGTTCGGAGCCTATGACTTCGGCGACTATCTCAACCAGCAGCCCGTACCCGAAATGGACTTTGAGTTTGCCGAAAACACCGCCGAAGCTCACCTGAAGATCATCACCACGGGTCACAACTGGAGCAACACCTCTGGCGGTGCCTACAACACGGGCAACGCGGCTGAGTTTTACGACGCCACCCACCATGTGTATGTGAACGGCACCCTCAAATACGACCAACGCCTATGGCAAACCTGCAGCCCCAACCCCGCTGGCTGCCAGCCCCAAAACGGCACATGGGCCTATCCGCGCAGCGGTTGGTGCCCTGGCAGCATGGGCATGGTATGGGACTACGACCTGACAGAATACCTTGCCGACGGCGGCGCCCATCTCTTCTATCAGTTCGACCCGACCTACTACGACCAATGCCATCCCAACTATCCCGATTGCCATGACGGACAGAATTCCTGTATCCAATGCTCCAACCCCGACAACCCGATTCTGCGCGTCTCGGGCATGGTGGTGAGCCGCAGCAACAGCGAAGGCACCTTGGTCGACATCAAGGAATATGTTGATTTCGAGAGAGACCCGTTCACTGTGGCGATTTCGCCCAATCCCGTTAGGCACCAACTGACCATCGCCACGGACTACGAGATGGGCAAACTCAGTGTACACATCCTCAACGCCCAAGGCCAGGAAGTGCGCGGTTTCGTGATGGGCCAACACGCCACCATCGACGTAAGCGACCTGCCCGCTGGCTTGTATTTCGTCAATGTCATCGGCGGCAAGGTCGTGACTCGAAAGATCATCGTGGAATGATTGTTGCATAAACAAATAGTAGAGACGTAGCACGAGCTACGTCTCTACGACAAAACCTAAACGACATGAAAAAACACCTGTTCTTCGTCTTAGTCTTCTTGGCAGCCCTGCCTGCCATGGCGCAGGTGAAGCCCCAAAAGGGCTATGGACAGCCGAACCAAAACGCCACCTTGACCATCGCGGCTCCGCGCGGGCTGAATTTCTGGCTTTATGTCAACGACGTGCTTCAAAACGAGCAGCCGACACGTTCCATTTGCATACGCAACCTTGCCGAGGACAGTTACTACGTGCGCGTGGAACTCGACAACCAACTGCAAAACTGCATGGGACAATACGTCACGCTGAAGCAACCGCGAACGCTGAGTGTCGTCCAAAGCGGGAAGTTCTACGGCTTGGAGGCGACAGATACCCACATCCGCCCCGAAGTGACCATGGAATTGATTGCCAAGCAGCCTGTCGTGCCCGAAACGCCCAATGTCTTGCCGCCCATGCCACCCGGCCCAACCCAGCCTGGCTTGCACCCTCGCGACTACGAAGAGGCCTGCCAACTAATCTCAAGCGAGAAGTTCGACAGTTCGAAACTGACCTTGGCCAAACAAGTGGTGTCGTCGAACCCGATGTCGGCCAGCCAAATCCTCGGTATCTGCAAGATGTTCTCGTTTGAAAACAACAAGTTGGACTTCGCCAAATACGCCTACAGTCATTGCGTTGACCAGAACAAATACTACCTGCTCAACGAGGCGTTCACCTACGACGCGTCGAAACGCGAATTGGACAAATACATCAGAGGGCTTTGATTCCTTTCATTCTTCATAAACGACATGCAACAGCACGTCGCCCACCATGCCGAGCGTGTTTCTGTCAATGTTCTCAAGATTGTCATTCAGCGTGTGCCACACCTCTGGGAAGCATTCGTTGCTGCTCTCGGGATGCAGGTCAATGATGTCGATGGTGGGAATGCCTGCGATTTCATTCATCGGCAGATGGTCGTCACTGATGACGTTGCCCAATTCGTTGCTGAAATTGGCTCGGTAGCCTAAGTCGGCGGCTCGACGCCACACTTTGTTGACCACCCAAGCGGCATAGCCTTGAGAGTAGTATTCCTTAGGGAAGTTTGGGTCGGGTCCGCCCACCATGTCCAGAAGGATTCCGTAGTATGCCTTGTAGCCATAGACATGCGGGGTTTTCGACCAATACTGCGAGCCCAAGGCCCAAAAGTTGACCCTGTCGTCTTGATACTTCTCGGCCTCGTCTTGATGCGGGCCGTAGTCCTCGAGGTCGAAGAGGACGATATCAATGCCCAAGTTCTCGGGCAACGGCTGCAACTTGAACTGTCGGGCACACTCCAGCAGCACGCCGACGCCGCTAGCGCCATCGTTGGCACCGTCGATAGGGGTGCGGGTGTTGGCCTCATCGGGGTCGTGGTCGGCAAAAGGGCGAGAGTCCCAATGGGCGCAAAGCACGATGCGCTTCTTCGCCTCCGGATGGAACACGCCGACGATGTTCTTCCCGTCAATGCCATTGCCGTTGAAAAGTCGGGTGCGGAAATTCTGAATGACGACCGTGTCGGCCCATTCGTCCAACTTCGCGACGAGCCATTCGGCACAGTCGGCATGGGCTTGGGTCTCGGGCACACGAGGTCCGAAACTTGTCTGCTTGGCCACAAACTGATAGGCCGAGTCGGCGTTGAATTGCGGCACGACGACGGATTTCTTGGATTCTTGCTTGCCGTTGGGGTCGTTGGAGTTCGGCGTTTCTGTGCAGGCTGCCAACAGAAGGGTTGCTGCTATGATGATGAGGTGGTTTTTCATTTTTTGGGAGTGTTGGTGGCGGCAAAGGTACGAAAAAAATAGCGCATAGCATAATTATGCTGCGCGCTATCTATAATTTTGAGGGCATCAATCCTCAACGGTGAACCCCTTGTCAATCAGATTTGCAAAATACATTGGGGGCAAGACGTAATTAGTAATAGGTGTACCTGTTGTTTTTGCAAAGATTACCCCACGTATTGAGCCATAGCATAAAGATGCAAATTGGACTAGCAAATGCGGAGCAAACATGATACGACCGTCCTTACGCAAGTTTTCAACTGACTCTGGCAAAAGGTTGAAATAACTTTTTAATTCAGCTTTTACTAATGGCTTTTCCTGAGATGCCATTTTAACGATAATCTTACTGCAAAGTATGTAATTATCTTTGTCATACGAAAACTGCGCTTCGGTATGAAATTGGACTTCATTCGGTTCTGGATTGCAATTCTCTTCAAACATGGCAAATTGCTCAAGTTCCATTTTGCTAAATCTATACATTACTTGTGGTTCCATTGTCTCAAGTGTTTAGGCGGCATCGTTAGCCATTGGTACATAATTTTCATGTGATAATTGATTGTCAGAGAATCTTTCGCTAGTTATTGCATCGGGTGAGAATCTATACTGGAAAGGGAAACTTATTACTGTAGTGCTAACATACGGTTTTGCTATAGTAACTATGTTTTCACAAATTACGTTCTGAATCTTACAGATGGTTTCGAGGGTAAGATTCTCCCCTCCTTTTAAAAGTTTTCCAACATATACTGCCGATACCCCCATTTTATCTGCCAATTCTTTTTGAGTTAACCCTGCCTTACGAAGATAGTAATGCAGACAGAGAGCTATTTCCTGGGACATTCTCAACCAGTCACGGTTTTCCTTTCGGATTCGTGCTTTTTCTCTTGCCTCTTCGCTGCGAGGTTTGGCTATTGCTGCCAATTTTTCTGGGTTAAATGCCATAATTGTAAATTGTTTAAGTTGATTAGTTGTTTTCCATATCATCACTATCCATGATGCCATTTGCTTTGAGGAATTGCCTGACTTTATCAATATTATTCAAAACATGGTCTTTTAAATCTGGAGAGTTCTGTATCGTGTCAGCCAGTTTTATTCCTCCTCCTGTAATCAGGTATGTGTTTCTATCCATCTTGATGGCATAGATTCTTAGTAGTGAAGGCCTGTTTGTCCCGTATGATTTCATGGGTGGGCGTTCCAATTCGGATAGATATTTACCATCCAAATAATAAAAGTGAGAATCAAAATCTTTTCCGTCAATCCTATTTATGGTGTTATCGTATAATTCATCAAAAAGGTCTTCTAAATCTGCGGCTTCCTGCAAAACCTGACGCGCAGCATCTTCCGGTTCGGGTGTATTTTGCCAAAATGGGGATTTCAGATAATCTTGAAAAGTTTCAAAGAACTGCGTCACATACTCCAAATCATTCCATTGTTGAAACAATCTGTCGAATTCGTTTTCCTCTACATCATCATATTGAACGCTGTAGATGTATGGTGGATATATAGCTATTATTTCCAATTCAATATAAACTTGTAGGTTTACTTTTGTCAATTTGCGATGCAAAAATAGACTTTATTTTTGAAATAGAATAGTTATTACTGCCAAAATAATAAACTTATAGGTTAATTTATACAAAGTCTAAATAACGGCACCCTATTATTATCCTTACTTAAACGAAAATCACAGCCATTGGCATTATAAAGGCAGAGGCTGGGACGGTGCTGGGGTGTCCGGCGGAGGTGATTTGCGGGTGAATCCGTTCTAAAAGCAATGTTTGAGATGCTGCTGCAAGAAGAATCACAAAATATATTTCCCCACATTCTGTATCATAATATCTTGTTGTTCACGAATTTGAGAATTCAAATCATTGATTTTTTCATAATCCGAAAGAATATCTGTTGTATCCCCATCAATAATTTCTTTTGGTATAAGAAGCTTTTTTAAATAGCTTCCACCAAAATTATTGCGAATAGAACCTGTGGCCAAAACATCAATATATAATTTGTAAAATGGGTGTTTGAATAATGCTGTGAGTACTTTTTTATCAAGACCGTTTTTTGTCTCAAATACAACATAGGCAGGACTAACCAAATACCCATCATATTCACTTTCTACAATTCCCACACTTCCAACATTTATCCGATATGGATTGTACACAATATCATCGGTTTTGACTATTTTGTAACTTTGTGTAAAATCCTCTCCTTTTACTTCAAATTTTTTAGGATCATCTTCATCGAGTATTATACCATATCTGTTCGTTACACTAATAATGGAATATGTTTCATCTGGTGTCTTTTTGGGATCTATTTTATTTGATTTTAAAGTGATGTATTCATCTAGTGGAACTTTATCGAAAGTTTTTTCTTGATGAAGTTTCTTCATAAACCAATGGTATCTTGCATCAAGCCTGTCTTCAATGTTTGCAAGAGATATCGTAAAACTATTATCATCTATCTTGTGATAATCTTCATCCCCAAAGAAGTGATGTGTTTGAGCCATATGAAAATCTTTCAATATGGTAATTAAATCATTTTTTTTGCTTCTTGTAGGCTTTCCATTAGGCTCATATCCAATTTCTTCGGCAAAACCCATATAAATATTATAGTTATCATAGCCGTATTGGTGTTTTAATTGAGCTATGAACTCCTCATCTCCACTTAATCGACTATTATCCCTTGATGTAAAATAATCTGATTTGTATTTTTTTATATATAAGACACTTGAGTTGATTGTTTGAACTCCACTTGGGGTGAATGTATGTTGAGGAAGTGAAACAACAGCAATTACTTGTGCATTATCAAATATCAGTTTGCGGACAACCTTCATTGAGGTACTGCCTAAAATTGAATCAGGAATAACTATGCATAATTCGCCGTCGGGAGCCAATGTTTTAATGGCTCTTTCTAAAAACAAACATTCTGTTTTGTTAATATTATGGTCCGTATATAGGGAATAGTTGTTTAAAATGGCTTCTTTTTTCTCTTTTGCACCAAAAGGAGGATTAGCGAGTATTAAGCCAATCTCACCTTTAGAAAAGGGATAATCTTCACCCATGATGTCTTTATCAGCCAAACCGTTGCCGCGTACAACATTTTCTCCATCTCCCCACATTATCATATTCATTTTTGCTGTTTTAGTAGCGCGAGGTTCTCCATCAATTCCAAAGATTTGGCTTTCTTTGATGTCTTGTAAAAATGCATCTCTCGTTTTTTCATACCTTATAAAATACGAGTCAGGAGCTTCCATGGTCATTTCTCTCAATCTCAAAAAAGCTTTTATCAGAAAACCTCCTGTTCCGCAAGCAGGATCCAAAACCTTTGTGTTTAGGTTGATATTAACCATATTAACCATAAAATCCACAACAGGTCTTGGCGTAAAGAATTGACCTAACCCTTTCCCTCTAAATGTTGATGATAAAAATGTTTCATACGCTTTCCCTTTTACATCTATCGGAATTTCTAAAATATTATAGCCATCTAATCTTTTTAATATTTTATCGATTGCTTCTAAACTCAATCCTAATTTTTCATCTTTGTCGAATATGTTGGGAAACTCATCACATGTGGTTCTGAAAGTAGAGTCTATAAAACTATTTCCTCTATCAACATCACACTCTTCTTTAAACTTTTTATAATCAAAACGTTTTATGCCATTGTTCTCTTTAGACCATTTCTCTTCGTAGATTTTCATGAAAAGCAATTTGCTCCAGCCATCAAATGCTCCTGTTGGATCTAATTTATCAGTGTCTCTTATGTCTTGGTGAATATCCTTCAACATAGATGAAAAAGAATCAGATTGTTCACTTATTAAGCTCGCTGATATTTGAGTTTCCTTTTGGATGGTTTTTCCTTCTTTAATAAAAGACAAATGCTCTGCTTTTATTCTATCAACCGATGATCTAATAATAAAACGTCGTTCATTACCTGCCATATATGCTCGTACAACAATCGTTTTCCCATTACATGCTATACCATAAGAGCAACCTAGCCAAAAAGCATACGAATCCAACTGTTTTATTGCATCATCGTCTAATAATTCACTGGATTTTTTGGATTCTACTACAACAAATGGCTTTTTATTTGGAGCATACAATACAATATCAGCTTCTTTTGTCACTTCTTTTCGTCCTTCCTGCATTTTAACAGGAACCCTCATTCTATACATATTATCATTGGTGATTAATAATAGCTTTTTTAGAAGGGGGATTATCGTTTTGTTTTCCTCTTCAGCTTCTGAAGGAATATAGTTCAAATCGTCTTTCATGCCAATTCGTTTTATTGTTGTCGTAATAATTCGTTGACTTATCAGCATAAAAGAAGCGCACCCTTAACCTTGTTCGCTTCAACACGGGGACAATCTTCCGGAAAACCCCACCACGATACGAAAAGGAAAGGGTACGCCATAACAGGCGTATCCCCATCCCTCGAAGTTCGTGGTTACATTTGGAAGATTGTATGTGTTGAACTTCTTGGAATTTAGATACTACTATCTATTTTGCCAATATGTCTGCCATGCGTTTTTGGGCGCAAGGCAGGGGCAAAAATAAAGAAAATATCAATAAAACAAGGATAAGATGAAAAACCATGTACTGAAAAATGCATGGGATAAAAAAAGAATTAGTGTTCAAGCATTAGAAGCAAAGTGACAAATTATTGACATTTATTGCTGCTTGTGCTTTTTATAAACACCCTAATACTCTCATTTGAAAGTGGTTCTATTGCTATCAACATTTTCGCTAACATGTAACAACTTTGCCGATTCACCATCCTTAAACATATAATTCGACAGCTTTTTTTGTGTTTCTGCAAAAGCCTTATCATCAGTTCCTGGATACATCTTATTAATACGGCTAACGGATTGTGTTATGGAATCTCTTTTTGCTCGAATTTCCTCATTTGTCAAATCCTCAAAGTCAGTAATAAGAGCCTTATACGACTCTCGTACATCCCACAATTCATTTGCAGCATCAGTATGAGCCTTAATATCTGCTGGAAGATTGAAGTTTAATGAATATAGGTTTAACCCAAGTGCTACAGCAGAAGTTAGACCACCTACCCAACTCAGCCATGGAATACCTGCTATTATAGAAGCCAAGAAGCCCCCTGTCGAAAGTGCAGTCAAAACTATTTGAATTATTTTTATACGGGTCTGTCTTGTTCTTAGGCGATTGACAATGTTCCAATGAGCATCATAAGTATATAGAACATTCCCTGCCGCATCTACAATTTGTTGATATAATTTTTTATTTGTATTTTCTTTCATAACGCCATCTTTTTTAGAACTTTCCCTAAAACATCCCAGTCATCAGAAGCATCAACCTTTTGTTCACTCCCAGGGGCATAAATCATAAAACTATAAGTATTATTATAGTAATCTAACAAGGACTGCTCAAACGATATAGAGTTACCACAGTTCTGCTCTCCATCGCGTAACCAATGCCATCCTTGGATTGCATGATATACAAAAGCATCGATCAGAATTCCCGATAAATGATAACTTGAATAATAATCCGCTCTAACAGCTCTAATGTGTTTACAAGTGTCAAATAAAAGGCCATTGCTATAATAATAACTGTTTTTGTTCGCCATAGCATCTTGTTCTGCCTTTGGATTGGTAGAAAGCCAGTTGCCTCCCATATTAGAGTCAGGATAAATATATGTTCCATTCCACTGACCCCATAAATTAAGATCTTGGAAAGCGGGAAGCACCTCAAATTTCATTCCGTCTGAAAATGTAACGACAACAACCTGACCATCTCCATGAACATCAGTTCTAGGGTATGTATCCTGTATGGCTTTCTTAACAGCTTGAAGAAGTCTCGACTGTCCGTTTCCTGATAAAGAATTGAAATGTTCATATTCATTGTTGGGTAATTCAATAAGGACATCCAAGTCACTAACATTAATCGCAGTTCCTCGTCCATATGATCCTACATAACGACTATGCGCAGTATCCGAATTGGAATTCCAAAAATCCCCATTCACAGCCTTAGTAATAGTTTTATATCTCATAGAAATAAGAGACCTCGTCTCCATACTAATTGGATGATTGTTTTGTGTTACTTTGTTTACCATTTGTTTTTGCTTTATATTGTTTATCCGCGTTTTCAAGAAAATTCCTAGACCGTTTAAAAAAAGCAAATCCGTATAACTTATCGAGTCACGCGGATTTGCTTTGCAATTATTCTTAGATATATGTTACTTCACCTCCTCAAAGTCCGCATCCGTAACGGTATCATCACCGCCAGGATTCTGCGGACCTTGGTTCGGGTTGCCGCCGCCGAAACCGCCACCGAAGCCTGCTCCCGGGTTGTTCGGATCGAAGCCGCCTTGCGGGCCGCCTTGGGCACCGGCGTTCTTGTACATCTCTTCGCTGGCCTTCTGCCACATGGCGTTCATCTCGGCCATGGCAGCGTCGATGCCGGCGATGTCTTGAGCCTGGTGAGCGGTCTTCAGCTTGCCGAGGGCAGCCTCGATTTCAGCCTTCTTGTCGGCAGGCAGCTTGTCGCCGTATTCCTTCAACTGTTTCTCGGTCTGGAAGATGATGCTGTCGGCTTGGTTCAGCTTGTCGATACGCTCACGTTCCTTCTTGTCGGCTTCGGCGTTGGCCTGGGCTTCATTCTTCATACGCTCGATTTCAGCGTCGGTCAAACCCGATGAGGCCTCGATGCGGATGCTTTGGGTCTTGCCCGTAGCCTTGTCCTTAGCGCTCACGTTCAAGATACCGTTGGAGTCGATGTCGAAGGTGACTTCGATCTGCGGGATGCCACGCGGCGCGGGCGGGATGCTGTCGAGGATGAAACGACCGATGGTCTTGTTCTGTGCGGCCATAGGACGCTCGCCTTGCAGCACGTGGATTTCCACCGAAGGCTGGTTGTCGGCAGCGGTCGAGAACACCTCCGACTTGCGGGTCGGGATGGTGGTGTTGCTCTCGATGAGCTTGGTCATCACGCCGCCGAGGGTCTCGATACCGAGGCTCAACGGGGTCACGTCAAGCAGCAGCACGTCCTTCACTTCGCCGGTGAGCACGCCGCCCTGGATGGAGGCACCGATGGCCACCACTTCGTCGGGGTTGACGCCCTTCGAAGGCTCCTTCTTGAAGAAGTCGCGGACGATATTCTGGATGGCAGGGATACGGGTCGAACCACCGACCAAAATCACATCGTCAATGTCGTTGACGGTCAAGCCAGCGTCTTGCAGGGCACGACGGCAAGGCTCGATGGTGTCGTGGATGAGCTTGTCGGCCAGTTGCTCGAACTTGGCGCGGCTCAATGTGCGGACCAAGTGCTGCGGGATGCCATTGACAGGCATAATATAAGGCAGGTTGATTTCGGTCTCGCTCGAAGAGCTTAACTCAATCTTTGCCTTTTCGGCAGCTTCCTTCAGGCGTTGCAGGGCCATCGGGTCCTTACGCAGGTCGATGCCGTTGTCCTTCTGGAACTCTTCGGCTAACCAGTTGATGATGACTTCGTCGAAGTCGTCGCCGCCGAGGTGAGTGTTACCGTTGGTGGACTTCACCTCGAACACGCCATCGCCCAATTCAAGGATGGAGATATCGAAGGTGCCGCCGCCGAGGTCGTACACAGCGACTTTCACGTCGTTCTTTTTCTTATCCAAGCCGTAGGCCAAAGCGGCTGCGGTAGGCTCGTTGATGATACGGCGCACTTTCAGGCCGGCGATTTCACCAGCTTCCTTGGTGGCCTGACGCTGGGCGTCGTTGAAGTAGGCCGGCACAGTGATAACGGCTTCTGTGACGGTCTGGCCAAGGAAGTCCTCAGCGGTCTTCTTCATCTTTTGCAGCACCATGGCAGAGATTTCCTGCGGGGTGTATTGCTTGCCGTCGATGTCGATACGGGGCGTGTTGTTGGGGCCTTGGATGACCTTGTAAGGCACACGCTTCATCTCGGCTCCGACCTTGTCGTAAGTCTCGCCCATGAAACGCTTGATTGAATAGACGGTGCGCATGGGGTTGGTGATGGCCTGACGCTTGGCAGGTTCGCCCACCTTACGCTCGCCGTTGTCGGTGAATGCCACCACCGAAGGGGTGGTGCGATGGCCTTCGCTGTTGGCGATGACTTGAGGCTCGTTGCCTTCCATCACGGCCACGCATGAGTTGGTTGTACCTAAATCGATACCGATGATTTTTGACATAGTTTTGTTCTCCTATTTTTATTTGTTACTTGTTTATTTGTTACCTAATTTTTCGCAGAAACCCGCCCCCTTCCAAAGGGGCAGAAGGATTCTGCGGCCTCCTTTTGTCAATCTCTGTGCCAAAAGAAAAAACTGACAAAATGGCAATAATGTGTTTTTTCTGGTGTTTTTGCCTAAACCCTCTTGTCATGTTAGTTTTTTTTGTATCTTTGCGCCTTGTTTTTCAAAAACCACCCCTAAACCATGAAGAAACTCACACTTATCATAATCTGCCTATTGTTTTCAGTTTTCGCCTTCTCGCAAGAAAAAGAGGGCTTTTTCAAGAACATCAAGGACAGGATCTATTCACACGACACCATATATATATACATCCATGGTACCGACACCATCCTCAACATGGAGGACAACGAAGAGGATGACGAGGAAGAAGACGAGGAGTTTTCGGAAGGCATCCCCTTCCCCATCGACACCCTCAATACAGCCGACCGTTTTTGCAAAGTGGTGCTTTTCGACAACGGCACTTGGCTGTATTACCACATTGAGAAACCGGACATCCCCGACTCGCTGAGTTATGACCATTGGGACACGCAAACCGTGCACAGTTATCGTGACATTGCCCTGAATGACCTGCCCGACGAGGTGACATTGCGACTCGCCGACTCGGTACATCGTTTCTGCATTCCACATCCCGGTCCTGTCACCTCTCAGTTCAAGTTCAGATGGCACCGTCCGCATCGTGGCGTCGACATTGGTCTGCGCACCGGCGACGAGGTGTATGCCGCTTTCGATGGCATTGTGCGCGTAGCCCTGCCCACCTCGGTGACGGGCGGCTATGGCAACGTGCTCGTCGTGCGACACGCGAACGGTTTGGAGACCTACTACGGCCACCTCTCGAAGTTTCTCGTCAAGAGCGGAGATGTCGTCATGGCAGGCGAAGCCATCGGACTTGGCGGCTCAACGGGACGCTCCACCGGGCCACACCTCCACTTCGAGACCCGCTATATGGGACAGTCGTTTGACCCTGAACGCATCTTCGACCTCGAGAACGGAACCCTCCGCGATGAGGTGTTCGTGCTGAAGAAACACTATTTCAACATCAACTCGCACTACGGCCAAACCGACGAGCAGTCGCTGAAAGCCTCACAAAAGGCTCCACAAGATTCGAGTGCCAAGTCCAAAAAGTCGTATTACACCGTGAAGAAAGGCGACACTCTCAGTAAGATTGCCAAGAAAAACGGCACTACCATCAAGAAAATCTGTCAGTTGAACGGCATCCAACAAAACAAGAAACTGCAAATCGGGCAACGGCTAAGGGTCAAATAACACTATAGAAAACCCCGAAAGTCAAATGGCTCTCGGGGTTTTTCGTTTTTCGAAGTTACTCGCATTATTTCACCCAAGCCTCTACGTCTTCGAGTTGCAAAGCCGGGATGTCGAGCTTGTTCTTCTTGCGCAAGCCGTTCAGTTTCTCGCGCAAGGCGGAAGGCTTCTCGGCCTTCAGTTGCTCAATGGTGTTGTAGCCGTTGGTGAGCAACAAAGTTGCCCAAGTTTCGGCCATACCCAAAGCCATGAAGTCTTCCTTGGTGGCGTTCTTCACGACCTTCTCGGGACGCATCATCGGGAACAAAAGCACCTCCTGAATCGAGGTCTGGCCTGTGAGCAGCATCACAAAACGGTCGATGCCGATGCCCATGCCGGAGGTCGGCGGCATACCGTATTCCAAGGCGCGGAGGAAGTCGTTGTCGATGACCATAGCCTCGTCGTCGCCACGGCCTGCCAATTTCATCTGCTCCTCGAAGCGGTTGCGCTGGTCGATGGGGTCGTTGAGTTCGGTGTAGGCGTTGGCCAACTCCTTGCCGTTCACCATTAATTCAAAACGCTCGGTCAGTTCGGGGTTGTTGCGGTGGCGCTTGCAGAGCGGCGACATCTCGACGGGATAATCCGTGATGAAAGTCGGCTGGATATAGGTGCCTTCGCACTTCTCGCCGAAGATTTCGTCAATCAGTTTGCCCTTGCCCATCGAGGCGTCCACTTCGATGCCAAGTTGCTTGCACACGTCGCGCAGTTGAGCCTCGTCCATGCCCGTGATGTCGATGCCGATCTTCTCCTTGATGGAGTCGATCATCGTAATGCGTTTGAAGGGACGCTTGAAGCAGATTTCGTTGTCGCCAACTTTCACGGTATCAGTGCCCAACACCTCCGTGACGGCGCGCTCAATCATGGCCTCGGTGAAGTTCATCATCCAGAGGTAATCCTTGTAGGCCACGTAGATTTCCATTGCCGTAAACTCGGGGTTATGGGTGCGGTCCATGCCTTCGTTGCGGAAATTGCGCGAGAACTCATACACACCCTCAAAGCCGCCCACGATGAGACGCTTCAAGTACAACTCATCGGCGATGCGCAGATACATAGGGATGTCCAAAGCATTGTGGTGCGTGATGAAAGGACGCGCCGTGGCACCGCCAGGAATGGCTTGCAGCACAGGCGTTTCCACCTCCAGATAGCCGCTCTCGTTGAAGAAACGGCGAATGCTGTCGATGATGCGGGTGCGGGTGATGAAAATGTCCTTCACCTTGTCGTTCACCACGAGATCGACATAACGCATACGGTAGCGCAGCTCGGGGTCGTTGAATTCATCGTACTTCACGCCGTCCTTCTCCTTCACGATGGGCAGCGGCCTCAACGACTTGCTCAGCACCGTCAGCTCCTTCACATGGACGGAAATTTCGCCCATCTGCGTGCGGAAGGCGAAGCCCTTCACGCCGATGAAGTCGCCGATGTCCAGCAGGCGCTTGAACACGGTATTATATAAAGTTTTGTCCTCCTCGGGGCAAATCTCGTCGCGCTTGATATACAGTTGGATGCGGCCTTTCGAGTCCTGCAGTTCGCAGAACGAAGCGGCACCCATAATGCGGCGGCTCATGATACGACCCGCGAGGGTGACTTCCTGGAATTGGTCGGGGTTGTTGTCGTCGAATTGTTCCAAAATTTCCGTCGTGAACACGTTCACCGGGAACGCGGCCTGCGGATACGGATTAATGCCGAGTTTGTAGAGTTCGGCCAACGAATTTCTTCTGATTTGTTCCTGTTCGCTTAACATGATGCGTTTGAATTTGGGTGCAAAAGTACTACTTTTTAGGACAAAATCGCAGAAAATGTTGTCCGCAGGTTCAAATAGCAAGTGCAAAAATAGGGAAAAGTTACGAGCATTGGGCGAAGAACCTGTTTTTAGGTGAGTCGAAATTGAGT
>JBGUHI010000069.1:0-44193 GCA_045111995.1 Candidatus Limimorpha sp. | reverse complement strand
CAAGCACTTGGAAGAACTTTTGGGCCGTCCCGTCCAGTTTTCCGACGACTGCATGAAGGCCGCCGACCAAGTCAATGCCTTGAAACCTGGTGAGGTCTTAGTGCTCGAAAACCTTCGCTTTTACGCCGAAGAGGAAGGCAAGCCGCGCGGCATCGAGAAAGGCGAAGAAGGCTACGACGACGCCAAGAAAGCCGTCAAAGCCTCGCAGAAAGAGTTCACCAAGATCTTGGCGAGCTATGGCGAATACTACATCAACGATGCCTTCGGCACCGCCCACCGCGCCCATGCCTCAACCGCCCTCATCGCCGACTACTTCGACGCCGACCACAAGATGTTCGGCTACCTGATGGGCAAGGAAGTGGCCGCCGTGAACAAGGTGATGAACGACATACAACGCCCCTTCACCGCCATCATGGGAGGCTCGAAGGTTTCGACGAAAATCGAAATCATCGAGAACCTGCTCACCAAGGTCGATAACCTCATCCTTTGCGGCGGCATGACCTACACCTTCAAGCGCGCCTTGGGAGGCAAGATCGGCAACTCCATCTGCGAAGAAGACAAGCTCGACCTCGCCTTGGAAATCATCGAGAAAGCCAAGCAGAAAGGCGTGAATCTCTACCTTTCCTTCGACGTGGTGGTGGCCGATTCGTTCTCCAACGATGCCAAGACGCAAGTCGTTGATCCCATGAACGTTCCCGACGGCTGGGAAGGCTTGGACTGCGGTCCGGAAAGCCGCAAGTTCTATGCAGACATCATCAAGAAGTCGAAAACCGTGCTTTGGAACGGCCCTTGCGGCGTGTTCGAGTTCGACAACTTCGCGCACGGTTCGCGCGCCTTGGCCGAGGCCATCGTGGAGGCCACCGAGAAAAACGGCGCTTTCACCCTCATCGGCGGCGGCGACAGTGTGGCTTGCATCAACAAGTTCGGCTTGGCCGACCGTGTGAGCTACGTCTCGACCGGCGGCGGCGCCCTGCTCGAAGCCATCGAAGGCAAGGAACTGCCTGGCATTGCGGCGATTAGGAAATGATGCATAGCCCCGTAGGGGCGACAGCACAATAGGCGGGCGGTGTAAACCCCCGCCGACAAGCAATGCAATTGTTTTAAGCCCCGTAGGGGCGGCAGGATTGGACACACATCATTTTTTCCTGTCACCCCTACGGGGTTCTGTTTATTGTCGTTTCAAAATGATTCATTCGTTTTTTTCGGCAGGGGTTTACACCGCCTGCCTATGAAGCTGTCACCCCTACGGGGTTCTGCTACCCTGCAAACGGATTTTCTATTACGATTTCAAACAAATTGTCAATCATCTTCCTTGATTTTTACTAATTTTGCGTCCAATAATTCAAACCACAATAAAATGAAAAAAGCAACCTTGTTTTTAGCCTTGTTTTTCGGATTCTTTCCGCTGTTGAACGCCCAATGGACAAGCCCTGGCAACGGCACGACTTATACTTTGGATGACCTCGTGGAAATTAGTGGCTGCGTGAGTTTTGACCCTCAAATCTTTTATTACTTCATTTCGGGCGACATCACCATCTCGGCCAACGACAAACTTTACATCAACCGAAACGACGGACTGATTTACATCACGTTTGCCAACGACTACACCATTACCATCAAAGGCTCGATGGAAGCCATGGGACAAGATGAGGAACATTATTTGCCAATAGGAATGGGAAGCGGCCACCTCCGCTTTGAGGATGCCTCTGACCCCAGCTTTCTCAGTTACTGCTGGTTTGGTGAAATGAACGGCATCCAAATCATCAACAGCGAAGTATCTTTTAGCAATTGCCGGTTTCATTATTTTCATTCCCAACAACAATCGAGTACGGTCAATATTATGAACTGTGACCCCATTTTCAACAATTGTGAGTTTTATTCCAACGAAGGTGCGGCCATCAGTTCTCCCGCCAATGGGCAATCCTCTCCGCAAATCCTGAACTGCCAGTTCACCAACAATGTGACTTCCAACGCCAACCAACCCCAAATCAATCTCGGACCTGGCGCAAACGATACCATCCGCATCGTGAATTGCACCATCGAAGGCGGAAACAACATGGTTGGCGGCATCGCCATCGCCGACCTGATGGCAAATGGGGCAACAAAAGTACTGATACAGAACAATTACATCGCCAATGGAAGCTTTGGCTACGATCAAGAAGGAATCCATATTTCTTCTATCATCAAAGGCAACCAAATTGTCAATAATTCCTATACCGACAACCCTATGATTAACGGCAGCGGCATCAACTTATATGGCATTGATGAGAACAACAAGGCCATCATCCGCAACAATATTATAACTGGCAACCTTTGGGGAGTTACGGTATTTTCTGCTGGAGATGCCAACCTCGGCACCGAAGACGATTGGGGCTACAACCAAATCCACGACAACGGCAACGGCGGCGTGGTTTACGACCTTTACAACAACTCCGCCAACGACATCATGGCCGTAGGCAACTACTGGGGAACTACAGATGCACAAGTAATTGAAGAACACATCACCCACCAAAACGACGACCCGAATTTGGGCTTGGTCAACTATATACCTTTCCTTGAAGACGATGATGTGGGTGAGTCTGACATTACTTCTTTTGAAGTGTGGCCGAATCCCGTTTCAGATGCCACTTTCACTCTTACGCTTGAAAACGCCATACCTTCCGAATTGGTGATTTACAATGTCAATGGGCAGATGGTGAAAACGCAACGAATTGATAATCAAACCAATATTATTAATGTTGAGTCTTTGGGGAGCGGGGTTTATTTTGTAGAAATAAGGGATATTTCAGGAAAGACGGTTAAAAAATTACTAATCAAATAGGTATTACATTACTTTTTGTTACTTTTGCACAAATAAACAACTAAACTATGCCCGAAATAAGTCGTTTTTACGGAATCAAAAGTGGGAAAGATTACGCCGTTATGATACCGAGAATCAAACAATTCGAACTAAATGATGATTGGAAGTTGATGGTGACTTTCGATGATGGTTTTCGTGTTTGTTATGATGTTAAAGACGACATTGACACTATTGACGATTTCAAAAGTTTGACTACTGAGATTGGTTTATGGCCTATGGCTCAATTAGATAGCAGTCGAACTTGTATTTCTTGGAATGAAAGAATTGATTTACCCAGCCACACTATATATGAATATGGTGTGCCAATTGATAATAATGCTATACCATGTCAAAAACCATCGTAAATATCATCGACAAGAGCAATCCGTTGCCGGCTTATCTGTTCACTAAGGAATACTTCGAGGACGGTGACGAGCTGCTGTTCATCTCCGCCGCAGAGGAAGCCAATTGCATACCAGTGTTAATCAAAGCGTTGGATATTGACGAAACGCTTGTGAAAAGCATCATCGTCAAGCGATATGAGGACAAGTTCCTCTACGAACGCATCTGCCGCACCATCAAGGGCAACCTGATTCCCAACAAGAAGTACTACCTCAACCTGGCGGGCGGCAACCGTTACATGACGCTCTCGGTGCAGCACGTGTTCGAGGAGTTCGACACCTTGTTTTTCTACACGCAAACCCGTGAGAACCAGATTGTAAAGACCATCTTCGACAACAGCATCTACGACGACGACGACGAGGTCTATCCCATCAAGCACCGCATGACGCTGAAGGAATATTTCGGTCTCTACGGATTGGAAAGCGACGTGGACCAACCGCGCACGCAAGTGAAAGAAACCGCTTTTTCGCGGCATCTGTTCACCATGTTTTCACAAAACCTGCTCGGGCGCGGCGACTATCAGGTGATGGAAACCCTGCGCGAAAAGTATCGCAACTGGAAGTTCCTCATTATTTCGCAAGTGGAAAACCCCGACAAGGACTACATGACCGCCATCCCCAACCTCAGCAAGTTCCTGAGTTTCATCGGTTTTGAACCCGAGCGGAAAGGCTCGTTGCAAAGTTCTGAGATAGAATATCTTACGGGCGGTTGGTTTGAGGAATACGCCTATGCATTAATAAAAGAGGTGTTGCAGCCCGACGACATCGCCATGGGCGTGCACATCTCAAACGGGAAAATCCGCCACAACAACGAACTTGACGTGTGCTTCATCAAGTCGAACAAACTGTTCGTCATCGAGTGCAAGACCGGCGTGACCAGCGAAAAACTGTTCAACGAAATCGTCTATAAGGTCTGCGCGCTGAAGGAAGTGCTGCTCGGCACAAGCAATTCCTACATCTTCTCGCTGAAGAAAGACCACAAGGGCCTCTGGAAACGGACGGCAAAATACATGGGCATCACCTTCTGCGACTGGCTCAACCTGACCAAGCCGGACAACCTGAAGCGCATCCTGAACGAAATGAATAGGATTGCGAAGGAGAAGTGACGGAAGGTTTGCCCAAGGAACTATAGGGATTGTGAACGAATTGCTGTATTTGCACGACTGGAACTCCGTCAACGAGTTCGAGAACGCACTCGTGGATTACATTAACTACTATAACAACGACAGAATCAAGTTGAGACCAAAAGGAAAGAGCCCGGTGCAATACCGAACTCTTTACCATGATAATTAACGTATAACCGTCCAACTTCTGGGAGGCACTTCAACCGTGCTCCCTTTTTCATCTATGCCTTGCGGGCTTCTATCAGCAACTCCAGCATCTTGATAGCCGACTCGCTGACGGGAGTGCCAGGACCGAAGATGGCCACTGCGCCGTGGTCATAGAGGAACTGGTAGTCCTGGGCGGGAATCACGCCACCCACGGTGACCATGATGTCAGGACGACCGAGTTTTTCCAACTCTTCAATCACCTGAGGCACAAGGGTCTTGTGACCAGCGGCCAAAGAACTCACGCCCATGATGTGGACGTCGTTTTCCACGGCCTGTTTGGCAGCCTCGGCGGGCGTCTGGAACAACGGGCCCATATCGACGTCGAAGCCGATGTCGGCATAACCGGTGGCCACCACTTTGGCGCCACGGTCGTGACCGTCCTGACCCATCTTGGCGACCATGATACGCGGACGGCGGCCTTCCATCTTGGCGAACTCGTCAGCCATCTTGCAGGCCTCTTCAAATCTTGCGTCGTTTTTCGTTTCCATAGAATATACTCCTGAAATTGAACGAATTACAGCCTTATAACGGCCTGCGACTTTCTCGCAAGCCATCGAAATCTCACCCAAGGAGGCGCGGCACTTGGCGGCTTCCACGGCCAATGCCAAGAGGTTGCCCTCGCCTGTCTCGGCGCACTTGGTGATGGCATCGAGACAACGTTGCACGTCGGCCTCGTTGCGGTTGGCGCGGAGCTCCTTCAAGCGCTTGATCTGCGACTCACGCACAGCGGTGTTGTCGATTTCCAAGGTCTCAATCGGGTCTTCGTGGTCGAGGCGGTACTTGTTGATACCAACGATGGTCTCGCGACCCGAGTCGATTTGTGCCTGTTTGCGGGCCGAAGCCTCTTCGATACGCATCTTCGGCAGACCAGTCTCAATGGCCTTGGCCATGCCACCCATGGCTTCCACCTCTTGGATGTGGTTCCAAGCGCGGTGGGCAATCTCATGGGTGAGGCTCTCCACATAGTAGGAGCCCGCCCACGGGTCAACCACACGGCAGACGTTGGTTTCTTCCTGAATGTAAATCTGAGTGTTACGTGCGATACGGGCACTGAAGTCGGTCGGCAGGGCGATGGCTTCGTCCAAGGCGTTGGTGTGCAGCGACTGGGTGTGACCCAAGGCGGCACCCATGGCCTCGATGCAGGTACGGGCCACGTTGTTGAACGGGTCTTGCTCGGTGAGCGACCAGCCCGAGGTCTGCGTATGGGTACGCAAGGCCAACGATTTCTCGTTCTTCGGGTTGAAGGTCTTCACGATCTTGGCCCACAGCATACGGGCGGCGCGCATCTTGGCAATCTCCATGAAGTGGTTCATGCCTGAGCACCAGAAGAACGACAGACGCGGCGCGAAAGCGTCGATGTCCAAGCCTGCCTTCACGCCAGTGCGGAGGTAATCCCAGCCGTCGGCCAAGGTGTAAGCCATTTCAATGTCGGAGGTGGCACCGGCTTCCTGCATGTGGTAGCCCGAGATGGAGATGCTGTTGAACTTCGGCATGTTCTGCGAGGTGAACTCGAAGATGTCGGCGATGATGCGCATCGAGAACTCGGGCGGATAGATATAGGTGTTACGCACCATGAACTCCTTCAGGATGTCGTTCTGGATGGTACCGGCCAATTCCTCGTACTTCGCGCCCTGTTCAAGAGCAGCAACGATATAGAAGGCCAAAACGGGCAACACGGCGCCGTTCATGGTCATAGAGACGGACATTTTGTTGAGCGGAATCTGGTCGAACAGGACTTTCATGTCCTCGACGGAGCAGATGCTCACGCCAGCCTTACCCACGTCACCCATGACGCGCTCATGGTCGGCGTCGTAGCCACGGTGGGTGGCCAAGTCGAAGGCCACGGACAGACCCTTCTGACCGGCAGCGATGTTACGGCGGTAGAAGGCGTTGGATTCCTCGGCGGTGGAGAAACCAGCGTACTGACGGATGGTCCAAGGACGCATCACGTACATCGTCGAGTAAGGTCCACGGAGGTTCGGGGCAATGCCAGCGGCGTAGTTGAGGTGTTCCATGCCTTCGAGGTCTTTCTCGGTGTAGGCAGGCTTCACCATAATATGCTCGTGGGTTTCCCACAGTTCGCCATTCGGCAAAACAAGACCGCTGTGATTAGGTATAGCGTTGATATTGATGTCTTTATAGTTAGGTTTCATCGTTTTATTCCTTTCATTTTTTGACTTCGGGACTTCGAGACTTCGGGACAACGGGACTTGGTTCGTCTCGCAGTCCCGCAGTCTCGCAGTCTCATGTCATTTTGTTATACCTAATTGCATTTGGAACTCCTTTAACGTTTCTAAGACATTGCTCTTGACGTGGATGAAATGCTTCAGTCCAGCCTCTTTGAGAATATCTGTGGTGCCTTCGGGATTGCCGGCGAGCACGACGATGGTCTCGTTCTTCAACTCCTCGAAAATCTTGAGGGCGTTGCCTTCGCCGTATTCCTCGTCGGAGGAGCAGATGACCACGATTTCGGGTTTCTCCTTGCGGGCGGCGGCGATGCCTTCGTCCAAGGTTTTGAAGCCGGGGTTATCCACCACTTGGATACCGGCGCAGGCGAAGAAGTTGGAGGCGAAGTTGGCGCGGGCCTTGCGCATGGCGAGGTTGCCGTAGGTGAACATCCAAGCGACAGGACGCTTGTGGTCTTGGGCATAGACGTCGGTGGCGTAGCGCAGCTGCTCGAACTGTTGTGCGGCGCGGAAGGTGACGATAGTCTCAATTTCTGCCTTCTCATCGCGGCGGTTGTCGGCTTCCATCACCCAAGCCTCGGGCGTGAACTTCATCGTTTCGGTGAAGTTCGGGAATTGGTTCGTGCCAAGGATGGTCTCACGGCGTGTGGCCACGTTGCTGAACTTCTTGGCAGCACTTTCCTTGATGAGGCTTTGAATCATGCCCTTGCGAACGGCTTCGAGATAACCGCCTTCGTCTTGGATCTTGTTGAACAAATCCCAAGCGGCAGCGGCGAGGCTTTCGGTGAGGTTCTCGATGTAGTAGGAACCTGCGGCGGGGTCGGCAACCTTGTCGAAGTGCGACTCTTCCTTGAGGATGAGTTGCTGGTTGCGGGCGATACGGTCGGCGAAGTCGGTGGGCAGCTCAAACGGAGCGTCGAACGGCAAGACGGTGAATGAATCGACACCACCCAAAACCGCTGACATAGTACCCGAAGTGGTGCGCAGCATATTGACATACGCATCGTAGAGGCTCATGCCTAACTCGGCGTTGGTGGCGTGGATGTGCATTTTGGCGTTCTCTTCCTTGGCACCGTAAGCCTTCACGATGTTGGCCCACAAGAGGCGATAGGCGCGCATCTTGGCCATCTCCATGAAATAGTTCTGACCAACAGCCATGTTGAAGCGCATCTTGGGAGCGATTTCATCAACCGTCAAGCCTTTCTCGGTCAGTTTGTCTAAGTATTCGGCTCCTACTGAAAGTGCAAAGGCCATTTCCTGAACAATGGTCGAGCCAGCATTGGTGAACACATGGCCGTTGATGCCGATGGTCTGGAAATCAGGCATTTCGGCTTTGACCATAATGTAGGCCAATTCCATGTCGGTGCTTTCGGTCACATACCAAACACCACGACGGAGGTAACGAGTCAAAGGATCATAGTTCAACGAGCCTTTGATGTTCGGAATCTTCGACAGCATTTCCAACAACGGCAAGTGGTACTTGTTGTTGTAGAAGTTGATTTCCACCGCTTTCTGGTCGATGCCGTTGAGCAGTGTCGAGATGGCGATGGTGTCGTAAGCCTTGTCGTACTCTAGTTTGAAGCCGATGCTATTGGCGCCACGGCTAAGCGCGTTTAGGGCTTTGGCATTAGCATCCTTCACATCCTTGACGGTAATGTCCTGACGCACGAGCCACTCGTTGCCTTCGGCTTTGTTGCCGCGGACATACGGGAACTCGTCAGGTTGCTGACCTGTCCAAGGGATGTCGGCGAGGTTTTCGGCGCGGTAGTAAGGCCTCACGTTGAAGCCTTCGGCTGTGCGCCAAACCAGTTTCTTGTTGTAATCTGCCCCTTTGAGGTCCTTTTCTATCACCGCTTCCCATTCTTCGGTGGTCACGGGAGGAAACTCCTCAAAGAGTCTCTTTTTTTCTTCCATGTTGTTGTTTTATTTCATTGATACTCTTTGTGAAAAAGATGCTGCAAAAGTAATAATTTATCTTTCAGCTCTCATAGGGTTGTTCAAAAAATCGTCATAAGCCAGTCGTATGCCATCCTCAAGGCTGGTTTTGTAGGTCCATCCCAAAGCCGTGGCCTTGCTGACATCCAACAACTTGCGCGGCGTGCCGTTGGGTCGCGAGGTGTCCCACTTGATCTCGCCCTCGTAACCGACGACCTTGGCGACCAATTCCGTCAATGCCTTGATGGTCAACTCCTTGCCAGTGCCTGCATTGACAGTTTCGTTGCCGCTGTAGTTGTTCATCAAGAAAACACAAAGATTGGCGAGGTCGTCCACATAAAGGAACTCGCGCAGCGGCGATCCGTCGCCCCAACAAGTTACTTCCTTCAGTCCATTGACCTTGGCCTCGTGGAAACGACGAATCAAGGCAGGCAACACATGGCTGTGCTCGGGGTGATAGTTGTCGTTGGGGCCATAAAGGTTGGTCGGCATCACGCTGATGTAGTCGGTGCCGTATTGGCGGTTCAGGAACTCGCAGTATTTCAGTCCGCTGATTTTCGCCAAGGCGTAGGCTTCGTTGGTCTTTTCCAATTCGCCTGTCAGCAGGCACGATTCTTTCATCGGTTGCGGCGCCAAGCGGGGATAGATGCACGATGAGCCGAGGAACTCCAGTTTCTTGCAGCCGTTTTTCCATGCCGCGTGGATGACGTTCATTTCGAGAATCATGTTGTCGTACATGAAGTCAGCCAAAGCCGACTGGTTGGCGACGATGCCGCCCACTTTGGCTGCGGCAAGAAACACATATTCGGGTTTCTCCGCCTCGAAGAACGCTTCCACCTGGTCTTGACGCGTCAAGTCAAGGTCTTTATGCGTTCTTGTGATCATGTTCGTGTAGCCTTGGCGTTGCAGTTCGCGCACGATGGCGCTTCCTACCATGCCGCGATGGCCTGCGACATATATTTTGCTGTCTTTCTCCATGCTTAATCCTTCATGTGGGCTTTGAGATAAAGCTTCTTCACGAACTTCATGTCGTGATCCACCATAATCTTCACGAGGTCTTCAAACGAAGTCTTGCGAGGATTCCAGCCCAGAAGCGTCTTCGCTTTGGTTGGGTCGCCAAGCAGTTGCTCCACTTCTGCGGGGCGGAAGTAGCGCGGGTCGACTTCGACAAGCACCTTGCCCGTGGCCGTGTCGATGCCTTTTTCGTCTACGCCTTCACCTTCCCAGCGCAGTTCGATGCCGACGTGCTTGAAGGCCAAATAGCAGAACTCGCGCACCGTGTGGTATTCGCCTGTGGCAATGACGAAGTCTTCGGGCTTCTCTTGTTGCAAGATGAGCCACATGCACTCCACATAGTCTTTGGCATAGCCCCAGTCGCGGAGGGCGTTGAGGTTGCCGAGGTAGAGCTTGTCTTGATAGCCCTGCTTGATGCGTGCGGCGGCCAAAGTGATTTTCCTCGTCACGAAGGTCTCGCCTCGCCTTTCGCTCTCGTGGTTGAAGAGGATGCCGTTGACGGCGAACATGCCATAGCTCTCGCGGTAGTTCTTCACAATCCAGAAGCCATATTGCTTGGCCACGCCGTAGGGCGAGCGCGGATAGAACGGTGTCGTCTCTTTCTGCGGCACTTCCTGTACGAGGCCGAACAATTCCGAAGTGGAGGCTTGGTAAATCCTGCATTTCTTCTCCAGGCCCAAGATACGCACGGCCTCCAAAAGCCGAAGTGTGCCCACGGCATCGGCTTCGGCGGTGTATTCGGGACAGTCGAACGAGACCTTCACATGGCTTTGGGCGGCCAAGTTATAGATTTCGTCAGGCTGAACGCTTTGGATGATGCGCACGAGCGACGACGAGTCCGTCATGTCGCCGTAATGCAAGGTGATCAGGCGTTTGTTCTTCATGTCGCGCACCCATTCGTCCAAATAAAGGTGCTCGATGCGACCCGTGTTGAACGACGACGAACGGCGGATGATGCCGTGCACATTGTAGCCTTTTTCCAACAGGAACTCGGCAAGGAAGGAGCCGTCCTGTCCTGTGATGCCAGTAAGTAAAGCTGTTTTTGCCATAAGAACTGTGTTTGAAATTTGTGGCAAAGATAGGACATTTTTCTTTTCCGTAAAGAACAAAAGCGAACCCGGCTTATGCCGAATCCGCCATGTGTCCGGTCTTTCGTCCTTTGACCACGACTGACACCCCATGTGTCGTGTCAACAGACGGCCGACTTTATCGTCTCCACAATATACTCTACATCTTCTTCCGTCACATACGGGCCAGCGGGCAGGCACATGCCGACTTTGAAGATAGCCTCTGAAACGCCATTCACGTATGCAGGAGCTTCCTTATACACGGGCTGCTTGTGCATGGGTTTCCACAAGGGTCGTGCCTCAATTCCGGCGATATCCATAAACACGCGCATGGCTTCCACGTTGTCGTTCGGCTGGCAGTCGGTAGTGGCGCTATCCGCAACATGGATCACGCCTGCGGCACCGCCCACGGCACCTTGGATGACCGTCTTGTAGGCATTCTCCTGGCCTTTGACCTTCAGAGCCGGGTCAAGCGTAATCGTGCATAGCCAGTAATTACTGTCGTATTCGCCGGTGGCGGGTTGGCTGTGGACTTGTATTCCTGGGACGTCGGCCAGCAATCGCTCATACATCCGCTGCACTTTCTTGTGATGGGCTATATGGTCGTTAACCACCGTCATCTGTCCGCGCCCGATGCCCGCGCAGATGTTGCTCATGCGGTAGTTGAAGCCGATTCTCTCATGCTGGTAGTATGGGTAAGATTCGCGGTATTGGGTGGCGTACATCATAATCTCGCGCCACGAGTCTTCGTCGGGCGTAATCAGTGCGCCGCCGCCACTGGTGGTGATCATCTTGTTGCCGTTGAACGAAAGCACGCCGTATTTGCCGAAGGTTCCCAGTTGCTGGCCTTTATAGCGGGAGCCAAAACCTTCGGCGGCGTCTTCTATCACCGGGATGCCGTATTTGTTGGCAACGGACATAATCCCATCCGTCTTGTAAGGCATACCGTAGAGTGCCACGGGGATGATGGCCTTGGGTTTGCGTCCTGTCTTGGCGATGCGGTCTTTGATGGCCTCCTCCAGCAGGTCGGGATCCATGTTCCACGTGTCCTTTTCGCTGTCAATGAATATTGGCGTGGCCCCAAGATACGTGATGGGATGCGAAGAGGCACAGAAGGTGAAGCTCTGCACACACACCTCGTCGCCGGCTTCCACACCGCAGCCAACCAATGCCAGATGCACGGCAGCGGTGCCAGCCGACAATGCCACCACGCGCTTCCGCAACGTCTCGGCCGTCGTGCCGTTGACGAAATCCTCGAGGTCTTTCTCAAACCCGTTCACATTCGGTCCCAGCGGCACCACCCAATTGGTGTCGAAAGCCTCTTGGATGTATTTCTGTTCGACGCCTGCCTCACTCATGCGAGCCAAACAAAGATAGATTCTTTTTTTCTCAGCCATAAAATCCTATTGTTTTCTGAATTCCAAAAACTCTTGATAATCACGAATATAGTCTTCTTTCCGATAGATGTCCGAAGCCAACACCATGCAGACGGCGCCCGAGGAGAAGTCTTCCAAATCGCGCCACATGCCGGGCTTCACATAGAGCCCTTGGTAAGGGCGGTTGAGGAAGAACGAGCGCTTGCACTTGCCGTCGTCGAGCGTAACGGTGAACGAGCCTGACGCGGCAATAATCAGCTGGCTCAGTTCCTTGTGGGCGTGTGAGCCACGGCTCTCGCCTCCCGGGACGTCATAGACGTAATACACTCGCTTCACATCGAAAGGCAGGGTTTTGCCGTTCTCAAACACAGAGAGGTTGCCCTTGCGGTCGCTGTGGTGGCGGTCAAACTCCACCATCGTGCAGTCAAACACGTTGTGCGTGACCGCAGCTTGGGTTGGCGTCAACGGTTGTGGGGCAATGGATGGCGTCTCGGTCGTTGTCGCCGACTTGCGGTAGCGCAGATACGCTTCGTAGTCATAGATGTAGTCAGCCTCGTCATAGTGCAAGGAGCCGAATTCCAAGGCCAAGGAGTTGGTGGAGAAGTTTTCCAAGGTGCGCCATAGGCCCTGGGGGATATAGATGCCGTAATAGGAGCGGTTGAGCGTGAAGGTCTTCTTGTTCACTCCGTCATCCACCACTATGTCAAAAGCACCCGACAGGGCCACGACAAACTCCTGATTTCCCTTGAAGGCATGGCCGCCACGCTCCTCTCCTCCCGGCACGTCATAAATCCAATACGTCCTTTTGATTTCAAACGGGATGTGGTTTAGTTGTTCGGCAAACGACAGATTACCTCTTGAATCCAAGAATTTAGGCAATTCTATTATCTTTACATCTTCTACTGTCATTGTATCCTTTGTTTTCTGTGTGAACTTTAATGCACTCCGTTCGGACGACTAATCGCAGCCACGGAAGGAGTCGGAGTCAATCTCAGACCTCTTTTCGTCAATCACCTTCAGCAGATACTGCCCATACTGGTTTTTCAGCATCGGTTTGGCAATCTCGCGCAGGCGCTCCTCGGTGATCCAGCCGTTGCGGTAGGCGATGCCTTCGAGGCAGGCCACCTTCAGGCCTTGGCGCTTCTCTATAACCTCCACGAAAGTGGAGGCTTCCGAGAGCGAGTCGTGCGTGCCCGTGTCGAGCCAGGCGAAGCCACGGCCAAACACTTGCACCTTCAGTTCGCCGTCTTTCAGGAACTCCTGGTTCACCGTGGTGATTTCCAGTTCGCCGCGGGCGGAGGGCTTGATGGTCTTGGCCACGTTCACCACCTTGTTGGGGTAGAAATAGAGGCCCACCACGGCGTAGTTGCTTTTGGGCTCCTTGGGTTTCTCCTCGATGCTGAGGCAGTTGCCCTGCCTGTCGAACTCCGCCACGCCATAGCGCTCGGGGTCTGAGACCCAATAGCCGAACACGGTGGCTTTCTTGTTTTCTTCAGCATCCTTGACGGCATTGCGGAGCAAGGAGGTGAAGCCCGAGCCATAGAAGATGTTGTCGCCAAGCACGAGGCAGGCGCTGTCGTTGCCGATGAACTTCTCGCCGATGATAAACGCCTGGGCCAATCCGTCGGGCGAGGGTTGTTCGGCATACTCGAAATGCACGCCATAGTCGGAGCCGTCGCCAAGCAGACGCTTGAAGCTAGGCAGGTCGTAAGGAGTGGAGATAATGAGGATATCCCTGATGCCAGCCAGCATCAATGCCGAGATGGGGTAATACACCATCGGCTTGTCGTAGATGGGAAGAAGTTGTTTGCTGACCCCCTTGGTAATAGGGTAAAGGCGGGTACCACTGCCGCCTGCTAAAACTATACCTTTCATTTTATAATTGTTAATTAATTTCGTTAATTATTCTTGAAGCTTTATCGGCTTTGCTGGTACACCCATCGCTGTACACTTAGCAGGTAATGTTTTTGACACCACAGCGCCAGCTCCTACAATTGTGTATTCTCCTATTTCAAGTTTATTGATGATTTTGGCTCCCGTGCCCACATATACACCTTCGCCAATGGTTACCTCACCAGAGATGTTGACAGAAGGCATAAAAGCCGAGTATTTCTTGATTACAGAATCATGACCAACGGTACATCCAAGATTCAGTATCACAAAGTCTTCAATCTTAATATTGGTGGTTATGAGATTTCCTGCACAAATGATGCAACCTTTGCCTATCTCCACAAACTCTTTATCGCCTAACCATGCCAATGGGTGTATCAGAGTGGGGTAACTCACTAAAGGGTTAGTTATTTTGTCTAATATCTTCTTTTTGATAACTGGATTTCCTATGGACACCGCCAAGCTAATTGGTGTTTCCCATTTGTTCAAGTCTTCGGTCTTACCCAAATTGGGATAACCATTCACCATTATCCCCTTCTCGTATCCGTCATCAAAAAAACCAACTATATTATATGCCGGGGTAACCTTGTTGATGTCTTTGATCAGAGCCAGCACTTCGCGGCCAAAGCCTCCAACGCCAAATATTGCAATGTCTTTAAGCCGCATAGCAACTCCTTTCTGCCAACGGCTTTTGTAATAGACTGATTATTAATGACTTACCCCCCCCCATAAGGACAGCTATATTATTCTTACTCAGAGCTTTAGCCGGTACACCAACCACTGTCTTGTTATCTAGCACATTGGTCACCACAGCGGCTCCAGCCCCAACGGTACACCATGCACCAATTTCAATACAAGGAATAACCGATGCGCCAACACCAATCAAAGTGCCTTCGCCCACATGAACCTGACCACACAAAGAAGCATGAGGCGCAATGTGGCAATAATCACCAACCACGCATTCGTGGTCAACCGATGCGCCTGTATTGATAATACAATGCTTTCCAATAACTGCATCGGCATTGATAATAGCTCCTGGCATCACCACTGTTCCTTCGCCAATTTTTGCCAATGGAGAAACTATTGCCGTGGGATGAACGGCTGTTGCAAACTGACAATTCAGTTTCTCAACTATCATCTTTCTCGTCTTATTGATGCCAATACTGACAATCATTGGCGATAAACCATCAGCCTGATGGTAAACCTTTTCACCACAATATTGCGAAAGGTTTGGGTTGTCGTCCACAAACCCTACCACAGAATCACCCCGTGCTTCTGCTATATCTTTGATCACCTTCCCGTGACCACTCGCTCCGTAAAGATACATAGTTAGTTGTTTCCGTTAAAACACTCCATAGTTGCTGCTGTTGCAGAATTGATATCCTTCCGCATCAGTACGTTCTTGATAGTTATAAAAATGACTTGTATATCAGTCCAAAGGGTACAATGGTCAACATACCACACATCAAGTTTAAACTTCTCCGTCCAACTGATAGCATTACGTCCGTGGCATTGCGCCCAGCCACTTATTCCTGGACGTACCTCATGGCGACGAGCTTGCTCTGGTGAGTAAAGTGGTAAATACTGAACCAACAGTGGACGAGGACCTATCAATGACATGTCTCCTTTGAAAACGTTGATTAACTGTGGCAACTCATCAACCGAAGTGCTACGAACAAACTTACCAACCTTAGTCAAGCGTTTCTCATCGGGTAACAGTTTCCCATCCGCGTCACGCTCATCAGTCATGGTCTTGAACTTGATAACCTTGAATATCTTGGCATTTTTGCCAGGCCTTTCCTGAAAGAAGAAAGCACCTGCCCCCTTATTGGCAAAATGCAAGAAAATGGTAACAATTATCAAAAACCAGCCAATAAGCAACAAGGCTATGCCAGAGATGATAATATCAAGCAAACGTTTGAAAAAGTGTTTATACATAATCCATTTTACTATGATTCAATCACTTTAAGCTCTTCTGCAGCCAACACTTTATAATCGAATTGTTTCGCCACTTTTCTCACCCGCTCACACATAGTATCATAACTTGTACGAGGCTGTTCTGCAAGACTACGAATGGCCGTTGCAAACTCTTCAGGAGTATCTATATCACGAGCGACACCAAGATTATTATCCTCAATTACATTATCGTAAGCTATATCAATATTGCATACAATAGGTTTGCCTGCTGCTAAATATTGGAACATCTTTCCCGAACTCACGCCTGCCCAACCAAATTTCTTTTCATAATTCATTACATTAACCGTGGCTTGATTCACCACCCATGCACATTCCTCCAATGGTATCTGAGTTTCTTTGAACACCACGTTGTTGATTTGGTTAACCTTCACATACTGTTCCAACTCAGAGCGATATGCACCATTGCCATAAATAAAGAAACGATACTTTGGATTGTCTTTCAAAATAGATGCTGCATCAATAAGGGTCTTCACATTGTTGGCCTTGTTGATACTACCTAGATACACTATACGGTAAATGCTATCGTCATTCATATCGGCATCAGGACGAGGAAATCTCACCTTGTTCTTGTCAAACTCATCCAAATCAACACCATTGTTAATATAGTGCAGGTGTGCTGGGTCAATCTTTCCACCTTGTTCCTTTATCCAACCTTGGCGTTTCAAATAATCAAAAGCTCCCAAAAATGTGAAAATGATTTCATCCGCCTTATAGTAAAACTGCTTTTCCATGGCATAGGCTAATTTTAGAGCAGGGTTATTGCGGCCTATCAACCCAAATGTCACAAAGTTCTCTGGCCAAAGATCCCATGCTTCTGCAATATATTTTGCTCCAAGTTTCTTTGCTATGCCAACCACAGGATAATCGAAGGGTGGATGGATGTTGTGCAACACCACATCGGGCTTCTCAAAATCTTTGCAATGTTTCTTAAGGGTTCTAGAAAAGCTATAAATACTTTTCATTCTCGCCACGCCATTTCCTACAAAGTGAGGGGCTTTCACCTCTACAAAATCAAGTCCATTTACAGTTTTTCTTTGGAAAGGCGGAGCATTTACTTCACCTTGGAAGTTGGCATAAAAGGTTAGTACATCATGACCAGCTGCTATAAAATGCTTGGCAAACTCCAAATACCTAGGATTGGAGCAGGTAGGGCTGGTGTAATAATTAACAATCCAAATTTTCATTAGTTGACAATTGAAAATTGACAGTTGATAATTACTCGAACTGGTTAATAAGCTTGACAACCTCTGCAACCTCATCCATGGTGATGGCAGGACCAATAGGTAGACTGAGTTCTTCGTTAGCTATGCGTTCGGTGATGGGGAAACTCATGTCGTTCCATTCCTTGTAGCACTCCTGCTTGTGTGGAGCAATGGGATAGTGAATCACTGTACCCACGCCGTTCTGCTCCAAATAGTCGTGAAGAGCATCACGCTTACCATTGGCTACCAGTATCGGGAACAAATGATAGGCGTTCTGCTTATCAGGCAAGCGGTCCGGCAAAGTAATCATCGGATTGCTGATATAGTCATAATAGTAATTGGCCACCTGCTTACGGTGTGCATTGTCCTCAACCAAGTATTTCAACTTCACATCCAATACGGCAGCTTGAATCTCATCCAAGCGGCTGTTGCGGCCTGTGTATTTGAAGACATACTTTTCAGACGAGCCATAATTTGCCAAGGTACGAACGGCTTTGGCCAGCTCGTCATCGTTGGTAGTAACTGCGCCGCCATCACCTAAAGCACCTAGATTCTTGCCCGGATAGAAACTATGACCAGAAGCATCACCAATTGAACCCGTGATACGCCCATCGGTATGCTTACAGCCGTGAGCTTGAGCATTATCTTCCACAAGCTTCAAATTATACTTCTTGCATAATGCACCTATTTTATCCGTGTAGGCATTGCGGCCATATAGATGCACAATACAGACGGCCTTGGTTTTTGGAGTGATAGCAGCCTCTATGAGGTCGTCGTCTATCTCCAAGGTATTTAGTTTCGGCTCCACCAAAACGGGTTTCAAACCGTTCTCTGTAATGGCGAGGATAGTGGCAATATAGGTATTTGCGGGTACTATCACCTCGTCGCCGGGCTGCATCACACCCAGTTCAATATAGGCTCGGAAAATCCAAATCAAGGCATCCAAGCCGTTGGCACAGCCAATGGCATATCGGGTGCCGATAAAATTTGCATAGTTTTCTTCAAAACGTTTGTTTTCCTCGCCTTGGAGGTACCAGCCGCTGTTGACCACTCGAGTAACCGCAGCATTGATTTCATCACCATGTAGGGCGGTGACATCTTTTAGTGAAAGAAAGGGTATCATTGTTTTTTATTAATAATCCATTGTTCATAACCAATACCTTGCCATGGCATGTTTCGTTCAAAACGCAATGGCCAAGGGTAATGAGCTTCGCCTGTTTCACGGTCTATAATTTCGCGTACATCTTTAATTGGTTTTGCAGGCACACCGACTACCAATTTATAGTCTTCCACATCTTTCGTAACAGAACTACATGCTCCAACCAGACAGTGTTTCCCTATCTTTACGCCTGGAAGCAAAATACTTCCCGTTGCTATCTGCGAAAAATCTCCCACCGTTGGGCCAATGCATATATCCGAAGGTGGGGTTGGGTCGTTAGTAAATACTACATAAGGATATACAAAAACAAAGTTGCCCAACTTGGAATGCATGCCAATATGCACATTACTGTGAAGACGGCAATAGTCACCGAAGACAGAGTGCCCTTGTATATCATCAAGTGTACCGAGACTGCAATGACTCCCAAAGATTGTGTTTTCTCGTACTGTAACACGATGGCCCGTCTGAAAATGGTCTCCCATGGTATTACCTGCATAGATAATGGTATGACTGCGAATCAGTGAATCGGATCCGATAACAGTTTTGGGATTTTCATAGCTATCACCCTCGATATAATAGGCGTTTAATGGCTCACCTATTACACAATCATTACAGATTATGGTGTTGTCGCCAATTTCCACATTATCATAAATAATGGTATGATCACCAATCCGCACATTGTTTCCAATTTTTGCGGAAGGGCTAATTTGAATACCAACATTTGAAAATTTTTCTAACCTCATGCGTTTCTGAATCTTAAAAACTCATCATAATCACGAATATAGTCCTCCGCCTTATAGACATCAGATGCCAACACCATACAAACAGCGCCAGAAGAGAAATCCTCCAAGTCACGCCACATGCCTGGTTTCACATATAAACCTTGGTAGGGTCGACTGAGGAAAAAAGTACGTTTCACTTGACCATCGTCCAAAGTCACTTTAAAAGAACCTGATGCAGCCACAATCAATTGACTCAACTCCTTATGGGCATGAGCACCACGACTCTCACCTCCTGGCACATCATAAATATAATATACGCGCTTCACATCAAACGGCAATGTGATGCCATTCTCCACCACCGATAGGTTCCCTTTACGGTCACTATGATGGCGGTCCAATTCGACCATGGTGCAGTCAAATACATTATACTTTTCCATCACTTTTCAACTTAACAAATTCCTTATATTCGCGGATGTAGTCTTTCTCATCATAGTGAGTTGAACCAAATTCCAAAGCAAAAGCATTGGTAGAGAAGTTTTCCATCTCACGCCAAAGTCCAGCAGGTACATACAATCCATAATAGGAACGGTTGAGAGGAAACACTTTACGCTCCTTACCGTCGTCCAATACCACATCGAAGCTACCGCTCATGGCAATGATAAACTCTTCATTGGTATAGTATGCATGTCCTCCTCTGCTTTCGCCTCCAGGAACGTCATAGAGCCAATAAGTCCGCTTGATCTCAAACGGAATTTGCTTGAAGTTCTCGGCGAAGGAAAGGTTGCCTCGTGCATCCAAAAACTTGGGTAGCTCTATTATCTTTGCATCTTGAACGGTCATAACTTAACAAGTAATTAGATCCTCAATATACCGTTTAGCAGCCTTAACATCAGTCAACGATTGTGCTGTTGCAATAGCGTTATCTGAAATATGTTGTCTCTCAGCAGGAGTTAATGCGTTTATGCGTTGTATGATGGAAGCCAACTCATTAGCATCACCCGCTTTGCAAAGGAAACCATTCTCACCATCTACAATAATGCCATCGAAACCCTCATTACGGGAAGCTATGGTAATGCAACCTCGAGCCATCGCCTCAAGATATACCAAACCATATGCTTCATGTTTGCTTATCATCACCATGTAATCGGCATCATCATATTCGGCTTTGATGGCATCGCGCTGTATCTTTCCAAGCACCCTGACCTTACCTTTCGCCGTGCCCGAATTTATCTTTTCTCGTATATTGTCTATAAGATGCCCGTCACCGACATAAGTTAGTGTGTAATTGCCATCAGGATATGCCTTCTCAAGGGCATCCATCACCTCCAACGGGTATTTCCGTTCAATCATCTCGCCCACATATACGATTTTCGGTGTGGGACTATCAAAATGATGTGCGTTGCTGGTGGTAACATATTCTTCGGGGATGCCTGAATAACACAAGAAAGTCTTGTTTGCTTTCATAACATGCTTTTCAAATATCCGTTGGACGGCGGGATTGCGAAACCCCCAAACATCTATCTTCTCGGCCAACGGCAATAAAGTCTCACCATAAACCTTTTTAGCAATTTCAATATCCCCGTGCATCACAATGCAAGTCTTTGATTGCGGGAATATGTCATGCAAAAGGTTGACAACTTCAATTTGAGGATTGGGAAAATGCCCAATAATAACATCTGGCACAAAGCCATTTTCTTTATTCCATGAAACGATGTCTTTAACAGACCTTTGAATGGCATGATGAGAAAACTTTCCGTGTGGAATGGGTTTGAACAAAGGGATGCGCCTCACCATTACGCCGTCCATCTCGTAAGTGCCACCCTTGTCTTTCTCCGTATAAACCACGGCCCCTGTACGTGCGGCAATCTTTTTTCGGTTTATTCGGGCCAGCCAATAAAACGGTGCTGGATAAACCGCCTGGTAATGGACCACCCGTACATTATAACCCATCTTCACCCATTCGCGGGCAAAATAATGGCAAACTGGGGTGCCACGGTTATCTTTGGTGGGTAATGGATAAATGGTGGTGAGAAGAAGTATGTTGAGCATTGTTTAATTCTTTTTGTTCAAGTTAACCGAAAAAGAAGGTTCTCCATCACTTTTATCGCTTAATAGTTCCGTATTATGGCGTTCTTCGCAGCTATGTTTAAGCGCCATCCCGAAAAAAATGAAATTAAAAACCGTTGCAGTACCTGGCCCAAAAGGAAAAGAAGGTTCGGCCATGGAAACAACAAAAGGTACCAACAACAAATAATAACCTATTGTTGATGTGTTATGATTGTCAGATTTTATGGTTTTTATTATGGAAACCGCAAAAAGGTAAACATATAAAACCATGATGGGCATGACAAAAACCAAACCGTACTCAAAAGTCTTGTTTAGTGGATAGTTATGTATCTGCCCAACAGAGGTGTTCTCGGTCAAATTTCCCAAAAACAAATGATCCGACAAGAAAGCCAAAGCTGCCACGTTTCTCTCGCTTCTTCCTGCGGTGATGTCGCCACCTTCATAGTTCTGAAAGAAACTGTTATAAACAAAACCCTTTATTGAGGACGGCAATAATACTATGGCAACTGTGGCGACAAACAAACCAAACAGCAAATAAAAGAAAAAGTTCTTGCCTTTGAACCGTTCGTATAGAACAAACAAAACCATCATTGCGGTAACCAAAGAAGACATCCTTGCCCTTATGGTCAGCAACACCACAAAAGTAAAAACCATCAAGGCCAAGAACAACAGTTTTACAAGTTTGCCTTTTGACGTGTTCAAGGCCAAGAACAAAAAAACAATAGCAGCCGACGAAAGCATGACACCCAACGTGTTCTTGTTGTCGGTCTGATATTGGTCAAGAATCTCAAAACCGCCTATGTTTTTCATAACCTGCATCAAGCCGACAAAAACCGTAAGACCCGCAAAGAAAACAAGCAAAAACGATTGCCGTTTATTGTCCAGGTCCATACTCCACCCCACCATGATCGCCACAAGACAAATCCCTATGGCGCGCAACTCCGACATCATCGCCCTTTTGCCAAAAACAGCGAAAGTCATCAAATAAGCCAACCCGATAAAGAAGAACATTACCAAAGAAACACGGATCGTTTTGTGAACAAACAATCTTTTCGGATTAAAACACATCAGAAACAAGCCACCAAATAGTGCGATAATGTATCGGGACAAAATCGTTCCCCGCTCCAATCCCGCAGCACGACTCATGTCCACAATGGTAGGATGGGACGAAATGGCAATCAATAGAACAACCAATAAAAGCACCCAATATCGTGCCTTGTGCCAAAAAGAAAGTTGCATGTTCGTTTAGTCTTTATCGATTCTTACCATATCACCAAACAACAATTGTGTCTCAGGCAACCTGTTTGCATCAAACCCACCATGGGGGGTAAATGTCAATTCACCAAACAAGGGTTTCCCGTTCTCAAGATAGAAATCGGCTCTGACAAAAGGAAACGGTTTGCACAACCTTTCAGCATAGTCAAACAACATGTCCATGTTTCGGGGTTTCGGCAATGTGAACCCTTCCGGGGCCTCTATTCCGGCTTTGTTATATCGTTTCAATTCCCAATTCCGGTCAAAGAAATAATATTGGGCCCCTCCTCCTGCTTTGTTTCTGCCATAACACACCAAAACACACTCTACCTTGCCATTAAAGCAATAGAACTTATAATCCACCGGCAGGCCACCATCTTCCGTTTCAATCAGCTTTTCACAAATCAGTTTAGGCGGAATGCCTTTATATTGCATCTCGGAATACGTCAGATAAAACGTGTCACGAAGTTTGTACCAATCATTCAACTTGCACTTGGTAGCCTCAATGTCCAGTTTCGCCTTGTCGAAGACAATCAGGTTTTGTCCGCAGCCGAAGTTCCATTTGACAACAAACTGGTTGGGCAAGGTTTCCCATGGAATCTCATCCACCTTGTCATACGCGCCATACAATTCGTTCAAAATTTCGGCACAACCGCATTTTTCCACATATTCACGAACCGCATACTTATCGGCGCATTGGGTGACAAGCGGATTCTTGTAATAGGTGTTGAATTTCAACCATTGGATTTTCTCATCCAATGTTTTCGGATGCTTCAAGTCGAGCCGCTTGTGGAAATGATAACGATAAACCAACTTCGAGTTCAACTTCGGCGAAATCCGAGTCACGGTTTGCTTAAACCATTTGCTGAATCTTGATTCTGTTATTGTTGACATATTTTTCAATAGATTAGTATTTACAACGGAGAACCTTCAAATCTTGTATTTATTCTGCTATTTGCTATTGAAAGAATCTCTTCGGTGTATTCTCCAAAAGCAGGTCCATGAGCCACCTGACTCAATTCGGCAGCTCTATTCCACTCAATTAATGCAGGCTTACCGTTTTTGTCCACCGACATATCCCAACCAATTAAGTTAAAATAGGGTAATCTGAGGTGCATCTCTTTAACCAATGCCAACACTTCCGCGAACGAAGGCATCTGGTATCCATCCAACATGGTTCCAACATCAGTTTTGGGCATCAGTTTTTCTTTGGCACTTCCAAAAGCCACTCCCTTTATTTTTCCCGTCGTCAAATCAATGTCAGCCTTGATACCGCCTACCGTTTCGTTATCAATCACTTGGTCTTTTCGGCCAATGCGGATTACGGCGTACAAAACCACTACTTCGTGTCCTCTTCTATACGACATCACCCTTAACGTATTGAGCGAAGTAGGGTTCAGTTTTGCTATGTCGGCATGTTGTTCAAAGCGTTCTTGGATGATAAAACTACGTTTGTATTTTTTGAACAAGTCTTGGACACTGCATTTTAATTTTGGAACCATCCCGTTTTCGGTTTTGATCAACTCCACACCTTGTCCCCAAGTTCCTTCAAGCGTAGGCTTGATGATGGCTTCGCTCAAATTGCTGCATATTTCGATGGCTTCATTTTCTGTCAACGGATTATGGTCGTCGTAATAATAGCCATTGACATTTTTTATGATGGTTTTTGGCCTATTGATGTCGGGAAACAATGTGTCATAAAAACCCTTGTCTACGTATGCATGACGGAATTGGAACTTGTTCAACCGATAAATAATCTCCGAGTTGTAAATACTGGCAGGAATGTATTTCTCAGAATATACTCCATTTCTAGAATACAAGTACTGGTGCCAATAGGTTGGCACTTCTCTTCCAAAGTGTTTTTTGAAATAGGCCTTGATATCCGTTTCCTGACCTTTGGTGAGCGGTTTCATCGGGCACAACTGCATGGATTGCTGGATGGTTTTTTCATAGCTTCTTTCAATTTGCCTGATTTCTCTGTTTTGGAGAATACTCTTTATTTTTTCCTTTATACTCATATTGTATTTTCTGTTTTGTTTCACTAAACGGTAAAGTGTTTTTCAATTTGCTTTTTCAAACCACCATGAGCGGCTTGGATTAATGAGATTTCCCACCAGCCATTCCCCTCAATAAACATGGGGCCATCTTGGGTAATTGCAATATCCCAACCAACGGAATGACAGCGATAAAGCCGTTTATGCAATTCCACAGCCATTTTTTCAGCTTCTTTATAATAAGGGATTTCAAAGCCCTTGAATACAACATGCGTGTCAGGATGCTCCTTCGTAGAGGTTCCATACCCAGGCTTTAAGAAGCCAGTTTCCATCAACTTTCCTTTTTCCATGTCGATTCCAACAAAAACACCGCCTTTTGCCCAATTGTCAACAGAACTGCCTTTACGACCTATTCTCAATCCAGCCCCAAAAGGAACGACCTCCCCTTCTTTTGTCATCACCGTTTGTAAACGGATCGAATTAATCGTAGAGTCACACAAAGTGTTCATTATCGAATGTTGGTATATTCTTTTCTGCACCAAATAATTGGCGGAAAATAAAACATCTATCAGTTTATCAACACTAGACAATTCTCCGTCCATGTATATCTTTGAATCTTGAACCTTCAAAGCAAATGCTCCATTGCCAAGTTGGCCGCTCGACGGTTTGCAAAAAGCATCCATGTCGTTGGAAAACAATTGCTTTAATTGTTCGTTCGCGGTTTTTTGTGAATCTATTTCGAACTGGGGATGGCAATACAGTATTTGCTTGTCTTTAATATAGCAATAAACGGCTGGAGTAGGAATACCAAACCGTTCCAAAAACACATTAAAGTAAAACTTGTCAGCGGTAATCACTCGACTAGTATATATAAACCCTGGAGTGTGATTGTTCAAGAAGTTTATTTTTGTTTGAAAGCTATTGTATGGTATCAAGTACTCGCTTGTCATACGCTCTCTTGTCATTTCCGCCCTATCAAATCCGTATGTGAAATAAAAAGGCTCATAGTCTCCGTATTTTCTGATAAAAAACAATTGGTCGTTTAGAATCTGTTTTTTTGACTTGTGATTACAATTAGGGTAATAGGAAACTCCGTTTACTATTGAAGACTTATTCTTGAAAAGCCAATAGACTTGCCGACATTTATTTACCAATTGAAATTTCATATTTAGAGCTTGTTTAAATATATTATATTGAGGATCTTTCTGATTCGATATTTTTATTTTAATTGAGAATCAATCGATTAGAAAGGGCTGTCATTGATACGGCCAAGTTCAGGAAAATATTTTTCAATATGCTTTAATCCTCCCACGGCCGCCTGTGTTCCAGACACTTCCCATAAACTATTGCCTTCAATAAACATAGGACCATCTGGAGTTATTGAAATATCCCAGCCGACAGAATGAATCCTATAAAGCTTTGAATGCAACTCTTTTGCCAGTTCAACGGCTTCCTTGAAAAATGGGATTTCATAGCCTTCAAAGACAATACCATTGTCGGGGTGCTGATAGACAATCTTTCCATGAGGCGGCTTTATAATACCTTTTTTCATTAATTTTCCCGTATTCATATCAATGCCCACAAATATGCCGCCCTTTGCACAGTTATCAACACAATTTCCTTCTCTTCCGATACGCAAGCCAGCTCTAACAGCAATGATTTCTTCGTCTGGAGTAATCAAAGTCACCAAACGAATAGTATTCACCGCTGTTGAGCACAACTTATTCAATGCGGGATGCTGTATGATTCTTTCCTGAATGATATAATTTGCATTCGTAAATGTCTTTAACAAATCGTCTGTTGAAGGAACCAAAACATTGTTGACATAAACTTTAGCGTCTTGAACCTTGATGGCGAAAGCCCCATCTCCTAACTGCCCGTCAAACTGTTTTGCAAAGGCATCCATGTCGTGGGTGAGGATCGTCGAGATATCTTCGTCACGATTATATTCATCATAAAACAATCTCCCGTTTCTGGTGTAATAGAGAGTTTTTGGAGTTGGGAGATTTAAGCTCTTAAGAAAGAGGTAAAAATAAAACTTGTCTGTAACTATACAATTAGCAGAACACGCGCCGCTTGTACGATCAAAGTAATTATTGTTTTTGAACATTTTGTTTAAAAATGCATGTTCATATACAATATATTCATCACAGATTTTCTTGCGATCCATGCTTTTCCTATCAAACCCGTAAACAAAATAATACTTTTCCCATCTCCCGAATTTCCAGATGAAGTATAATTGATCGCAAAAAACTTGCCATGTCGACTTATGAGGTTCGTCGGGATAATAAGATTTCTGTTTACATATTGATTTTGCATTAAGTATCAGTATTCTTGTCGCTCTCGCTTTTTTTATCAAGTTTCCCATAATAAAATGGTTTTTTAAACAATTACTTAAACAAACTCATTTTAATCAATCAAATGATTGATTCTATCTATTTTCTTGTCATTATAAAATGAAACGGTTCCGTCTTCACTTTCTCTTGTTAGTTTATAAGAAGAACGGGGGCTTTTACCACCTAGTCTTGATATAACAATCATCTCCACTCACCCCAAAGGTTTCCATTTTTTAATAGGTCACACATTCCACATACGGGTATTCATCAGTAACAGGCACTAAGCATTCATTCTTAAATATTATAACGGGGTATGTTTATAAATATATAACGTCCATCTTTTTTTCTTCTTATGTGGAAAAATATTTCCCTATGGGATTTTTTAAACCCAATAAGTTCATGCAACTTTATGGATTTAGTATTAGATGGCCTGATGCATGTACCCAACCTTTTATTCTTTACATCATCATATTTTAAGTTTTTAACCGTGTGATATAAAAGGTGGAGTGCAATTCCCTTTCTTCGATACCTTTTATCTACTTCGATTGAAACATGTTCGAAATCACAATTCTTCACATTATTGAAAATGGAACGATTACCCCGATAGGTACCATAATGAAAGGCGACAATATTGTTGCTATCATCAACAACACCCCACAATTCCCCATTGACCGAGCACTGCAATATTTTATCCAGATCACCAATTCTACACTTATAAAGATGCTTGTTTTCGTATGTCAATTTCACCATTCTCAATCCTTCAGGCAAAGGACGTAGTTTTTCTTGCGCTTTTTCCAACAGTTCCGTTGAATCAGCATAAAATACATAATAGTTACGTATTAAATGCTTTAAATATTTCACATAGAATCTATGTATTGAACGCTTTATTTTCTTTAGAATGTCAACTATTTTCATATTAATGCTTTTATTTTAGGCCACCATAATCTTTCAATTCCCATTATTTCGAATGTACCAGTATATGGATAATTGTTACCTTCTATGATTTCTACACCGTCGTTAGTAACAGCTATATCCCACCCGATATATCTTACTTGGGGTATTTTCTTTGCAGCTTCTGTAACGACTTCCAATACTCGGTCCCACATCGGAATCTTCATACCGACAACCAACTTATCAGAACCCGGATGATAAAAATAGTTCTTACTATTCAACACTTCGTTGATTCCCGGGCCTTCAATAACACCATATTCAATTGAAATGGGATAAGCGATACATCCCTCAGCAGTGTCTGTTATAGCATCACCAGTGCCCGCACGATACTTGGCTTTCAAAACATGAACATCACCTTTTCCATCCATCATCGTGTATAACCTGAAGGTGTTAAGTGATTTTGTTCCAAGATAGATATCATCGTGCGCTTTTAAACATTCTTCCAATAACAGGCCGTTTGTCACCAGATGATTATAAAGTGTTTTCAAGTCCTCTTCTGAAACACCGCTCGTGGAATGCTTCTCAATCCCTTCTCCTTCATACCTGTCAACTGGCTTTGCTATAAATACTGGTGTCTTGTTCACAAAATCCATAAATTCGCTAAATGAAGATTTTGGAGCATAAAGCCATTCTCGTGAGACAAATTCATTAAAAAACTCCAACGCGTCTACTTTGTTTCTCAAGAAATGGATGTATTGGGGGTCATTCACATTCACATTATGCCACAACCAACGACGGGCATTTCTAGCTGTAAAAAACCTTTTTTTCTCATATCTCGACAAGGTATACCCATTGCCGATTACAAAGTAGTCTTCCAGCGAGAAATCATAGAATGCTCTACTGATTTCATAATCAACAAACACTTTTATCCATTCGCCTTTTCCAAGACCGATATCCTGGGCATAGCGTTTACTATTTTTCACTGCTAATTTACTGTGTGTAATAATACGTCTAATCATGGTAAAACTATTAACTATACTTAATTATCTTGTTTTTTACTTTTCTTCAATTTCTTGAACAATTGAAACCTATCTGGAATAATGGTCAAAAAGTAAGTATATGCTTCTGGTTTGAAAACAAAAGACCAACCAAGATAAATAATCATATATACGAAAAACTTCACCAATCCATCAGGATACATGTCCAGATGTAACAAATAACCAACCCCATAACTGAACAATGCTGCAATTATGGAAACTATAGCTACAGGCAGCAAATCACCAATTTGTCGCCAAAACCTATAGCCAACATGTTTGGAGACTAAACCAATATTTACAAAATAGGAAAACCAAGCATTGAGAATCATACCCCCCAACAACCCCTTCATTCCAAAAAACACCATTCCCAACACGACTGCGCCAATGCCCACCCCTCGCTTTAGTAAAGTCCAAACAAACATGGTTTTACTTTTGCCTATGGCAGCTATTGCTTGGAGGTTTGCCGATTGCAAGCACCCCGCCAATCCCGCAAAACAAAGCACCTGAAAATAAGGGATGCTCTGCAACCAACGGTCAGAATACAACAAAACAAACAAAGGCTTTGCACATAAAAACATTATAAACATCAAAGGAAATGTGAGGTAAGACAAAGTCATGGACAACCTTTTAATCATATTCGACAAAGCAACCTTATCATCTTGCACTTCAGCAAAAAGAGGATATGTGACTTGCGACATAACTGCAGAAATACTATGGGAAGCCAATTGCTCTGTGCCTATCGCTTTTGAATAATACCCCATAGTTATTGGATTATACTTCTTTCCGATTAACAATCCCTGTACTTGACCACTGAAGTTATTGACCAGGTGCGTCAAAAACATATAGAATCCAAAACCGAACAACTCTTTAAAGGATTTCCAGGAAAACACACAAGAAGGTCGCCATTTCACATAGAACCAAAATATCACAGAATACAAAGCAGAACCTATCAGATTTTGCGCCACCAGTGCCCATACCCCAAATCCTTTGTATGCTAAAACAATAGTAATACTCAAATTGATTATTGTAACAATAATCGTAACTACAGATAGTGTTCTGAAATTCAGTTTTTTCTTTAGTTTGTTCCGTTGGACAAGATTCATTGCGTGCGTAAAAAGCACAATTCCTTGCACTCGCAAAACGGCACACAAGATAGGCGTGTCGTAGAAACGGGCAATGGCGGGAGCACAACAAAAAAGAATGGCATACAATATAGCCGCGACACCTATGTTCCACCAGAAGATGGTGCTATAGTCTTCCTGTGTAGGTTGCTTTTTCTGAATCAGAGCGGAACCAAAACCACCATCAATGAAAGAATCGGCCAACACCATAAAAATGGAAAGCATACCTATGCAACCATAATCGTATGGCGTGAGTAATCGCGCAAGAATGATACCTGAAAAAAAGGAAATGAACATTGTCGAGTATTTCTCCAACGCTGTCCACACCATGCCAGAAGCGGCTTTTTGTTTTAGGTTCTTTTCTGCCATTATAAAAACCGGGTTATTCCCCCATCGAAAAATCAGTCAAATAATCGAATCTCGGCGTCAGTTTGCCTTTCTTCAAAATCATGGAACGGTCAATCACCTCCGATTGCTCGCCCTTCATCAAAGGCTCAAACACGTGTTTCGTCAGCATCTCACCAAAATAGGCACTCGTATCCATCGCCAAGGCATTCGGACAAGTGTCCACCGCCATCACAGAGATATTGTTTGGTGCTGAAAAAGCAGGCTCGTCGTGTTCAGTCACTGGGTTGTAATCATAATATGGCTCATCATGCGTGGCGGGTCGAACGGTCGATTTGATGCTGCCTTTGATGTCGCAGGTCACGTCACCAATCATGCGGATACGCATATCCTTGTTGCGCAAATCGTCTTCGCTCAAATACACAGGTGCTTCAGGTCCCCAAAAATGGGCGCAAACCAACACATCGGTTTTCTTTGCCCAGCGCATAAAATCACTTTCATATTCCTTGGCATTGTGGGTGAAGTCATTCCACGAGAACGCACCACCATCCTTGCGCTTCACCAAGCGATCCACGTCGGTATAACAATAAGACAATTTTTCAACCTTATCCGTGGCAAGATATTCTTCTTCGGTCATTTTTTGGGCACCGATGTTGTCCAACACATATTGCGCACCTTGGGAGACGCGGCCGGCACCTGTCACAAACAATTTTATTTTTGGCAATTCAATACCTTTCAACGATTCCAACAACTGGGTGAGCGTGAAACGACGATCGGGTTTGGGCAATTCATAAAGTTTGTGCTTCAAACCATAGCCACGCAAGGTGTAATACACACCGACAACGCCAGCCCACCAACCGAAGGCACAAACACGGATATTATTGTCGTCTACAAGATACTCATAGTCGCAGAAGGTGATATGCTTCTGCATGAAGGCCTGGAGCAGCGGACGGTTGTATTCCTGCATCTTGGCGATATGGCCGAAGAAGAAGTAATGTTTATTTGGAATTAGGCTTTCGATTTTAGCCTCCTTGATGCCAAACAAGACATCACAATCTTCGACATGCTCCACGACACGTGCGCCTTCGGCACGATATTCGTCATCCGAAAAGGCGCGGATGTCGCTGGATTGAACTACGATTTCGTGTTGGGGAAACCTCTTATTCAATTCCGCCACTTGTTTAGGTGACAAGGCCACGCGGTTGTCTACCAAGGTCTTGGTTTCTTTAATGAGGGCTATTTTCATATATTTGGATGTATAAGGGAAACCTTTTTATATACGCTCCTCCACCCCGCGGAAATGCACGTTCAACTCGTGGAGATGTTCCAAAAGCGTTCCAAGCGAGGTTCCCTCGGTCATCTTGGCGAAGGCGTTCACGTCCTTGGGGAAGCACTTGCCGCCATAGCCGTACTTGCCATCTGGACCCGGCACGTAGGTGTGTGTGTCGTTGATGTAGCCCGACAGCAGCATCCCCGTGTGCACCTTGCGCCAGTCGCCGCCCATCTGCTCGCAGTACTCGCGGCAGGCGTTGAAGTAGGTGACCTTGTAGGCGCCGAACACATTGTGCATGTATTTCGTCAATTCGGCCTCAAGGGGAGTCATGACGGTGAACTTCTTGCCCACGAAAATCTTGGTGAGCAAATCATGCGCTCCGGTGAACACCATGGTCTGCTTCTTGAAGTCCTCGATATGCGTGCGCTCGGTGAGGAACTCGGGCATGTAGTGCACACGATGTCCCGTCTCGCGCGAAAGCATGTCGCTGGTGCCAGGCAAAATGGTGGTACGGACGAACACGGGCACATCCGGAAGGTTGGAAATCAACTCTTTCATAAGTCTCAAATCCTGTGTGCCGTCCTCTTCGGTAGGAACATGTATCTGCAAGAATGCGATGTCGATGTTGCTCATATCATCGTCGTATCCCTTAGGAGGGTCGCTGATGAAAAGTTTGCATTCGGGGTTGTTGTGTTCCAACCAGTCTTTGAGGGCTCCGCCCACGAAGCCGCATCCGATAATTCCAACGTTAATCATAGTTTTTTCTTTTGTTTGAATGTTATATAGTTTTTTCTTTTGTTTGAATGTTATTTAAGTAGATGAGCAAATTTAGTTTACATAAAAAGACGCGAGACGCGGGACTGCGAGACTCGAGTCCTTCGACAAGTTCAGGAACCTGTCCCGTGTCCCGAAGTCCCGCGTCAAGAACATGTAGTTTGATTTTGAACAGTTACTCGCTGTATTGAATATTGTCTTTGGATTAGTCCCGCCTAAAGATATCCCTGGAGTAGACCTTGTCCATGACATCGTCCAAGCACGCATCGTAGCGGTTGGCGATGATGGCCTGCGACTGTGACTTGAATTTCTCCAGGTCGTTGACCACGAGGCTGCCGAAGAAGGTCGTGCTGTCTTCAATGGTGGGCTCATAGATAATCACTTGTGCGCCTTTGGCCTTGATGCGTTTCATCACACCCTGGATGGCGCTTTGGCGAAAGTTGTCGCTGTTGCTCTTCATCGTGAGGCGATAGACACCGATGGTGGGTGGCGAGAGGTGGGTGGCGAGAGGTGAAAATTCGTTGTTCTCGCTATAGGAGTAGTAGCCCGCCATCTTCAAGACTTGGTCGGCGATGAAGTCCTTGCGGGTGCGGTTGCTCTCCACGATGGCCGACATCATGCACTGAGGCACGTCTTCGTAGTTGGCCAGGAGTTGCTTTGTGTCTTTTGGCAAGCAATAGCCGCCGTAACCGAACGAAGGGTTGTTGTAGTGGGTGCCGATGCGGGGGTCGAGGCCGATGCCATCGATGATGGCCTGGGTGTCAAGGCCTTTGATTTCGGCGTATGTGTCCAGTTCGTTGAAATAACTCACACGGAGTGCGAGATAGGTGTTGGCGAAGAGTTTCACGGCCTCGGCCTCTTTCATGCCGATGAACAGTGTGGGCACATCTTTCTTGATGGCCGCCGCCTTGAGCAGTTCGGCGAACTGATGTGCTTTTTCGGTGATCCAATCGAGGTTGGTCAAGGCCTTGATGGCATCGTTTTCCTCACGATACGCCTCGCTCATCATTTTTGGTATGCCCACGATGATACGTGACGGATAGAGGTTGTCGTACAAGGCTTTGCTCTCGCGCAGGAACTCTGGCGAGAAAAGCAGGTTGAACTTCTTGATGCCTTTGGCGGCATATTTTACATAGAGGTTGCGGGTGTAACCCACAGGAATGGTGCTCTTGATGACCATCACAGCGTCGGGGTTCACCTTCAGCACTGCGTCGATTACCGCCTCCACGGCACTGGTGTCGAAGAAATTCTTATGGGTGTCGTAATTCGTCGGGGCGGCAATAATCACAAACTCGGCATCCCTGTATCCTTCCTCTTGGTCGAGGGTGGCGTTCAGGCGCAAGGGTTTGGTGGCCAGGTATTCCTCGATGTAGTCGTCCTGGATGGGCGACTTGCGGTTGTTCACCATATCAACTCGTTCGGGAACCACGTCGACGGCGGTCACTTCATTGTTTTGGGCAAGCAGGGTGGCGATACTCATGCCCACATAACCAGTACCTGCAACTGAGATCTTCATACGTTGTGTTTGTTGGCTTTGTTAGCGATTCTTGTACATGTCGTCATAATACTTTTGGTAGTCGCCCGAGGTGACGTTGTCCATCCATTCCTGGTTGTCGAGATACCAGCGGACGGTTTTCTCGATGCCTTCCTCAAACTGGAGCGAGGGTTCCCATCCCAATTCCTTCTGGAGTTTGGTCGAGTCGATGGCATAGCGCATGTCGTGGCCGGCACGGTCGGTGACGTAGGTGATCAGGTCCATGTCCTCGCCTTCTTTTCTCCCGAGCAGCCTATCCACCGTGTTTATGACCACCTTGATAATGTCAATGTTCTTCCACTCGTTGAAGCCGCCAATATTGTAGGTTTCCGCGACCTTGCCCTCATGGAAGATCAAGTCAATGGCTCTAGCATGGTCTTCCACAAAGAGCCAGTCGCGCACGTTCTCGCCTTTGCCGTAGACGGGCAACGGCTTGCGGTGGCGGATGTTGTTGATGAAGAGCGGTATGAGTTTTTCCGGGAACTGGTACGGGCCGTAGTTGTTCGAGCAGTTGGTCACCACTGTCGGCATGCCGAAGGTGTCGTGGAAAGCGCGCACGAAGTGGTCGCTCGATGCCTTGGCCGCGCTATAAGGGCTGTGGGGTTGGTATTTCAGTTCCTCTGTGAAGAACGTCTCTCCATACGCCAGGTGATGCTGACCCGAACTTGCCTTGGTGGCGAAGGGCGGCTTGATGCCTTCGGGGTGGGTCATCTCCAAAGCGCCATACACCTCGTCGGTCGAGATGTGGTAGAAGCGTTTGCCCTCGTATCCCTCAGGAAGGCTCTCCCAATAAGCCTTGGCTGCTTGCAGAAGGCTCAGCGTTCCCATCACATTGGTTTGCGCAAAGGTGAAGGGGTCTTTTATGGAGCGGTCGACATGGCTCTCAGCGGCAAGATGGATGATGCCGTCCACATGCTCCTCTCGCATCAGTCTCAACACTCCCTCGAAGTCGCAGATGTCCATCTTGACGAACATATAGTTGGGCTTGTCCTCGATGTCCTTCAGGTTGGCGAGGTTGCCCGCGTAGGTCAGTTTGTCGAGGTTGACAATCTTGTATTCAGGGTATTTGTTCACGAAAAGGCGAACAACGTGGCTACCGATGAAACCGGCACCACCCGTGATGATGATGTTTTTTTTCATAGTATGCGTTATTTGTTGTAAGTATTCGTTCCAAACAAGACAAGCAAAACATATCTTGTTGACAAACATAAGCTTCGCCACGTCAGCCACATTCGTACTGACTATTGGGTGAGCCAAGAATAAGACAAACAAAAACTTGGGAAGAATTGCTTCATCGTCTTCGTTACATCTTCATTAGACGGCAAAAATAGGAAAAATAAAGAATCAAAGCACAAATAATCATAAAATTGTGGAAAAGAAAACACGAAAGCGGATCCGTCTTTTGTGCCGAATCCGCTTTTTTGTTGCCGTGAAAGCCTTGCGTCCCCTATGCCTTCTCCATCATGCGGCGCCACTTGAAGTAGCCGAAGACGGCGATGATGACATACAGGCCATAAAGACTCGCCTTGAAAGGGATGTCCTTGTAGAAATACAAGCCGCATGTGACAACGTCTACCACAATCCAAACGAACCACTGTTCCAGATACTTGCGTGCCAATGCCCAAATGCCTACAATGCTCAAGGCCGTGGTGAGAGCGTCGAGGACCGGGACATTGCTGTTAGTGAAACGCGAGAGTAGGAAATAGATGGCCATCCAAATCAGGGCGGCAAGGCCAAGCCAAACAATGGCTTGCTTTTTTGGCATGTGTCGGATGGGCAAGTCGGCTTTCTGCTTGTGGCGCATCCAGGCGACGAATCCATAGATGGTCATGGCCAGGTAGTAGAACTCCATGCCGCAGTCGGCGTAAAGTCCTTTCTGATAGTACAATACGATGCCGAGGCTCTGCATGAAGAATCCCACGACCCACATCCACACGCTGGCCTTGTATTCCAAGAGGATGTAGGCCAAGCCGAGGACGGTGGTGGTGATGTCGAGCCAGTGGGTGGTGAGAAATTCCATATTTACATGTTGCTTCTCATCTCCTCGGCGTATGCGACAAACTCCGCCGTTGTCATCTCCTTCAAGAAGAGGAGTCCATGCGTGGCGCGAATGAGCGGATGGTCGTTTCCATAGAAGAAGTCCTTCCCCAAGATGAGTTGGATGTCCTTGTACTGCTTCACCCAGATTTGGGCCGCCAAATCGCTGAAAGGCCCGTCGAAATCGGGGTTGGGGAACTCGGCCTTGACTTGTGTCAAGTAACTGTCCTTGAAGGCTTTCTCGAACACGGCGAAGGCGTTGAGCGAGACAGGCACGTAGACGTTGGCCTCGGTAGGATGGAAGGTCGACCAGACGTTGCGGTAGCCGTAGATTCTCAGTCGGCTGAGGTCTGTTTCCTTGCTCCACTCCCTAACTGCCTCGGCGATGCTTTGCATGACCTTGTAGTGGGTGTTGGGTCCCAGCCCTTCGGAGTCGATGGCAACGGTGATGACGGAGGGTTTTATTTCACGCAGTTGGTTGAGGATGGGGAGGATGTCGCGTTCATGGTCCGGGCCCTTCGACAGGCTCAAGGTTCCATCGTTATATAGTCCTAACCTCAGATGATGGATATGGTCTAGAGCCGTCCCGGCATAGGCCCAAACGAGCTCTTCCTCAAACTCACGCACTTGCCCTTTGAGTTGCTGTATCTCGCGACTGTTGGCTATGCCTTCGCTGAGGTTCCTAATCTCTTCTTTGAACCGTGTCTCTATGTCTTCCACGCTCTTCAGTCCCCACAGTCCCACGGCGTCGCGCAGGATGCGGTGGCAGAAGCCTCGGCGCATTTCGTCGGGGTTCTTGCGTGCCACGTTGTCAAGGTAATGGTGGATGTCCTTCTCTTGCTTGAAACGATAGCCTCTTTCAAAATAGTCGGGATAGAACACCATCTGTATCTTGCCTTGCTGAAGGTAGTCCAAAGTGTCCTCTAATGCTTTTTGCAGGAAGGCATCGGTGACCGAGTGGTAGCCCGAGGTCATGATGGCGAAATGCACCTGGTTCTTTGGCGACCTCAGTTGTCGGTTGATGAAGGGCATGAGGCCCAACATGATGTCGTCGTGGTGCGGTCCGGTATGGTATATGACCTCGTTCTCGAAGGCTTTGGCGCCGCGCCAAATCTTGGATTCGACGTCGGCGATGACTTCCTGCACGCGCTCCAGGCTCAGGTCGGGGATGCGGGCGCAACGAGAGTCCTTCCGCAAGTCCTCCAATGTCAGCTTATGTGCATAGCGGTCGAGGATTTTGCAGAGTCCGAGGATGGCACGCCCTGTCTTCTCGAAGGTCCACGGGCCGTCGAAATAGGATGGGTCGGTTTTTTTGAACATTGTCATTCCTTAGAGGGTCGTTTACTTCCACCCAAACGGATGTTCGCTTAGTGGCAGCTTGGCCATCGGGTGGTAGTCGCCGACAAAGCCTACGGGCTTGGTGTTTCTGATTTCGTAGACAATCTTGATGCAACGGCGAGCCTCTTCGATGCCGAAGCCTCGGCCTGCCAATATTTCTTCGTAACTCCTGGTGTGTAGTTCGGTGAAGCCTTGGCTGAACTCGAACTCTTCGCCGTCGATTCTCAAGGTGCGGTAAGTGCGTTTCTCGCCTTCCACGGCATTGGGAGGCAGGGTGTCGCCATTGATGCTGAGGAAGTAACGCACCCGGGCGCGTTTCAGCTCAAGGTAACCCGCCACTCTGTCGTGCGAGGCCACGTGGACGATGTTTTTCTCTACGTCGCCGAAAATCCAGCTCAGCATGTCATAGAAGTGCACGCCGATGTTGGTGGCGATGCCGCCGCTCTTGTTGATGTCGCCTTTCCACGAGGCATAATACCAGTTGCCGCGCGAGGTGATGTAGGTCAGGTCGATGTCGTAGATCTTGTCTTTGGGTCCTTCCTCCACCTTCTTCTTCAACGCCTTGATTTTGTCGTGGATACGCAGCTGGAGGATGGTGTAGGCTTTATGGCCTTGACGTTCCTCCACCTTTTGCAGGGCGTCGATGTTCCATGGGTTGAGCACGAGAGGTTTCTCGCAGATAACATCGGCACCGAGGCGGAGGCCATAACGTGTGTGGGCATCGTGCAGATAGTTGGGTGTGCAAACGCTCACATAGTCGATTTGCCTGCCTTCCTCGTCACGCAGCTTGGTGTTGTGACGGTCGAAAAGTTCGTATTCCGTGAAAAAGGCGGCCTTGGGGAAGTAGCTGTCCATGACACCTACGCTGTCGTTCTTGTCGTAGGCCGAAACGAGGGTGTTGCCTGTGTCTTTGATGGCTTTCAGGTGGCGCGGTGCGATATAGCCGCCCACGCCGATGATTGCAAAGTTCTTCATTATAGGTTGTTTTTTTCAATATCCTTGAAATACTTGACAGTGCCGTATTTGAGTTCGTCGCATGCCGCATCGTCGCATACGATGATGCCTTTGGGGTGCATTTGCAGCACGCTGACGGTCCACATTTGGCTGACGGCGCCCTCGATGGCATGGGCCAAGGCACGGGCCTTGTTGTGGCCGTTGGCCAGAATCATCACCTCGAGGCTGTCCATCACGGTGCCAACGCCCACGGTAAGGGCGGTCTTCGGCACCTTATTAATATCGTTCTCGAAGAAGCGCGAGTTGGCGATGATGGTGTCGGTAGTCAAAGTCTTCACGCGGGTGCGCGAGGTCAGGCTGGAGCCGGGCTCGTTGAAGGCGATGTGACCGTCGGAGCCGATGCCGCCCATGAAGAGGTCGATGCCGCCATAGCTCTTGATCTTGGCTTCGTAGTCGGCACATTCCTTTTCCAAGTCTTTGGCGTTGCCGTTCAGGATGTTCACGTTCTCCTTCTTGATGTCGATGTGGCTGAAGAAGTTGTTCCACATGAAGCTGTGGTAGCTCTCGGGATGGTTCTCCGGGATATTCACGTATTCGTCCATGTTGAAGGTGACCACGTTCTTGAAAGAGACCGCGCCTTTCTTGTATAGCTTCACCAACTCTTTGTAGGTGCCAATCGGCGTCGAGCCGGTGGGCAGACCGAGGATGAAGGGTTTCTTGGCCGTCGGCTTGAAGGCATTGATGCGCTCCACGATGTGGTTGGCGGCCCAGCGCGACATGGCGTCGTAGTTTTTTTCGATAATGACTCGCATGGTGTATGTTGTTGAATTGTTGATTGTTGAATTGTTGGTGTATAGGTCTGTCACATTGTGGCAGCCGATTGGCATTCTGTGCGGCTGCCGTGATACGACAGCCCTACAGATTAATGTGCGTTTCTGTATTTCTGCACCAATTCCACGAATTCTTCCGTTTCCTTGCGGATTTGCTTGACAAACGAAACGTCGTCGATGCTGCCGATGACGGCCAGTTTTTCGGCTTCGTTGCGGAAGGTGGCGTTGCGGAACTCATTGTCATAGTCCTTTTTGCGGCTGTCATAGACTTGGTCGCAGATGTAATGCTGGATGCGGATGGCCTTGTCGAGGTTCTCGTGCCACATCTCCTCGGTCATCACGTCGGTCTCGTCCTTGTAGAGGAACATCAGCGCGAAATAGGCGTGGCGCAGTTTCTCGATTTGGTAGTTCTCCCAAAACTCGTCGTAGCGGCGGTGTATTTCGTCCCAAGTGTTGAGCTTGCCGTCGCGGATGTCGGCCCGAAGTTGGTCCACATATTCCTCGGGCATGGTCTGGCCTCCAAGGTTGATCCATTTGCGGAGACGATAGCCTCTCATCTTCTCCACGATGTGCTCCATGTCCGTGTTGGAATGGGCCTCAAGGTAATGCATACAGGTGGCGACGGCATAATAGGTGATCATGTCGCCGTAAGCATGATAGGCTTCCAAAGGCTTGAGTATGCGCACCTTGCGCTTGCCTTTCTCCATGTGTTCGCCGAGGACTTCCAACGATTTCACCGTTTCGGGTTCGTTGTCGAGAAGGTTCTTTCCGCATTCGCGCAGGTCGTAATACTCAATTTTTTCGGGGTCTTCGCCTTTGGAGCGGAGATAGGCCTTAGCCACCCAAACTTCCAACAACTTGCGTGCCTCGATGGTTTCTTCCATCGTGTCGGGCGCAAAGGTCTCGAACTCAATGTTCTGGATCTTGCGTTTGCGCTTGTCACGACTCAGATACTTAGAGGTGTTGCGCGCAATGGCGTACATGTTGTACATCCACCAATAGGCCGGCATGACTTCCAGCTCGTTCTTGGCCGCGTTGTTGTTCACGAGGCAGAACGGCAGCATGATATTGAGTTCGTTGGGGTAGTCGGCCTTGCTGAGCAGGGTGAACGAGGCAAACCTCGACGAGTGCTTCACGCTTGAGCAAAGTCCCGGCCAAAAACCGCGCGAGGCCACGATTTCGCCGTCGGTGGCGCGGCTGTTGTGGTTGGAGCCGATGGTGGCACCTGCGGCCATGTTGCTCTGTCCCATCACGCAGGCGGAGATGAGGAACGAGTTGTTGTGATGCTGCTCGTGCGAGGGGAAAATCAGGTTGTTCAAGACCTCGCAACAGGAGATGGTGGAATTGTCGCCCAACACCGAGTGGATGAGGCGCGCGCCATATTTCAGGTTGCAGTTGTCGCCCAAGACGAAGCGCGTGGCCGTCACCGAGTAAAAGATGCGGCAGCCGTAGCCCGTCACGCCGTTCACGAGGATAACACCCTCTCCGATTTGCGAAGGCTCCTCCTCTGAGGAATTGATGGTGACGTTTTTCAGTTTGCTTGCACCTTTTATGTAACAATGCGGCCCAACTTTCGCGTCCTTCAGGATCCAGCAGTTCTTGATGACGCACGACTCGCCGATGGTGCCATAGTAGCCGCGATGGAAATCAACGCTGGCTTGGGTGATTTCCTTGAGGCGTTGCTGAAGCTTGGTGTCGTCAGTGTATTTGGCCCAAAGATAGGCGTCGGCGGTAATCATGCCGTCGAAGGGCAAGATTCTGCGGGTCCCGACCTCGTTCATCACTTCGAGCCACACGCGCACGTCTTCCGGCTCGCCTTCCTTGACGATGCCGTTGCCGAACTTCGAGTGGTCGGTGGTGGATATCTCTTGGATGTTGAACAGGATGCTACGGTCTCCGATGATGTAGTTGGCCATGTAATGCACATCGTGGATGGCCACGTCGTCGCCGATGTCGCACGAGATGATACTGCTGTCGGTGATGCCGATGGGCACGCGCAAGTCGTGGTATTGCAGCACTTTGTTGGTCACCCTTCCGATACGCACCATGCCAAAGAAATGGTTGTTGCGGATCATGTTGGTGTCGAACTCGTCGGTCACCCAAATGTCGTCCCAGTTGGTGGCCGAGTTGCTGTTTTTCACCAGCCCCTCGATTTCGTCGGAGCGCAAGTGCCGCCAACCTCCAACAGGCTTTTTCACCTGCAGGTTGCGGTAGTAGTATTCATCGTGACCGTCATGCAAATACTTCTCATCGATGAAGTTCTTGTAGATTCGGTCGTAGTCGATGATGGTCACTTTGTCCATTGAACCTTAATATTATATTGTTACTTGTCTGTTTTGTTCCCGTTTCAATACCCGTTCGGGTTGTTCCGTTGCCAGTTCCATGAGTCGCGGCACATCTCCTCAAGGCCGTGCTGTGCCTTCCAACCGAGTTCCCTTTCGGCCTTGGCCGGGTCTGAGTAGCAAGTGGCGATGTCGCCAGCGCGCCTCGGCTTGATGCTGTATGGGATCTTGATGCCGTTGACTTTCTCGAAGGTCCTCACCACGTCCAGCACCGAGTAGCCCTGTCCCGTGCCAAGGTTATAGATGGCGATACCGCATCTTTTCTCAATGGCCTGCAGGGCCGCCACATGGCCGCGTGCCAAGTCCACGACGTGGATATAGTCGCGGACGCCCGTGCCGTCGGGCGTGTCGTAGTCGTTGCCGAAGACACCGAGTTCCTCGCGTTTGCCCACGGCCACTTGCGTGACGTATGGCATCAGGTTGTTCGGGATGCCGTTGGGGTTCTCCCCTATCCTACCGCTCGGGTGCGCACCGATGGGGTTGAAATAGCGCAACAGCACGATGTTCCACTCCTTGTCGGCCTTCTGCATGTCCATCATGATTTCCTCCAACATGCTCTTGGTTTGTCCGTAAGGGTTGGTGCAATGGCCTTTCGGGCATTCCTCCGTGATGGGGATGATGGCGGGGTCGCCGTATACGGTGGCCGACGACGAGAAGATGACGTTTTTGCAGCCGTGCCGGCGCATTACGTCCAAAAGCGTCAGTGTTCCGCCGATGTTGTTTTCGTAGTATTCCCAGGGTTTCTCCACGCTCTCGCCCACGGCTTTCAGGCCGGCGAAGTGGATGCAGGCATCGAAGCGATGGGCTTCCATCACGCGGTTGAGGTCTTCGCGGTTGCGGATGTCGACTTCGTAGAAGGAAATCTCCTTGCCCGTCAGTTCTGTCACACGCTCCAAAGATTTTTTATTGGAGTTGCTGAGGTTATCGACGACCACGGTCTCGTGTCCCGCCGCGTTAAGTTCCACTAAGGTATGGCTGCCGATGAAGCCGGCGCCGCCGGTGACTAATATTTTCATGGTTTAAGATTCAATATTTTGGATTCTGTTTATCTCTTCTGTGTCAAGTTGATACAAAGAAAAAACCAGTTTGTCGATTTCTGTTGTTGCCTCTGAACGACCCTGCAACGCCTCGTCCACCAAAGCCGTAAGTTCTTTGTCTTGTTCGTCCGTAATCTTCGGGAAGGGCAAGGTCGAGAGGTTGCCTTTAAGTATCTTCAGGTCGTTGAAACGCTTCGTGTACAAGAAGTTGAACAACGTCGAATTGAGGAACGCCAGCACCGTCTTGATGCTCATGCCGTCCACTTCGGGGATGAGGATGTTGGCGCTGTTGAGGAAGAGCCGCTGCCTGTCGTCATAGGTGAAACAAAGACGACCTGAAACAAACTTGTACACCAGTTTCGCCTTGGCGCGATAGAACTCGTCCTTGGCGCACTGCTGGAAGTCGGCGCGGTCGTATTTGATGTAACGGCTTGCTTTCTTCAGACTGTATTTGCCTATGTCCTTTCCGGTATGTATGGGTTCCAGGCCTTGTCTCGGGCTATCGTGCAGCACCTTGGCGTTGTTGCCCGTGATGATGCCCAAGGCCCATTGGCTGTGCGAGAGGTCGTCGTGCCGCAGGCGTTCCACCTTGCCGATGATGGCCTCGTCGCGGTCGTTGAGCAACGGAATGGCGCAGAAGTCATCGTCAAACGGCTTGAATTCCTTGCGCGACACTTCGTTGTTGGCGCCATACACCACGTAACTCTGGCTTCCAAACATCGGCTTGTTGCTGACTTTCAGGCTGAGGAAATCTGTGAACACCCCTTTGAAGCGCTCGCGGTAGCATTTGATGGACTCCATACGTGTTTCGTGTGTCACGAAGCGGCGCAAGTCGGAATGCACCTTGATCTTCATCAGCGACGAAGGCAGAAGAAAATGCTGTATTCCGTTCTTGTTCAAGAACTTGAACGACTCTGTGAAGAACAGCGATGCCTTTTCCTTCGATTGTATGCGTTGCGAAGCGTGTCGTTTGCCTTTTTCGGTGCCCCATGGCGGGTTGGTGACGATGTAGTCGAATTTCATGTCGCCCAAGACCTTGCCAGTGTGTATCAAGAAGTCCGTCTGGTAGATTTGCGGATACACCGACGACTCGTTGAACTTGACCATGAGATTGGCTTTGGCGATCATCACGGCAATCGGGTCGTTGTCGATGCCATAAAGTTGTTCGGGTCGTGCGTGCTCCACCTTGAGCAGGAAGATGCCACTGCCGCAGCATGGATCCAAGAACCTTTCTCCGTTCAAGACACGGATGTCAGCCAGCATTTCGTTGACAATCACGGGCTTGGTATAGTAAAGACCTTTCAGGATGCGCCGGCCTTCCGCCGTAAGCGACTGGTAGACGTATCCGATCCAGTCGTCTTGACGGTTTTTCAGGATTTGTCGCGGCACGTAAACGTCGACACGCTGGAAGTTGGCATACTCCTCAAGAAAGCGTTTTCGGTTGGCCTCGTTGACCTTGTTGTGCTCCACGTATTGGGCGCAGAGGCTGAAAACCAGCGCGTCGACGGGATAGGTGGTATCCCTCAGTTCATCCACAAAACGAGGCAGGCTACCAGCCATCACATAGCCTTCGGGCGTGATTATCTTCTGCGAACGGCTTTTGTTGGCCCGCCGTTTCAAACGATCCGAGCCGTCATTTTTCAACTTGTCCCAGTTGCGTTGGGTTGCTTTCGATATGAGATTGTTAGGTTTCGTCATGATACAGCTTCGCCTCTTAAGTCCCATTAATACTACTTAACGAACTCTTTTACAATTATATAAACAATGCCGATTTAGGCAAACTATTCTGCAAATATACGGATTTACGCAAATAAACAACCAAATTATCTTCAAAATCTGTTTTTGCGCAGGTTCAAATAGCAAGTGCAAAAATAGGGAAAAGTTACGAGCATTGGGCGAAGAACCTGTTTTTAGGTGAGTCGAAATTGAG
>JBGUHI010000068.1:0-23737 GCA_045111995.1 Candidatus Limimorpha sp. | reverse complement strand
ACTCAATTTCGACTCACCTAAAAACAGGTTCTTCGCCCAATGCTCGTAACTTTTCCCTATTTTTGCACTTGCTATTTGAACCTGCGGGCAATGGGATTTTGGGAAAAAATATCCTTGATAGAGAAAAAAATCCTATTTTTGCGACTTAAACATAAATCCTTTCGCCCATGAAAATCCAGAAATCTACCCTAAAAACCATAGCAGAACTGATTGGCGCACAATATGTTGGTCCGGCCAGTTTTCCCATTACCGGCCTGAACGAAATCCACAAGGTGGAGGCGGGCGACATCACCTTCGTCGATCACCCGAAATACTACGCTAAGGCCTTGAACTCGGCGGCGACGGTCGTCCTTATTAATAAGGAGGTGGAATGCCCCGAAGGCAAGGCATTGCTTTTGCATTCCGACCCGTTCGATGCTTTTGTGCGCCTGATGCGGCATTTCCGCCCATTCGAGGCTCAAAGCCAGCCGATTAGCGAAAGCGCGACGATAGGCGAGGGGACGCACATCATGCCGGGCAGCTTTGTCGGACATCACACCGTCATCGGGAAAAACTGCCTCATCCATCCCAACGTGACCATTTACGACCACTGCGTGATTGGCGACAACGTCATCATCCACTCGGGCAGCGTCATCGGGGCGGACGGCTACTATTTCCAGCGCCGCAACGAGGGCTACAAGAAGTTCGAGTCGTTCGGGCGCGTGGTCATCGGCGACGACGTGGAAATCGGCGCGCTGTGCAGCATCGACCGCGGCGTCACCTCCGACACCATCATCGATAGCGGCACCAAGCTCGACAACCATTGTCAGGTGGGGCACGACAGCTACATCGGCCACAACTGCCTCATCGGTGCCCATGCCGCCATCGCCGGCGTGACGCGCATTGAGGACGACGTCATCCTTTGGGGGCGTGTGTGCATCAACAAGGACTTGGTCATCGGCACGGGCGCGGTCGTGTTGGCCACCTCCGCCGTCGATAAGAGCATCGAGCCGGGCAAGGCCGTTTTCGGCGTGCCTGCCCAAGAGGTCAAGAAGCAATGGCGCGAACAAGCCGCCTTGCGCCAACTGCCTGAATTTCTGAAGGAATACTACAAAACACATCAGCAATGAAAAAGCTTTTCATCCTGTTTTTGCTTTGTGCCATGACTTTGGGCGGCTTTGCCCAAGACATGAAGACTTACCAGTACGCCGAGCGCGATACGCTTTCGCTTTATCTCGATTTATACACGCCTGAAAACGTGAACGATAGCACCATTTGTATTGTCTATGTCTTCGGCGGAGGTTTCATTATGGGGCGTCGCGACGGCGAGTGGGAGAAGGCTTATTTCAAGCAGTTGGTGGACGCGGGCTTCATGGTGGCTTCCATCGACTACCGCCTCGGCTTGGTTGGCGCGAAAAACCTCAGCGTTTTTAATACTGAGCCGTTGGAGAAGGCGATTTACATGGCCACCGAGGATGCCATTTCGGCTTTGGCCTATCTGCTCGAACACGCCAAGGAGCTGAAAATCAACAAGAATTATATAATGATGATGGGTTCCAGTGCAGGTGCCATCACTTCGTTGCAAACGGACTATGCGTTGTGCAACGGCTTCCTCAACTCTGGCATCCTGCCCGAGGATTTCCGCTTGGCAGGCGTGGTGTCGTATGCGGGAGCCATCTTCTCTCACGAGGGAAAGGTGAAATACCGCAATCGTGCCCCAGCTCCGACGATGATGTATCATGGAATGAATGACAACTTGGTGTCTTACAAGGGGATAGGATTCCTCAATGTGGGCTTTTTCGGCCTTGATGCCTTGGTGAAACGTTTCGAGAAATACGATTATCCCTATTTTGCGCGCCGTTTCGAGGGTTACGGGCACAGCATCGCGGTGGCCGGACCGCTCACCATCGACGACCTGTTGTGGTTCTGCCGCCACTATATTTATAATAAGGAGAAAATTCAGGTGGACGGCACCTATGACAACCTCGACCCGCAAACCATGCCGCCGTATGATTACTATACGCCGAGAGATTTGTATAAGTAGCTCCAAAAATGTACGCAGCATTGCAGTTTGAAGTGCTAAAATGTACGCAACATTGCAGTTTTAAAGTCAAAAATGTACGCAGCATTGCAGTTTGGAAGCCAAAAATGTACGCAACATTGCAGTTTGTATTGGGATTTTTTTTGTACTTTTGCGACAAAATTCTTAAACCATGATAGAGAAAAGAATCCTTGAAGAAGTGGCAACTGAGCAACACCAAGAGTTATTGGACATGTCTTCGGCTCGGTTGTGTTCACGAAGGGAAGAGAGCCTGATTGATCTTGAAAGTTCTATGGCTCAATGTGTTATAGGTGTGCGTCGTTCGGGAAAATCGACTTTGTGTTATAATATGTTGCGTTCGCAAAAGGTGAAATTCGCCTATGTCAACTTCGATGATGAGCGTTTGGAATCGTTGAAGACGGAAGACCTTAATCCGCTGTTGGAAGTGCTTTACAAAATCTATGGCGACTTCAAATACTTGTTTATCGATGAAATACAGAACATAAAAGGCTGGTATCTTTTTGTGAACCGACTGTTGAGGACAAAGATGCACATCATCATCACGGGGTCGAATGCCAATCTGCTTAGTGGCGAGTTGGCTACCCATTTGACGGGCCGGCACGATGAAATCGAATTGTTTCCTTTTTCGTTCAGGGATTTTTGCGAGGCCAAAAACATTGATGTGACCACGATGACGACCAAAAACGAGGCGTTTCGTCGCGATGCTTTCGACCAGTACCTCAAGCAGGGCGGTTTTCCCGAACTTTTGCATAGGAAAACCAAGAAGGGGTATGTTAATACATTGGTAGAGAATATCTTGAAGCGCGATATTGAGCAACGTCACCAAATCAGGTACAGCCGTGCTTTCGAGCAATTGTCGCAGCATCTGTTGAATATTGCCCCGGCCACGGTTGTTTCAAAAGATTTGGCTAACTTGTTCAAAATCAAGTCGAGCCATACTGTTGACAACTATATCAATTATCTCACGGAGGCTTATCTTCTTTTGGAATTGCGGCGGTATTCCACAAGAAGCAAGAACCGACTGTATGACAAGAAGGTCTATCCTGTCGATGTGGCCTTGATGGACGGTCGCGAGGACGCTTTTGTGGGCGAGAATTTGGGATTCCGCTTAGAGTCTTTGGTTTACATCGAGTTGCTCCGTCGCAACCGACCGTTGGAGCAAGACATCTATTATTACAAAAACAGCAACGGCTATGAGGCTGATTTCGTGGTTTGTAAGGGGAATAAAGTGATAGAAATCTACCAAGTAAGCTATGACATCAGTTCAGAGAAGACCTTCAATAGGGAAGTTCGTGGACTGCTTACGACTTCGCGGGAAACAAAGTGTGACAATTTGTTTCTAATCACAGATTTTCAGCGTGATACAATACAAAAGGAAGGTAAGACCATAAAAATCATACCCGCATACGAGTGGACACTTAGTGAACACAATACCTAATCAATAATAATTTCAAAATGAAAAAACTGATGATTTACATTGGAATGGCTGCCGTTATGGCGAGTTGTGCCCCGAAACAGGAGGAAACTGCCGAACAACCCCAGCCCAAAGAGGAGTTCAAGTATCTGGTGGATGAGTTCGCCGACTTGAGAATCATGCGTTACCAAATCCCGGAATGGGACCAACTGACGCTGCAACAAAAAAGTTACATCTACTATCTCGGCGAAGCTGCCAAGTGCGGCCGCGACATCCTCGCCGACCAGAACTTCAAGTACAACCTGACGGTCCGCAAGACCGTTGAGGCCGTGCTGAATTCCTACAAAGGCGACCGCGAGAGTGTTGATTTCCAAAATTTTATGGTGTATGCCAAGCGTGTGTTTTTCAGCAACGGCATACACCACCACTATGCCGAGGATAAGTTCTTCCCCGAAATCAGCGAGGCCTATTTCGCCGAATTGGTGAAGGGCTGCGACACCAATTTGCTCCCGCTCAATGGGGACGAAACAATCGAGGACTTCATCGCTTTCCTCACGCCCGTCGTCTTCGACAAGGAATTGTACAAGGTGCGCCGCAGCAGCGAAGAAGACATCATTGTCAATAGTGCGGTGAACTTCTACGAAGGCGACATCCGCAAAGCCGATGTGGAAGCCTATTATAATAAGGTGCGCAAGCCCAACGATGCCACGCCGATTTCTTACGGCCTCAACTCCAAGTTGGTGAAGAAAGACGGCAAGATTTATGAGGATGTTTATAAGGCCGACGGCTTGTACGGCGAGGCCATCAAGGCCATCATCGGCTGGCTATGGAAAGCTAACGAGGTGGCGGAGAACGACATACAGCGCGACTACACGCAAAAACTCATCGACTATTACACCACCGGCGACCTCAAAACTTGGGACGAATACAACATCGCTTGGGTGCAGGATTCCGTTTCGCACATCGACTTTGTGAACGGTTTCATCGAGGACTACGGCGACCCGATGGGCATGAAGGCCACTTGGGAATCCGTCGTCAATTTCAAGGACCTTGAGGCTACCGTCCGTTCCAATACCATCAGCGAGAACGCGCAATGGTTTGAGGACAACTCGCCCGTCGATTCGCGCTTCAAAAAGGAGGAGTGCAAAGGCGTTTCGGCGAAGAGCATCATCGTCACCACGCTTGGCGGCGACTGCTTCCCATCGCCCCCGATTGGCATCAACCTGCCCAACGCCGATTGGATTCGCAAGGACTATGGTTCCAAGTCGGTGACAATCACCAACTTGATGGAAGCATACGACAAGGCTGCCGACGAATGTCCGAGAAGTGCCTTGGCCGAGTTCGCCTATTCGCAGGAGGAAATCGACCTCTGCAAGAAATACGGCTCCGACGCAGATGTGGTTCACACCAACCTGCACGAGTGCTTGGGCCACGGTTCGGGCAAACTGCTTCCAGGAACGCAACCCGGCGCCTTGAAGGAGTTCAGCTCGACTTTGGAGGAAGCCCGCGCCGACCTCTTCGGCCTCTATTACCTCGCCGACCCGAAGATGGTGGAACTGAACATAATGCCTGACGCTGAGGCTTATAAGTCAGAGTATTGCTCTTATATCCGCAACGGCATGATGTCGCAGTTGGCTCGCGTGGAGTTGGGCAAGGACGTCACCGAGTCGCACATGCAGAACCGCAAACTCATCTCCGAATGGTGCTACGAGCACGGCAAGGAAGCCAACGTCATCGAGAAGAAGGTGGAGAACGGCAAGACCTATTTCGTTATCAACGACTTCGAAGCTTTGCGCGGACTGTTCGGCGAACTGTTGGCTGAGGTGCAGCGCATCAAGAGCGAAGGCGACTATGCCGCAGGCAAGGCCTTGGTGGAAAAATACGCCGTGAAGGTCGATCCCGAAATCCACAAGGAAGTCAAGGAGCGTTACAACGCCTTGGGCCTCAAGCCCTATGGCGGCTTCATCAATCCTGAAATCGTCCCCGTCGTGGAAAACGGAAAAGTAATCGACTACAAGATTGAATATCCTTCTGATTTCGTGGCGCAACACCTGAAATATGGCAAGGAATACAGCTTCTTGAAGGCGGTTCATTGAGCATAGTCCTGTAGGTCTATAAATGAAAAACGGGTGTAACAGCCCGTTTTTTTTGTTGTTTTAATGAAGGAAGAAAGCCCAAATGAACGCGGTCGTCCATAGCACGATCCAGAGTGGCACGGCGATTCTGAATCTGGCTTGCTAAATTCATAGTTGGATTATAAAAAAATAAGTGCTTGAAAAGCAAGCACTTACTTAGGGCGGAGAGAAAGGGATTCGAACCCTTGGAACGCAAAGCGTTCAACGGTTTTCGAGACCGCCCCGATCGACCACTCCGGCATCTCTCCTTACTGCCTTGACAGACAGGGTCTTTCATTATGAAGGTGGCGGGTTGCCGCCCTTGCGGAGACAGAGGGATTCGAACCCCCGAAGCCTTTCGGCTTAACGGTTTTCAAGACCGCCGCTATCGACCACTCAGCCATATCTCCGCTGCAAAAGTACAACAAATTTCGTTAGGTTGAGTTTTTTTTGGAAAAAAAACTTTGTTCCGCCGAAAAATCCTATCTTTGCAAAATTGTAAAAACCGCGTCGTAATGAAAGCCGTTCGCTTCGTCTTTTTCTTTCTTCTGCTTTGTGTGTCAATGCTTTGCGCATGCACAAGGCAAAGGCCAATTTTTGCTGAGACGAACGCGCCTCGTCACTACAAGGAACTGAAGACAATAGAAGACTTGCTCGAATCCAACCCTGAGGTGGCGATGGATAGCGTGAACGCACTGAAGGAAAGCGTCACGGATGTGTTGATTACAACATTGGATTACAATGAGTTACGCTTGCGTGAGGTGCAGGCACAGTACAAGAACCGCTGCCTCACTGAGCAAAGTCCCGACCTCGCTCCAGTGATTGTTTTCTTCGATAGTCTAGCCACGGTTTATTCCGAGGACGCCGACCTGCAATTCCTTCGTGCCAACACCTATTATTATAAAGGGGTGCAACTGGCCTTCGCCAACGACGACGTGGCGGCATTCTCCCATTACCTGAAGGCGATGCAACTGATGCGGCAGCGCGACGACTGGAGCATCACGCCTCACGCCCAACGTTTTATTGCGTTGACCTATACGCGTCTTTCGGAGATTCTCTATCGTTTCGGCTTGTGCGACGCGGCCATGGAGAACTGCCACAAGGCGGACTCCTATTACGAATCGGACCACGACCACGCGGCGATGCGCCGCTTCGAGGCCGCCATCCACCAGTCGAAGAAAGACTACGACAAGGCGTTGGCCCTCTTCGGAGAAGCCGAGGCTTTGGCACCGACGGGTTCCGGCGCAATGGAACTCTCTGTCGGCGCGAAACTGTTAGACTTGCGACAATATGACTCGGCGGTGCCTCACCTTAAGCAGGCCTATCAAACGGGCGACCGCTTTGCCCGCGTGGATGCCGCCGCAAAACTGGCGGAAATCTATCGCGACAAGGGCATGGACGAGGAAGAGTTGCGTTACACCCGCTCCTACGTAGAGAACTCGATGCTGGAGACGCGCATGGCGGCCAAAAAGATGGAGATAGAATATCTTTATGCCGAGGCTCAGGAGAGCCTGAAAGAAGAAGTGCAAACCGAAACTGTTGCGCCATGGGTGACATGGCTGGTCGCCCTCGTCGCGGTGGTGGCATTCTTGGCCTATATCATCGTTCGCAACAGAAAGAGAATCAGTCATATAGAAAGCAAAATTACCACCATCGAGCAGAAACACGAGCAGGAGAATGCAGAAAAAGACCAGGAGATAGAGCAGATGTCGCTGCAACTGAGTGCCACGCGTGAGCGGCTCGAGTATGCCGGCAAGGTGGACTTCGACGAGGCATGGAAAGCATTCATGGGCAGCGCCATCGTGCAGAAGATCAAGCGGTCGGTGGAGGGCAAGGACATTATGATCAAGAGCGTGGGCGCCTACCAGAAACTGAAACTGAAGGAGATGGACTATATCGACTTGGTGCGGGAAGCCAACCGTTGCTTCCCTGACTTCTCGTCGCGTTTCCTGAAGCGTTATCCCGACCTCAACATCGCCGACCTGCGCCACTGCTGCCTGGGTCTCTTGGGCATGAACGACGCCGAGATTGCCGTGCTCGAAGGCATCTCCTACAGCGGAGCCAACCGCCGCACAAAAAAAATCCTGTCCTCGATGGCATCGGGCGAGAACCTGGAACTGGCAATGATTACCTATTTGAGAAATGCGTTTTAAAATATTGAAAGCCAAAACAATAAGATGAATTTATTGATAATTGTTGAAAAAGTATGGACGAAAAAATGAAAAAACTGAATCGTATGTGTATATTTTTGTTCCGTCAAAACAAAAAACCTAACATCATGAACACCTCGACTTTTTTGAGAAGAACAGCGTTGGCCATGGCCTTAGTTCTGGTCGCATTTGCTGGCCAAGCCCAAACGAAAAGGCTCAAGCCTTATCTTTCAACAACGACCTATTGCGCTCCTGGCATGTCGCCATTTGTGGAGAACGCCATCGCCTTCGAGTGCCGCTCGGCGGTGTATAAGCAGTTCGAGCCAGGCAAGTTCAAGGCGACGGTGGAGGTGCAGACTATCTTCCGTCAGGGCGAGAGAATCTGCGCCTATTCCAAGATCGCCTTGGACAGCCCCACGGTGACCGACACCACCAATCTCGACGGAGCCTTCATAGACCAGCAGCGTTTCGCGTTGCCGAACGGTGAATACGAAATGGAGATCAGCATCACCGACTTGAGCAGCGGCGATGCCTTGCCCGTGGGAAAGACCAACGTCGAACTGAACTATCCCGACGACACGCCGTCGGTGTCCGACATCCTTCTGTACGACTCCTACAGCAAGGCCGCCAAGCCTTCGAGTTGCACCAAGAGCGGCATGGACTTTCTGCCGAGGGTGTATCCCTTCTACGGGCCTCAGACCGACAAACTTCACTTCTATGCCGAAGTCTATAACAGCAACAAAATCTACGAGGAAGGCAAGTTTCTCGTCAACTATTTCATAGAGACGCGCGAGTCGTCGACGCGCATGCAGAACTTCTTCTTCAAAAAGCGCATCGATGTGGGCAAGGTGAACGTCCTTCTCCACACCATTGACATTTCGGACCTGCCTTCGGGCAACTATTACCTCGTCGTCGAGGTGCGCGACCGCAGCAACGCGTTCATCTGCTCCAACAGTTGCCCGTTCCAACGCAGCAACCCCAGCGTGAGTTACGACATGGGCGACATTGCTGGTGTGAGCATCGCAAACACCTTCGCCAGCGAAATCACTGAGATTGACACGTTGCGCCGCTATATCCGCTATCTCGACCCGGTTTGCACTGAGACCGAGCGCGACTATGCCGCCAATCTGGTGCGCACCGACGACGTGAAGACCATGCAACAGTTCCTCTTCAACTTCTGGAGCGCCCGCGCTCCGATGAATCCCAAGTTGGCCTTCAACGACTATCTGGCTGCCATCAAGCGGGTGAACATGTCGTTCAAGACCACCTCGACGGCGGGCTATCGTACCGACCGAGGCTATGTCTTCCTCAAGTACGGCCAGCCCGACAAAATCGTGGACCAGCCCGACGAGCCGGGAGCCTATCCCTATCAGATTTGGCATTATTACGAGGTGGCCCACCAACGCAACAAGCGTTTCGTGTTCATGGCGAAGGACCGCTCCACCAACGACTACCAACTGATTCACTCCGATATGATCGGCGAGATCAACAACCCGCGTTGGCAACTCGAAATTTACGGACGCATCTACGGTCAGGGTTATGACCAGGGCGTTGACCAGACAGAGTACGAGAAGGGCTGGGGCTCACATGCCGGCGATTTGTACGACAACCCGAGATAAGCCATGAAGAAGATAGGATTTCATATCGTAAAAGCGTGGGTGGACTTCCTGTCCATCCATCCATTTTGGCTGCTCTACCTGAAATCCGACATCTATTATCTATGGGTCTACCATGTCTTCCATTATCGCCGTAAGGTGGTCAGACAGAACCTGTTGCGTGCGTTTCCAGAGAAAACCCCGAAAGCCATCAAAGGCATCGAGAGACATTTTTACCGCAACCTCTGCGACTTGTTCGTGGAGGCACCCAAGATGATGCGTATGGCCCCCAATGGCTACAAGAAACGCATCACAGTCACTAACGTGGAACTGGTGCGGCAGTTGTTCGAACAGAAGAAGAACGTCTTCTATGCCATACCGCACTCAGGCAACTGGGAGTGGTTCGGGAAGATGATCCCCGATTTCACCGAGCATAACGGCTTGGCGATCTACAAGCGAGTGCAAAACGATGTTTTTGAAAGACTTATGCTATATATGCGCACTAAGGACTGTCCGCTGGAGATGATTGAGTCCAACTCGGTTTTGAGGCGTTTGGTGCAGTTGCGCGACAAGCAGAACGGCGTGCTGATGATGGCCGACCAGACCTCGCACGGGCTGGAACAGGACTACTGGACCGAGTTCTTGCACCAGGACACCTGCTGGTTTACGGGCATCGAGCGCATTGCCAAGAAACTCGAATACGCCGTGGTTTTCGTCAGCATGACACGGCAGGGTAGGGGGCGCTATGAGGTGAGTTTCGAGTTGGTCGTCGACGAGCCTAAGGACGCTGCCGACGGCGAGATCATGGAAAAATACGTGCGCTGTGTGGAGCGCTTCATCGAGGCCAACCCCGACAACTGGCTTTGGTCGCACCGCAGATGGAAACACCAAAGACCCAAAAAGGCTGAAGCATGAAAGTGGCCGTCGTCATATTGAACTACAACGGGCGCAAGTTCCTCGAACAGTTCTTGCCCAACGTCATCGCCAACTGCGACCCGAAGCTGACTGAGATTGTCGTGGCCGACAACGCCTCCACCGACGACTCGGTGGCCTTCATGCGCGAGCGTTTCCCTGACATCCGCTTGATAGAGAACGGCAGCAATGGCGGCTTCACGACGGGGTATAACTTGGCCTTGAGGCAGGTCGAGGCGCAGTATTATGTGCTTCTTAACTCCGACATCGAGGTGGCATCGCATTGGATTGAGCCTGTCATCGAACTGATGGACGCCGACCCGGGCATCGCCGCCTGCCAGCCGAAGATTTTGTCGTACTACCACAAGGAACAGTTCGAGTATGCTGGTGCCAGCGGCGGCTTCATCGACAAGTACGGCTATCCCTTCTGCCGAGGGCGCCTGTTCCAGAACCTGGAGAACGATGATCACCAGTACGACGACCCTATCGAGGTGTTTTGGGCCACGGGCGCCTGTATGTTCGTCCGCGCCGACCTGTACCATCAAATAGGCGGCCTCGACGACAGTTTCTTTGCCCACATGGAGGAGATCGACCTTTGCTGGCGGCTGAAGAACGCTGGCTACAAGGTCTATTGCTGTCCGCTGTCGGTGGTGTATCACATCGGTGGCGGCACCCTGCCCAAGAACTCGCCAAGGAAGACCTACTTGAACTTCCGCAACAACCTCTCGTTGTTGGTGAAGAACCTGCCCAAGAAACGGGTGCACCGTACCATACTCTACCGCATCTTCCTCGACTGGGTGGCAGCCATGAAATTCCTCTTCGAGGGTTGCGCCAAGGATTTCTTCATGGTCTTCAAGGCGCATCGGGATTTCTATAGGTGCCTGAAGTCGCTGAAGGCGAAACGGAGGGAAAGCGCGCACCAGTTGGTGAGTTGCATCTACAAGCGCAACATCGTCTTCGACAGCATCGTCCGTGGGAAGAAGAAATACAGCGATTTGAAATCCGATGATTTCACCCCGTAGAGACGCTGTAATCGCGGCTCAGAAAAGGGATTACCCCAACGATTCAATCGCCTTGGCGTACCCTTCCATCCCCAGCCCCATAAAACGGTTGACGCATGCCTCGCCAGTATAGGAATGGCGGCGGTAAGGCTCGCGCTTGGTGATGTCTGAAATATGCACTTCCACCACAGGGATGCCGATGGCGCGGATGCAGTCGGCCAGGGCGATGGAGGTGTGGGCGTAGCCGCCGGGATTCATGACAACGGCATCGTATTGATGGTCGGCTTCTTGCAGTCGATCGATCAAAACGCCTTCGTGGTTGGTCTGGAAATGGGAAATCTCGTGTTGCGGAAACCGTTCGCGGAGTTGCCGCAGGTATTCTTCAAACGAGAGATGCCCATAGATTTCGGGTTCGCGCTTGCCCAAAAGGTTGAGGTTAGGGCCGTTGAGGATAAGGATTTTCATCTTGGAATGTTTTTGCAAAAATAGTGTTTTAGGCGTTTGGAATGTTTTTTTTTCGGAAAAATTGGTGTGTGTCAATTCTTTTTATATCTTTGTGGCAAAATCAGGCAGTTATGAAGATCATCACATTAGGCAAGACCAACTTGAAGGTGAACAAGAACGGTTTCGGTGCGCTTCCCATCCAACGCATCACCGAAAAGGAAGCCGTGTACTTGTTGCATAAGGCGTATGACAACGGCATCAACTTCTATGACACGGCACGCTTCTACACCGACAGCGAGGAGAAGATTGGCGCGGCCTTTTCTGACAGGCGTAAGAAAGTCATCATCGCGTCAAAGACGACTGCCACCACGGTGGAGCATTTCTGGAAAGACCTACACGCCACATTGAAGAACCTCAAGACCGACTATTTGGATTTGTACCAATTCCACAACCCCGCCTATTGCCCGCGTCCGGGCGACAAGGAGGGTTTGTACGATGCCATGAAGGTGGCCAAACGTCAGGGCAAGGTGCGTTTCATAGGTATCAGCAACCACCGCCAGAACGTGGCCATGGAAGCCGTGGAGCGCGACTGTTACGACACGCTGCAATACCCGTTTTCCTATCTCTCGTCGCCTGAGGACCAGAAGATTGTGGAAGCCTGCTTCAAGCATAACATGGGCTTCATCTGCATGAAGGCAATGGCGGGAGGCCTTATCAACGACTCGGCACTGGCTTACGCCTTCCTCAACCAGTTCGACCATGCCTTGCCCATTTGGGGCATACAGCGCGAGAGCGAGTTGGACGAGTTCCTCTCGTATCAAGACCGCGAGCCAGAATTGAGTTCGGCATCGTGGCGCAGGATTGAGAAAGAGCGCGCCGAGTTGTCGGGCGAGTTCTGCCGTGGCTGCGGCTACTGCATGCCATGTCCGGTGGGCATCCAAATCAACGACTGCGCACGCATGAGCCTCTTCTTGAAGCGCGCTCCATATGGCGTCTACCTCACCGAGGAATGGGCCGAGAAGATGAAACTCATCGAGAAGTGCAAGCACTGCAACCAGTGCGGCAGCAAGTGCCCCTATGGCCTCGACACGCCAACCTTGCTCGAAAAGAACTATGAGGATTTCAAGGTCTTTTGGGCGAAGAAACAGGCAGGGGAATTGTGATTTTATTTTACGCAGAAATTGCAGAATGCACTGAATATCAAGGAAAACTCCGCTGCTCGAAAGAACAGCGGAGTTTTTTTCTTAGGGTCAGAGGAGACGGTGTGACACTGTCTCCACAGCAATGTTGTCATTCACCGGCTCTCAGCGGAGAAGGCGTGACATACACGCGGGCACCCAACTCCTTGTCGAGCGTAAGCATACCGTTGAGGTTGTCGCCAATCATCTTGCACTGGTTGATGAGGTCGCGGGCGTTCTCTTCCTCTTCCACCTGTTCGTCGACGAACCAAGCGAGGAAGTTGGCAGCAGCGCGGTCTTTGTCCTCATCGGCGATGTCGCACAGGTTGTTGATCATGGCAGTCACTTTCTGTTCGTGCTTGAGGGTGTCCTCAAAGGCGGCCAAAACGGTGTTCCATTCGGTTTGTACCTTGGCGATAGGGGCGAGGATGACTTTTGCATCCTGCGAGTGCAGGTAGTTGATCATAATGGCGGCATGGGCCTGTTCCTCAAGGAATTGCACCTTGAACCAGTGGGCGATGCCTTTGTAGCCCTTGGCGTAGATGTCTTGCGACATGCTCAGATAGAGATATGCCGACCACATCTCAGCGTTGATCTGGTCGTTGATAGCCTTGGCTAATTTCTTGCTAATCATTTTGTTCAGTTGTTAGTTGTTAATTGTTCAGTTGTTCAATTGGCTTTCAGCAATCAGCAGTCAGCTTTCAGCAATCAGCTTTGGTTGAAACCGTGCTGATAGCTGATAGCTGAATGCTCCTTATCCAAAATAACGTTTGTAAAGACCTTCAAAGCCTTTGCCGTGGCGGGCTTCGTCTTTGGCCATCTCGTGGACGGTGTCGTGGATGGCGTCGAGGTTGCGCTCCTTGGCCACTCGGGCGATGCGCATCTTGTCCTCACAGGCGCCGCATTCGGCAATCATGCGCTTGTAGAGGTTGGTCTTGGTGTCCCACACCACATCACCGAGCAATTCGGCAAATCTGGCGCAGTGCTCGGCCTCCTCAAAGGCATAGCGCTTGAAGGCCTCGGCGATTTCGGGATAGCCTTCGCGGTCGGCCTGGCGGCTCATGGCCAAATACATGCCGACTTCAGTGGCCTCACCCATGAAGTGGGCGTTCAGGTCCTTGATCATGTCCTCGCCGGTGCCTTTGGCGATGCCGATGACGTGTTCGGTGACAAAGTTCAAGGCTGCGCTTTCGTCAACAACCTTCCATTCGACGATTTGTTTGCATTGGGGGCAGCGCTCGGGGGCTTCCTCTCCTTCGTGAACGTACCCGCAGATGGGGCAGATGAATTTTTTCTTCATAGTGATACTGTGTTTGGTTTGTAAGTTTGTTTGATTTTGTGTCAGATAATAATGCAAAAGTAGTCATTTTTATTGTATTGCCAGTTTTTTTGCAAAAAATTGCTACCTTTGCATTCATTTTTTATACGTTTTGATCCATTATGTTGAACAGAAGATTTTTGAGAGTCAAGGTGTTGCAGGCGATTTATGCCTATCGACAGTCCAACAGTTCCGATATCCCCCAGGCAGAACGTCTCCTTCTAAAGGGAATCGACGACCTTTACAAACTTTTCATCTACCAACTCACCTTTTGGGTTGAGTTGAGGCAGTTTGCCGAACGCCGCATTGAGGAGAACAAGCAGAAGCATTTGCCTACCGAGGAGGACTTGAATCCCAACATGAAGTTCGTCAACAATCGAATCCTCAGTGCTTTGGAGGACAATAAACATTTGGAAAAGTTGAGAAAGCAATACAAAATCGACTGGACCGACTCGCGTGAGGACTTCATCCGCAATATGTTCAATAAACTGGCGGAAACCACGGAATATCAGGAATACATGAACAACGGGAAAGACGGTTTTGGCGACGATCGGCAGTTCATCGCCACGGTGATCGAGAACGAGATGCCCGAGAACGGGTTGCTTTTCGACTATTATTCCGACCGTGACCTTTTCTTCAACAGCGACTATCAGGTTGCCGTCTATCTGCTGTGGAAATACGTCAGCGAGTTGCCAGGCAGTTTCAATGCGGAGTCTCCGATGCCATCGGCCTACCATGTCGAGGCAAAGGACGAGGCTTTCGCCACCAAACTGTTTGAGAAGACCGTGCTCCATGCCAACGAGTACATGGAACTAGTGAAAGCCAACATCTCCAACTGGGATTACGAGCGTTTGGCGTTGATGGACATTATATTGATTTTCATGGCTTTGACAGAGTTTACGCAGTTTCATGAAATCCCGGTGAAGGTGACCATCAACGAGTATATCGAGATTTCGAAACTCTACAGTACGCCTGAGAGCCGTCGTTTCGTGAATGGGATGCTCGACCGCCTCTCGACGGTGCTAAAAGACCAAGGGAAACTTGTCAAGACGGGTTTGGGTCTGGTTGACAAATAAATGCGGCCGGCAACAATAAAGTAATTAAGGTGTTCGTTATCCTAAAAATGAGAAACTTATGAAGCGGAAGATTTACGTTGTATGTGCTTTTTGGCTTGTTTTCGCCATCGGGCAGGTCGAGGCTCAAGTGACAAACGGCCTTTATCGAGCCCTGACCGATGCCAATTCGGCCCGAGTGGTGGCCTTGGGCGGCGTGCCGTTGCCTGTGCATGACGGCGACCTCCAGACGGCCGTCTTCAACCCTTCGGCCATCTCGCCCGAGATGAACAACCAAATGACGCTGTCGTATGTCGGCGACTTCAAGATGGGCACCAACTTCGCCACGGCGCAATACAGCCGCACCTTCGAGAACCTGGGCAGTTTTGCCACGTCGGTGCAATATTACAACTACGGCGCGATGCAGTATGCTTCCGAGAGCGGACAAACCGACGGCAGCACATTCAACGTGTCTGACTATGCCATAACCCTTGGCTGGGGACGAGAACTGACCGACAAATGGAGCATAGGCGCCAACCTGAAATATGCTGGTGTGCAGTACGAGGCCGGTCGCGCCGGTGCCTTGGGCGTGGACGTGGCCGCCACCTATTGGTCCTATTCCAACTGGGCCTTCACCCTCGCCGCTCGCAACATCGGACGCCAAATCTATTGCCAGGAACTGAACGTGGAAAACAAGTGGCTGCCGTTCTCGATGGATTTCATGGCTTCCAAGAAACTCGACCACCTGCCGCTGACCATTGTCATGGGTTATAAAGATATCCAGCATTGGAACAAGATTTACGACGACCCGCTCGACCTTGAAGGCTATTATGACCCCATCACGGGCCAATACAACGGACCTTCGAAGACGTCACAGTTCTTTACCAATTTGGGTTGCCACCTGCTGATAGGCGGTGAGTTGGCCATCGGGAAGAATTTGTTTCTTAGGGCTTCATACAACTACGAGACACATCGGAATATGGGCGTGCCGCAGGCCCGCAATCTGGTCGGCTTCTCGGCAGGCTTTGGCATCAAGATCAAGGCCTTCCAGATCGACTACGCCCGCTCACGCAACAATATCGTAGGCTCACCCAACTTCCTGACGCTTCGTGTGGATTTGAGTAAGTTTTAATTGACATGAGACTGCGAGATGCGAGACTGCGAGTCTTTGTCCCGTGTCCCGAAGTCCCGCGTCCCGAAGTCAATAATAACATGTATCTCCACCAACTGAAACTGACGAACTTCAAGAACTGCGAATCGGCCGACTTGCAGCTCTCGGAGAACGTCAATTGTTTCGTGGGCCTTAATGGGGCAGGGAAGACCAACATCCTCGACTCCATCTATTATCTCTCTTTTTGCAAGAGTTTTTTCAGTGCGACCGATAAGCAGAACATCTGCCACGAGCAGGATTTCTTTGCCATCCACGGCGTGTATTCCCATGACGGGAAGGATGATGAACTGGTGTCGTGCGTGCAGAAGCGTGACCAGAAGAAGTCGTTCCGTTTCAACAAGAAAGAATACGACCGTCTCAGTGACCATATCGGCAAGTTCCCCTTGGTGATGATCTCGCCTTACGACCGCGACCTCATCAACGAGGGCAGCGACCTGCGCCGCAAGTTCATCGACGGCGTGATTTCGCAGTTCGACCCCTTGTATCTCAACGCCTTGCTGAAATACAACCGCGCCCTGCTGCAACGCAACATGCAGCTGAAGCAGTTTGCTGAGCGCCGCACCTTCGACCGCGACTTGCTCCGCCTTTGGGAAGACCAGTTGGCACAACATGCCGACGATATCCATAGCAAGCGCAAACAATTCTTGGAGGACTTCCTGCCTATTTTCCAGCATTACTATGAAGTCGTTTCGGGCGGCACGGAGAAGGTGGATGTCGTGTATCAGTCGCGATTGGATGAGAAGCCACTCAATGAATTGCTAGAAGAAAGCCTAATGCACGACCGTTATTCCGGCTATACCAACGTGGGCATCCACAAGGACGACTTGGAGTTCGCTCTTGACGGCCATCTTTTGAAGCGTTTCGGTTCGCAGGGACAGCAGAAGTCGTTTGTGGTGTCAATCCGTCTGGCGCAGTTTGAGTTCAACTACCAAAAGATTGGTTACAAGCCGATTTTGCTGCTCGATGACATTTTCGACAAACTCGACGACCAGCGCGTGATGAAACTTGTCCGCTTGGTCGGTGACGAGCATTTCGGTCAGGTGTTCATCACCGACACACAGCAGGGTAGGGTGGAGAAACTGTTTGAGAACACCGACATCGACCACAAGATCTTCGAGGTGGAGAAGGGCTGTGTCAAAGAGATAGGAGGGGAGTCATGATCTACTATGATGTAAAGCCTTTGGGCGAGCTCATCCAAGCGTTCTGCGAGCAGCATCGTGGCCCTGAATATCTTGACGAGGTCAAGGTCGTCAAGTCCTGGCCCAAGGTGGTCGGTCCGTTCATTGCCTTACACACCATCGACCTTTCCATCAAGGACGGCAGGCTGTTCGTCCGCGTCGACAGCGACGCCCTGCGTAACGAATTGAGTTTTTCCAAGTCGTTGCTACAGAAGAATCTGAATGAAATGGTTGGAAAGAAGATAGTGAAAGAAATCTTGTTGAATTGAATAATTGCTTTTCTATTATGAAAAAAGTCCAGTTTCTTGTTTTGTTAGTGGTTTTTCTAATGGTTGTTGCTTGCAAAGAGCAAAAACCGTTGACTAAAAATGGCTCTGTTGAATACATGGAGACACTGGCCGTTTTTGAGGCATTTGATGAAGATGTGACAAATGCAACTAATTGTGATGACATGGATAGCGTCATGTATCGATTGGTCGAACGCACACAAGTTTTTATGAAAGAGTATGCTCCAGATGAAGCGATGTCTCGTTCTGAAGACCGAAGACTCCTATTGTATTATTACAACATTCAAAGGAGGTTTAATGCAAAGATGGAACAATTCGGCTGTGTTCCTCCATCACAAAGGCAGTAGAATTACTTGAAAATCAAAGCAAAAATCGTCATTTTATCATCACTTTGTTCGAGACGGAGGTCGCCGTGGTGTTTGATCATGATTTGGCGCGAGAGGCTTAGGCCGATGCCCGTTCCGTTGGGTTTGGTGGTGTAGAACGGGATGAAGATTTCCTCGATTTGCCGCAATGGGATGGGCTTGCCGTTGTTCGTCACACGAATGATGGTTTGGTCATCGGAATTGAGGTCGGCGGTGATGCGGATGGAGTTGGCACCAGCTTGTATGGCGTTTTTAATCAAATTGTTGAACACTAACATTATCTGGCCTTCGTCGGCGTAAATGAGCAGGTCGAGGGCTTTGGCGGTGTAGGTCAAGGTGGCACCCTGTTCAGCGGCCTTGGCTTTGTTGAGTTGAATGACATGGTTCATCATATCATCCACCATCACGGCCTTGCGGAGGGGTTGAGCCACCTGCGTGAAACTGCGGTACGACTCCACAAAACGGATCAAGTCTTTTGACGAGGTGGAAATGGTCTCCAAGCCCGCCTTCACGTCAAGGTTTTCGTCTTTCGAGAGCGCGTCGCTCAATGAAGCGATGGGCGCGATGGTGTTCATGATTTCGTGTGTCATCACGCGGAAGAGTTTGCTCCACGAGGCTTCCTCATTGACGGCGTTGCGCCGCTCGAAGATGCCTCGGATGCGGTTCAAGGCGCGGTTCATCGCCGAATTGTCGCGGAAACGGAAATTCAGTTCGCCGTCCTCCAAGGCATCCATCATAAACGACACTTTCTTGGTGTCGTTGCGACGCACCAAAAACCGCGTCAGCAAAACGGCCACCACGACCGCCACCAGCATCACCACTATCCAAAGCCACGTGCTCATATCCCGTACTTTTTCAGGCGGTTGTACAAGGTCGGGCGGCTCATTTTCAAGGCTTTGGAGACAAGGGTGAGGTTGCCGTTGTACTTCTTCAGGGCCTCGCGAATCATCTTTTCCTCATAGTCGGACATCGATGCCGTGTTCTGTTGGTCGTCCAGATTCATCGGTTCCAAGTCACTGATTTTCAAATCCTCTACACGGATAACTTCCGTTTCGGAATAAATGACGGCCTTCTCGATGCAGCCCCGCAACTCGCGGATGTTGCCGCTCCAACGGCAGCGCAACAGGAGTTGCTTGGTCTCGTCGGAAAGTTGGGTGGCCTTGCGGGGATATTTCTCGGCAAATTCCTTCACGAACAGTTCCGCGAGGCTGATGATTTCGTCGGGACGCTCGCGCAAAGGCGGCAGGTGCAAGGGCATCATATTAATACGGTAATACAAATCCTCGCGGAAACTGCCTTCCTTGACCATCGCCTTCAGGTCGCGGTTGGTGGCGCAAATCAGGCGGATGTCGATGGGAATGGATTTTGTGTCACCGACCTTGGTGACACTTCGGTTTTGCAGCACACGCAGCAGTTTGGCTTGTTGGTTCAGCGGCAGATTGCCGATTTCGTCGAGGAAAAGCGTGGTGCCGTTGGCCTGCTCGAACTTCCCGATATGGTCGGCGTAGGCATCCGTGAAAGCGCCTTTGACGTGTCCGAACATCTCGCTTTCAAACAAAGTGTCGGTTATCGCACCAATATCCACACTCACCATGGGCTTCCTCGCCCGACGCGAAAGACGGTGTATCTCGTTGGCCAGCACATCCTTACCCGTTCCGTTTTCGCCCGTAATCAAGACGGTGGCATCGGTTGGGGCCACTTTTTCCACTTCGTGGCGAAGTCGCGTCATGGCTTCGCTCTTGCCCCATTGCATGGCTGGCGTGATGTTGTTAGTCGTTTGGTTTGTAGGCGGATTCATGCGATGTGTCTTTACAGCCTCTTCGAGGGTGGCCAGCAGTTTGGCGTTGTCCCAAGGCTTCACCACGAAATCGAAAGCACCGCGTTTCATGCCTTCAACAGCGAGGGAGATGTCGGCGTAGGCCGTGAACAGCACCACCTCCACCTCGGGATAATGCTTTTTCAGCTCCGAGAGCCAAAAGAGGCCCTCGTTGCCCGTGTTGATGTCGGTGTCGAAGTTCATGTCGAGCAGCACCGCATCGGGCTTGAACTTGTGCATCGTCTCCATCAGCACCTTGGGCGAGGCGATGAGTTCCACCTCGGCGAAACGCATCGGCAGCAAAATTTTCAGCGCGGAGCGGATGCCGTCGTTGTCATCGACTACTAATATTTTTGATTTTAGTTTGGGCATGGTGTTCATTTTTTGACGTGGGACTTTGGGACGCGAGACGTGGGACAACTAAAGGTTTAGTATTGCCACCATTTCGGCAGGGGTGACCACAAACGGTTTCTTTGGGAAATGCTTGATGTTTCCCGTGACCAAATAGGCATCATCCTTGCTCAGCGTGACTTCATAAAACACAACATCCTTGGGGTCGGGGAAAACGCCTTCCCAAGATTTGGTTCTATCAAGCTTCAACCCCGTGTTCTTGATATGATTGATGACGGTATCTATACGGACTTGATGAATATGAAATTTCTCTCGAGATAGGACTTCTTTATATTCGTCAAGTATCTCTTCATTATAAACTGGCGTTATCCTTCCTCTAAAGACCTCTTGTAAAACCATAGTTGGATTAGAGATCTTCTGACTCGGGAGAAGTGCCGAAACAAGAACATTAGTGTCAATGACCGCATAAATATCATTTCCTTCCATAACGGACTTCTCTAATTAACTCATTAATTTCATCGAGTGACATGTCTTGAACCCCAGCAGCCGCAACATCTTCTCTCATTTGTTCAAAAGCGAGCAATGCTTTTCTCCTACTCTCTTCAATCGTATCCGTCTTGATTTCAAACGGTATCCTACATTCGCGCACCATGGTCTTAATGAATAGCATCAAAGCGGCGGTGTTGCTGAGACCAAACTCATCGCAAAGGAAATCGAATCTTTGTTTCAAGTCGCTATCGACTCGGATAGACATGGTTGTTTGTGACATATTGCTTTACATTTTATAGGTTTTGTAATGCAAAAGTACGACATTTTTCAAAACTATGTATGTTTTCTGCAATTTTTATCAAATTACCGAAAAATAATTACCGAAAAAACATAATTTGCGTTTTCATTCCTTCTTCAAAGCCTCCGCAGGGTTAGTCTTCGCCGCTCTCAATGTCTGCCAAAGCACAGACAAGAACGCCATCACGAAAGCAAGCAGCACGGCCACGACGAAAATCCATGCGTAGTTGTGGAGTTTGACGATGAACTGCTCCAAATAGCGTTGCGCGGCCCAGACCGCCAAAGGCACGGCGATGACGGCACCTATCAGCACGAGCAGCATGTACTCGCCCACGGTGCGGCGGGTTTCGCTCTCCACCGTGCCGCCAAACACCTTGCGGACAGCTATCGAATGGGCGTTCTCGCCCGCGTAGTAGGTGCTCATGGCGATGAGGCCGAGCAGCGAAATCAGCACGGCAAGGAGCATAAAGACCTCCAACAGCCGCATGTTGTTCTTGGCAGGTTTAAGGGCTTCAAGATAGAAATCGTCAATGTAATTATCGGCTACAATTGTCGGAATCTCCCCGTCAAGCCATTTGTCAACGACTTTTTGGAGTGCCTTTATGTATTCTTTATGGTCGCCGACAGTCTCTATAACGAAACCGCCCCACTTGAAGTCTTCGGGCCTCACAATGCTGATATACATATAGTAATCCTCGCCCATATTGCTACTGTTGACGGGGAAATCGCGGAACACACCTGCAACCTGCTCACAACTGATGGCCTTTTGCGCCAAAGTCTGGCTGATGTCGTGATAATTGTCATCGAGACCTGTCGCTGCAAAGGATTTCTCACTAAACCAAACCGAGTTGTATAGAGGTGTATTATAATCCTTAATTATCTCAATATTAAACATTTGGAAAGCAGTAGTATCCATTAGGAATGGCACATACGCGATGGTTTGTCCGTCCCGTGTAAGAGACCATTGCTGACCCCAAGGAAAACCTGGAACACCTCTGCTCCATCCAATGCGTTTCACACAAGGCAATGATTCCAACGCCTCACGCAATTCGGATTGTGGCGTAGAGGAGATGACCGATAGATAATAGAGGTTTTCAGTGTTGACATGCTTCGGACGATTCAATGAAGTGCGATATTGCGCCTCCATCACAATCGCCATTGCGATAAGGAAAACTGCCAAGGCATTTTGGATGACGATGAACACCTTATTAAAGACCATCTTCGTGTTGCGCTTGAAGGTGCCTTTCACCACATCCATCGGCTCCACACGACTGGCAAACCATGCAGGGATGATGCCGTTAAGCACGCCAACCACCAAAACGATGGCGATATAGGCCAAAAGATACATTGGCGTTATCTGAATGCAAATCGGGATGCTCGGATTGTTGAGCAAGGCATTCATCGAAGGTGTAAAAGCGTAGGCCAATAGTAGGCCAAAGGCGAAACAAACCGCTGTAAACAACAATGATTCAGTGATGTATTTCCCGATGATCGCCGACTTCTGCGCTCCCAACAGTCTGCGAGTTGCCATCTCTTTGGCGCGTTTTCCCGTGAGGGCGAACGAAAGGTTGATGTAGTTGAACACTGCCGAAAGTAGCAGCAGCAACCCGACAAGAGCCAAAAGTTTCAGTGTTTTGATGTCGCCATGTTTCAGTTGGTCGTTAGGCTCGCCAAAGTCTTTGAAAAACAGATGGTCAAAACGGGTCATGTCCAACCGTTCAAAGAAAGCCTGGCCATACATGTCGGGATAAATCTCCTTGCAAACTGCTTCCACTTTGTCGTAAATCACTTGCGGGTCGGTGCCCTCTTTGAATTTGATGAAAGGAATGGTTGAGCCGAAACGGTCGTATGGCGTATCCCAAGCAGATTTGTTGAGAAAGTCGTGTTCGTTGACAATCAAATCTGTTGATTCCAGCACCGTGTTTTGGAAATCCTCAATGATGCCAATGATAACGTATTTGTTCAAAACCAAATCCAAGGTTTCTCCAACTTTCAAATCATGTTTTCGCGCAAAACTCTCGCTCACAATGACATTCATTGGCGCTTCAATGCCTTCGGGACCGCCCTCCACAAACCGAAAGTACGGAAACATCGTGAAGAAGTCTTTGCTGACAGCGGTCACAAAGGCTTCAATCTCCTCATCGTTAATGATGACGATGGGTGGATTGGCCTCAATACAATACCGTGTGGCAATTTCCACCTCGGGGACGCGGTCTTTTACCTCGTCGACGAAAGCGTAAGTGGAGCCAAGATAACCTGGCATACCGAAGCAATAGATGTTCTTTCGGTCGGGGTGTTCGCGGGTGATGCTGTATTGCTGTAACGCGTAACTGCCGATGATGATGACAAAGGCGAGGCTGACGGCCAAGCCAAGGGCCTCGATGATGGTGTAGAGTTTGTTTCTACTTAAGAATTTGAGATAACTGCTCATTGCTGTTGAACTGTTGATTGTTTAATTGTTTAACCGTTGATTTGTTGGTGTAATGGACAAAAATTAGGCTGTTTTTGAGACGATGCTTTCAAGTGGACAAAAATTAGGCTGATAATTCAGTCGGGATTTGGCA
>JBGUHI010000067.1:0-11654 GCA_045111995.1 Candidatus Limimorpha sp. | reverse complement strand
GAACTGCCCCAAGGCCTGTATTTCCTACGCCTGAACGGCGTGACGCGGAAGGTTGTGGTGGAATAAAACGGGCGCAACGGCTGCCGTGATACGACAGCCCTACAAATCCCCTGCTGGGAATTTTTCCGGTGGGGGATTTTTCTGTCTGGTCTGTAGGGCTGTCACATTGTGGCAGCCGATGCGATGGAACGATAATGTGGCTGCCCTGATAGGACAGCCCTACGACGGCTGCCGTGGTACGACAGCCCTACAATATCCCCTGCTGGAAATTTTCCGGCGGGGGATTTTTGTTTATAAAACCTTGCCGCTTAGAATTGTTTGGCAGTTTTTTGTTTTCCCAAACAAATTATTCCTACCTTTGCAACAACTAAACAGTTAAACAAACAACAATTAAACAACTCAATATGATTAGTTACACAGAATTAGGGCTTGTGAACACCCGTAAAATGTTCGCCAAGGCGGTTGATGGCGGCTATGCCATCCCGGCCTTCAACTTCAACAACATGGAACAGATGCAGGCCATCATCATGGCGGCGGTCGAGACCAAGTCGCCCGTCATCCTGCAAGTGTCGAAAGGCGCGCGCAACTACGCCAACCAAACCCTGCTGCGCTACATGGCCCAAGGCGCGGTGGAATACGCCAAGGAACTGGGTTGCGCCCATCCTGAAATCGTCCTCCACTTAGACCACGGTGACAGCTTCGAGACTTGCAAAAGTTGCATTGACATGGGCTTCTCGTCCGTGATGATTGACGGTTCCGCCCTCCCTTACGACGAGAACGTGGCCCTCACAAAGAAGGTCGTCGACTACGCCCATCAGTTTGACGTGACCGTGGAAGGCGAACTCGGCGTGTTGGCCGGCGTGGAAGATGAAGTGGTCGCCGAAGAAAGCCACTACACCAAGCCCGAGGAAGTCATCGACTTCGTGACCAAGACCGGCGTGGACAGCTTGGCCATCAGCATCGGCACCTCGCATGGCGCTTACAAATTTACGCCCGAGCAGTGCACCGTTGACCCCGAAACAGGTCGCCTTGTGCCGCCTCCGTTGGCTTTCGATGTACTTGAGGCCATCGAGAAGAAGCTGCCCGGATTCCCCATCGTGTTGCACGGCTCGTCGTCGGTGCCGCAAGATGAGGTCGATACCATTAATAAATATGGTGGCTCGCTGAAAGCCGCCGTGGGCATCCCCGAGGAGCAGCTGAGAAAAGCCTCGAAATCGGCAGTCTGCAAGATTAACATCGACAGCGACAGTCGCTTAGCCATGACCGCCGCCATCCGCAAGGCCATGGCCGAGAAGCCCGCCGAGTTCGACCCGCGCAAGTACCTCACCCCTGCCCGCGACAGCATGAAGAAGCTCTATGAGCACAAGATTGTCAATGTTTTGGGGTCGAATGACAAGTTGGAGCAGGCGTAAAGTAAAAACAGATTTTTCAAGCCAGAACGAAAAATGCGTCAAATTGTTTGGCGCATTTTTTCTTTTTGCCTACTTTTGTCACGCAAAACACACCGCATGACTGAGACCAACCGCATAGAATTCAAGGAAAGACTGACTGACAAGTTGGACCTTGAGGAAGAAGTCATCGCTTTTCTCAATTATCGGGAAGGCGGTATCATCTATGTAGGAGTAAACAAAGACGGCGTTCCTGTTGGCATTGGGGACATTGACGGCGATATGCTGAAAATCAAAGACCGCATCCGCACCAAGATTTCACCTTCGCCCATGGGTTTGTTTGATGTTACTGCTGAAGACATGGAAGGTGCCAAAGTGATTCGGGTGTTTGTGGCTAGTGGCAGCGAAAAACCGTACTACTTATCCAAGGTTGGAATGTCGCCCAAAGGTTGCTTCATCCGTGTGGGAACTGCCGCCGAGCCGATGACATTAGACATGATTGAGGACTTGTTTGCCCATCGTGTTCGCAATTCGTTGCGGAACATCAAGTCGCCGAGGCAAGATTTGACATTCTCACAGTTGCGGATTTATTATGAGGAGATGAAACATCCCCTCAACGAGAACTATTTGAGAAACTTGGAACTATTGACTGAAGACGGTTCCTTGAATTATGTGGCTTATCTGTTGGCTGACGAAAACGGCAATTCCATAAAGGTAGCGAAATATGCAGGAACAGACCGCGTTGACCTCATTTCAAACAACGAGTACGGTTATTGCTCGCTGATAACAGCAACACGACGCGTGTTGGAAAAGTTGAAAGTGGAAAATGAGGTCTCAACGCAACTGACTTACATGCAACGAATTGACACACCTTTGTGGGACGACCGAGCCATCCACGAGGCCACCATTAACTTCATCGTTCACAACGATTACAGCCGCGAAGTGCCACCAAAATTCGAGATTTTTTCCGACCGACTTGAAATCACTTCATACGGCCGATTGCCCGAGAGCATGTCAGAAAACGAGTTTTTCAGTGGCGTTTCCATACCCCGAAACAAAGAATTGATGCGGATTTTCAGGGATGTGGAATTGGTTGAGTCGTTAGGTTCGGGGATGCCGAGAATCTTGGAAAGTTATGGTCGGGATTGCTTTACTTTTATGGAGCATTTCATCCGTTTCACCGTTCCTTTCAAGAGGAATGTCACCGATAATGTCACCGATAATGTCACCGATAATGTCACCGAAGAGGCCATAAGTCCGAGACAAAGGAAAATATTGGAAATGATGAAGTTGGATATCCGAATCTCATCGGCTGAAATGGCCGAAAGGTTGTCCGTAACGCAACGCACCATTAAACGCGATATAGAAACCCTTAAACGAAACCATCTCCTCAAAAGAATGGGGAATGAGAGGACAGGGTATTGGGTGGTGATAAAATAGATGGCAATAAAAACAAAAAAGACAAATCAATCAAACAACAATTCAACATAATGAACCTCAATCCCCTAACAGCCATATCGCCCATCGACGGGCGATACCGTTCCAAGACCGCCGAGTTGGACGACTTTTTCAGTGAATTTGCCCTCATCCGCTACCGCGTGATGGTCGAGGTGGAGTATTACATCGCCTTGTGCGAACTGCCTCTGCCCCAACTCGAAGCCTTCGACGGCGACTACGACGACCTGCGCGCCATCTACGAGGAGTTCCAACTCGAAGACGCATTGGAAATCAAGGAAATCGAGAAAGAGACCAACCACGACGTGAAGGCCGTGGAATACTTCCTGAAACGCCGCTTCGACGAACTCGGCCTGACCGAGTTCAAGGAGTTCCTGCACTTCGGCCTCACCTCGCAAGACATCAACAACACCGCCGTGCCGCTTTCAATGATGGAGGCACACAAACTGCTCGTCAAGCCAGCCTTGGAAGACCTCATCGAAAAGCTGGACGGCATGGCCAAGGAATGGAAGGACATCCCGATGTTGGCCAAGACCCACGGCCAGCCCGCCAGCCCAACGCATCTGGGCAAGGAGATTTACGTCTTCGTGGAGCGTCTCAACGACCAGATGAAGATGCTGAACAATGTGCCATTTTCCGCCAAGTTCGGCGGCGCCACGGGCAACATGAACGCCCACAAAGTGGCCTACCCCGACATCGACTGGCCCGCATTCGCGAAGAAGTTCGTGGAGAAGAGCCTGAAACTCAAGCGCCAGCAGACCACCACGCAAATCGAGCACTACGACTATATGGCTGCCTACTTCGACACCCTGCGCCGCATCAACACCATCTTGATTGACCTCTCGCGCGACATCTGGCTCTACGTCTCGATGGAATATTTCAAGCAGAAAATCAAGGCGGGCGAGGTCGGCTCGTCGGCGATGCCCCACAAGGTCAACCCCATCGACTTCGAGAACGCCGAAGGCAACCTCGGCATGGCCAACGCCGTGCTCACCTTCTTGAGCACCAAGCTGCCCATCAGCCGCCTCCAGCGCGACCTCACCGACTCCACCGTTACCCGCAACATCGGTGTACCGCTGGCCCACACTTTGATTGCCATCAAGTCGCTGATGAAGGGCTTGGACAAACTCCTACTCAACGAGGACAAGATTCGTCAAGACCTGCAACAGAACTACGCCGTGGTGGCCGAAGCCATCCAGACCATCCTCCGCCGCGAACAAATCGAAGGTGCCTACGAACTGCTGAAAGGCCTCACCCGCACCAACAAGCACATCGACAAGGCCGCCATCGATGAATTCATCAAGGGATTGCCGGTGAGCAAGGAGATTAAAATGGAATTAGCTGCAATTACGCCAGAGAATTATACGGGATATAATTACTAAAACCACACAAGATGGATAACGGCTTCATTCCACCTCATGGACACTACCAAGAACTGCTTTCCTACAAGAAATCGGCAATTGTGTATTCTGCAACAGTCAAGTTTTGCGAGAGATTCATAAACATTAAAGACAGAACCTACGACCAAATGGTTCAAGCCGCCCGTTCTGGAAAACAGAACATTATTGAAGGCTCAAAAGCATCTGGAACTTCTAAGGAAACCGAGATAAAACTAACCAATGTGGCGAGAGCGAGTTTGGAAGAGTTGCTTGAGGATTACAAAGATTACATTAAGAATAGAAAAGAAAGGATTTGGGAAAAGGACAGCAAGGAAGCATTGTATGTAAGAAAATTGGCTTACACAAAAAACGAATCTTACGAGAACACCTACGAACAGTTCATAGAAACTCGAGATGGGATTGTTTGTGCCAATATCATTCTTTGTCTAATTCACCAGTGCAACTATCTCCTTGATCAACAGATTAGAAGATTGGAAGAAGACTTTATAAAAAACGGTGGATTGCGAGAGAGGATGTATCAAGCAAGGAAGAATTATAGAGATAATCCTCATCCTTTGCAAGAAATACAAGACAATAAGAAGGATGATGAAAAAGCAGAGGATACTATTTCTAAAGACGACTGCGTTAATGAGAGAAAGGACAGGCCAGCATAAGTCCTATAGGACATATAAGACCTATAATCAATCATCAACTAATAACCAACAATTATGCAAAAGCAGAAATCCTTCTCCCGAGTCCTTACCTACGTCAAACCCTATTGGGGCAGCATCGTCCTGAATCTGGTCTTCAACCTGATCACCATCTTCTTCTCGCTGTTCTCCTTCGCCTTGGTGGGACCGTTCCTCACCCTGCTCTTTAAGGAAGGCGCGGTGGAGGCTGTGGCCAAGCCCGAGTTTGCCTTCACCTCCGACTACCTGATGGGCTATCTCAACTGGTTCATGAGCGACCTCATCGCCACTGGAGGCAAGCACTATGCGCTATTGTTCATCTGTTTAGTGTTGCTTGTGGCCTTCTTCTTCCGCAACCTCGGACGTTTCTTCGCCTGCTATTTCATGGCCAACGTGCGTGTGGGTGCCGTCCACGACCTGCGCCGCGACATCTACAACAAAATCCTCATCTTGCCGCTGTCCTTCTACCACAGCCGCAAGAAAGGCGACTCCATCGCGCGAATCACCACTGACGTTCAAGAAGTTGAGGTCTCGATTTTGAACTACCTCGAAATGCTCATCAAAGACCCGCTGACCATTATTCTATACTTCATCTTCATGGTCACCCTTAGCCCAAAACTGACGCTGTTCGTCATCGTCGTGCTGCCCATTGCGGGACTGATTATCGGCAAGGTCGGCAAGATGCTGAAGAAAGAGTCGAAGGAAGGCCAAACCAAGTTGGCGGGTATCATCTCAACCGTGGAAGAGACCATTTCCGGACTTCGTATCATCAAGGCGTTCAACGCTTTGCGTTATTCCAGCGACAAATTTGAGGAACAAAACGCTGACTACACCAAGGTGCTGCGTGGCATCCACCGCAAGCGCGACATGAGTTCGCCGATGAGCGAATTTCTATCCTCAGCAGTGGTCATCCTCGTGCTGTGGTTCGGCGGCAGGCTGATTCTCGGCGGCGGCGGCGGCATCAAAGCGGGCGACTTCATCACTTATATCGTCGTTTTCTCGCAAATCATCTCGCCTGCCAAGTCGTTCTCGCAAGGCTACTACAACGTGCAAAAAGGCATCGCCTCGGCGGAACGCATTTTTGAGATTCTGGATGCCGAAGAGGTCATCACAGAGAAGGAAAACGCATTGGAAATCAAGGAATTCAAGAGTAGCATCGAATACAAGGACGTACATTTCAGCTATGGCAAGGACGAGGTCTTGAAGGGTGTCAATCTGAAGATTCCGAAAGGCAAGTTCGTCGCACTCGTAGGCGAGAGCGGCGGCGGAAAATCGACTATGGCTGACCTGTTACCACGTTTCTATGAAGTTGGCAGCGGCAGCGTCTGCATCGACGGACACGACATCCGCGACTACAAAATCAGCAACCTTCGCGGCCTGATGGGAATCGTTTCGCAAGAGACCATCCTCTTCAACGACACCGTGTTTAACAATATCGCTTTCGGCATGGAAAACATCTCGAAAGAGAAGGTCATCGAGGCGGCCAAAATCGCCAACGCGCACGAGTTCATCATGGAATTGGAACACGGCTACGACACCCTCATCGGCGACCGCGGCATGAACCTCAGCGGCGGTCAGCGCCAACGCCTGAGCATCGCCCGTGCCGTGCTGAAGAATCCGCCCATCCTTATCCTTGATGAAGCCACTTCCTCCTTAGATACTGAAAGCGAGCGACTTGTTCAGGATGCCTTGGCCAAGGTGATGAGCCAACGCACCTCCATCGTCATTGCGCATCGCCTGTCCACCATCCAATACGCTGACGAAATCGTGGTGTTGCAAAAAGGCCAAATCATCGAGCGCGGCAAGCACGACGATTTGATTGCCCTTGGTGGCGTTTACAAGAAACTTATTGATTTGCAATCCATTGGATGACCTATGAAAAAGCGTTACACCTTCTCCACGGCAGAGCACATCGAAGCCGACCTTGCCGATTTGCAAAAGCTCCTATCCGACAACAAGCAGTATTTGGAGAACTACGAAGAGGTCTTTACCTCCCTCGAAGACGACGACTATGTGGCACGCGGCAACGGCTTCTGCGATCGCAAATACAGCGACGACTTCATCGAAGGGCAAATAGAAAAATACGCGCAACGAATCCGGGAAATCGAGGGATGGATAGCCGAGTGGAAGTAGTTTTTCTCAAAAACTTGCCGATATCGGCAAAAATCAGCGTCTTTTCAGCAATTTTTGAGATAAAACTTGCCGATAACCAAAAATCCTATCAAAACTATCTTTTCTTATATAGATACCCCTTCTCTTCCCAAACCGGCATTTCCCGAACAACGATAATGCTATAAAACTGCTCAAAAGCCGTTCCAACAGGAGAATTTGTTCCTTTGTTCCAAGCTCGCTCGGCCACACCGAGTGCCTTGGGCAGCATCTGGTATATGGCATCGTCGAAACTCCTCAGTTGCGACGACCACAACTGTGCCTGCACACCAATGATGTCGCCTTTGTAATCATACGGATTCCATTCAAAGGTCTTGCGCTCATCGACGTAGCCCGCCCAATGGAGGCCAATCTCATCGGGACTGCCGCTGTAGGCCAAATCCAAATAAGTGTAAGCCGCTGGAGATAGCACGACAGGAAAACCTTCCACACCATCAGTATTCCAAACATTCAAGAAATACAAGGATTGTTTAAGCCGTTCCTCTGTCTCGGGTTCCAAACCCTTGGCGATGTCCTCCCAACCCGCAAGACGTATGCCACGCGCCTCGGCGAGGTCGAGCATACCGTTAATGAAAAGCTCTTTCATCTTGTGGCGGTCGCGTCCCGACCAAGCACCGTTGGGAACCTCATCGCCACCGATATGGATGGCGGGAAGTGGAACTCCTGCCTCTTTGTGCAAGCGGATGACCTCGTCAAAGACAGTCCCATAAAACTTGTAAACACTTGGCAAATAAACACTCAGCACGTTGTCAGTGAAGTCTTGCGCCGACCAGTAATGCGAGGTGTCAGCAGGGTCTTGCAGGCGGAAGCTGCTGTCGCCCGTGCACCGCTCATAGGCCTGCATCGCCTTGATGGAAGCCCGAGAATGCCCAGGCATGTCAAACTCGGGAATCACCTTGATACAGCGTTCCCAAGCATAGCGGAGAATCTGTTTGTATTCTTCGGTTGTGTAATAGGTCATGTTACCGATGCGTCCGTTGGCGGTAGGTTTCAAAGCAGAAATTTCTTGCAAATTCCAATCAGGCAAGGCGTGATGCGCGCCATAATCCGTCAACTCTGGCAAATCCTTGATTTCCAAGCACCACGACTCATCGTCGGCGATATGAAAATGAAGTGTGTTGAGTTTCCAAGAGGCCATCAAGTCGATGATTTCGAGCACCTCATCGACAGTGCGGAAATCGCGCACCACATCAAGCATGAAGCCTCGGTAAGGGAAATCCGGCCAGTCCTCGATGGTCATGGGCTGCAAGGGGCGGGGCAGTTTGGCAAGGGTGACTTCGGCATAGTACGCCCCATCATCGTCGTTGGCTTCTATCTTTGGATCACCGTCCTCCCCAATCGTGATGCGGTACCATCCCGCAGGACACGCAGGCAGTATTTCCATCGTTTCCATTGGCTCAGCGCCATAATGCACCCGCTTAACTTGAGGGATGATGTCGGCGGGGTCGACTTCATAATTGCAGGCAAAACCGTCTTCATTCGACTCTTTCTCAGGAAGTTCCAAGAAATGGTATTGCACTGCCATCGGCCTGTCGGGTTTCCCTTTTTGCTGAAGGACAAAGCCTACTGGTGCCCAAGAACGCCTTGGCAGCTGACGACCGTAGTACTTCAACGTAATCGTACCGCTTTCGGGAATGTCGATGTACCAAGAAGTTCCTTGATAATGGTTCATCACGGGGCCTTCCACAGAGGTTTTGCCGTCGAAAAGCTCTTGGAACCACACCCGCGAGCCTTCGGGCATGTCGTGAAGCACCAAAGTATGCAAGGCACGGCCATCGTCCTCGGTTGGGCCTTCAATCCAATCAGCCGAAGGAACACGCCCACAGGCGGCGGTCATCAAAAGAAATAAGAAGTAGAGTGTTTTGCGCATAAGTGGGGCAAAGATACATTAATTTGACATCTTAACCACAAAATCCCGATTCGGCGCGTGTGGAAATTGATTATTTTTGCGGCAAATAAAACAAACCATCCCAGCCTTTCTTTCAATGAAATCACTTATAAAACAACCAATTAGCGCACTTTTTCTTCCGCTCTGCGCCTTAATTCTGACCATTATGACTTCCTGCAACCAAAAAACGCCCGTGGACCTCATCGTCCACAATGCCAACGTCTATACCGTTGACAACGATTTTTCCAAGGCCCAAGCCTTTGCCGTCAAGGATGGGAAGTTTGTCGCCATCGGCGACGACGAAACCATTTTGCGCCACTATGCCGCCAAGGAAACCATTGACGCTCAAGGCGATGCAGTCTATCCCGGCTTCATGGACGGCCACTGCCATTTCACGGGCTATGGCGAAAACCTCGTCCGCTGGGCCGACCTGAAAGGCTGCCTTTCCTTCGATGAAGTCATTGAACGGCTGAAGGTCCACGATAGCCTCTACCCTTCCGAATGGCTCTTGGGTCGTGGCTGGGACCAAAACCTTTGGGAAGTGGCCGAGTTTCCTGAAAACCAAAAACTTGCAGAAGCATTTCCCGACAAGAAAGTCCTGCTGACCCGTGTGGATGGTCATGCAGTGCTGGTTTCCAAGGAAGTGTTGGAACTGGCTGACATTGATGAGAATACAAAGATGGATGGTGGCATGGCCATCGTCAAAGACGGGCGATGCACGGGCGTACTGCTCGACAATCTAGCCGATGCAGCGAAGGCTTTGGTACCGAAAATGGAAACCGCGCAACGGATTCAAGCCTTCCTGAAGGCGCAGGAAAACTGCATGGCGGTCGGCCTGACCTCCGTCACCGACGCGGGTTTGGACATTGCCACCATTGAACTGATTGACAGCCTGCAACAGGCAGGAAAACTCAAAATGCACGTCAATGCGATGGTGAACCCCGACGACGAGACGATGGATCATTTTATGCGCCAAGGCGTTATCGACAAGGAAAGGCTCACCGTCAGAAGCGTGAAGATTTATGCTGACGGTGCATTGGGTTCGCGCGGCGCGAAACTGCTTGAACCTTACACAGACGACCCTGAAAACACTGGTCTGATTTTGGAAAGCGAGGATTTCTATCGCCATGTTTGCCAAAAGTCCTACAAGTCTGGTTATCAGGTTTGTTGCCATGCCATTGGTGACGGCGGCGTGCGGCATATTTTGGACATCTACGCCGAATACCTCAAAGGCCAAAACGACCTCCGCTGGCGTATCGAGCATTCGCAAGTTGTCGATGAAGCCGACTTCCAACGCTATGGCAGCCTTTCCGTCATCCCCTCCATCCAGACCACGCACTGCACCTCCGACATGGACTGGGCCGACGAGCGTCTTGGCGAGCGCATCAAAAACGCCTACGCCTACCAGCGATTGCTGCAACAAAATGGCTGGGTAATCAACGGCACCGACTTCCCCATCGAGGACATCAGCCCGATTTACACTTTCTATGCCGCCGTCGCCCGCAAGCACTTGGACGGAACGCCCGCCGAAGGCTTCCAAATGGAGAACGCCCTAACCCGTGAACAAGCCATGCGCTCCATCACGATTTGGGTGGCCAAAGGCTGCTTCCTCGAGAAGCGCAAAGGCAGCATCGAAGTCGGAAAAGACGCTGATTTCGTGATACTTGATAGGGATATAATGACGATTGAGGAAAGAGAAATTCCTGAAGCGAAAGTAAAAATGTGTCGTGTATTTTAATGCCTCACCCTGTTCCGTCCCCTAAAGGCGGATTCCATCCGCCCCCACTGCGCCCCTCGACATAAGGGTTTTGTTTTTCAAGAAAACAACATTTTTGCTTTACTTATGCCTTGATTCGGCACAGGTTTACGTTTTCTTTGCGGCGTCAAAATCAACAAAAAATGATTAGTACTTTAACAAACGCCGACCAGCTCCGTAAAATGCTCGCAGAATGCGAGTCGAAAATAGAAAAACTCGCCTATAGTTTTCACGATGGGCAAGAGTACTATAGCATTAGCAGTTGCCAAAAAGTTTGTGAAAAAATGGAAGAAAGAGCAAAGATACTGGACCGCTTGTTTGCTCTTCATTTTAATGAAGCAGATTATTCTAGGCTGGCTGAGGTGAATGCCATGCTTGAAACCCACGAACGCAATTTGGTGGTAAAGCATACTGATATGTATGCAAAGTTGCAAGCCATCGACAAACGTTATTCTCTTCGTAGTACCATTGAATACTGGCATAATGATGAAAACCCTCAGCTTAAGTCTTTGGTCGATGATGCTTTTTATGGTTCCAGATGGAACCGGATGTTGAGCATACTTGAGCATGTCAATATGTTTGACTGCGATTTGTTTGACTGCGATGACGAGGGCTATACGCCCTATACTGACGGATGGCGAGAATACTCCAACGCATCTTTTTCAATGGCTCCAGACATCCAGCCATGCTATGCATTTTGGGACTTAATCAGTTCCAAAGTTCATGGCATTCCCGATGTGCTTCAGATGACCGCTTACAAATATCGCCAAGAGGCCTTGCTGCTTGGTGATTACATGTCTTCCCTCAATCAAGAATCGGAAAACGACAATCAATCTCCTAAAATAACGTGAGTTCGATATAAAATAATTACTTGAAAAAGAATAACATAGCGATAATTTTCGTAAATTTGTAGTGCAAAAAAACAAACGA